>NZ_JBAJGT010000001.1:0-739492 GCF_036706555.1 Pseudomonas sp. JDS28PS106 | reverse complement strand
GCGAGGCAGGACGCCGGCTGGCGCCAATGGCTCATGGACGCCACCCTCAATCCACATCAGGGCGCGGCCCGGTGGAGCGTCGCCGGAGTGAGGGAACCCGAAGGGCCAAGCCAGGAGCAATGGTTTTCCCCCTTTTGCTGAAACAAAAGGGGGTCGGCGGTAAGGGCCGAAACCAGACAGACCAGCCCACGCGATAATGGATATACCCACAGCCGGCAGTGCCACCGCAGTGAAGCCGTCGCGAGCAAGCTCCCTCCCACGGCGTGCACGTTTTTCGGCCATGCAAATCAACAAGATAGGTTTTGTTTGATGAGAGCCAGCTTGCTAGCGATGGATCAGTCGTAGCATCCGCTTTCATCAGAGCAAAGAAAAGGGCGGCATCCGCGAGGATGCCGCCCTTTTTACGTTTCAGCCGCAATCACGCCTTGGCGGACAGCAGCGCCTCCAGTTTTTCCTGGTCGCGGGCGAACTGGCGAATGCCTTCGGCGAGCTTCTCGGTTGCCATCGCATCCTCGTTCGAGTCCCAGCGGAACTGGCTCTCGGTCAGGCTCTGGCGAGGCTCGCCCGCGTTGCCGGCGGCCAGCTTGCGCTCCAGCGTTCCGGTGTCTTCGGCCAGTTGCTTGAGCAGGTCCGGGCTGATCGTCAGGCGGTCGCAGCCTGCCAGCTCTTCGATCTGGCTCAGATTACGGAAGCTGGCACCCATGACCACGGTATTGAAGCCGTTGGCCTTGTAATAGTTGTAGATACGGGAAACCGACTGGACGCCCGGATCTTCGGAACCTGTGTATTCCTTGCCAGTGGACTTCTTGTACCAGTCGTAGATCCGGCCCACGAACGGCGAGATCAGGAACACGCCGGCTTCGGCGCAGGCCACGGCCTGGGCGAAGGAGAACAGCAGGGTCAGGTTGGTCTGGATGCCGTTCTTTTCCAGCTGTTCGGCAGCACGGATACCTTCCCAGGTCGAAGCCAGTTTGATCAGGATCCGCTCGCGGCCGACACCCGCTTCCTCGTAGAGGCCGATAATGCGCTCGCCGCGCTCGATCATGGCGCCGGTGTCGAAGGAAAGACGCGCGTCCACTTCGGTCGATACGCGCCCTGGCACCACGTCGAGGATCTTGCGGCCGATGGCGACGGCGAAGCGGTCGCTCGCCAGAGAGATATCGCCCTTGCTGCCGCTGAATGCCTCGGCGAGCAATTGCGCGTTGCTTTCGCTGGAAGCGGCCTTGAGCAGCAGCGACGGGTTGGTGGTCGCGTCTTCAGGCTTGAGACGGGCAATGGCGTCGAAATCGCCGGTGTCCGCGACGACAGTAGTGAATTGCTTGAGTTGTTCCAGCTTGGAGGTCATGTGCGTGCTCTTTCCTGTGCGGTTGAATGACATTACCCCAGCGATGACGGCCACTCAAGGCCGCGGGGGTAACCTTCGCATGAGATCGCGTGGTCGTGTCGCCCGGCATGCCGCGACGACACTGCGAATAGGGTCGGGAAAGCTTTGAACTCTGGCTGGCGTACAGGTTCCCGGCGGCGGCTGGAAGGCCGGCCGCAGGGTTCATGATCCGGTCAGTCGGGGACGACCGGCGAGGCGACCGCCACGCTCAGCCTGCGCATCATGGCACGCTTTTTCACGTGGTGATCCTGCATGCGCCTGAGCACATCGTGCAGCGCGCCTATGGCTTTCAGGATGTGCGGCCCCTTGTTGAGCATGACGCACTCGGCACGCACACCCATGGCCGCGTCGGTCATCTCGGCACGGGTGGCAAGGCCCGTCTTGGCAAGGCTCTCCAGCACCTGCGTCGCCCAGATCACCGGCACATGGGCCGCTTCGCACAGGCTGAGCATCTCCTCCTGCAACTCGGCGGTTCGCTCGAAGCCGGTTTCCACCGCAAGATCACCGCGGGCGATCATCACCCCCAGGCGTGGATGGCGCATGCCGGCGAGCAGCAGTTCCGGCAGGTTTTCAAAGCCCAGCCTGGTCTCGATCTTCAGCACCACGCCCATATGTGTCGCTTCGAGCCGCTGCAAATGGTCCAGCAGGCCCTGCACGTCGTCCGCCGTGTTGACGAATGACAGCTCGACGATATCGGCATGGCGGCTGGCGAACTCCAGCGCGACGATGTCGTCGTCCGACAGCGCCTGCAACGGCAGGTCGGTCATCGGCAGGTTGATGCCCTTGTCGGCCCGCAGTTTGGCGCCGCCGGGCGCGTGGGTGATCAGCACCTCGATCCGTTCTTCATCGCGAGAGACGACGTGACCGCCGAGCTTGCCGTCATCGAACAGAACCGGCTGATCCACCTTCACCGCATCGAACGCGACGGCAGAGGTGCAGCCGATGCGCGCGGGCTCCAGCACCTGGCCTTCGCTGCCAAGCACGGCGGGGCGGCCATCGATGTCATCCCGGGTCAGTATCAGGCGGTCACCTTCTTCAAGCCGGATCGGCTGTTCGGCGACGGGCACGGCCATGACCCGCGCGCGTTTTTCCCGGCCACGGGCCGAGTCGAGTTCCAGACGTGTGCCGGGAACGAAATAGGCAGTCTTTTCCAGTTCCGCCCAGCAACCGTCGTCGCCGATATCGACCACATGCATGCGTCGCTTCGAGAGCCGACTGTCGGTGAATTTCAGCACATCGCCTTCGCGCAATGATGCGATCCAGTCAGCGGGAAGCTGGAGGGCGTGGGTATGCTCGGGCACATCGCCGGTCAGCAACACCCGCCCCGGCTGAATTACCAGTCCATAGACATCGCGCGCGGGCTTGATGCGCAGCACCGAGGGGCCGGCAGCCAGCGGGCCGGTACGGACCTTGGGGCCGGCCAGGTCCATGACCACCTGACAAGGCAGGTCGAGTTTTTCAGACGCAGCGCGTAAATGCCCGATCATCCGCGTCCAGACGTCCGGACCGTCATGAGCGCAGTTGATGCGCTGACAGTTCATGCCGGCCAGCAGCATCTGCTCGATCATGGCCGGGTCATCGGCAGCCTCACTGGGCATGGTGACCATGATGCGCACCGCACGCTCGGCGGGCGCGGGGCCGAACAGTGCCTCGCCATGACGCTCAAGCGCGGTCGGCAGGCCTTCATCCGTCAGCAAGCCATCCATGCGCGCGTGCTCGCCGGTCAGGCGCTCAAGGACTGCGATCAACTGATCCACCGTCTGTAACGCGGCCGCTTCACAGCGTCCGAGCGAGGACAGGCCAAGGGCAGCCAGGCGGGTTTGCAAGGGGCGCAGTTCGTGACGGCGCAGGGCGAGATAGCTTAGGAGGTTGAGCGCGCTGGCGGCAAAATCCTCATGGACCTGATATTGCTGCGCAGCGCTTCGGGCAGCCTGATCCATCGTGCTTCGCAGCAGACGCAACTCGTCCAGTGCACTGTGCAGGTGTTGGTGATCGGTGTCGCGGTCGTGCTGATTCAGGGAGTTCATATCGCGCCTTGAAGAGTCGTCGGCGCGCCTGGGCAAGCGGGACACTGCTGTCAATTGATCCGCACCCGGCGCGGGTTATCGATGCAGGGTTTTCAACAACCTAGGAAGGGTATGTGACGGTTATATGACAATGCGTCCACGAGCCGACCAGCCGCTGCGGGAAAGTGCAACGGGGTATTGCGCGCCCCACCGAGGCACCGTTCGTCCGGAAACCGGCACTCCCCAGCAGCGTACCTTTCTCAACTTCAAGCGCGGATGTCCTGCGCCCTGGATTGGAGACTGACTATGGCAATCGACAACAATGGACCGGAAAGCCCGTATCCAGGACCCGCCGAGCCGGGCGACAAGGATAAGGAGGTTTATCAGGATTCCGGCGCCGAGCGCGACGAGAACGGTGAGAACGACGCGGGTGACCTCTCACGTGGCGACCTCACCGACGATCCCGACATGCCGGTAAATCCTCCGGTCGACGAGGCAGAAGAGCCGTCGCCAGGCAGCAGCGCCTGATTACCGGATAGCGCTCCATCAGCCTCGCCGGAATCGTCTGTCGAGGCTTGTTTCTGCGAACGAAATAGCCCTCCCGTAGGTGACCGGCCGGTCGTCGGCCTGCATGGAACCTCCACGCGCGCGTTTCCTCTGAAGGCACAACGCTACCGCATTGAGAGTGTTCCTATGTTTGACAGGCGCGAAGACGATTACCCGGAAGTCGAGTTTTCCCAGGAACTGGAAGTCATGGGCATCATGCTGATTGCCGGCGTGTCTCTGCTCGCGGTCGTGGCGATGCTGCTCTAGGCTCGGCGTCCAGCGTTGATTTCCTTGCTCTAGACAGTCTAGTGGCGCTCCTTGTTGGGGAGTAGGCTGCTCTTGGCCCCGGTCCAGAGCGTTCGCGTCAACATTCTCGGCGGCATGCCGTGGCGCGGACACCTTTCGGTTGGCGAGACCAGCGATGCAACCATGCTCAGAGTCGGGCGTGTGGCTGCGTCGTTGATCGATAGCCCGACTGGAAGCCTGTTGTGAATCCCATTTCCCTCATATTTCTTGCTCTGGCCATGTCCACGGACGCTTTCGCGGCGGCCATCGGCAAAGGTGCCAGCCTGCACAAGCCACGCTTTCTCGAAGCGCTGCGCACGGGGCTGATCTTCGGTGCGATCGAATCCATCACCCCGGTCATCGGCTGGGGGATCGGCCATGTCGCTTCCCGGTATGTCGAAGAATGGGACCACTGGATCGCATTTACGCTCTTGCTGCTGCTGGGGCTGCACATGATCCATAACGGCCTCAAGCCCGAGGAGCCGGAAGAGGAAAAGCGCACTCAACATTCGTTTTTCATTCTGGCCACCACTGCGTTCGCCACCAGCATCGATGCATTGGCAGTCGGCATCGGCCTGGCTTTCGTGGAGGTGAACATTGTGGTCGCCGCCGTGGCGATCGGCATCGCCACCACAGTGATGGTTACAATCGGGGTCATGTTGGGCCGGGTGTTGGGCACAGTGGTGGGGCAGCGCGCAGAAATCCTTGGTGGTCTGGTGCTGATGGCGGTGGGCAGCACGATTCTGTACGAGCACTTATCGGCGGTGTGATTCCGCTTTCCGAAACCGGTGTATCAGATAAGCGTCGTCCTGCTTTCAATCTCTCTCGCGCGGTCCGAAGTGATGACTGGCTAGTACAGCACGATCATAGAAGGTGCTTCGAAATAAGCGAACGGCTGCAAGAGAAGGTGAAATCCGTCGAAACAGCAGAATGAGAAATCTGTAAATGGAGTTTCAAGATACATTTCAACGCCGTACTGCCGAATGCAGCTATGTCAAACCACCGTACTAGCAAGGATTTAAATCGTGCCGTTCGTAAAGAATGCAGTTCGTACTTGTAGCCGGGCGCGCGCATGCAGAGATAAATGGGGCTACGAATTTTTCAGCTTTAATGATGCTGGGTAATACAGAGTTGACCGTAGACCACGCCCCGTTTTCCGTAGAAAGTGAAAGAGAGAGGGTTATTTGCGGACGAGGATGTCGTGAGATATATAGGCTTTAGGAGGAAGGTGCGGCAATCACCGCAAATCTGTTTGCCAATTACTAGCAGCTGTAGCATAGTGTGGGTCAAATGCTTTGATAAGGTTGGTTCTAATGGGCCTTAGAAAATAAAAGCAAAATTTACTAATTGGGTCGGCTTTAGGATTTGGCTTATGATAGATTCAGGTGCTTTGAATGGACAAGTATATCCATTTTATACAGGGCGGGTTGATGCAGAAAAAAATATTTTTACCACAATCGTTGGAAGAAACGGCTCCGGTAAAAGTCGGTTGTTACGGAACGTTGTATCGGAGGCTATTGAATGTTATGTAAATAAAAATGTGTCTCTAAGCAAAGGTTTAGAATTTGTTTCGCCTAAATCTTATCCCTTCAACGTTATAGCGGTCTCTACCAGCCCGTTTGATAGGTTTCCTATGACAGAGTTTGGTGGGATTGCGTCTAAAAGTGATCTGGCTCCAGGGTACTATTTTTATCAAGGGTTGAGAGGGTTGTATAGTACGAATCTAAGTATGTCGTTTATGGCGCGGGTGTTGGGGGACCTCGTACAAGCGTTAAGTCAAGGTGATAACAGGCTGGCTACAGTTTTAGATGTTCTAGATTACTTGGGCTATCATCGAAGAATGGAGGTTCGGTTTATCTCCAATGTAAGTATTTCAACATTGGTTAAATTGATTAATTCTGAAAACCCTCTCCGAGTGCTTGATTCTTTGGCAAATGGTAGCAAAGAGCCAAAAATAGGTTTTGACTTTCGGAAGGTTACGCAGCGGCTCCATGGCGCACCTGAGGGCCTGAGAAAGAAGTTTCTTGGCGCTTTATCGAGTTTTCTTGAGAACCATGCTGTGAACAAGCTAGAGCTTGTTATCTCACGCGAGGGGGTTTTTGATACCCATACGAACACGTCTCTCAAAACAGATTTTTCGGTGTTGTTAGAATGCGGCCTGTTTCGACCTCGTGATATTCGACTTCAAAAGAAAGATATTGATAAGCCTTTTAGAATAAGTGATGCAAGTTCTGGGGAGCAATGTGTCGTAATGGCGATGCTCGGGATCGCATCAAGGATAGCGGATGGTTCGTTAATCTGTATTGACGAGCCCGAGATATGTCTTCACCCGGAGTGGCAAGAGCGGTATATCGAGGTGTTGATGTCGACTTTCAGCGGTTTCAAAGGCTGTCATTTTATTATAGCTACGCATTCACCTCAAATAATTTCTCATCTTGAAGATGAAAATTGCTATATCGTTGATCTTCAAACTAAAAAGGTTCTAGAGGCTCGCGACGTAGCTAACAGATCTGCAGATTTTCAGTTGGCTGAAATATTTCGTGCGCCCGGTTTTAAGAATGAATACCTTATGAGGGAGTTGGTGAGCGCTTTAAGCTCGCTGTCGTTGGGCAAGAAACTGTCCAAGGATAAGCTAACGCTATTGGATAGCTTCGTTGCGCTTAAGTCGCTGCTAAAAAACGACGATCCGGTGCTTCAGCTGATTGTTCTTTTTGAAGCCGCTAGGAGTGGTGCTGTTCATGATTGATAAAGTCATGGTTTTAGGTGGGCCGATAGAGTATAACGAAGCTCAGCTGAAAAAAATCAGACAGTTTGAAATTATTCCTGATGATGCGAAGCATGGGTCGTTCTGGGGGGGGACTTCTGATGAAGAGTTGAACTCTTTGAAAAAGGCTATCAAGGATCATTATTTGAAGGTTCAAGAGTTTAAGTGTGCATACTGTCGTCAGCAAATTTTTGTTAAGCATAATGCCGCTTGGGATGTTGATCACGTTGTTTCCAAAGATGTGCATCCTCAGTTTATGTTTGAGTCGTTGAATCTGTGTATTAGCTGCAAGGACTGTAATGGCATTAAATCCAATAAGTCAGTGCTGCTAAATAAGCGTAGAAAGCGCTTTCCTGGGTCGGCTAGCGACTATGACTTCGTTCACCCTCATTTTCATGTTTACTCCGACCATGTTAGAGTTGTGAAACTGGCAGCGTTGTATCTACCTAAGACGGCGCTCGGGGTAAAATTAATAGAGGTCTGTGGCTTGTTGCGATTCGTGCTGGAGTTTGCGGGTTATGATTGTGCTGGCGATGAGATTGGATCATTAATGATTGCCCTTGCTACGGAGTTGCAGGAATCAAAGTCGGCGGTAGAGCGTGTTGCGGTAATGAATATTATGAAAATGCATATTGATGAGGGGTTGCGGGAATTGGCTAGATCTGCCATAAAAGGAAATATTTGATGTATGAATAGCGATTCCTTGAGCCCGTTTCTGGGTACGTTAGAGTTTAGCAGGGATGTCCTGTTAATCTCTTAAATTATATTTTTTTGTAAATTGTATTAATTGGCGTTTTATCGGGGCGGTTGGTTAATTGCTCTGGTTGTCCCAAGGGATTTAGATCTTCTCGGTATAATGTATTGGTGAGGTTGACTTAAGGTACAATATTATATATGGCGAGCATGTCGGGCTTAAATTTACAAGTATGGGGCTGGCGCGCTGGTATAGGGATTCATTGCAGAAAGCAGGTTATTCATCCTTTAGTATGTGCTCTGCGGTAGAGACTTCCCTTGTTCCTCAAAGGGTTGTTTTTCTGATAGACTGTCGCGCCGTTTCTGGGGGCAGGTCTGCGCGTATGCCGACGATCTGTTTTGACGCCTGCGAATGATATGCTGTCCATGGAATTTGCTACAACGGGGATTCGGATTGCTACATTGTAGCAACGAGCTTTCGGAAACAAGCGAAAACGATGGTAAACGGTAGTAAATGAGAAGCTTGTAAATGTCGACGAAACCTGCAGGAAACCTCGTAACCCCAGCAAATCCGGTAGTCAGGAGGTTTTCTGTTGCGCCGATGATGGATCGGTCCGACTGACGGAAAAAACCGTTATTCATCAGTGGGTTAGCCGTTTGGATTGACTTGCTTTAGCAAGAATTAAGCAGTGAGCTTTGGGAAGGGGGTATTTCGAGGGGTTTTTGCTCAGGAAACGCGCCGCAGGTTTCGACCCATCAGCTTGCCATGTTCTGCCCGTGCTTTCGCATGCTGGGCATCCAGATATTGAGCCAGATCATTCAGGTGCACACCACGTGCCGCCTTCTGGCTGTTCTCCATTCTCACCAGCGGCAAATCGATTTCGCCTGCCGCCACTTTCATCTTCATCTTCTCCGGCGTCAAGTGGCTGAAATAGTCCAGGCATACTCGTTCCAGGGGGATGATGGCCGCGCCGTTGTACTGGGCCATCAGCAGAAAAGCTGTATTCATGTGATGCTCCGGGCCGCGCGGGGCGGCGAAGGGTTCAGAGGCTTTCGCGGAGGGCGTTTACCCAGGCGTTGCGATCGGCTGTGCGCTGGAGCTCTGCGGCCCAGTGCTCTTTGTGGTATTCGATATCCTTCATGGCTTTGGATTTTGCGCATTCCAGCCATTCGGATGCGGAAAGCCTTTCAGTAGGGCGGCTGTAGTAGGTGGTGTCGCAGTCCCAGTCGATGCTTTCGCTGATCTGCTTGATCATGAATTCCTTCAGCCCGGCATGATCGGCAGTTGGTGGTGACCACAAACGGGCGCAGTCCAGCATTTCCTCATAGCGCTGCTTCAGGTCGGCCAGCTCCTTCAGCCGGTCAAGCCTCAGCCTCTCGCCCTGATCATGTTGCTCGGCAGCCTTGAATCCGCATTCCATTGAGGTCATGGATTCCAGGGTCGCCAAAGTCGATCGGGCTTCGGCTAAAGCCTTGAAGTGGTAATCGCTCGGCTGGAACTCCTCAGGGATCTTCTCTCCACCACCCGGCTCATCGCGCAGGGTGATGCAGGCGCCAAAAGCTCTGGCGCAGTTCAAAGCAAAGGCCTTGAAGCTAATGCCGTCTTTGATGTCGTGTGTGTATCCGGTAGGCATGATGATTCCTCGCCGCGTCTCGCGCAGCAGGCAATAAAGGAAGGGGTTATGCGGGGCGGAGTACGGATGTACTCCGATCAGTAAGGGACGCACCTGTTGCAGGTGGCGGTGAAGCCGGGGACGCCACAGCCGGGACATGGATCCCGCTCAACCGGCGCGCTCGGCTCTGCGCTGGCGGAAAGCGTGTCACTGATCCGCACTTGCAGGTCTACCGATAGCGACCATTCTGGAGAAATTGACACCTCATGCAGCAGCGCATCCCGCTCGGCCAGTTGGGCGTTCAGATGGACGTTCTTCAACTGCTCTTCCCGGATCCATCCGTGCAATCGCTCCCGCGAAGCTTTGTAGGCATCCAACTCACATTGGAGCTGCTCAACCTCACCCGTATCGGCGCGAGTGAAGACCTCCGCGCTGCCGTCTTCCTGGCACAGCTCAGGGGCGTTTTCCGCAACCAGCAGCGTCATACCGGCGAACAGCTCGGCAGTGCCGCCCTCGAGAAGCCAGCTCGGTTCAAGCCCGCCGTCACCGTCGTCAATCAGCTCAGCAACTGCGGTGAGCATGATCGGCTCCTGCGTCGTCACAGGGACGGCAGGCTGGGCGTAGCTCAGCACGCAGATATTGTCCGGGAGCCCGTAACCCCGCTGAACGTGAGTGATTCGGCGGGCGATGCTCTGGAGCGCATTACCGCCCGTTTCGTCGACCAAGAACAGCTCAACCATGTCGCCGACCTGGAAATCCCGGTCGGAGCAGTCGCGAACCTCGCCAGTCTTGACACCACTCACCAACTCATCGAACGGCTGTTGCTTGATTTTCAGGTTATGAACCCTGCTCATGACTGCACCCCGGCTGGCTTGTTGAGGGCGGCGGCTCTGTTCAGAGACTGCTTGGCGATCATCTTCAGTCCGCTGAGCGTTGATCCCTTGGCGGATACGGCAATGATGCGTAGGCCCGACTCAAGTTCGGCGACCGCTGCCCGGGCTTGATCGCGCTCGGCCGTCACGTCCGCCAGCTGCTGGCGCATTTCATTCAGATCACTCATATCGACTCCCTCGCGCGCTGCGCATACTTGGCCTGCCGCAACTTGGAGCAGGCGTGATGATTTCCGTGTGAGCGGTGATTCCCGCAGTACTCGCAGGATCCGGATAATTCGAGCTTCAGCCGGGGTGCGCTCGGCCCTTTGATTTCGGCTGTTCGGCGGAGGGCGGTCATGCGGCGGCCTTCAATGCTTCGATGATCCGCTGCCCGGCCAGCGGCGGGACCGCGTTGCCAGCCATGTGCATGGTCTGGCGGTGGTTATCCGGGCGCAGTGTGTCGAGCGGGAAGGTCTGAGCGGCCAACGCTTCGTTGGCGCTGAGCATCCGCATCTCGCCGCCGCGTACCAGCGCCCAGCGGTCCAGCGTAGTGATGGTGCCGATCGGACGATTCATGTCCCGCCCGGTCAGCCCGGATCCTTTCCCGTAGTAGGGCATGATGAACTGATCGCCGAAGCGCTCTCGACCATTACGCACTCGGTCGAGCGTGGCCTGCGCGCGGCCAGGCTTTTCGATGGCCGACCATTTGCCAGCGCCGAAGTCCAGAAAGCTGGCGGCCGGCACATGCTGACGTTTGTGCAGCTCAAGCATCAGCGGGGCTCGGCTTCGGGTCAGCACCAGGAACAGACGCACACGGTGTTGCGGCACGCCGAGGTCGGCGCAGTCCACGACGTGCGGCGCGACCTGGTAGCCCAGCGCCTGAACCGCCGCGACCCATGCAGGGTAGAGCGCCCACTCGGTGAACTCCGGAACGTTCTCGACCAGTGCCGCTTCCGGCCGGTGGAACTCCAGCGCAGAGACGACAGCCCACGCCGTTGACCGGCTGGAGTCATGCTGCGGGTTGCCGGACGCCTTCCCGCGGGCCTTCGAGTGACCCTGGCAGCAGGGCGAGGCCAGCAGCAGGTCATGTGCGGGCACGTCTTCCCAGCGGGCCTGGTGCAGGTCCTGGCAGATGTGCTGCGTATCCGGATGATTGGCGCTGTGCCATTCAACGGCGACAGGCCAGTGGTTGGCCGCCCAGAGAACCTGGACGCCTGCGGCGCGCGCGCCGGTGCTCCATCCGCCAAGGCCGGCGAACAGGTCGATTGCTGTGGTCATGCAGAACTCCAGGCAGCCGCGGTCGCTGCCGGGCTGGCGTGATTCGTGAAAGTGGGGAGGGGGCAGGTCAAGCAGCGCCGCGTGACTGTTCTTTCTGGCGCTCAACGTCGATTTGCTCGTACAGGGCGTCGACCCTCTGCATTTTCTTGTCGATGGCCTGCGACCGCTTGATATGGGCCATCAAAGCCGTGTCGTAGGGCTCCATCAGAGCAAGTATGCGTAGACGCTCTTCCGCATCAGTCGACGCGTTGAAGCGCACGGCGAGCCGGTCACGCTCTTTCATGTCTACGCCTGCGCCTCTTAAGTTCTCCAGCCGCATTTCCTCAAGTACTGCGGCAGATTGCTTTTGCCAGCGAATGAAAAGGATGTCGCTGCGCTTAGGAGGCCGGAAAAACTGTGTCCTGATCCACGCCAGCAGCTCATCCTTCGTCAGCTCATCCATGACGTCTTTAGCGCGGCTCATATAATCTCCTCGTCACCATCGCATTCGCTTGGATAGCCAGCCTTGGCCAGTGCCACAACCTTCTCAGCCTGCTCGATCAGCTCTGGATAGTGGTCGTTCCAGTTCTGCTTGTAGGCCTTGCCGAGCATTTCCTTGAGGGTCGCCAGCAGTTGCGGCGCACTGCGCATCAGGTAGGCGTTTGCCCAAGTCTCTTCGCCGATCACATGCTTGATGCCGTTGTGATCCATCGGCTGGAGGGTGGCGATTTCCAGCGCTTCGCCGTCACGCTCGACGCAGATACAGTAGTCCTGCCGATCAACGAGCCATTCTTCTTTGGTGTGCATGGCAATATCCATTGCAGACGCCGCCCTCCAATACCGGATGGTGGCAAATTGGTTTGGGATGGGGTATTACGGGTGGCCGGCATGGAGCCGGGTCAAGGAGTAGATATGACTGACGAGTACAAGAAGGCTCTGGGTGTCCCTGCGGAAAATACACTGGTCGAGATCGCATCAAGCCGCGAGCAGCGAAAAGGACAGGATGCTGACCTTTACACGTTCAATGAGGTAAACCCGGCAGGCGAAGTTGTGGCGACTCACAACATCAGAGACACGATGTCGATTTACCCGCCTCAAACACGACGGATCATTGTGGAATAATCACCTCATCCCCCGCGTCCTGCTGAATCATCAGCATGCTCCCCGCGATAAGACGTCGCTCCACATCGACGCTAAGTACGACTTTGTGGAGCGCACGCAAATCATCCATCGCCTTGCGTGCGCCATCCGGCCCGAGCGAGTGAACGTAGCGGACACATGCCAGGGTCATTGATGCCTGTTCCGTGTCATCGGTCCACTCCATCAACTCGCGAATCATCCGCTTCTCGCCAGATAGCGCCTTGAAGCGCAGCTCTTCGGCGCCAGACCTCGCATCCTTCTGCCGCCGGCGCTCGTCACGCTGCTGCTGATTCATTGCCATGCTGTTCACCATTACGCACGAACTCAGTGCCCGTGCCATATCCCAGAAGGTCGCAGACCCGGTTGATGATCTTGAGCGCCGCGTCGAAGACTTTGGCGTCGTCCGGTTCGCGACTCAGGCGTTTCATGTTTGGCTGGTGTTCCAGACAGACGTTGTCGACCAATCGCCGAGCCAGGCTGCGCAGCTCGTCAGCGCTGTCATGCTCGCGCAGACTCAGCGCAAACCGAAGTGCCACGTCTTCAGCGGTGTACTGTCCGCCGCTGCGTGTGTTGTAAAGCTTCTTCACCGCCGTCATCCAGCGGGGGAGGCTCACTATTCCCGATGCTGCCCTTTCCATCTTCAATCACCGTCAGGCCGTGGGCCGGTAGATGCAGCTGAACGGCCCGCCGTCGCTGGCGGACCCGGTTGTTGATGCGCTTCACGCAGCGACGGGCTCAGACCGCGCTTCGGCGATCTGCCGCTCAAGCTGCTTGATTGTCTTCTCGCCACGAATGGCGTCGGCAGGCTTCCACGTCGGCGCGGCAGCCAGCAGGCGGTCAATGCTTTCGTGCATGTGCTGGATGTTCCAGGCGCGGGCTTGGTGGTTGCGGTGTGCAGTTGGCATGTTCAGGATCCAGCGAGGCAGTGAAGAGGGGCAAAAGGGATGTCGTCGTCGAAGCTCTCCGGCGGCGCGGCCTGCTGGTTTTGCTGAGGCGCTGGCCTGCTTTGCTGTGGTGGCCGCTGCTGCTGCCGCGCGGGCTGCTGCTGGTCCTGCTGCGGCGGAGAACCGGCGAACTTGATGACGATTACCCGACCGGTGAGCTTGATGCCCTGAGTGCCATCGCTTTTTGGGAACGTCTCGACGTGGGCGTCTTCGATGGTGAAGTGCAGCTGCTGGCCTTTCACCAAGTAGGGCGCAAGCGCTTCGGCCTGCTTGCCCCACAGCGTGGCGTCGATCCACTGAGTAGGGCGCTTTCCGTCCTGCCCCTTGCGGCCGTATTCGCAAGCCAGCGCCAGGTTGCAGACGGCATCGCCGCCAGGTGTGAAACGCAGTTCTGCATCACGACCAAGGCGGCCGATGTCGGTAAGAGTTGGCATAGCGGTTCCTTATGCTGCGAGACCGAGCACGCGATTCATGCGGTCGTCGAGGACTTCGTAGAAGGTTTTGACGCGCTCACTCAGCTTGCGGATGAGGACTTCATCCCGATAAGCGCGCTTGATGAAGAGGGGCATGCCGGGCCAGTAGCAGACGAAGTCGATCCACTCCCGCTCTGACACCCAAAGGCCTCCTTGGCACTGGGCAACGTGCTCTTTGGGTACTTCGCCCCCGAGAATTACCTCGACCTGCAGCTTGGGAAGCTTCGTTTTGATTTCCGTTAGCCCGTCGGCCCCGACAAGAGAGTCAGGCGAGTACCCAATGCCGTGGTTCAGGATGATGCCAACCTGCTCGGTCTGTACTTCCTCCCGCGCTTCGTAGAGACCTCGGGCGATACCCTCGTATTCATGGCCCCGCTCTGTGTGGCGGTTGCCCTGGAATACGTCGGCGGCCTCTCCTGTGATGCGCTCGCCGATCAGCGTGTTCATGTAGGTGAATGCGCCAGCCCCAAAGCCTGCTTCTCCCTTGCCATTCGCCAGCAAGCAGTCAAGCTCCGAGCACGTCACGATGCCAAGGCGCAGATCCAGCCAGGCTTGCGTGCCTTGCTCTACGTCACTGATTATCTTCATTCTTCGCTTCCTCGGAGGGTTTGGAGTTCTGTATGGCGGACTTGGTGAGCATCGCCAGAACCTGATCGAAAGCGGCCTTTTCGACTGCGGCGGGTGTCCCGTGCATTTGCGCAAAAGCTCCCTTTGCCTTCTCGCTGCACTTTTCCAGCAGCATCGCGAGCTGGGCCGCCTGAATCGAGGTAACTCTTGGCGTTACGACCGCGCCGTTCCCGTCGTCATCCTCGCCGGTGGTGGTGAAGTTGAGCAGGGCGCCCGCCGTGTAGCGCTTGCCGTAGCTGACACTCGACGCAACCGCCTGAACGCCGTTCTTGCTGCCGCTGGTGTCAGCCGGGAGCAGCAGAGAGGTGGTTTCCCGGTGGCCGGCCCGATGGCTCAGCACGCCTTCCACCTCGATCCCTTTCTCGTTACGCGGGGTACGGAATGACAGGCCGAAGCCGTGGCGCGCCAAGACGGGCTTGATCATTTCGTTGATGTCTTCCCACAGAGCGTAAGTGCTCTGGATGCGACCGTTTTTGTCCTTGATGCCGCCGCGCTCGCCAATCACGGGTAGCTCTTCCTGCATCCGGGCCAGCGCTTCGTCGTACTGCTGCTTCGCCTGCTGCGCCTGGAAGCGTTCGTGCATTGCCATCAGCCGCTCCATCTTGTCGATGTCAGCGCTCGGCGACATGGCAACTTGCTGGATGATCTGAAGGATGGTTGTTGACTCGGCGGCGAGCGCCGGGACCTGGTTCAGGGCTTCGACCTTGGCTACTTGGCTCATGGCGACTCAATACTGGATGATGATGTTCGGAATCTTGCGCTGAGCGATCAGAGTGACCGCTTGCTTGGCGCAAGCCTCTGGCACGCCGCCGGCGATAAACGCCTCAAGCGCAGCACGATTGATTTTTGCCTTGTGTGCCTTGTCGGCTTCACGCGCGGCGGCCTCACGTGCCGCCTGAGCGGCTGCCTGCTCCTGACGGCGAATCTCCGCCAGCCGGGCATCTTCGGCCGCCTGCTCGGCGCGCTTCTGGGCGGCGACTCGTTCTTGCTCGGCGCGCTGTTCAGCAGCAACTCGATACGCCTCTGCCTGTTCGGCGGCGCGAGCGGCTTGCTCAGCCTGCAGCTGCAATTGAAGGCGTTGACGTTCGGCAGCGGCCTCGGCATCCCGGGCCGCTTGTTCGGCGGCACGCTGCTGGGCGGCGGCCTGGTCTTTCAGATCCTGCTCGCGCTTGGCGGCTGCCTCGCGTTCCGCCTGGGCTTTCTGTTCGGCTTCACGCTGGGCGCGCTCGGCGGCTTCGCGAGCAATGGCAGCTTCGCGGTCAGCTTGAGCTCGTGCTTCGGCTTCGGCGCGCAGCCGGCCCAGCTCTGCCTGCTCGGCTTCGAACTGCTGGCGCTGGGCGAGCAGGGTGCGCAGCTTGGCCAGTGCCTGGTCTTTGGCCTGCGCGGCTTCGGGCAAAAACTCTTCCCAGCTGTCGTCTAGGGCAACCAGCTCCAGATCGGTAATCACTTGGGAAACGAGTGCAGCGGTCGGCGTCTCGGAGAACTCGGCCACCGCCTTAATGCGCTGGATGCCGTCGTTGTGCGCATCGACGCGGGCGTCTTCGGCTTTTTCCCAGTCGGTCAGCGGCTTTCGAGTGGCGTCCCTGAGCTCATCCATCTTGGTGACGAACTCTCGCAGCTCAGCCTCGACCACCTTCGGCATTTCCTTCAGGCGCTTCAGGTAGTCGCGGCCCGGCTTTTCGACAGCGGTTTTCGACTTGCTGACCTTGGCGGCCAGGCTGGCGATACGCTCACGACCCTTTCGGGTGGTCAGGTCCGGGACCTCGGCGGTGACTTCGGCCGTCACAGCCTCAAGGAAACGGCCCAAGCCGCCGGTGACGTAGATCGCTGGCGCGTTGTCGGCGCTGATGTCGTCGATGGTGATGACCTGCTGTGCTGCAGACATGAATGCTCCTTGCGCCATGCCGTTGCCGGGGCGCTGCGAGTGAATGGGGAAGGGGTTACTGCTGCTTGGCCTGTCGAGCCTTAATGGCGCATTCCGCGTGATGGGTTGCCCACCTTCCGTTGTGCTTGTGGAAGTGGCCTGCGCCCACGGCTACAGGCAGATTGCAGCGGTAGCAAATGCCGGGGTACTTGTTTCGCATGTTGAGCCTATTGAGTGATGTGCCCGGCCAGAGCGCCCAGCATCATCAGGAAGGTTGCGACGGATATTGCGATAGCGGATCCGCGCAGCATGTATAGGCGCTTGGCGCGTTGGTAGCTCATTGCCGCGCCCTCACAGCAATCCGCCCGCTCTTCACCGCCTCGACCAGCTTCGGCGGCAGGGCAGACACCGGAATCTCCCGAGGAAGGCCCGCGCCGATGATCGACAGGCTGCGCTCGATGTCGGCCAACTGCTCATCAATCAGCGATTTCACGATGGGTGTAGTCATGCTGCTGTCCTCAACTGCTCAACCCGGTCCGCGTGCTTGCGCTCGACCTCATCCCGGTAGCGGTCTGCTGCGGGCTTGTCGATCAGCTCTACAAACTGGGCAATTTCGATCATGCCCATGACAAAGCTCATGTCAGGGCCAGGGGAGGGAGACCGCGCAATTTTGGCGATCTCCATTTCGATAAAGGCGACGGCGGGCTTGAAGGTCACAGCTCGTCGTCCTCGGCCTGTGCGATCAGCCCATCCCGCGCCAGCGGCTTGAGCAGGCGAACCGCGATCTGGCGCAGCGCTTCGGAAGGGTCGGGGCTGTTCAGGGCCTCATCGGCCGTGCTGGCGGCTTCGGCGGGAGAGCCGAACTTGGCAGCCAGAACCAGGCGCCCCAGAGCCGACGCGCTGACCCCGGAACCGCCCAGCTGCTCCATGAGGTATTCGTCTACCGCGACCGCGAACTGCTCAAAGGTCACGCCCTGCTTCGGGTGTAGCCGACGCTTGAAGCTCACGTCGGTGCGCAGCTCGACCAGGGTGTAAACCCCGTTTTCGATCCACTGCAATTCCGCCGCGTCGCACAGGTCGACCGGGAGGCGGTTGTCATACTCAAACTGGGCAATGCGTAGTGCTGCGTTCATGTTCGCCTCCAGGGCGTGAGGACCGCATTGGTCGGACACCAGTACAGGCGACCAACCATCTGCGCAGCTGTAGCGCAGATCTGGTGCCCGCCGATGCGGTCTTGATAATTTGGGAGGAGGGGGGTGCCAGATCACGCACCAGATCGTCGATTCACACAGGCTTATCCGCGATGGCGGCACCCACATGGTCGTGTCAGCTGGCCGGGGAACATAGTCATGAAAGGATTCCCGTAACGCTCTGGCTGGTTCCGTTGCCCACGGTTTCCTTGGGTATGCAGGGGGCCGCTTTCGCGGTGTGTACTCGTCCGCATCGGGGTGTGATCTGCGCTTGTCATCGCAAGGACGCCCATTCAGTACCGGCTCAAGGCCTCAGCGTGCTGACGGCACGCCCGGTATGGAGTCGCCTTTCCAGATCACACCCCGATGCGCTCTCATTGAGAGGATCGGGAAGGCCTCCAGCCTTCATGACGACGCCACTAATTATTTGTATTGCCGAAGTGTCGTGAAGCGGCAATTTCGTTTTGGCTCTCGCCGAATCTGTCCCTCATTACCGCCGGGATGGCGGGGCGCACTGCTTGCCGGGTCGTTCTCGCGGTTCGGGCATTTCGCCCTCGATCAGCCGTACAGGGTGCTCCCTGTCGTTGGCAGGCTTTCCTCGTTCGCCTGTCTGATCGCCGGTCGCCGGTAGAGGCAGTGCGGTCTGTTGGTGTTACTTACTTGCTAAGCAGGTTGTTAAAGAGCGGCGGGGCGTTTCAGTCCCTATCGAGTCGCTGTCGCGTTTCGATGGGTGCAATTTAGAAAACTAAACGAAGCGAGTCAACACTTATTTTTAGAAAACTAAACAGTGCGCACGAGCTTTTACCCTTTACGATCTCAAAATGCCTGCTGTATGCTGCTCTAAACCTGTATGGATATACAGCATTTGAAAGGAGGGAAAAGCGGTGTCGAAGGTGCGGGGCAAAGCGGAAGTACGGCAGGAACTGAGCGGGGTAGAGCGGCTGGGGCTACGCGTCTCAGCGATGATCAACCACCCAATCGCGCAGCAACAGCGCTGGGTGACCATTCACCGCCTGGACACGGATGGCGACCGGGAATGGGACGAGGTATTGAGCGTGCTGTCGGAAACCGACGCCTTGGACATGACCATCAACGATGATGGATCGGTGACGCTGGAGTGGGAAGCGCTGGACGATGACGATCCGGCGGTTCAGGTGCTGGATGAACTGGAGATCGTGGACGAGGAGCCCGCGCCATTCTGAGGGCGCAAAAAAGCCCGGCTGGATCGGCCGGGCTTAACTCACTTCTGTTGCATCGGCTGGGCGGGCGTAGATGGAGGGGCAGATTGCGATTCTTGTTGCTTCTGCAAAGCCAGTTCGCTTCGCCCCATCTGGAACGATGCGACCATATTGGATGTAAGCATTGCGTTAAATCCAGCGATTCCAATCACGATGGCGATCACAGCAGAAACGACCGTGACGATCATGGTCGACTTCATCGAGCTGATTCCGGCCTTTATCTCTGCATGACTGTTGCTTATCTGGTTTATGGTGGCTTCGAGTCGCTTGTCCCGCTCTGCCTGGACATTGATAAACGCGTCAATCTTTGAGCTGACAGATTCAACGCGAGCATCCATCTTGGTTTCGATGGTCTCTAATTTGGCGTTTAGCTCTTCACGAGTGATCTCATTCATCTTTTTAGCATGGGCCATTTCCCGCGGTTCGTCCAGGGAATGCTTGTCGCTCGGCCTGGAGTCTGCTTGATGAGCGGTAATCTTGCCACCGTCCCAGGGGCCTTTATGTACGCTCACTCTTCGTCTCCCGGATTATCCTTGATCCAGTCGGTCACAACCTCACACAGGATCAGTCTTATCGATCCACAATGCTTACAGCTCATGGCGTAGTTCGGCCTGAAGAGGTCTACGCCAGCGTAAGGCATTTTATAGACAGTGAGGTCGTCAGGATTGCTTTCGTCAAGCGTGTTGCCAAGGTCCAGATGCCAGCCGTCATCGACCCCGCATTGTGGGCAGACTGTCGAGCTAAATTTCGCGTTTAAAAACCTGACAAAATCATCAAACTCGACCTTGAGCGCTTCCATGTCCAGATGCCGGATGTGCTCGGCAGTAGGAGTGCCATTGTCCTTCATATACAACCACCGTAGTTATTGAGCTGCTCGCATGTGCTGGCGGCACGCTGTGACCCCACCGATAGATAGCGCCGAAGCTAAGCCTTCCTGCCATTCCAGATAAAAAGCACCTTGGCATGTATGGTCACATCATCGATCCGCGCCGTCTGGTTCTCGTAGTGCTGGTTGTCCGATATCAGCCGGTAGTGATCCTCGTCCTGGCGCATCATCCGTTTCACGTACAGCTCCTGATGCCAGGTAATCACGTAGATACCGTCGCCGACGAACTCGTTTATCCCGCGGTCAACGATCAGTAGATCCTTGTCGTTGATTGTGCCTTCCATGCTCTGACCCCAGCCAGTGATCATTGCCAGGGCAGAGGCTGAGGTGTACGAAACGCCTTTCTCCCGAAGCATCTCTTCGCGCACCACCAAGTTGCGCACCGCCTCGTTGTAATCGGCCGGAACTTGGCCATGCCCCATGGCGCCGCGCACGTCGTACTGAGGAATGACAATCTCCTCCCGGCGCGGCTTGAGGCTTGCGTAGACGGACGGCATGTAGGTTTGGCCCGGTTCGTCCGGGATATCCGCTTCAACAGCTGCCGCGATCATTGTCTCGCGGGCCTTATCCGACAGCTTCCTGCCAGCCCTAGAAGCCAGCATCTGCGCGACCAGCTCGCCGGTAGACACGGGATCCTTCGAGTCGTCTTCAGCCGGAGCGCCTGCGGCGCCGGTGCCGTCTGACAGCCAGTCGGGAGAGCACTCCAACGCCTTCGCCAGCGCGAGAAGGTTTTTCCCCTTGGCTCCGTTGGTGCCGCTCACCCAGAAGCTCACCGTCGCCTTGGATACGCCAGCCATTTTGCTCAGGTCTGTAGCGGTGAGGTTGAGCTCTCTCATCCGCGCGGTAACGCGATCTTTGAATTCCATATTTAGGATTCTAAACACTTCATTGTTTAGATACCTTGCCTTGTGCTGTTAAGAACTCTAAACTCGGCGTAGACCCTGGAGAATTAACCATGACCTATGACGAAGCCCTGAAACATTTCGGCACCGGCCGGGCAATCAGTGACGCCCTGGGCGTGACTGGCAGCCGGGTTTCTCAGTGCCGTGCAACTGGCGGTTTCTCCTACCCAATGCAGTGCGTACTGGAAAAGGAGTCGAGCGGGGCGCTGATCGCCAAACGCGAAGACGACCCGGCCCAGGCGCTCAAGAAAACCGCCGCCTAACCACTTACCAACAACCGGAGCAACAAATGTACGACGAGCCACGCCACCTCAGGGACCAAGAGATCAAGTCTCGGTATGACCTGGAGACCTACGAAGCGCTGAAAGCTGTAGCGCGCCTGCACAAACTGCAACTGGCCGTGTTCGTGCGCATGTGTGTGGAAGAAAAACTGGAAAGCATCGTTGAGCAAGATCTTAGCGCCACCCAGCAATCGGCTTGAAGTCCGGAAGGAGGCCCGCAGTGCCTGAAACCACGATATGCCACGGCATCGAGGGGCGGCTCTACGAAAAGCTTGAACGGTTGGCAAAGGCAGCAGGAATGACGCCCGGCCAGTACGCCGCAAAGCTTGGAAGCGAACGCATCTTCGAGAAGACCAGGCCAAAGGGTGCCGGAAAGATTCGGCACCTGCCCGTAGCAAGACGAGAGCCTGAAAGGGACTCGGCAGTCCCTGAAAAGGGAGGGGGAGGGACTGATGAATCCCTTGAATAGCTGGACCACCAAATTGCAGGCACAAAAAAGCCCGGCGGCAACCGGGCTTCTTCAGAACTGCAGGAGTAAGCAAATTCGTGAGGCTGATTATGCATACCTTGAATACTGATGTACAGGCCCTCAAAAAGCCCGCGCCACAAAATGGCAGCTCCGCAAACGTGGAGCGCACGATGTCTTCGCGCGAAATCGCCGATCTGGTGGAGGCGCGTCACAACGACGTGATCGCCACCGTGGAGCGTCTTTTTGCCAAAGGTCTTTTACGATCAAGTCGTAAAACCCGCCGGGAGGCTACCGGTGGCCGTCCGGTCGATGTCTATGACCTCACCGAGCGCGATACCCACTTGGTGGTTGCCGGCTACAGCGACGAGCACCGCGCCCGCGTGATTGATCGCTGGCAGGAGCTCGAGTCGCAAGTCGCGACGCCCGCCGACCTAAGCAAGCTCGAAATCCTCCAGATGGCCCTCGAATCCGAGAAAGCCCGTGTGCTGCTGACTGTCCAGGTCGAAGCCCAGGCCACGAAGATCGAGCATCTTGAAAACCTGTTCAAGGAAGGCATGAGCGCACCTCAGTTCTGCAAAGGCCTGAATGGCGTCAACGTCATGCAGATCGGCAACTTCCTGGAAGGCCGTAACTGGCTCTACAACGAGAGCAAAACCGGCCTGCGCTGGCGTGTGGCGTCCTACGCCCGCGACAAGTACATGACCGAGCACCAGCACGAAGTCACGCCACACGGCAAAGACCCGTTTATCTCCTACACGCCCGTCCTGCTGCGCAAGGGCGCCATCCGCCTGTACGAGATGTACCTGGCTGGTGAACTGCCCATGAAGAAGAACTGGAACGGCCTTCACACCCACGACAAAGCACTTAAGGGGGTCGCGTGATGGCCGGCGACTGGATCAAATTCGAACTCACCACCATGGACAAGCCGGAGGTTTGCCAGCTGGCGGACCTGGCCGGCATTGATCCTGATGCCGTGGTGGGAAAACTGATGCGCGTGTGGGGCTGGTTCGACCAGCAAACCGAAAGTGGTAACGCTCCGAGCGTAAGCAAAAAGTTGCTCGACCGTTCTGTCGGCGTTACCGGTTTCTGCGATTTCATGAAAACCGTGGGCTGGATGGAGGAAGAGGCTGGGCTGATCAGCCTGCCGCACTTCGACCGTCACAACGGCAAGACCGCCAAGAACCGGGCTCTCACGGCCAAACGGGTCGCTTCTCACAAGACCAAAGGTAACGCTGCCAGCGTTACTAATGCGTTACCTAGAGAAGAGAAGAGAAGAGAAGATAAAGATCAACACAACACACTAGGCGCGGACGCTGAAATTTCGCCCGAGCCTGTCGACCCAAAGTCACCCGTCGAAATGGACCTCGACTGGAAACCTGAACCGCGCCTGCTGGCCGCCTACGCCAAACGCCAAGGCCTGCCCGTAACCCTGTTCACCCATGAGGCCATCGGGTCGTTCGTCTGCCACTACTCGGCATCCGGCCGCTTCGAGACTCAGGCCGCGTGGGTCAGCCTGCTGGTGAAGTGGATCAAGCGCGACACGGCGACCGGCGCCGCGTCCAACGTCCGCCCGTTTCCTGTTCGCCAGGCCAACGGTCCTGACTTCGACGACACGTCCTGGGCTCACGACTTGGGGGCGCTGTGATGAGGCCAGTCAACGACCTAATGGCGAGCATGGGCAACCTGCCGGCCGTGGACCTCGCGCCGCGCCAGATCGACGAGGGAACCGCCGCCGTCGTCAACGCGCTGTTCCGCGAGCTGCAGGCGATCTTCCCGGCGTGGAAACAGGCCTGGCCGGACGACGACGCACTGAAAGCCGCCAAGCGCAGCTGGATCAAGGCGTTCATGTCCCAGGGCATCACGCAGATCGAGCAGATCCGCCACGGCATCGAGGCGTGCCGCGCGCTGCAGAAGCCTTTCGCGCCGAGTGCCGGCGAGTTCATCGCCTTGTGCCAGCCAACGCCTGAAATGCTCGGCATTCCGTCCCACGACGCCGCCTACGCCGAAGCAGTGGCGAATGCTCACCCGTGCATGGTCGGTAGCCGCCATTGGTCGCACCAGGCCGTGTACCACGCTGCGTCGCAGTCAGGCTTCCACCCGCTGAGCCGGTTGCCCGCCGACGCCAGCCGCAAGCTGTTCGACCGCAACTACGACATCACCATCCGCATGATCCTGGACGGCAAGCCGCTGCGGAACATCCCGCTCGCGCTGCCCAGCCGGGTCGACGGGCGCATGACGCCTGAAATCGGAAACAAGGCGCTCGCCGAGCTGCGCAAGGGTCGCCAATCACACATGGGCAAGGGAGCTGCGCAATGAGCGAAGAAACGATCATCGAGAAATTCCAGGCTCGGCTTGAGGCCGACTATCGCCAATTGGCGGTGACAACAGACGAGCGTTTTCTCTACTCAAGTGCCGCGCACATCCTGTCCGACAACAAGGCCTCTTCGACGGTCTACGTCAGCCGCCGGCTGGGAATGAACTGCCAGCAAACACGGAAACACCTGCGGCGCATGGAGAAAATGGGCTACGTCCAGGCGGACAGCAATGGCTTCAACAACATCTACTGGAGTCTGAAGCCATGACCGAGTTCGTGATGCGAAGCCGTGACGACACCAGTCGCCTGTTGGGTGTTCTGCATGGGACCAACTTCGACAAGCCCAAGAAGATCGTCATCAAGGACCTGGACCGCAGCAGCGAGCAGAACAAGCTCCTGCATGCGCGCCTGACCGATATCTCCAGTCAGGTCGAGCACGCCGGCAAGAAGTGGGACGTGCTGATCTGGAAGCGCCTCCTGACGGCAGCCTGGCTGCGTGAGGGTGGTGAGCGCCCGCAGATGATCCCAGCGCTCGACGGCCACGGCTTTGACGTCGTGTACGAACGCACCAGCAAGCTCAGCGTAAAGCAGTGCGCCGAGTTGCTGGATTGGATCGAGGCGTTCGGCGGTGAGCATGGCGTGCGCTGGACGGCCAGGGACAAATGGGGAGGGCGGTATTCATGAGTTTGTTCCCTATGACACACAACGACCTGTGCCTACTGGCCGTCAAGTGGCTACAGCGTGCCAACAGCGCGGGAGGGCCCGGCTGCCATGTGGCGGTCAGCGAATGCCGGTCAGGATGGTCGGGCGAAATCCCCGATGCAATTGGCTTTCGCGCGGCAGGCTTCGAGGACGGCTCAACCGTTGTCGAGTGCAAAACGAGTCGCGCTGATTTCCTGGCGGATCGGAAAAAGGCCCACCGGGTCGCTGGCGGGCTCGGCAACTGGCGGTACTTCATGGCGCCCGCTGGCCTGATCCGGGCAGACGAGCTGCCGGCTGGGTGGGGACTGCTGGAGGTGAATCAGCGCGGACACGTGAAAGTGGCTGCCGGGCTGGCCGCATTTTACCGGGAAGGCTATGACGTCGTCCGGGGGCAGAGCCAGCTCTGGCGGCATGAGGCAGACCGTGAGCGGGAGCAGTTCCTGCTGGTGAAATTGCTGAATCGGGTGGGTGACGTAGAGAAGATGAACCGCAACCTGCGAATGGCCTATGCGGAGCAGCAGCGTCTCGCTGTGCGGGTTAACGAACTGAACGATCAGATCAGAAATGAACGGCTGGGCCGTCTCTCGCGAGGTGCAGCATGAAGGCCCTCATCAGGACCGCCCACCGCTTCACCATCTTCATGGCTCAGGCCTACCAACAACCAGATCTCTGCCTCCAGTTCCAATGGGGGCAGTCTTAATGCGCCAAGCAGTACAGGCCGCAAAGGCCCGCAAACCCAAGAAGTGCCGTAACCCCGGGTGCGCCGAGGAATTCACTCCGACGTTCAACACCACCCAGACGGTATGCAGTCCAGCCTGCGCACTGGCAATGGCGCCTGTGCACCAGGTCAAGGCCCGCAAAGCTCTGGCACAGGTAGAGCGCCGCGAGATCAAGGTTCGCAAGGAGAGGCTGAAGAGCAGGGCGGATTACGCCAGAGAGGCACAAGCCGCGATCAATCGCTATGTGCGTCTGCGTGATGCGCACCTGGGCTGCGTCAGCTGCGATAAGCCGGCGTCCTGGCCGGGGCAGTGGCACTGCTCGCACTTCCGCAGCGTGGGAGCGGCGCCACACCTGCGCTTCAACCTCTGGAACATGAACAAGTCGTGCAGCGCCTGTAACAACTTCCTGAGCGGGAACATCGCGGGGTATAGGCCAAAGCTGATCGAGAAGATCGGCCAGGCGAGGGTGGATTGGCTGGAGTGCAACCAAGCAGTAGCCCGTCATGACATCCCATATCTCAAACGCTTGAAGGCTGTCTTCGCCAAGAAGTGCCGTCGTATGGAGGCTCGAATCCAATGCAGTGCAGCGTAAATGATTGTGAGCGCCAAGCCTCGTATAAGGCGGCGCAGCTTTGCCAGATGCATTACTTCCGGATTCGCCGGAACGGAACAGTGGTGAAGAAACCGATAGGTCGCGCTCTGCGGTATGTCACGCCCAGCGGCTACATAAGTCTCTACAAGCCGGGCCATCCGCTGTCGAACAAGACTCAGTGTGTCTTCGAGCATCGGTATGTGATGTGGCCCATCGTAGGACCTGACTGTCGCCCGTGTGAGCTGTGTGGCAAGCCGCAGACCTGGGCTACATGTCACGTCGATCATATTGATGAGAACAGGCAGAACAACGATCCGGACAATCTGAGGATTCTCTGTCGAGGCTGCAACGTGAAGCGCGGATTCCGCCCCGAGTCGCATGAATTCCGCAGCAGGAATGGATTGATTGAATTCGAAGGTAGGCGCGATACCGCCGCAGCCTGGGCTCGCGATCCGCGCGTAAAGGTTAGCGGGAAAACGATTCTTTTGAGGAAAGAGGCCGGGATGACGGACGCCGAAGCTCTTTTCGCAGACAAGGTCACCCATAACGGCCGAAAGCCAATCCCTCCCGCGAGAAAGACCAGCACCAAGCTTGAGCGCAGCAACGCGGTCGCCATCACGGTGGAAGGCTGGACGATGACACTTGCAGATTGGGCGAGAGAGCCTGGCGTGTCTGTATCAGTGAGATCCATCGCAAACAGAATCCGTGAGGGTGTTGAGCCAATTCAGGCCGTGTTTGCGCGTGCCGGCAAAAAGCTTCTGGCCGTGGAAGAACTCAAGGCCATCACGGCGCATTACAGGGCGAAGACCCGCGAGCTGAAGGAGAAAGCAGCATGAAGATCAATTCGGCACGCCAAGCCTGGCATGACTGCACCTACAACCCAGCGCCGGGCCAGACCTCTGACGTGGTTCAGCTGGGCGTGGTGGTCCAGACGACCGAGCGCGGCCCGACAGCAAACCATGCGGTGCACAGCGCGCTGGCTGGGCATATCCAGTCGGCAATCGCCCGGCTTCACCCTCAGGTGCGCGTTTTCGGCGAGTACATGTACGCCGCCAACCGGGACGACGACATTCGCGAGGCAGCGGAGGAGGTCGTGTTCGGCATGGTCGTCTCCAAGTCCAAGCGCATGACTGCGGCCAAGCGCGAGAAGCTGGAGTACGTGGTGAAGGGTGTCATGCGCCGGTATCGATACATGCACCAGGGCGGGCAGTCGGCGAACGAAGACCCATTGATCAAGCCGGAGAAGTTCAGAGCCTGGCTGATGGCGGAGTTCGGCGTGAGGATCGAGTCGTATGCCTGGGCTCGGGATTGGGAGCCTTCTGTATCCCTCGCGTTCGAGTGCTGCGAAGACCTGGATCGCATGGCTCTGAGCCCTGTTGCGGCGGCGATTTACCAGATGAAAGAGGCTGCTTGACTTCCCGCACGGCTGGCGGCATCATTTCGCCATATTGAGTATTTTGCCTGCGGCAACTTGCTCCGAAAGCCCGGCCTAACCGCTGGGCTTTTTGCTTTATGCAGATGAATGCGCAGGCTGATGCGCGGCGAAAGTCAGGGTTATTCCTGGAGGCCTCCCGAGAAAGAAAGGGGTATAGGCTGTAAATGGTGCCAGCCGGAGATCAGCGCCGGCCATCTGCACCCATTTCAGAAGCTCGCCATGTGCGGGTTTTTTGTGCCCACGATTTCCCAAATGCCCTCCATGCCTCTCGCTTCGGCGATGCACCACTTGAGAGGGACTCATTGGTACCTGGAGGGATGATGAATCGCTCCACATGCTGGACCGGTCTCGCCGCGTCGCTCGGTGTGATCAGCGCCCTGATGGGGCTGGACATCAGCTCGAACGTCTTCATCGCCGCGGTGATTATCATCCAGGCGCTGAAACCTGCCGACGAGCCGGTCCTGAATCAGTCGGCCATGGCCGTCTGCGTCATATTCGCAACAGCAATCTTTGGTTTCGCCATGTGCGCCTGGGTCTTTGGGCTTGAGTGGAGCCGTCCGCTCTCATGGTAGAGAACCTATGAACACAAGCCCGAAGAGGTCCCTATGAGCGCAGAGAGCGTTGTCGGCAGCGCCATAGTGACCGGAGCCGCGAACGGAACCGGCGTTGCGCTCGCTGGCCTGCTGATGACCTTCGACCAGAACCTGGCGCTCGGCTCTATCGGCGGCTGCTGCATGTTCCTGGCCGCGTCAGCGACTCTGCCTTGGGGATCGCGAGTGTTCTACGCCATCGGATCTCTGATCATTGGCTACCTCGTCGGGATATATCTGATCGGGGTAGGGTCGAACACCGGGCTGGCGGCGATTGCTGCATGCTTCGTCTCGGCGCTGGCCTCATGGGTTTTCGGATCGCTCAAGCGCTGGGCAGATGGAGGCCCCAAACCAGACTGGCTTGATTGGGTCTCGGGCATCGCTGGCAGCTTTCTGCCGTCGTTCCTGAAGCGAGGCAAGCGCGATGAATGAATTCCTGCAAAGGCCATCCGTAGAGACGTTTCTGTCCGCCTGCGCTGTGTACGCCTATCAGTTCCTCGCATGGCTGGGCAACGTGATGCCTGAGTTCATGCTCGGATCGCGCGGCGTCTGCCACCTGCTGATCTTCCTGTTCGTCGTGGGCTATCAGGCGCCGACCAACAGTCACCGGAAGATCGTGGGTATGGTCGCCGGGGCCTTCGCAGGCGCAAACGCCGCTGAGGCTTACCGGATCGCCTACAACTTCACGACCTTCTCCGCGCTGAGCCAGCCACCTCTGACGCTGGTTATGCTCTGCGTCCTGTTCTTCGTGATCTACGCGAGGGGCAACATGGGCCGCATCCTGCCGAAGAAGGCTGTTGAGCTGATTCGGTAGCCGCGCCACAAAACAGATACCGCTATTTCGTGGCGCTGACCCAGTTCTGGGGAGTGGCAACTATTCCTTGATGTGTACCGTTGCCCTGACCTCAAAGGTCGAGTAACCCTTTGCCTGGAAGTCCTCCCATACCTTAGGAGGATTGAACCCGAAGAGCTCTTCTGAGGTATCGAGCTCTTTGACATCCTCTGTCACTTTTGGGCCAATCCAGCGTTTAGCCTCTTCTGGCAGATCATCGAGCGTTTTGTCTTCCGGGATTGCAAGCGCGCGTTGTTGCTGATGGTTGTAGTAGGCCTTCACTTTGAACTTCATGTCTCTACTCCGTGAGTGGTGGAGGCTTACCAATACCGGCAACCAGCCACTATTTCAATCCCTCATTACGCGAGGCAGTAAGTCTCAAAGGATTCCCTATGGCGCTGACAGCAAAACAGCAGCGCTTTGTCGACGAATACCTGATCGACCTGAATGCCACGCAAGCCGCTGCCCGAGCGGGCTACAGCAAGAAGACCGCCAACGAGCAAGGATCACGCCTGTTAGCCAATGTTAGTGTTTCGGCCGCCATCAGGCAGGGCATGAATGCTCGTTCTGGAAGGGTCGAGATCACCCAAGACATGGTGCTCAAGGAACTGGCGAAGATCGGCTTCAGCGACATCCGGAAGGTCGTGCGGTGGGGCGAGACGATGGTTCGCATGGTTGACGGCGAGGAAGAGTGCGCCGAAGACATGGTGCCTTACCACGGCCTGGCACTGATCGATTCCACTGAGATCGACGACGACACCGCTGGCGCCATAGCCGAGGTGTCCCAAGGCAAGGAAGGGCTGAAGGTCAAGCTGCATGACAAGAAGGGCGCACTGGTCGACATCGGCCGGCACCTGGGCATGTTCGGTCATGGCGGGCCATCCGAGCTGGATGCCGAGCTGAAGCGGCTTGAGATCGAGAAGCGCAAGGCCGAGCTGAAAGCTCTGCAGGCCGGGTCGCAGTCGTCCAATGCTCAGCTGCTGGCTGATCTGATCGCGAGGTTGCCGGGATGAATACAGGCAACCTGATGCTCGATCGCCAGTTGGCTCGCTGGTACAAGCTCAAGGATCATCCCGTGCAGCTCGCCCTGATGGCTGCTGTGCCGTCGGGTATCCGCTTCCCTCTGGTGCCTGCTGGGCGCCGTAGCGGAAAGACTGAGCGGTTCAAGCGGTTCTTGGTCAAGCAGGCTACGGCATACAGCGGGCCATACTTCGCCGCAGCGCCCACCCATGCCCAAGCCAAGAAAATCTTCTGGGACGACCTCAAGGCCTTCACGCTTTCGAGCATGCACAGCCGCCGGCCATCTGAGTCGGACCTGATCATCTACCTCGAGAACGGCAGCGAGATTCACGTCATCGGCTTGGACAAGCCGCAGCGAATCGAGGGTATCCCATGGACGGGCGGTGGTATCGATGAGTTCGCCGACGTCAAGGCGGATGCATGGGAGGCCAACATCCTGCCGGCGCTCAACACCGTCAACCCGACCATGCCTGATTACCGCGCGTGGTGCTGGCTACTCGGCGTGCCGGACGGCCTGAACCATTACTACGACCTGTGCATGCAGGCGGAGACCGGGCAAGACCCTAACTTCAAGGTCTTCCACTGGAAGTCAGCCGAGATCCTGCCGCCTGACGTCATGGACGCCATGAAGCGCGCCATGTCGCCCAAGCAGTTCAAGCAGGAATTTGAAGCCAGCTTCGAAACCGCCTCGGGCCGGATCTACGAGGACTACGGCAAGCACAACCAGACGTCCGCTACCATCGAGCCGCATGAGCAACTGATGTGGATGCACGACCAGAACTTCACGCCGCTGTCGTCCGCTATTGGTGTCAGGCGCAACAACGGCGCTGACCTGTACTTGCTGGACGAGATCGTCCTGACCAGCGCCATCTCGCGCCAGGCTGCCGTCGAGTTCGTCGAGCGGTACAAGGACCACAAGAATAAGCATGTGCTGATCTACGGCGACCCGGCGGGCAAAGCTGGCGAGAAGCATGGCCACGCCTCGGACTATACCGACATCGAGGCTGTGCTGAAGGCCGCTGGCTGGCGCTACACGCGCAAGGTCAAGCCTGCCCACCCGGCCATCAAGGACCGGCAGAACGCGGTGCGGGCCAAGATCCTGACCGCTTCAGGCGAGAGCAGCCTGTTCGTCAACCCGGTAACAGCGCCCTGGTGTCACAAGGGCCTGGCCACCGTTCAGCTCCAAGAAGGTTCGACGTTCCAAGAGGACCAGAAGAACCAGTACCAACACATCACAACCGCGATCGGCTACTGCGTCGACGTTGAATGGCCGGCGAAAGGCCGATTCTCCTACGAAGGTGTTTCCTAATGGGCGCTATCCGATTCCTGAGCGACAAGCTCGTCAACCTGGTGGCGAATCTCGGCACCGAGCGCGACAAGTCGTCCGGGTCGGTCTATGCCCCCGCGCTGATGACCGATGCGGAACTCGTCAACGCCTACCGCGGCGCCTGGCTGCCTCGCAAGATCGTAGACATCCCCGCGCTGGACGCATGCCGCAAGTGGCGCAACTGGCAGGCCGACAAGAAGCAGATCGAGAGCATCGAAGCGGAAGAGAAGCATCTCGGCATCAAGGCCAAGGTTCAGGAAGCGATGATCAAGGCCCGCTTGTTCGGCGGAGCAGCAGTGTTCATCGGTACTGGCGAGCGAGACCCATCGCAGCCGCTCAACCCGGATCGTGTCGGCAAGGGCGGGATCAAGTACCTGACCGTGATGACGCGGCGCAACCTGCAACCGACCGAGATCGAGCAGGACCCGCAGTCGCCGCGATATGGAAGGCCGAAGGCATACACGCTGGCCGGCGGGTCTATCCAGATTCACCCGTCACGCCTGATCGAGTTCGTTGGCGCACCGCTGCCCGACGCCGACCTGGCGACAGGGACAGAGCAGGGGTGGGGCGACTCGGTCTTGCTGGCCGTGATGGACGCGGTCAAGCATGCCGACTCCACTATGGGCAACATCGCCAGTCTGATCTTCGAGGCGAAGGTCGACGTCATCCGTATCCCAGACTTCATGCAGAACATGCAGGACAAGGCCTATGAGAAGCTGATTCTCGAGCGGTTGCGGCTCGCTGCCATGGCGAAGGGGATCAACGGAACGCTGATCCTCGACAAGGACGAAGAATACGAGAGCAAGTCGGCGAGCTTTGGCACGCTGCCTGACATCCTCGATCGATTTCTGCAGGTGGTCTCCGGCGCTGCTGATATCCCGGCCACGCGCCTGCTCAGTCAGTCGCCGGGGGGCATGAACGCCACGGGTGATTCGGACCTGCGCAACTATTACGACCGGGTCCAGGCGATCCAAGAGCTGGAGTCGACCCCGGCCATGGCTCTGATGGACGAATGCCTGATCCGATCGGCGCTGGGCAGCCGGCCTGCCTCGATCCACTACATCTGGGCGCCGCTCTGGCAGTCCACGGCGAAAGAACGCTCCGACATCGGCAAGACCACGGCCGACACGATCAAGGTCCTCAAGGACTCAGGTCTGTTCCCGGAGGATGCGCTGAGCAAAGCCGCAGTAACGCTACTGGTCGAGAACAGCGTTGTGCCAGGGCTTGAAGCTGCCATTGAAGAGTTCGGCAGCCAGCTGCCGGATGAAGAGGGCGACGATCTGCCTGACAGTGGCGAGACTGACGGTACCCGGCGGAAAGCGCTGGAAGACGCCGCACCGCGCACGCTGTACGTGTCCCGAACGGTCACCAACGCCGCCGACATCATCGCGTGGGCCAAGTCGCAGGGCTTCGAAACCACTCTGCCGGCGGACGACCTGCATGTGACCGTGGCCTACAGCCGCAAGCACGTCGACTGGATGAAGGTCGGCGAGTCCTGGTCGGGCGACCGGGACGGGAAGCTGTCGATTGCACCTGGTGGCGCACGCCTGATCGAGCGGTTCGGAGAAGGCGCTGTCGTCCTGGTGTTCAACAGCTCCGAGCTGGCGTGGCGGCATGTTTCGATCATTGAGGCTGGCGCAAGCTGGGACTGGCCCGAGTATCAGCCACACATCACCTTCACCTATGAGCCCGGCACGGTCGACATTAGCAAGGTCGAGCCGTATCGCGGTGCAATTGAGCTTGGGCCGGAACGGTTCGAAGAGCTCAACGAAGACTGGAAATCAAACGTGCAGGAGAAGTGACATGGAAACCTTCACTCAGCCCAAGATCACCGGCTATCGCCAACTCAGCGAGCAAGAAGCCGCCCTGATGAACGACATCAAAGCCAAGGGCGTGGAGCTTGGCGAACTGGTTGAAAAGCTTCGTGCCAATCCATCGCTGGATCAGCGCTGGGTAAGCATTGGCGCCACTGACCTGCAAACCGGTCTCATGGCTCTGACCCGCGCTGTCGCGCAGCCAACGAGCTTCTGACCATGGCTGACCAACTCCCATCTGTGACCGGTGATGCCGGCCCGCGCGAAGTCGTGCCGGTGATGCTCATCGGCCCGGGCGGCTCCTACGCTGGCACTCGCCAACTGTTCGCCTTGGGCTACCAGCAGATGGCGTTAACTACTGATGCGGTTTCGGCCGCACCGGTAGCGCCGGAAGGAACCATCGTTGCTCTGATGAAGGTTGAGGGCGCGTCGGTTCGATATCGGGACGATGGCGTCAACCCAACGCAGGCGGTCGGCATGCCGCTGTCTGTCGGTGAGTCGCTGGTCTACGACGCGGTCATGCTCGACATGCGCCTGATCGCCCAGCAGGCCGGGGCCATCGTGAACATCGCCTACTACGGAGCGACGCCAAGTGCCTGAGATCAAGCCACCGCCCGGCCTGGTGACCGTGCAGCTGCCGGTTCTGCGCTCAGTAGCGTCTGGCTCCCGCGTGCTGCTGCAGGTCGCAGGCTCAATGACTGTGCCGATAGGCGAGACGCAGGGCCTGTATGTGGGGCCGGACGGCTACACCGACGACATCGATGCGGCCCAAGACTTTGCGCCAACGGTCAGCGAGGAACAGGTAATCGTCGAGTCGCCGGGCGCTCCCGGGAAGTCTGCCTACCAGCTCTGGCTGGACGAGGGCAATCAGGGCTCCTACGCCGACTACAAGGCTTCGAATCGTGGTGAGCCTGGGCTTACCCCCTCTGTTGAGCAGATCGCGGCATCGGTGGGCGCATACATCGCCGACAACCCGCCTGCTGATGGACAGAACGCCACGCCGGAGCAGATTGCTCAGGCCGTCAGCGATTACCTGGCCGCCAATCCGCCGAAAGACGGGCAGAACGCAACCGACGCCCAGGTAGCACAAGCTGCCGCCCGGTACATCGCTGAGCACCCGCCGGCCGATGGCAAGTCTGTGGAGATCCAAGTGGCGGCCGGGTTTATTCAGGCGCGCCAGACTGGCGGATCGTGGGCGAACCTGATCGCCGTCTCCTCGCTGGCGGGCAGCAACGGAAAGTCGGTAGAGCTGCAGAAGACGGCAACAGCCATCCAGTGGCGGCAGACCGGCGGAGCCTGGGCTGATCTGATTCTGTTGTCAGCGATCACCGGTCCACCAGGTCCATCGTCGAAAGTGGCGCTGGGCACCGTGACCGTGACGCAGACGGCGGCGCTCGCACTTTCAGCCGGTATACGCAGTGTCACGCTGACCGTGCCGGGCGTGCTGAAGGATGACGACATACTACTGTTCCCGACCGCAGTGCTACCTGCCGGGTACGTCATTCACAACGCCGTCGCCACGGCTGCCAACACCCTCGTCGTGACCTTCCTTGCGCCACTACTGGCGCTGGGCGCGACGTTCAAGATCGACTGCAGGGTAGTCGCACTGAGGTAAACCATGATTCTCACTGATTCCGTACCAGTCTCGGGCGTTCGACGCACCGCGGACGGATACCTCGTGGCCGAAGCCCGGGTGGCCCGCACCGGCATCCAGGACTACCTGGGAACCGAGGTTGACCCGGACAACAAGCACGGTCTGCGCGACAAGCCGATCGTGAGGGTGTACCGGCCTGAAAGCTCGGTCTTCCACAAGGATGCGATGCAGTCCTACGCCTACCGGCCCATGACCAACGGCCACCCAGGCGGCGACGGCGTGAACTCGCAGAACTGGAAAGACCTCGCCATCGGCCAGACCGGCGGCGACGTAGTCCGGGACGGCCAGTTTGTGAAGGTGCCGCTGGTCCTGATGGACGCCAAGGCTATCGCCGACTTCGACGCCGGCAAGCGCGAGCTCTCCATGGGCTACGGCGCCGAGGTGGTGTTCCAGGACGGTACGACCGACGACGGCGAGCACTACGACTGCTATCTCGGCCCCATGAAAATGAATCACCTCAGCCTGGAGCATCGCGCTCGAGGCGGCGAACAACTTCGCATCGGTGACAACAAGCAACCAACCCCCCAAGGAGGCCATGACATGGCTGATTCACTGCGTACGGTCATTGTTGATGGCCTGTCCGTCCAGACCACTGACCAAGGCGCCCAGGCAATCGACAAGCTGACCAAACAGCTGACCGACGCCGGGGTGAACATCAAAACCCTGACCGATGCGCACGCAGTTGCGCTTGCCGCCAAGGATGCCGACCTGGCGAAGAAAGACGCCGAGATCGACAGCCTGAAGGCCAAGCAGCTCAGCGATGCCGACATTGACAAGCGAGTGACCGCGCGCGCTGACCTGATCGGCAAGGCCAAGGCCATTCACGACGGTGACTACTCCGGTAAGTCCGAAGGCGAGATCCGCAAGGCCGTTGTCATCGCCAAGATCGGCGACGCGGCCATCGCTGGCAAGAGCGAGGCCTACATCGATGCTCGCTTCGACATGCTGGTCGAGGACGCGGCCAGGGCACCGGGCAATGACCCGTTCCGCCAACACATGATTCAGAACGACAGCAAGACCGTCGGCGACGAATCGGAAAAGGCGCGCCTGCAGATGATTGCTGACATGCAGACCGCTCACCGCCCAGCCCAGGCCTAAGGAGAACCCGACATGGCTACTTTGCAAACCACTTACGGCGCACGCCCGGCCAAGGGTCTCGTAGGCCAGATCGCCAGCGAGGAGAAGTGCAACAAGGTCTCCCGCACCGTCGAGAACGCCGAGGGTGTCCGCTTCGGCGCGCCCGTACAGCGCGGCGCTGGCGACCACGGCGTAGTGCCGCTGGCGGCTGGGGTCTTCGTTGGCTTTGCCGTGCTGAACCCAGCAGTGCCGCCGGTTGCGGTCGGCTCCACGCTGGTGGACGGCTACCCGCGGGGCTTCACCGGTGCCTTCATGACCATGGGCCCGATGAAGGTCCAGGCAGGCGGCGCAGTTACCGCCGGCAGCCCGGCTTTCTACAACCCCGCAACCCACCGCTACGTCGCCGCTGCTGGCGCGGGCATCGTCGGCCCGCTGCCTGATGTTGTGTTCGACACCTCGGGCGTCGATGGCGACATCGTTGAAATCTCCATGGGCCTGCGCCCGATCGCTGCCGCTTAAAGGCTGAGGACTCACGAAAATGAATCAATTCGAAGACGCACAGGCCGCGCTTCCGTTCGTTCTGGCTCAAGGCCGGAACATCGAGACCCGCGTCTACCAGCGCCGCTACCCAGCCTTCAACTACGCCGCTCATGTGCCGGTCGTGACCGAAGGCCAGCCATGGGCAATTGGCACGACGTTCTTCACCGTCGATGCGGCGGGTGAAGCCAAGTTCCTGAGTGGCGCTGGCACCGACATGCCGTTCAACCAGGTGACCCGCGACCAAGCCTCGCACGACTTCGCCATGATCGGCTCCGGCTGGGAATGGAACCTCGAAGAAGTGAATCAGGCTGCGATCTACGGCGTGAACCTGAACGACACCAAAGCCGTAAGCGCATCAGACAAGGTTGAGCGCCTGCTGAACGACATCGCTATGATCGGCTCGACTGAGAAGGGCTGGACCGGTCTGCTCAACAACGGTCAGGTTCAGCGCGCGGACGCCTCGGGTGCTGGCACTGGCATTTTCTGGGCCAACAAGACCGTCGACCAGATCATGGCTGACGTGAACTTCGCCCTGGGTGGTGTACGCGAGAACTCCGAAGAGGTCGAGTGGGCTGACACCCTGCGTCTGCCTCCCGAGGCGTTCCGTGACGTGGCTACCCGCCGCATGGGCGCGGGCGACGGTTTCATGACCGTGCTCGAGTACATCCGCCGCAACAACATCTACACCGCCGAGACCGGCCAACCGCTGGACATTCAGCCGCTGCGCGAGGCGCGCAATGCCTCGGCCGACGGCGGCGGTCGTCTGGTGGCGTACCGTAAGGATCCGGAAGTGGTTCGCTTCCACCTGCCAATGCCGCGCCGCGTTTTGGCTGCCCGTCAGAAGTCCATTATGGGCTTCGAGACAGGCATCATCGCGCGCACCGGCGGCACCGAGATCCGCCTGCCTGGCGCGTTCTTCTACCTCGACGAAATCACCGCGCCAGCGGCCTGATAGGAGAGCGTCATGAAGGTGACAAACAACTCGAAGGCCCCTCAGGGCGTTCACACCGGCGTGGGCGTAGTCTTCATTCGTCCTGGCGAGTCTCGTGATGTCGAGCTCTCCGTCGACGGCCACAAGCAGGCGTCCCGGCTGAAGTTCCTGTCAGTCTCCGGCGCTGCGCCGAAGGCCGAGGGCGGTAACTCCGAGAAGGAGCTTCTGCTGGCGAAGCTGAAGGCTCTAGACATCGAAGCCGGCAAGAACTCCAGCGTCGAGTCCCTGCAAAAGCGCCTGGCCGAAGCTGAAGCCAAGGCCAAGGAAGACGCAACCGCCCAGCTCAAGGAAAAGGGGATCGAAGTCGGCGACGACGTCACCCTGGAAGAGCTGCAGGCCGAACTGGCCAAGCACCAGTAACAACCCCGGAGCGGTCCGCCCGCTCCACCTATTTGAGACAACCCGATGCCAGACTTCTACGGAACCGTCGCAGCTGCCGACGCCTATCACGCTGCGCGCGCGAATACCGCATGGGCCGGTGATGACGTGGCGAAGCAGGCCGCACTGATCCGGGCATCGGCCTACATCGATGGCCGCTACCGCAAGCTGATGCCTTCCGGTGTGTGGCAGTCCCTGTTCCCCGGAGTGAAGACCGAGGGTCGAGGGCAGGCCAGGGAATGGCCGCGCACAGGCGCGACAGACTACGAAGGGCACGCACTGCCAGGCGATGAAGTCCCGGCCGAGATCGAGCAGGCCACCTACGAAGCAGCTCTGCGTGAACTGACCGAGCCTGGCAGCCTGAGCCCGGACTACGTTGCAGCGACTGCAATCAAGCGCGAGAAGGTCGGCCCGCTGGAAACGGAATACGCCGTAGCGTCAGGTGCTGACGGTGCAGCCTCCGTAAGGCCAGTGATCAGCGCCATTGACGAGCTGATCGCGCCCGTACTGGTTGCCCGGTACACGCTCCCTGCGGTGATGGTGGTATGACCCCCGCAGAGATCATCCAGGCGGTCGAAGGTCTGGAGCCTGCCATGCAGCGCGCGTATCTGGATCAGATCAAGGCTGTCGTCAGCGCGGCAACGATTGCCGAGGTTGAGCGACTGATAGCGGCAGACGATGAGGATGGGCTGGTAGCGCTGTTGAGCCTCGGTGCCTTGTCCGCGCTCCTGGAGTTGTCCCGTTCTGCCTTCCTGTCGGGCGCCAAGTTCGAGATCAAGGCAATCGCTATCCCGCGCCAGGTTGGTCGATTCGAATTCGACGCGCGCGATCCTGTCGCGGAGCGCTGGGTTTCGGCCAAGGCGCAGGAGATCCGGCAGGCGGCCGAGATCGATGTGCGGGCGGCCATTCGGGAGGTTTTGAGCTCTCGCCGTCGGGTCGTGGTAAGGCCGCAGCCGGCTGGCACACCCGAGGTGCTGGCGGAAATTGCCGCCACGCCTATGGTGAGGACGCCTCGGCAGGCTGCGCTCGATTTGCTGGGCCGCACCAGCGCTCAGACAGGCGCCCGCTCGGGTGGAGTCATCGGCTTGCCCGGCAACTACGCGCAATACGTCGTCAACGCTCGCCAGCAGCTGCTGAGCGGCGATCCTGAAGAGATGCGTAAGTACCTGCAGCGCAAACGCCGGGACGGTCGCTTCGACAGTATCGTGAAGCGGGCCATCGAGGCGGAAAAGCCGGTAGCCAAGGCCGATGTCGACAAGATCGCCGGGCGATATGCCGACCGGCTGATGAAGACCTATGCCGAAATGCTGGCCAAGGCTGAAGCGCTGGAGTCATTCGGCGCTGGGCGGGACCAGGTCTACGAGCAACTGATCGCCAATGGCTTAGACCGTGACAGCGTCACGAAGACCTGGCGCGACCGGGGCGACAAGAAGGTGCGTCATTACCACGTGGTGATGGGCGGCCAAGAGGTCCAGAAAGATCAGCCATTCCAAAGCCCCTCCGGCTCACTACTTCGCTATCCCGGTGACTCCAGCCTCGGGGCAGGGTGGGAGGACCGAGCGGGCTGCCGCTGCTCCGCAATCTACCGAATAAGGCTCAGATGATGGCAGACATTTACGATCGAGCCCGAAAGACCACGGCCCGTATGCTCGCGCCGCGCAGCAAAGGCGGCAAAGGCCTTGAGCTGACCCTGCGCCGGGAAACACTCGGCGAGTACGACCCGGATAACCCCACACCGCCCGGCGAAACGCTTGTGAACGGGTCAGGTTTCCGCGAGGAGTACGACACCCGGTATATCGACGGGACGCTTATCGTGCTGGGTGACGTGAAGCTGCTGGTTTCACCGGTCCAGCTAGACGGAAGCGACATGCTGGCGCCGCAGAACGGCGACCGGATCACGTTCGATTCAACTGAGTACACCGTCATCCGCGTAGCGCCATGGAACTACGCCGGCGTCGACGTTGGCTTCGAAGTCCAAGTGAGGAAGTAATGGCGAATCACATGACCAGCCGTTACGGCGGCCAGCAGGGCGGCTTCGCGAGCAGCCTGGCGAGGTTTGCTGAGGAAGCGAAGGGCGCGATGGACGCTGTCTTCCGTGAGGTTGTCATTGAGATAGGCAGCTCAGTCATCACGCTGTCGCCTGTCGATACCGGGCGCTTCAAGGGCAACTGGCAGCTGACCATCGGCTCGCCGTCGAACCAAAGCCTGGATAACTACGACAAGGCCGGCCACGAGACCATTGCCGAGCTGGTGGTGCAGGCCAATCAGCTCGAAGCAGGGCAGGTAGCGTACATCGTCAACAATCTGGTTTACGGCGTTCCGCTTGAATACGGACATTCCGATCAGGCCCCTGCGGGCATGGTGCAGATCACTCTCGCCCGCTTCCAGCAGATCGTGCTCGAAGCCATCAGGAACAACCAGGTATGAACTTTGAAGAGGTTGCGGTACATACATACCTCCGCTACAGCCTTTGCACATGCGGCGGTAGGCTGCTCGGAGTTGAGAATGCCCCGGTGAAAACCAGCGTGCCGCCGTGGTTTCTTCATCAATGCGCGACGTGCTCTGAGCAGCAATGGCTTCAGGAGCGATCACCCGCGCTGGTGACGAGGGCGCACTCATGAGCCACAACATCATTGCGGCGGCTTTTGAGTCAAGGTTGCTCACATGGGCCAAGGCCAGGGTGCCAAAGCTGAAGGTGGTAGTCGAGAACGAAACATACACACCTGCGGCGGGTGAAACGTACCTGCGCGCCTTCACACTGCCGGCAGTCACAGCCAGCAATACGCTGAGCGGCGATCACCGGCTGTACACCGGAGTGTTTCAGGTCAACATCGTGACGCCCTCCGGCAAGTACCGGACCGAGGCGAGCAGCATCATTGACGAGCTCGCGGCGCTGTTCCCGCTGAATCTGCGCATCGAGCGCGGCGGCCTGGTTGCGCTGGTGATGACGCCGGTTGCGCCCGGCCCCGGCATCCCAGACGGCAACACCTTCACTATCCCGGCGTCGTTTCAGTACCGGTCCGACACAAACTAATTCGCCCGTTGGGCAAACCCAGAGCCCGCCATTGAGCGGGTTTTGTCATTTCTGCAAAGAGGAAAAACCACATGGCTTTCAAATTGCCCAACGGCGCCATCATGGAAATCGGCTCGGTCTTTACCGCTGCCGTGCTCGCTTCGGCTATCTCCAACGCGAATCCCGCTGTTGTCACCGCTGCCGGCCACGCTCTTGAGGACGGTGATGTCATCGTCGTCAATTCCGGCTGGACTCGCCTGAACGATCGCGTCGCGCGCGTCGATGCCTCCGCGGCCGATTCCTTCTCGCTGGATGGCGTGAACACGACCAACGTCGACGTCTACACCGCAGGCGCTGGCGTAGGCTCGGTCCGCAGCGTGTCGGCGTGGGCTCAGATCTCGCAGATCACCGAGGTCGCAACTAGCGGCGGCGATCAGCAGTTCACCACCTTCGGCTTCCTGGAAGACGATGACGACCGTCAGCTGCCGACTACCAAGTCTCCTATCAGCATGACCATCACAGTCGCAGATGACCCGCTTCTGGCTTACGTGCCCGTGGTTGAGGCTGCTGACGAGGACAAGGAGGCGCGGGTGGTTCGCCTCAAGCTGCCGAATGGCTCGGTCATCTACTACAACGCGTACGTGTCGATCACCTCGACCCCGACGCTGTCCCGCAACAACATCATGACCCGCACCATCACCCTGTCGCTGGCAGCTCGCCCGACTCGCTACCAGGCGGCCTAACCCATGGCGAAGATCAAGATTGCTCAGAACCCGACGTTCAAAGCGCCGGTGATGATTCCCCGTGTCGGCAGCGATCCAGTCAAGGTGGACTTCGAGTTCAAGTACATGGACCGCACCGGGCTCGCCGCCATGTTCGACCGCTGGAACAAGGCGCGCGACGAGTACGCGACCAGGATCAAGGAAGACGGCCTGCTGTGGGCTGAAGCGACTGCTGGCGAAATCGCCCTGCAGGTTGCCCAGATCAAGGACATTACTACTGGCTGGGGCTTCGATGACAAGTTCTCAGACGAGGCGATCACCTCTCTGGTGAGCACCTGCAGCGGCGCGCCTCAGGCGGTCATTGACGCGTACCAGTCGGCCTATGCCCCGGCCCGCCTGGGAAACTGACGGCTGCGGCCCGGGCGCTGTACGACCCTGGGCCCTCTGACGCCGATCTGGCTGCGTTCGGCATGACCAAAGCGGACATCCCTGAGGAGGTCGTCGAGGTCTGGCCGGATGCCTGGCCAGCCTTTCGACTCTTCGAGGCTCTGTCCACTCAATGGCGGACCGGTCCCGGCGGCGCTTCAGGCCTGGACTACGCCGCTGTGCCTCCTACGGCTTCGATGCTCGAAATCAAGCGCCGTGACCTGCCGCAACTATTCCCGGACCTCCGCACGATGGAGGTCGAAGCACTGCTCGTGATGAGCGAATCGAAATAACGGAGCGCTCATGACGTCTATCGCTGAACTGGGGATCAAGGTCGACTCCGGCGATGCCGCGCAGGCTGCTACCGAACTCGACAAGCTGGCTGCGGCTGGCGGACGGGCGGAGAAGGCCGCCGAGGGCGTTGCGTCAGGCTTCGACAAGGCGTCCACGTCAGCTGCGGGCCTGTCGTCGGCAGAGGATCGGCTGTCTGAAACGACCGAAGAGGCGATGGCGCGCCTCACGGCAATGGCCAAGGCCTCGCTGGAGTCCAGCCAGTATGTCCAGGGTCTGGGCGGAAGCGTTACCAGCACCGCCTCGGCCATGGATGGCGGCAAGGCCGCAGCGCGTGATTGGAGCGCGGAGATTGCCGCGATCAATTCGCGTGCGCAGGCACTGCTCGCCACCGAGGATCGGCTGGCGGAGGAATCGCGCAAAGCCGCTGCAGCAACAGGCGTTCAGGCGGAGGGGCTACAGGCCCTGCTGGGTAAGATCAACCCGACTATCGCCGCGCTGGATCGTCTGGACGAGCAGCAGGCCCAGCTGCAGAAGTACAAGAACGCCGGACTCATCGACGTCGAAACCTTCAGCGAATACGCCGGCCGCATCGACAGCTCACGTCAGAAGCTCGGAGACCTTGACGAGAGCCTGCAAAAGACCGGCAGGACTACGAACCAGACTCAGCAGGCTCTGCGTCAGCTGCCGTCTCAGTTCACGGACATTTTCACCAGCCTGGCAGGAGGCCAAAACCCGCTGCTGGTCCTAATCCAGCAGGGCGGGCAGATCGCTGATTCGTTCGGCGGTATTGGGCCGACCCTGGACGTTATGGGTCAGAAGATTCGGTCGGTGCTTGGCTTGGGTGGCGGTATTGGTGCCGTCGGCGATGCGCTGGATACAGTGGGCAGCGGCGCGAAGGCGGCAGCAGACGGCGCGGATGCAGCCAGCGATAGCCTGGGAGGCCTGGCCGAAGGCGCGAACACGGCAGCGGACGCGGCAAAGAACGCCAAGGAAGCCACGGACGCGCTGAGCACGGCGACTCCGCCGCTCAGCTCGGCCTTTGGGCTTGTGGTTGCCGGCGCCGTAGCGGTCGCAGCTGCAATCGCAACCGTAATCTACGGCTACAGCCAGGGCAGCAAGGAGGCCGACAGGTACAACCAGGCACTGGTCCTGACCGGGAACCGTGCAGGCAAGACGGCTGATCAGCTGGCGTCTATGGCGCAGCAGATAGCGGCTACGAACGGCACGGTAGGCGAAGCTGCCGCATCCCTGGTTCTGATTGCCAACAGCGGAACCATTGCGAGTGACAGCTTCAAGACTGTCGCCGATGCTGCCGCCGCGATGGAAGATGCAACCGGGCAGGCGGTCGAGAAGACCGTGGCCGAGTTCGCCAAGATCGGCAAGGATCCAGTCGCTGCAGCCAAGGAGTTGAACCAGCAATACGGCTTCCTGACGGCGGCGGTGTACTCGCAGATTGTCGCTTTGAAAGAGCAGGGCGACACCATCGGCGCCGCAAAACTCCTCACTGACACCTATGCGAACACCATGACCGAGCGGTCTGGTGAAATCACCAAGAACCTCGGGCTTTGGGAGCGCGGCTGGAAGGCGGTTGGAGACGAGACCAAGAAATCAATCGATTCGCTCAAGGAGTTTGGGCGCGAACAGACCCTGGCTGACAAGATCACCAACGCTCAGCAGCGCTTGGCTGCGGCGCAGTCTGCGGTAAACGGGAATCCAGTCGACACCGACGCACAGGAAAAGCTGACCAACTCCCGGCTTGAGCTTCAGTACCTGACTCAGCAGCGCGATACGCAGGCTGCCATCGCGGCTGCCCGGGGCGCGGATGCCCAGCGTCAACAGGCGACTATTCTCGCCATGACAAAGGTCGACGGGCTCGAAAAATCCGCTCGGACGAACGCTGAGAAGCGTGCAGAAGCGCTCAAGGACTACAACAAGTCTTTGGATGCCATCCGTAAGACCAGCCCCAACGATGATCGACTCAAGCCAGACAATATAGCTCGGGTGAAATCAAACATCGCTGATCAGTTCAAGGATCCAAAGCAGTCGGCAGGGGCTGTAGACCTTACCGCCTTCAATGACGCCCAGAACCAGCTCAAGTCGATCACCAGCTATTACGACAACACCCAAAAGGAACTGGACGCAGCGCAGAAAGCCGGTCTTGTGTCGGCAGATTCATACGCGAGTCAGCGCGTGGCCATCGTTCAGCAGGAACAGGTCGAGGTTACCGCTGCATATGAAGCGGAGATATCCGCACTTGAAGCGGCGCGCGCCAAAGTCTCTACGTCTGCCGAGCAGCGCATTCAGCTCGATCAGAAGATTGCCGACACCCGGGCGGCAATGGTTAAAGCTCAGCAGGACGCTGACACCGAATTGAACGTGCTGGCGACGAACGAGCAGGGGCGCCTGAAGAAGCAGGAACTGGCGGTAAAGACCTACACAAGCGCTTTGGAACAGCAGGTCAAGACCCTGCGTGAGCAGGGCCAGCGATCTGCTGCGACTCTGGGCTTGGGTGACCGGCAGCGCGGCTTGTTTGATCAGCAAAACGGCATCGACGACCGCATCAACCAGCAGAAGGTCGAACTGGCTAACCAGTACGGCGATGGCTCACGCGGGATGAGCCTTGATGAGTACAACCAGAAGCTGGCGGCACTCAACAAGACCCAGCAGGACCTGCGCGACACCGTTCAGGCGAACTACGACGACATGACGATTGCCCAGGGCAGCTGGAGTGCTGGCGCATCCTCTGCTTTCCAAAACTACCTGGACTCGGCCAAGGATGTCGCAGGGCAGACCAAGAGCCTGTTCACGAATGCGTTCAGCAGCATGGAAGATGCGGTAGCGAGTTTCGCTGTCTCCGGAAAGTTTTCGTTCTCGGATTTCACTAAGTCAGTGATTGCTGACATGGCTCGCATCGCGGCACGCCAGGCGGCGAGCGGCCTGCTCAGCAGCGTTATGAGCTGGGGTATAAGTGCCTGGGCGGGAATGTCAGGCGGCGGTAACGGGCTTCCTGCGGGCTCTGCCGGGGCTGTTTCCTCGAACCTTGGAGCGTCGCCTGCGGGGTATTCGGCGGAGTACGGCTTCGACGAGGGGGGCTACACCGGGAACGGTGGAAAGTATGAGCCAGCTGGCATCGTCCACGGAGGGGAGGTCGTCATCCGAAAGGAAGTGGTCGACCAGCCAGGCATGAAGGACTTCCTCGTCAACCTCAACAAGAAAGGGTTCGCCGATGGCGGGTTCGTGGATTCGGGGATGAACACGGCTCTGGCCGCTTCTCGATCCTCAGGCAGCGCTGGCAACACGTACAACTTCCCTGTCGCGGTCTCGGTGCAGACATCGGGCGATGCCGGTGTAGCGGATACACAGCAGGCGTCCACCGATTTCGGCAAAGGCATTCAGCAGGCCGCGAAACTGGAAGCCGAGACGGCTATTTCCCGGGCGCTTCAGCCTGGCGGCTCCATCTGGCGACTCACAAGAGGCAGATAGTCATGGCGGTAGAGACATTCACCTGGGCCACGCAGCACGGGGATGCACCCGATATCACTTATCGGGTGCGCACCTCGCAGTTCGGCGACGGTTACAAGCAGGAATTAGGGGATGGGCCGAACAACAAGCTCGACTCATACCCAGTCACCGTCACTGCGCAGCGCCTAAAGACGCTGGCAATCATGGCGTTCATGGATCGTCATGCCGGGGCCAAGGCCTTCCTATGGATGACGCCACTCGGTGAGCTCGGCCTTTTTACCTGCAAAAACCCCGTTCCCACCCCTCTGGGTGGGGGCGTCTTTAAGATCACGGCGACGTTCGACCGCGCCTTCCACCCCTAAGGAGCGCTCATGCCACTGATCAGCGACATTCAGGCTCTTGAGCCTGGCAGCGAGGTGCTGATGTTTGAGCTGGACGGCTCTGACTACGGCGCGGATGTGCTGCGCTTCCATGGTCACGCTATCCCGCACACGCCTGCCGAGCTTGTGGCAGCGGGAGCGGAGGCGGATCAGCTGCCAGCCAAGCCGATATATTGGCAAGGCGAGGAATACAGCGCATGGCCGGTTCAGCTTGAGGGTGTCGAGGCGAACGGCGACGGCACTGCTGTCAGGCCAAAGTTCTCGGCGGGCAACGTGAACGGACGCATCACTGCTCTCTGCCTGGCCTTTGAGGATCTGCTCGAGTTCAAGCTGACTATGCGGCATACGCTGGGTCAGTACCTGGACGCGGAGAACTTTCCAAACGGAAACCCTGATGCCGATCCCACCCAAGAGTCGATCGAGGTCTGGTACATCGACCAGAAGACAAACGAGGACGGGGAGAGTGTCACTTGGGAGCTGGCGAGCCCAGGCGACGTCGGCGGCGAGTCGATTGGCCGGCAGATGACTACTTTATGCCATTGGGCGTTGACGGGTGGTTACAGGGGGCCCAATTGCGGGTACACCGGGCCTTATGTCGACAAGGACGGACTGCCGACTGACAACCCTGAACTGGATACCTGCAACGGCTTGCTCACCACTGGCTGCGTGGGCCATTTCGGTGAAGGTAACGAACTTCCATTCGGCGGCTTCCCCGCTGTTTCCCTCATTGCTCGGAGCTGAACATGCTCAAGTACATTCTGGCTGCCGTGCAGGCGCATGCTGCGTCCGAGTACCCGCGCGAGTGCTGCGGGCTGCTTCTGGCGGTTGGCCGCAAGCAGCAGTACTTCCCTTGTGCGAACACGGCGAGCGATCCGAACGAAGAGTTCCGCATCGGTCCTGAAGATTACGCCGCGGCGGAAGATGTGGGCGAGGTGATTGGCATTGTGCATTCGCATCCAGACGCAACCAGCCGGCCGTCGCCGCGCGACTTAGCGATGTGCGAGGCCACTGAGCTGCCGTGGCATATCATCAGCTGGCCCGAGGGTGATCTGCGAACCATCGTTCCTACTGGCAATACGCCGCTGCTCAAGCGACCATTCGTGCATGGGGCTTGGGACTGCTGGCAGGTCTGCGCCGATTGGTACAAGCGTGAGTGGGGACTGGAATTCGAAGCGTACAAGCGCGCGGATGGCTGGTGGGAGAGCGCCGAGGCCGAAAGCCTTTACGAGTCGAACTACGAGGCGGCCGGCTTCTACCGGGTTGACCAGCCGCAGCGCGGCGACATGATTGTGATGGAAGTAGGGCGGACAAAGCATCCGAACCATGCCGGAATCTACCTCGGACCTGATTCGGCGCTGCCAGGCGAGGATGCAGATGTGTACGGCCCCGGGCCGTTCCTACTGCACCACTTATATGGCAGGCCGTCGGAGATCATCGTCTTTGGTGGTCCGTGGCTAGACCGAACCCGCCTGATCCTAAGGCATGAGCAGAGTTCGAGATAATGCAGCAATGCTGTAGGCATCTTACAGATCGTGTAGATTGATCGAAACCGTATCTTAGGGACAAACGATGAGATTTGAAGCCGCCGTTGTGTGTTTCGCCGCTTCGCTATGTGCGATCTCTGCCAGCGCAGAATGGAAATCGAATCAGGTGCAGGATCCTTCACTTGGGGCGTCCGTGCTGGTCTACGACACCGTTGGCAAGCCTGTTGGCGGGGCGGGGTCACCAGTAAGGCTGCTTATATCCGGTAGCGAAGGAAAGCCGCGCGCCGTTTTCTCCATTGAAGGAGGTAAGTTCAGCGGCTGCGGCGAGCGTCTGTGTGATGTCAGCGTACGATTTGATGAAGGCAGCACAAAAGAGATATCTGCAGCCAATCCCGATGCGACGACAATGATCCCGATCGAGGTATCTACGTTTGTCGGTGCAACGGCGGCGTCGAAAGAACTCTATGTAAATTTCGCCGTAGACGGCGTAGCCACGGAATATCGGTTCGATATTTCTGGTCTGCCAGTCGATATTCCTGCGACGCCTGAGGTGTCAGTGCTCGGCTATGAATTTGGTCGCAAATATGCCGAAAGCCAGATATCGCTGAGCAAATACAAAGAGTCGGGACGGGACGCTTGTTACGAGGACGGAAATGGCAAGCCGTTTGGGAAGCAGTCGGTAGAGCGTACGTCTATCTGCTTCTACGAAGGGGTTCCCTATCTCGCAGTGATAAAAACGGGCAGCAAGGCCGCCGACGCCGAAGGGGAGAAGTTCCTAAGCTCTGTCTTCGGGGGAAAAAGCAGCGGACCAGTTGGTGTGTCCTGGCCAAGGGCCGAGGAGAACATTTTGAGTTATACGACTCGGCGCGCTAGTTTTTTGCCCCCCGGCTCGCGCGGCGAAGTCTCGACTTACATAATTACGGATGAGGTTACCGCGCTGCGCGGTAATTAAGCCTCGTACGACCTACGTTCGTGTCGCCGCCTTCGGGCGGTTTTTTATTGCCTGGAGGAAACATGGCAGCAACCGTTCACCCCCAGATGACCACCATCCTGCTTTCTGGGTCCCTGGCTCAAAAGTTCGGTCGCGTCCACCGCAGGCAGGTCGACTCAGGACAGACGTGGGAAGTGTTCAAAGCCCTCAAGGCGACGCTTGCGGGGTTCGCCGAGGAAATCCGCCGGCTCGACGGGCTCGGCATGCGCTTTGCGATCTTTCGCAACCGAAAAAATGTCGCCGAGGCCGATTTCGCCCGCGGCGGGTCGCGGGAAGTCCGCGTCGTGCCCGTCATCAATGGCAGCAAGCGCGGCGGGATCTTGCAGACCATATTGGGCATTGTCTTGATCGCCGCCAGTTTTTTCGGAGCGCCGACCGCAGGTGTCGGCATCGCTCTGGTCGCAGGTGGCGTCATCCAGATGCTCAGCCCGCAAGCAGGTGGACTGAGCCAGAGCGCCTCACCCGAGAACATGCCGTCCTACGCCTTTGGCAGTGCCAAGAACACCACGGCCAGCGGCAACCCGGTGCCGATCTGCATAGGCGAGCGCCGCTGGGGCGGTGCGATTATTTCCGCATCGATCTACGCCGAAGACAAAACCTGATCTGAAAAAACGAATACGCGACCGCCTTCGGGCGGTTTTTTATTGCCTGGAGAAAAGCATGGGCGCTGCACTGAAACTCGACATCCATGGTGAGAAGGGCGGCAGCAGCAGTCCGAAAGCTCCGTCTGAAGCGACCGATAGCCTGCGCTCCACTAACCTTGCCAAGCTACTGATCGCAGTAGGCGAGGGGGAATTCGAAGGCACGCCAACGGCGGCAGACATCTACCTGGACAACACGCCGATTCAGGACGCCAGCGGCAACGTCAACTTCCCGAACGTGAAGTGGGAGTGGCGCACCGGGTCGGTCGACCAGACCTACATCCCTGGCATTCCCTCCGTGGACAACGAGACGACCGTGAACGTTGAGTTGCGCAGTGATGCGGCATGGGTTCGCTCGGTAACCAACACCCAGCTTTCCGCGGTGCGCGTGCGCCTGGCCTGGCCCGCGCTCCAGAAGCAGGACAACGAGGGCAACGTCAGCGGTTACCGGATCGAGTATGCAATCGACGTTGCAACCGACGGCGGCGCCTACCAGCAGGTGCTGTCCGAAGCGGTCGATGGCAAGACCACCACCCGCTACGAGCGCTCGCGCCGAATCGACCTGCCAGCAGCAACTACGGGCTGGCAGATCCGCGTCCGCCGTCTGACGCCGAACCAGAACACCAACCGAATCGCCGACACCATGCTGGTGGCCGGCCTGACGGAAGTCATTGACGCGAAGCTGCGCTACCCAAATACCGCATTGCTCTATATCGAGTTCGACGCCGAGCAGTTCACCAACATCCCCGCCGTGACCGTAAAGTGCAAGGCCCGCAAATGGCAGGTGCCGAGCAATTACGACCCGGTCAACCGAACCTACTCCGGGGTGTGGGACGGCACCATGAAGCAGGCGTGGACCAACAACCCCGCCTGGGTCACGTACGGCATCTGCACTGAAGACCGGTTCGGGCTGGGCAAACGCATCAAGTCGTTCATGGTCGACAAGTGGGAGCTGTACCGGATCGCGCAATACTGCGACCAGTTGGTGCCCAACGGTGCCGGCGGCCAGGAGCCTCGCTTCTTGTGCGATATGAATCTGCAAGGCAAGGCCGAAGCTTGGTCTCTGCTGCGTGACATCGCGGGTATCTATCGCGGCATGACCTATTGGGCTCAGGGCCAGCTGGTGATGCAGGCGGATATGCCTCGTGCGCAGGACTTTGACTACGTCTTCACCCGCGCCAATGTGATCGACGGCAAGTTCAGCTACGGCAGCGCTTCGGCGAAGACCCGCTACACCCGTGCGCTGGTCAGCTACGACAACCCGGACAACAACTACGATACCGACGTCATCCCTTTCGCCGACCTGGACATGCAACGCCGGTTCGGAGACAGGCCCACCGAGCTGAGCGCGATCGGCTGCACCCGGGCGTCGGAGGCCCAGCGCCGTGGCAAGTGGGTGGTGCTGAGCAACAATCTCGATCGTACCGTCACGTTCAAAACCGGCATGGAAGGCGTCATTCCGCTGCCAGGCCACATCATTCCAGTTGCCGACACGCTGCTGGCGGGCCGGGAGGTGGGCGGTCGGATCGCGTCTGCTGCGGGTAGAGTCGTGACGCTGGACCGTGAGACCCAGGCGAAACCGGGCGACCGACTGATTCTCAACCTTCCAGGCGGCAGGGCCGAAGGGCGCACAGTCGACTCGGTGAATGGCCGCTCGATCACTCTGACGACCGCCTACAGCGAAACGCCAATGCCGCAGCTCCAATGGGCGTTGGACGCTGATGATTTGGCAATCCCTCTCTACCGGGTTCTGACCAGGCGCCGCGACACAGATGGCAACTATGAAATCACGGCGCTGCAGTATGAGCCGAGCAAATTCGCCTACATCGACACCGGTGCGCGCCTCGAAGAGCGCCCGATCAGCGTCATTCCGATCACTGTCGTTGCTGCGCCTGCCAGCGTATCGCTGACTTCGACCACCGCCATTGCTCAGGGCCTGGCCGTCACCACCATGACGATCAGCTGGCCTGCCGTAAGCGGAGCCGTCGCCTACGACGTGGAGTGGCGTAAGGACAACGGCAACTGGATCAAGGTGCAGCGCACCGGCGCGACCAGCGTCGATGTGACCGGTATCTACGCGGGTGGTTACCTGGCGCGCGTTCGAGCCGTCAGCGCCTTCGACATCTCCTCGAACTGGCGCACGTCGAACCTGACGCAGTTGAAGGGCAAGGAAGGCTTGCCGCCGGCAGTGACAAGCCTCACCGCTTCGTCGCTGATCTTCGGTATCAGGCTGAACTGGACTTTCCCACCTGGCGCGGAGGACACACAGCGCACCGAGATCTGGTACAGCCCGAATACTTCGTTGGAGTCGGCCACCAAGCTTAGCGACCTGGCCTACCCACAGTCCGAGTACGTGATGCAGGGCCTGCTGGCTGGCGTACGGTTCTTCTTCTGGGCGCGACTGGTCGACCGGACCGGCAACATCGGTCCGTGGTATCCGGTCGGCTCTGGCGTCATGGGGCAGTCCGGATCCGATGCCGCGCCAATCCTTGAGCTGATTGCTGGCCAGGTTGGCGAATCCGAACTTGGTCAGGACCTGCAGGACAAGATCAATCTGATCGACGTGCTGCAGGAGCAAATTGCCGCGCTGGATGGGCTCAAGGCCTACAATCCTGACGGCGCCTACACCAAGGGGCAGATGGTGGTGGTCGACGGGCGCATTTATCAGGCGCAGCAGGATGTGCCAGCCAACACGCCGCCGCCGAACGCCGCCTACTGGGAGGACGTCGGCGATATGCTAGAGACGGCCAATGGCCTGGCCCAGCAAGTGGAGACGCACACCACTGAGCTGACCGAACTGAACGGTCTCGTCACCGCCCAGGCCTCGGCCATGCAGGCGCTGCGCGCTGCGTATCGCGAGGATGACGGTGAGGGCGAGCTGGCTGATGCGCTCAAAGGATGGGACAGCACGGCCAGCATCGTCACCGAGTCGAAGGTCAGAGCCACCCAGAATGAGGCCACCGCGCGGACGATCACGCAGCTGACCGCAACGGTCAACAGCAACGCGGCTCAGGTGACTGACTTGCGCCAGGTAGTCACCACCAACCAGTCCTCGACCGCGACGTCCATTCAGCAGCTCACGGCTTCGGTCGCCAGCACGAACGATGTCACCCAGCAAAACTCATCTGCCATTCAGCAAAACACTGCAGCTATCCAGCAGACGGCCACGGCCTACGCGGATACGGCGGGCAAGCTGAACACGATGTGGTCGGTGAAGATGCAGGTCAACGCCAATGGTCAGTATGTAGCTGCCGGCATCGGGCTTGGCATCGAGAATGGCCCCGGTGGCCTGCAGAGTCAGTTCCTGGTGAGCGCAGATCGGTTCGCGGTGGTCAGCTCCATGGCTGGCGGCGCGATCGCTGTGCCGTTTGCGGTGCAGAACGGCCAGGTCTTCATCAACTCGGCCTTCATCCAGGATGGCACGATCACCAACGCGAAGATCGGCAATTACATCCAGTCGAACAATTATGTTCCCGGCCAGCAGGGCTGGAAGCTGTTCTTTGATGGAACGTTTGAGATCAACTCGCCGCTGGGCGGGGGTGGCCGCCAAACCATCAACGGATACGGCGGCAAGGTTTTCGATGCAAATGGCCTGAAACGCTACCAGTGGGGGAATCTTGACGTATGAGTTACGGAGTAAGGATATGGGGAGAAAACGGTGAGCTCCAATTCAATACTGATACGTCTACATGGAGAATTGTTCTTTCAACGGTCGTTTCATTTTCTGGAGTTCAGCAAAAGATTACGCAACAGTTCTCCGTACCTGGATGCAACAAGGCAAACGCGGTTGCGATGACCCTTCCGATAGGCCCGTCATCTGATCTCGATAGACAACTTGAAACGGAAATGACTGATGGGGTCGTCCTTGTACGGAATTTCATCAACGGTTTCGACAGCCCCAATATCTCGCGTAGCACTATGAGACTGATTGTTATGAGGTGGTACTGATGCCGTCCTACGGTTTTGCTGCGATAAACGACTCAGGAGTGGTGTCAATTGACTCCGAGTATGCCCGATTAAGCGTACTGGTGTCCGGAAGGTATTCAGGTTCGGGTCAGAGCGTAACTGTCACATTTCCTGCGCCCATCGCCACTCAAGAGCCGCCATTGATATTCGTCAGGCCGGACAACAATAACGCCACGGTTGTCATCGGATGCTCGCTTGGCGGGACGCCTGGGAACTGGACATCCTTCACGGTAATCGGGCAAACAGGGTATAGCCCTGCCGGGAAGTACTTCATTGGGGGTTTTATGGCCTCTCCGAAAGCTCATTACGGATTCAGGCTATGGGATGGTTCAGGAACCCTGATTTTCGATAGCGGGACCACCTCTGCAGTTTTCTCAAGGTTTTTTCAGAACTGGACATATGTAATGTCCACTCAGGGCGCTCAAGGTTTCTATACGAACTGGTACTCATCGCCTTTTAATCCATCAACAGACGAATACCTGATGATCAATAACGCGACCATGAGAATGCTCGCGGGCGACAACGTTGGTAGAACTTGCGGCATAACATTCGACTTTGCCCGCTCGGAGCTCTGGTTCACGACAAGCGCCCTGAGCAACCCAATAGCTTTCATGCTGCCCGCCGTGTTCGCAAAAATTGTCGCGTAGGCGATCTGATAACAAACTCTTCCAAGGATTAAATCCATGAGCTGGTATAAGTCAGGGACGGTCTCTGTCGTCCTCAATTCGGCCACCGTCACAGGTGCCAACACTCAATTCGCAGCCAACACGCGGGTCGGCGATGCCTTTCGCGGACCGGACGGCCGCTGGTACGAAATCGTCAACGTTGCCAGCGACACAGTGCTTTCCATTTCCCCTGCTTATCAGGGTGCCACGGCCAGCGCCGGCAGCTACGCACTGGCGCCGATGCAGGGCTACGTGAAGGACTCGGCTGACGCGCTGCGTTCGCTGGTCAATCAGTTCGGGTCCGTACTGGCGGTTCTTGGTACGACTGGAACGCAAGCCGGTATTCGTGCCTCGCTGGGCCTTGGTGCCGCCGCAACCGAAAGCATTCTCCCAATTGCCAAAGGTGGCACTGGCAGGCCAGACGGTAAGGCGATCTTCAATAGTCTTGGGGTAGCGTCTCCATACGGCCCAGAAGTAACCACGCAGGGCATGTACATGAGCTGGAACGGCGAGGTAGCCCCGAATGGTGCGGGCAACTTCGTTTGCAACCGAGGCACTGGCGCAGGCGGATTCACCTGGAGGTCAGTGAACGGTAACAACACCGCTACCGGCCCGACGATGACCTATTCGTATGACGGACTTCTGACGGTTCAGGCCATTGCGGTCTCTAGCCCTATCCAGGTCGGTTCGGGCGGCACTGGCGGCAATACCCAAGCGACTGCGAGATCAGGTCTAGGCCTCGGCTCTGCGGCAGTGGCGGATATAGTAGGGCTGGTAGCCTCTGGCGCTATTATTGAAACCGCAACAAATACAAATGGCACTTACATAAAGTTTGCTGATGGCACACAAATCTGCCGCAGGAAAGAAAGGACCGTTAAAACACTCAATCAGGCGTCGGGCGCCTTATTCTGGGGTGGGGCCGAGGGAGAAAAGGCCTTCCCTGCTGCCTTCATTGCAGCCCCAACCATAAATATCACCGCGACATTGGAAACGGGAGAGGCGTGGTTTGCTGGGGCAGCATCTCTTTTACTGTCCACAACCAGTTGGCCCAACGGGATTGTGTTCACACAAGTCTCTCGTCCGATCCAGCAAGTCGCTGTGGATTACTTGGCAATAGGGAGGTGGAAATAATGATTATCAAATTATCACCACAGCGACGGGACGACACCCTTTCAGTGGTCCGCTCTGGGTCGATCCTAATAGTAAACGGCGAGGAATTTAATTTCTCAAGAATGAGGGATGGCGACACGCTTCCCGCTGGTGCGATTCAATCAATCTGGTTCTTTGGTCAGGTCGACAACATAGGCGGTGAACTTAGCCTGACGCTGATTCTCCCGCTGCCTTCCAATTACAGCCCAGAACAAGCATTCCCCGTCGATCTGGTCAACTTACCGGATGGACCTGTCGTTTTCCCGGCACCGCTGCCGCCCGGGCGATACAACGAAGAAGTCGCTGACCCAGCCGAAGAGGTAGCATCTGATGAGTAACATCGACTGGTCACAATTGATCACCAAGGAAATGAAAGAACAGGCAGCCGCGGCGCAAGCGCTGGCCGCTGTCGTCGCGGAGACTGCGAGACTTCGCGCACTCGCAGACGCGGCTATCGCGCCATTGCAGGATGCCGTGGATATCGATGATGCGACCGACGCTGACGTGGCCATGCTCAAGGCATGGAAAAAATACCGAGTTGCGCTGAACCGATTGCCCGATCAGCCAGGGTACTCGACTACCATCGACTGGCCCGCCATGCCGGCCTGAATTAACCGAACAAAGAACCCCGCCATCGAGCGGGTATTTTTTTGCCTGGAGAAAAGCAATGCCCAGAATTTCCGCACAGATGGCCGGCGGCGCGAACGTGCTCGCCTTCCTGGACATGATCGCCCAATCGGAAGGCACCTCGACCGTGAAGGGGAGCGACGACGGGTACAACGTCCTGTACGGCGGCGGACTGTTCCACGGTTATCAGGATCACCCGCGCCAGCGCCTGACCTTTCCCATCAATGGCAAGCCGGTCACCAGTACGGCGGCCGGACGGTACCAGTTGCTCGAGCGCTATTGGGATGCGTACCGGGTGAGCATGCGCCTGCAAGGCGGTTACACCCCAGAGAACCAGGACCGGATCGCGCTGCAACAGATCCGCGAGCGCCGGGCGCTGGAGGACATCAAGGCTGGCCGGATCACCGACGCCATCCGCAAGTGCTCCAACATCTGGGCCAGCTTCCCCGGTAACGACTACGGCCAGAACCCCCACAAGGCGGAGCGGCTGCTGGCGTTCTATGACGCCGCCGGCGGGACGTTCGCATGACAGCGCTGTTCAAGGCCGTGCCGCTGTGGGTCTGGGCGATCGTGCTGTTGATCGTGCTGCTCGCCGGTGCGCTGGTCTACCAGACGCTGGAACTGGCCGCCGTCCGGGCCGATCACGTCCGGTACGTGTCTGCGGTTGAGGCAGCAATGACCGAGGCAGCCAACGCAGCCCGCGCGGAGGAACAGCGCCGCCAGCGTGAAATCAACCAGGTGAGAAACGATGCTCAAGATCAAATCAAAGCTGCGGCGGCTGATGCTGCTCTGGCCGCTTCTACTGCTGACAGCCTGCAGCAGCAAGTCGACAAGCTGCTGGCCGGTCGCCGAACCTGCGATTCCCGAGTTGCCGAGGGAAGCCAGACAATCCGAGACCTCACCACTGTGCTCGCCGACCTGCGCCGCCGGGCTGACGAGAGAGCGGGAGAGCTGGCGGCAGCTGCTGATGCAAGTCGAATAGCTGGCCTCACATGTGAGAAAGCCTACGAAGCGCTCAGTGCATCCCGTCCGGGGCCGATTGCCAGATGACCGATCTCGACAGCAGAATACTGTATCTACGTACAGTTTTCGCAGAGCGCCGTCATGCAGGGATATCCGGAAGAATGGATTCGCGAGTTCAAGAAAGACAACGAGTTCGCCATCAACCCCTACGGGCGCTGCGCAGATCTGTGCGACATGGCCTATGCGATGCACCGGCGGCGCGAGATCAGTTCTGACCAGCTCCAGGACATGCTCGAGCTGGCCGAATCCGGCAAGGAATGGGGGCTGACGGAGCAGGAAGAGGCATGGGATATCGGCCTGTTCACCCAGCAGAAGGAACCGGACGAGCCAGGCCAGGTGCGGATCGCCAACGGCAAGGCCTGGATCGTGAAATAGATGGCCGGCCAGGCGAGGGACGCGCCGGACCGGCCAGCTGGGTAGAGAGCGATCATCTAGGGAGCCCAGCCCTGTAAGTAATAGCTCCGGGGCGCGTCCCAGCAACAACCGGAAGACGGGCGGTCAGCGAATCACCGGCCCATTGATAACCCTTTCCACCCACGGCCACCCTTTATAGGGGTCGCCGTTTCCCCTCAGGTGCGTATAGCGCCTCATCGAGTTCCAATCCCGGTGGCCGGAAACAGAGGCCACTTTCGGGATATCCCACCCCATTTCGAACAATCGACTCACCCCATCATGGCGAAGGTCATGGAAATGCAGGTCATCGATCTCCAGGAATTTGCACGCCCGTGTGAAGGACGCCGAGATTGACCGCGAGTTGTACGGGAATACCTCGTCCGCCACTTTCGGCATCGACTGGAGAATCCGCCACGCTTCATCCGGCATATGGCACCAGATGTCGTTGCCGAATTTCTGGCCGGGGTTCTTCATATCGGTGATCAGCGCTGCCTGGCGCGATTCATCCAGGGTGTTCCAGTGGATCCGCGTGATCTCTTCCTGTCGACGAGTGGAGAACAGCGCGAACAGCGTCACCCGTACCATGTCGATCTGTTGCTTTCGGCGGTCCCGCATTTCCTCGAAGTAGGTGAGAATCCGCTGCAGCTCGCCCAGGGTAGGGCGGCGCTCCCTTTCCCGGCTGCGCGTGACGGCGCCCATCTTCTTCAGCACCTTGCGCGCGTCGGGCATTGCCATCGGGTCGATTTCATAACCCCACGCAGGGCGGGCGACGGCCAGCACCGCGCCGAGGTGCGCCAGATCATTACCCACGGTCTGCGGCTGGATGCCGGCCGATTCCATCCGGTCGAGCGCGTACTCGACCAGCTTCTGGCTGGTGATCTCGCGGTCTTCCAGCTTGCCGAGCCAGGTCTCGCCGATGGCGGTGAGTGTGGCGCGCTTGGTCTTGCCCAGCGGCCGAAGCTTTTCGTATTCGTCCAGGTAGCGCGTGATCATCGTTTTGACTGTGGTGCCCTGCCGGTTCGCCTTATCAATAGCGCCCGGCTCTGACATTTCCGTTTCGCGCTTCTTGATCCAGTTCTGCGCGGCGGTCTTACGGTCGAAGGTTTGGGTTTCCTGATAAACTGTTTTGCCCTTCCGCATGATCCTGATCTGGGCATGGTACGCCGTGCTGCCGTCCTGGCGCTTGCGGACAGAGATAGAACCCATTTTGCTGAAACCTCCGAACGATTTGCTGAATTTCAGCAAGGAGCGACGGAGAATAGGCGAAAACGGGAGTAAACAATAGAGAATGAGTAAAACGTAAATGCACGCGGAAACCGCAGAAAACCTCGTAACCCCAGCAAATCCGGTAGTCAGGAGGTTTTCTGTTGCGCCGATGATGGACTGGACCGATCGCCATTGCCGGTTCTTCATGCGCCTGCTGTCGAAAAATGCGCTGCTGTATACCGAGATGGTCACGACCGGCGCGCTGATTCATGGGGATCGCGAGCGCTTCCTGCGCTATGACGAAGCCGAGCACCCGCTGGCGCTGCAGCTGGGCGGCAGCAATCCGGCGGACCTTGCGGCCTGTGCGCGCATGGCGCAGGACGCGGGTTACGACGAGGTCAATCTGAACGTCGGCTGTCCCAGCGACCGGGTGCAGAACAACATGATCGGCGCCTGCCTGATGGGGCATCCCCAACTGGTGGCCGATTGCGTCAAGGCGATGAACGATGCGGTCAGCATCCCGGTTACGGTCAAACATCGTATCGGCATCAACGGTCGTGACAGTTACGAGCAGTTGTGCGATTTCGTCGGCACCGTGCACGAAGCAGGGTGCGACAGTTTTACAGTGCATGCGCGCATCGCGATTCTGGAAGGCCTGTCGCCCAAGGAAAACCGTGACATTCCGCCGCTGCGTTACGACGTGGTGGCGCGGTTGAAAGCTGATTTTCCGGCGCTGGAGATCGTCCTCAATGGCGGTATCAAGACCCTGGAAGACTGCAAGACCCATCTTCAGACCTTCGACGGCGTGATGCTGGGTCGCGAGGCTTATCACAATCCTTATCTGCTGGCCGAGGTGGATCGCGAGCTGTTCGGTGCCGCCACCCCGATCATGGGGCGCGCCGAAGTCATCGAGGCCTTGCGCCCGTACATCGCGGCGCATGTGCAGAGCGGCGGCACCATGCATCACATCACCCGCCACGTGCTGGGCCTGGGGTTGGGGTTCCCCGGCGCGCGGCGTTTCCGCCAGCTCTTGTCGGTAGACATTCACAAGGCCGAAAACCCGTTGCAGATCCTTGATCAGGCGCAGGCTTTTCTCGGCGAGCGCTGAATGTCTGGGCTCTTCTTGAGCTGGGTCAAACAAGCCGTCTGGGACAGTGGCTGACGACTTTGCTGGGGGCTATGTTGAATGCATACCCTTCAAGGAGAGCAGTCATGCACAAGGTTCTGGTTCCTTTCGACGGTTCGGAACATTCACGGCGGGCGCTGGATTATGTGATCGGCCTGGCGGGCAAGCTTGCCGAGCCGCCTGAGGTCCATATCTTCAACGTGCAGCCTAACCCTATCGTCTACAGCGACTACCTGGCGCCCGACATGATCGAAGGCGTCCAGGCCGGTCTGTACAACGAAGCCAACCGGGTGCTGGCCAAGGCGGTCGAGCGGCTTTCGGCGGCCGGCGTCAACTTCCAGTCCCACGTCGACCTGGGCAATGTCGCCGAGCAGGTCGCAGCGGCGGTGACCAAGCTGGGCTGCGACACCGTGGTCATGGGCACCCGCGGGCTGGGCAACTTCGGCGGACTGTTGCTGGGCTCAGTCGCGACCCGTGTAGTGCACGGCGTTTCAGTGCCGGTCATCCTCATCAAGTGAGCGAACCGGTCAACCCTGTGTCGCGCTGACCTTTCGGCAATGGACCAGCGCGTCGCGAATCATGAAGTTGACCAGCGTCGGGGAAACGCCCAGTTCCTTGGCGATATCCTTCTGCGGCACGCCGTGCAGGCGATACATCTCGAAGGCATAGCGTGTCCGCGCGGGCAGTTCGGCCAGCGCATCGGCAATCTGCTCAAGGCTTGCGAAATTGATGTGCGAGGCTTCCGGCGACGCGCCCTGAATCACCACGTTCAGCCCTTCGGCCTCAGGCCCGGTGTATTTCTGCTCCAGCGCCTGCTTGCGATAGTGATCGATCGCCAGGTTTCGCACGATCTGGAACAGGTAGCTGAGCTGCGCCTTGAACGACAGCGTGACCTGAGGGGCCGAGCGCAGCCGGAAGAATGCGTCCTGCACCACGTCCTCGGCGCGTGACCGGCAACCGACGATGCGCGCGGCGATCTTGACCAGCAGCAGATAGTTATCGACGAACGCCTGCAGCAGAGGCGAGTCGCAGGTTTTTGTGAATGCTTGATCCGTCATTGAATTCACCTTGCTACGAAGCCATGAGTGAAGCGCGAGCGGTTCGGCCGCGCCCTCCGATGGGCCGATAAATTAGTCGTAATGATAATTATTGTCAAATGCGAAGATCAATCACTGCATCTTTGCAGGGCAGCGCGCTGATTCATGCACTCCGGACGTGCGTACGTCGGCAAATGCGACTAATTATTTCCAGGTGACATCCGTTCTCACTGGTGACACGCGGCCGAGGCTGCACGCATTTATCAGGAGGACATCATGGGTCACGATTGCCCGCATCGCCGTGCCGGAACCGGCGCCTCACCGCAACGAGGCCTGCTATGAACCCGTCGGCGAACCTGAACCTGTTCTGTCTCCCTTACTCAGGCGCCAGCGCCATGTGCTACAGCCCGTGGCGCCGAGCGCTGCCGGACTGGCTGCGGGTTCGGCCGCTCGAACTGCCGGGCCGGGGCATGCGCATGAACGAGCCGTTGCAGACCCACATGGCGTCGCTCGCCAGCCACTTGGCTGATGAAATCGCCGCCGAGACCGACGCGCCTTATGCCTTGTTCGGCCACAGCCTGGGCGGTCTGCTGGTGTTCGAACTCGCCCATGCGCTGCAGGCCCGCGGGCTGCCCGCGCCCTTGGCGTTGTTCGTCTCCGGGACCGCTGGCCCTGCACGCCGGGATGTCAGCGACTACGCCGTCGAAAAGACCGACGAGCAGTTGCGCGAGCGCCTGCGTGAATTGCAGGGCACCAGCGAGAGCGTGCTGGCCAACGCCGAGCTCATGCAGCTGATGCTGCCGATCCTGCGGGCCGATTTCCTGCTCTGCGGCAGTTTCGTCCATGGCGGACGCCAGCCGCTGGACGTGCCCGTGCATGTGTTCGGCGGTAAACAGGACAGTGTGACGGTCGAGCAGCTTCTGGACTGGCAGGAGGAAACCAGCAGCGGCTTCTCGCTGGACATGTTCGAGGGGCATCACTTCTACCTCGTCGAGCAGCAGGCGCCATTGCTGCGCCAACTGCGTCGCTACGTCGAACAGCATCTGATCCGCTGGCGCAACCGAGTGAACCGCGAGCCTGTCCAGGCCGCCAGCTGACGCCGCGCCCGAACGGCCCGGCAAGGGCCTGATGCTTTAGAACCCCAGACTTCATCTGGCAAGCCGAATACAGCAGGAACCTCATCATGGATGCGTTTGAACTTCCCCTCACTCTGGCCGATGCGCTGCAACGACGCGCCGCGCAGACCCCGGCGCACCTGGCGCTGCGGTTCCTCACCGAGGAAAACGACGAGGGGCAGGTGCTGACCTACCGTGATCTGGACCGGCGCGCGCGAGTCATCGCGGCGGCCTTGCAGCAGCGGGCCGAACCCGGCGACCGGGCGATCCTGCTGTTCCACAGCGGCCCGGACTACGTCGCCGCATTCTTCGCCTGCCTCTATGCCGGAGTGATCGCAGTCCCGGCCTACCCGCCGGAGTCCAACCGCCGGCATCATCAGGAGCGCTTGCTGTCGATCGTCGCAGACGCCGAACCGCGCCTGCTGCTGACCGCGTCCGGGTTGCGGGAGGCCTTGCTGGAGCTGGACGATCCGGAGGGCACGGAAACGCCGCCGCTGCTTTGTGTCGACGAGCTGGACGAGACGCTGGGCGAGGGCTGGCAAGGTCCGGCGCTGCACGGCGACGACATTGCCTTTCTGCAATACACCTCCGGGTCCACCGCGCTGCCCAAGGGCGTGCAGGTGACCCACGGCAATCTGGTTGCCAACGAACTGCTCATTCGTCGCGGGTTCGGCATCGACCTCAATCCCGATGACGTCATCGTCAGCTGGCTGCCGCTCTACCATGACATGGGGCTGATCGGCGGGTTGCTGCAGCCGATCTTCAGCGGCGTGCCTTGCGTGCTGATGGCGCCGGCTTATTTTCTGACCCGGCCGCTGCGCTGGCTCGAAGCGATCAGCCGTTATCGCGGCACCATCAGCGGCGGACCGGACTTCGCCTATCAGCTCTGCGCGTCACGCGTCAGCGACTCCGCGCTGGAACGTCTCGACCTGAGCCATTGGCGAGTGGCGTATTCCGGCTCCGAGCCGATCCGTCAGGACAGCCTCGACAGCTTCGCCGAGAAGTTCGCCAGCTGCGGCTTCACGCCGGACTGTTTCTTCGCCTCCTATGGTCTGGCCGAGGCCACGCTGTTCGTCGCCGGCGGCCGGCGTGGCAAGGGCATCCCCTCGTTGCGCCTGGACGAGCAGGCCTTGGGACGTAACCTCGTCGAGCCGGGGCAGGGCAGTCCGGTCATGAGCTGCGGCACCGCCCAGCCAGGCCACGCCGTGCTGATCGCCGACCCGCACAGCCTCGAAGTGCTGGGAGACAACCGGGTCGGCGAGGTCTGGGCCTGCGGCCCGAGCATTGCCAAAGGCTACTGGCGCAACCCCGAGGCCAGCGCCAGGACTTTTATCGAGCATCAGGGCCATACCTGGCTGCGCACCGGCGATCTGGGTTTTCAGCGCCATGGCGAGCTGTACATCACCGGGCGACTCAAGGACATGCTGATCCTGCGTGGTCAGAACCTCTATCCGCAGGACATCGAGAAGGTGGTGGAGCGGGAAGTCGATGTGGTCCGCAAGGGGCGAGTGGCCGCGTTCGCGGTTGCCCACGATGGCGGCGAGGGCATCGGTATCGCCGCCGAAGTCGGGCGCAGCGTGCAGAAGATCCTGCCGGCCGCCAGTTTGATCGACGCGATTCGCCAGGCCGTCGCCGAAGCCTTCCAGGAGGCGCCGAGCGTGGTGGTCTTGCTCAATCCAGGCGCGCTGCCCAAGACCTCCAGCGGCAAACTGCAGCGCTCGGCATGCCGCTCCCGGCTGGCCGACGGCAGCCTGGACGCTTACGCGGTGTTTCCGGACAGCGAGGCCGGCGGCAGTCAGACGCCAGAGCCGTCGGGCAGCGGATTGCAGGCGCGGGTGGCGCAGGTGTGGCGCGAGTTTCTTGATGTAGAGCAGGTGGCGGCGGACGATCACTTCTTCCTGCTTGGCGGCAATTCCATCGCCGCGACTCAAGTGGTCGCCAGTCTGAAAGATGCGCTTGGTATCGAGTTGAACCTGCGCGTGCTGTTCGAAGCGCCGACGCTGGCGGCCTTCGTGGCACGCCTGGAACAGCTGGTGGCGAGCGGTGAAAGAACCTCCGGCATCGAGCGACTCGCGGGGGATCGGGATCTGCCTCAGTCGCTGGCGCAGAACCGCTTGTGGTTCCTCTGGCAGATGGACCCGCAGAGTTGCGCCTACAACATTCCGGGCGGCCTGCACCTGCGTGGCGAGCTGGATGAGTCCGCCCTGCGCGCCGCTTTCCAGCAACTGATCGAGCGCCACGCGTCGCTGCGCACCCGTTTCGAGGAGCGTGACGGGGTGGCGCTCCAGCACATCGACGCCCCCGCGCCGCTGAACCTGGAGCTGCATGACCTTTCGGACCTGCCACAGGAGCAGCGTCAGGCGCGTGCGCTGGAATTACGCGAAAAACAGGCGCGCCTGCCGTTCGATCTGCAAAAAGGCCCGCTGCTGCGCGTCGCGCTGGCGCGTCTGGACGAGCAGGAGCACCAGTTGCTGGTGACCCTGCACCACATCATCGCCGATGGCTGGTCACTGAATATTCTCCTCGACGAGTTCGCTCGCCTGTATGCCGCCGCCGTCCAGCAGCAGCCCGTCGATCTGGCGCCGCTGCCGGTGCGCTATGCCGACTACGGCCAGTGGCAACGCCAGTGGCTGGCGCAAGGCGAAGCCGAGCGCCAGCTCGATTACTGGAAACGACAGCTCGGCGACGAGCATCCTGTACTGTCTCTGGCCACCGACCATGGGCGCGGGTCGGCCCGACAGCACAGTGCTTCACGCTACAGTCTGCGTCTGGACGCTGAACTGAGCGCCGCCATACGCGGCGCGGCCCAGGCATGGCAGTCGACGCCGTTCATGCTGCTGCTGGCCGGTTTTCAGGGGCTGCTGCATCGCTACAGCGGCCAGCGCGACATCCGCATCGGCGTGCCCGGCGCGAACCGGCCGCGCAGCGAAACCGGGGGGCTGGTGGGCTTTTTCATCAACACGCTGGTGCTCAAGGCTGAAATCGATTCGCGCCAGCCGTTCACCGAGCTGCTGGCGCAAGCCCGTCAGACCGCGCTGGATGCCCAGGCCCATCAGGACCTGCCGTTCGACCGACTCGTCGAGGCCTTTCCCGAGGCGCGCGAGCAGGGCCTGTTCCAGATCATGTTCAACCACCAGCAGCGAGACCACAGCGCACTGCGCCGGCTGCCCGGCCTGTTGGCCGACGAGCTGCCCTGGCACAGCCGTGAGGCCAAGTTCGACCTGCAACTGCACACCGAAGAGGATCGCAACGGGCGGATCGGGTTGTCGTTCGATTACGCCGACGAACTGTTCGAACGGGACAGCATCGTGCGTCTGGCCCGGCACTACGTGAACCTGCTGACACAGGTCTGCCGTCGGCCGGAAACCGTACTGGGCGACGTCCGCTTGCTGGAAACCGGCGAGCTGGCCGAACAGGCGCAATGGGGCTCGGCCGCCTGCGCGCCGGCCCGTGTCTGGCTGCCGGAGCTGCTCGATCATCAGGCGCGACAAAGCCCGCACCTGACCGCGCTGGTCTGGGAGGAGGGCAGCCTTGACTACGCCGGCCTGCATGCTCGCGCCAACCGACTCGCGCACTATCTGCGCGACAAGGGCGTAGGCCCCGATGTTCCGGTGGCGATCGCCGCGCAGCGTTCGCCGCAATTGCTGGTCGGTCTGCTGGCGATTCTCAAGGCCGGGGGTGCCTACGTCCCGCTCGACCCGGACTATCCCCGCGAACGCCTGGCGTTCATGCTCGCCGACAGTGGCGCCGAATTGCTGCTGACCCAGAGTGCGCTGCTCGGCCATCTGCCCGCCGTCGAAGGCGTCAGCGTCATCGCCATGGATACCCTTAATCTGGATGGCTGGCCGAGCAGCGCGCCCGGTCTGCATCTGCAGGGCGACAACCTCGCCTATGTCATCTACACCTCCGGTTCCACCGGGCAGCCCAAGGGCGTCGGCAATACCCACGCCGCGCTGGCCGAACGCTTGCAATGGATGCAGGCCACTTATGCGCTCGATCAGTCCGATGTACTGATGCAGAAGGCACCGATCAGTTTCGACGTGTCGGTGTGGGAGTGCTTCTGGCCGTTGATCACCGGCTGCCGGCTGGTGCTGGCCGGACCGGGCGAGCACCGGGACCCGCGGCGTATCGCGCAGCTGGTTCAGGATCACGGGGTGACCACGCTGCATTTCGTGCCGCCTCTGTTGCAAGTGTTCATCGACGAACCTCTGGCGGCCGGGTGCACCAGTCTGCGTCGAGTGTTCTCGGGCGGTGAGGCTCTGCCCGCAGCCCTGCGTGACCGGGTGCTTCAACAACTGCCGCAAGTACGGCTGCACAATCGCTACGGCCCCACCGAAACGGCGATCAACGTGACCCACTGGCAATGCGCAGTCACGGACGGCGAGCGCTCGCCGATCGGCCGCCCGTTGAGCAACGTGCTGTGCCGGGTGCTGGACGCCGGCCTGAATGTCGTGCCACGGGGCGTGGCGGGCGAGCTGTGCATCGGCGGCATTGGCCTGGCGCGTGGTTATCTGGGGCGGCCGGGCCTGAGCGCCGAGCGCTTCGTCGCCGATCCCGCAGGTGAGCCGGGAGCCCGTCTGTACCGGACCGGAGACCGGGTGCGCTGGGCAGCCGACGGCACGCTGGAATATCTGGGTCGACTCGACCAGCAAGTCAAAGTGCGCGGCTTCCGGGTCGAGCCCCAGGAAATCGAAGCCTGCCTGCTGGCGCAGCCGGACGTGGCGCAAGCGGCGGTGGTGGTACGTGACACTGTGGCCGGGCCGCAATTGATCGGCTATTACACGACGACCGCGGCGCACTCCGCCACAACCGGGCACAGCGAAGAGATCAAGGCCGCGCTGACCCGCGAACTGCCGGAATACATGGTCCCCGCGCAACTGGTACGCCTCGACAACATGCCACTGGGGCCCAGCGGCAAACTGGATCGCCGGGCGCTGCCCGAGCCGGTCTGGCGGCACCGTGAACATGTCGAGCCGCACAGCGCCTTGCAGCAGCAGATCGCGGCGATCTGGCGCGACGTGCTGGGCGTGCCGCGGGTCGGCCTGCACGACGACTTCTTCGAGCTGGGCGGCCACTCGCTGTTGGCGACCCGCATCGTCTCCCGGGTGCGGCAGGCCTGTGATCTGGACCTGCCGTTACGGGTGTTGTTCGAAGCCAGCGAGCTGGGCGCGTTCGTCGCTGAGGTCGAGAAGATTCATGCGTCGGGCCTCGGCGGCGGTCAGCAACCCATCGAGCGGATCGACCGCAGCCTGCCGGTGCCGCTGTCCTATTCGCAGCAGCGCATGTGGTTTCTCTGGCAGATGGAGCCCGACAGCCCGGCTTATAACGTCGGCGGCATGGCGCGCCTGCGGGGCGAGTTGCACATCGAAGCATTCGAAGCTGCGTTGCAGGCGGTGATCCAACGTCACGAAACCCTGCGCACGGTGTTCCCCAGCATCGACGGCGTCGCCTGCCAGCAGGTCCGCGAGCACAGCGACCTGCGTATCGAATGGCAGGATTTCAGCGCGCTTGCCCCCGAGGTGCGCGAACAGCGGCTGCATGCGCTGGCCGACAGCGAGGCGCATCGCCCCTTTGATCTGGAAACCGGTCCTTTGCTGCGCGCCTGTCTGGTGCGCACCGAAGAGCAGGAACACTATTTCGTCCTGACCCTGCACCACATCGTCACCGAAGGCTGGGCGATGGATATTTTCGCCCGCGAACTGGGCCTGCTTTACGAAGCCTTCGTGGCGGGCCGGCCTTCGCCGCTCGAACCTCTGGCCGTGCAGTATCTCGATTACAGCGTCTGGCAGCGACAATGGATGGAAGCCGGGGAGCGCCAGCGCCAGCTGGATTACTGGACCGCTCAGTTGGGTGACGAGCATCCGCTGCTGGAGTTGCCGGCCGACCGGCCGCGTCCGCCGGTGCAGTCCCACGAAGGCGGGCTGTACCGCTTCGACCTGAGCCCGGAACTGGCCGCCCGAGTGCGTGCGTTCAACAGCCGCAACGGGCTGACCCTGTTCATGACCATGACCGCCACGCTGGCGACCTTGCTGTATCGGTACAGTGGCCAGACAGACCTGCGCATCGGCGCGCCGGTCGCCAACCGCATCCGCCCGGAAAGCGAAGGGCTGATCGGCGCGTTTCTCAACACCCAGGTGCTGCGCGTGCGGCTCGATGGTCAGATGAGCGTCGCACAGTTGCTGGAGCAGGTGCGGCACACCGTTATCGAAGGGCAGTCGCACCAGGACTTGCCGTTCGATCAGTTGGTCGAGGCCTTGCAGCCGCCGCGCAGCGCGGCCTACAACCCGCTGTTCCAGGTGATGTGCAACGTGCAGCGCTGGGAATTCCAGCAAAGCCGGACGCTGGCGGGCATGACCGTCGATTATCTGGTCAACGATGCCCGAGCCACCAAGTTCGACCTCAACCTGGAAGTGACTGAACTGGATCACCGGCTCGGTTGCTGCCTGACCTACAGCCGCGACTTGTTCGACGAGCCACGCATTGCCCGGATGGCGCAGCACTGGCTGAATCTGCTCGAAGCGCTGCTGGTCGAGCCGGACCGCGCTCTGAGCGAACTGCCGCTATTGCAGGCGCAAGAGCGTCAAGCGCTGCTGGAAAGCCTGGGCGAGGAACCGGGCATTCACCGGCTCGACCAGACGATCCATGGCCTGTTCGCCGAGCAGGCACGACTGCGCGGGCAGGCGCCGGCCCTGACCTTCGCAGGGCAGACACTCAGCTACACCGAACTGGACCAGCGCGCCAATCGTCTGGCCTGGATGCTGCGCGAACGCGGCGTCGGCCCGCAGGTGCGCGTGGGGCTGGCGCTGGAGCGCTCGCTGGACATGGTGGTCGGCCTGCTGGGGATCCTCAAGGCCGGCGGCGCCTATGTGCCGCTGGACCCGGAGTACCCGCTCGAACGTCTGCGCTACATGATCGAGGACAGCGGCATCGCGCTGCTGCTCAGTCACGCCAGCTTGCTCGATGCGCTGGGCGAGTTGCCGCAAGGCGTCGGTCGCTGGTGCGTGGAAGACGACGCCTTGGCGCTGTCGAACTATCCGGCCGAGGAACCGGGGGTGATGACCTTGCCGCAGTATCAGGCGTATCTGATCTATACCTCCGGCTCCACCGGCAAACCCAAGGGCGTGGTGGTGTCCCACGGCGAAATCGCCATGCACTGCCAGGCAGTGATCCGGCGTTTCGACATGCGCCCTGACGACTGCGAGCTGCACTTTTATTCGATCAACTTCGACGCCGCCACCGAACGTCTGCTGGTGCCGTTGCTGGCCGGCGCGCGTGTCGTGCTGCGTGCCCAAGGACAATGGGATGCTGAACAGATATGCGAGCTGATCCGTGAACAGCAGGTCAACGTGCTCGGCTTCACCCCCGGTTACGGCAGCCAGCTGGCGCAGTGGCTGGCCAGCCAGGCGCGAACCCTGCCGGTGCGCATGTGCATCACCGGCGGCGAAGCGCTGACCGGCGAGCATCTGCAGCGCATCCGCGAAGCCTTCCGGCCCGAAGCGTTTTTCAACGCCTACGGGCCGACCGAAACCGTGGTCATGCCGCTGGCGAGTCTGGCGCCTCAACGCCTGGAGCAGGGCGAAGCCAGTGTGCCGATCGGCCGCGTCGTGGGTGCCCGCCGTGCCTATGTGCTGGACGCCGACCTCACGCTGTTGCCGCAGGGCACCGGGGGCGAACTGCATGTAGGTGGGCCGGGACTGGCTCAGGGTTATCACCAGCGCCCCGGGCTGACCGCCGAGCGCTTCGTGCCCGATCCGTTCGCTGCCGACGGGGGCCGCCTGTATCGCACCGGCGATCTGGTTCGCCAAGGCGCGGATGGGCAGGTCGAGTATCTGGGCAGGATCGACCATCAGGTCAAGATCCGTGGTTTCCGCATCGAGCTGGGAGAAATCGAAACCCGCTTGCTGGAGCACGAGGCGGTTCGCGAAGCCGTGGTCCTGGCGCTGGACGCGCCTTCGGGCAAACAGCTGGCGGCCTGGCTGGTCACCGATTCTTGCGATGCCACGGCGCTGCGCGAGTCGATCAAGGCACGCCTGGCGTCGCAATTGCCTGAGTACATGGTCCCTGCGCACCTGATCCTGCTCGACAGCATGCCACTGACCAGCAATGGCAAGCTGGACCGCCGTGCGCTGCCGGCGCCGGACCTTAACCGCGAGCAGTACGCGGCACCGAGCGGCGCGCTGGAGCAGACGCTGGCCGCGATCTGGAGCGCGGTCCTCAACGTCGAGAACCCTGGCGTCGACGACAACTTCTTCGAGCTGGGCGGTGATTCGATCCTGTCGATCCAGGTCGTAAGCCGGGCGCGACAGGCCGGCATCCATTTCACGCCGCGCGACCTGTTCCAGCATCAGACCGTGCGAGCCCTGGCGGCGGTGGCGACGACCACCGAGCAGGTCCGGGTGGAACAGGGCCTGCTCGAAGGCGACTCGGCGCTGACGCCGATTCAGCACTGGTTCTTCGAAACTGAAGTGCCTCGGCGACATCACTGGAATCAGGCGGTGGTCTTGGAACCTGCCGAGCCTCTCGACGCGGCGTGCCTGGAGCAGGCGTTGCACGCGGTGCTCGAGCATCACGACGCGTTGCGCCTGAGCTTCGGCATGCACGAAGGCGGATGGCAGGCACATTTCCGGGACGTCGACCAGACGAGCGTGCTCGCGCAAGCCACCGTTGCGCACATGGACGAATGCGCGGCGCTCTATACCGAAGCGCAGCAAAGTCTGGCGCTGGAGCACGGGCCGTTGCTGCGCGCTTTGCTTGTCAGCGGGCCGCAGGAAGCCCGCCGGCTGCTGATCGTCGTTCATCATCTGGTGATCGACGGCGTGTCATGGCGTGTGCTGCTGGAGGATCTGCAAGCGGTCTATCGACAGCTGTGCAACGGCCAGAAGCCGGCCTTGCCGGCCAAGACCAGCGCACTGCGCGACTGGGCGGCGCGCTTGCAGGCCTATGCCGGCAGCGAATCGCTGCGCGAAGAGCTCGGCTGGTGGCAGCGCCAGCTGCAAGGCCCCGAGGCCGTGCTGCGGGGCGTCCGGCATGAGGGCGGTCGTGAGCATCGGCATGCCAAGACCCTGAGCGTGCGACTTAATACCACCCTTACTCAGCAACTGTTGCAAGTCGCACCCTCCGCGTACCGCACGCAAGTCAACGATTTGCTGCTCACGGCCCTGGCGCAGGTCCTATGCCGCTGGAGCGGACAGCCATCGGCGCTAATTCAGCTGGAAGGGCATGGTCGCGAGACGCTATTCGAAGAGATCGACCTGACGCGCAGCGTCGGCTGGTTCACCAGCGCCTATCCGTTGCGTCTGACGCCGGCGCTCGATCTGTCCGACGCTGGCGCGTCCATCAAAGCCATCAAGGAGCAATTGCGTCAGGTACCGCACAAAGGGCTTGGCTACGGCGTGCTGCGTTATCTGGCCGACGCGTCCAGTCGCGCCGCGATGCAGGCGCTGCCGGCGGCGCCGGTGACCTTCAACTACCTGGGCCAGTTTGACCAGAGTTTCGGTCAGGACGCGCTGTTCCATCCGCTGGAGGAGTTAGCGGGGGAGGCCCACGACCCGCGGGCGCCGCTGCCCAATGAGCTGAGCATCGACGGCCAGGTCTACGGCGGCGAGCTGGTGCTGCGCTTCACCTTCAGCGCCGAGCGCCATGATTCCAGCGCCATCGACGAACTGGCCCAGGCCTATATCGTCCAGTTGCAGAGCCTGATCGAACATTGCCTGGCGGACGGCAACGGCGGCCTGACGCCATCGGATTTCCCGCTGGCCGGTCTCGACCAGACGCAGCTGGACAGCCTGCCGGTGCCCGCCGCGCAGATCGATGACGTTTACCCGCTGACCCCGATGCAGGAGGGCATGTTGCTGCATACCCTGCTGGAGCCCGGCACTGGTCTGTACTACATGCAGGACCGCTACCGCATCGACAGTGATCTGGACCCGCAGCGCTTCGCCGCGGCCTGGCAGGCGGTCATCGCCCGTCACGAAGCCTTGCGTGCGTCCTTTTGCTGGGATATCGGTGCGACCATGCTGCAAGTGATCCACAAGCCGGGTGGCACCTCGTTCGACTACCTGGACTGGCGCGACGTGGCGCCGGAGCAGCAGGAACCGCAGCTTCAGGCGCTGCTCAAGCGCGAGCGCGAAGCCGGCTTCGAACTGCTGACGCAGCCGCCGTTTCATCTGCGACTGATCCGCGTGGCCGAAGCGCGCTACTGGTTCATGATGAGCAATCACCACATCCTGATCGATGCCTGGTGCCGCTCGCTGCTGATGAACGATTTCTTCGATATCTATATGGCCATGGGCGAAGGGCGCGAAGCGCGACTCGCGCCGGCGCCGCGCTACCGCGACTACATTGCCTGGCTGCAACATCGCGGCTTGAACGAGGCCCGCGACTGGTGGCGGCACAACCTGCGGGGTTTCGAGCGCCCGACGCCGATTCCCAGCGACCGGCCGTTCCTGCGCGAACACGCCGGTGACAGCGGCGGCATGCTGGTCGGCGACTGCCATACCCGTCTGAACCCTGAAGACGGCACGCGCCTGCGCGAGCTGGCGCAGCAGCACCAGTTGACCGTCAATACCTTCGCCCAGGCGGCATGGGCGCTGACCCTGCGCCGCCTGAGCGGTGACAAGGACGTGGTGTTCGGCGTGACCGTCGCCGGCCGTCCGGTGGACATGCCGGACATGCAGCGCACGGTCGGCCTGTTCATCAACACCATTGCCCTGCGCATTGCGCCGCCCGGCGATGACCAGCGTTGCAGCGTTCGCCAGTGGCTGACCCGCCTGCTGGAAAGCAATATGGAACTGCGCGAGTACGAGTACCTGCCGCTGGTGAGCATTCAGGAACACAGCGAAGTGCCCAAGGGCACACCTTTGTTCGACAGCCTGTTCGTGTTCGAGAACGCGCCGGTGGAACTGTCGGTACTGGATCGCGCGCAAAGCCTCAATGCCACCTCGGATTCGGGCCGCACCCACACCAACTATCCGCTGACGGCGGTCTGCTACCCCGGAGACGAGCTGGGTCTGCACCTGTCCTACGATCAGCGATATTTTGACGAGAGCACCGTGCAGCGCATGCTGGGTGAGTTCAAGCGCCTGCTGCTGGCGCTGGTGGACGGCTTCCAGGGCGAGATGGCCGAGCTGCCGCTGCTGGACGCCGACGAGCGCCGGTTCCTGACCGAAGACTGCAACCGTAGCGCCCGGGACTATCCGCTGCACACCAGCTACGTGGAGCAGTTCGAGGCACAGGTGGCAGCCCATCCGCAGCGTATCGTTGCGACTTGCCAGACGAGTCGTTGCAGCTATGCCGAACTGAACAAGGCCGCCAATCGTCTGGGCCATGCGCTGATCGACGCAGGCGTGGGCTTCGATCAGCCGGTCGCGCTCCTGGCCGAACGCGGGCTCGACCTGTTGGGCATGATCGTTGGCGCCTTCAAGGCCGGTGCCGGTTACCTGCCGCTGGACCCGGCGCTGCCCGATGCACGGCTCAGCGGGGTGATCGTCCAGAGCCGGGCGCCGGTGCTGGTCTGCGAGATTGCCTGTCTCGCCCAGGCCGAAAAACTGCTGGCATCGATCGACATGGCGGTGCGGCCGCAACTGTTGGTCTGGGAGGACGTTCAGCGGGGTGAGCATGGCGATGACAATCCGCAGCGCTACAGTGCGCCGGACAACCTGGCCTACGTGATCTTCACCTCCGGCTCCACCGGGCAGCCCAAGGGCGTGATGGTCGAGCAGCGCGGCATGCTCAACAACCAGCTGAGCAAAGTGCCGTATCTGGACCTGACCGAGCAGGACGTCATCGCCCAGACCGCGTCGCAGAGCTTCGACATTTCCGTCTGGCAGTTCCTCGCCGCGCCGCTGTTCGGCGCGCGGGTGGACATCGTCCCCAACGACATCGCTCGCGATCCGCGCGCACTGCTTGATCATGTCCGCGAGCAGGGCATCACGGTGCTGGAAAGCGTGCCTTCGCTGATCACCGGACTGCTGGCCGAGGACACTGCCAGTCTGGACGGACTGCGCTGGATGCTGCCGACCGGCGAGGCGATGCCGCCCGAGCTTGCCCGCCAGTGGCTTGAACGCTATCCGCGAGTCGGGCTGGTCAATGCCTACGGCCCGGCAGAGTGTTCCGACGATGTGGCGTTCTTCCGGGTCGACCCAGCGTCCACCCACGGCGCCTACCTGCCCATTGGCACACCCACCGACAACAACCGCTTGTATGTGCTGGACGACTCGCTGGAACTGGTGCCGATTGGCGCAGTGGGCGAACTCTGCGTAGCCGGGACCGGGGTAGGGCGTGGCTACGTGGGCGACCCGCGTCGCTCGGTGCCGGTCTTCGTGCCCGATCCGTTCGGAGCCCCCGGCGAGCGCCTGTATCGCACCGGCGACCTGGCGCGGCGTCGCGCCGACGGGGTGGTGGAGTACGTGGGGCGCACGGATTATCAGGTCAAGATTCGTGGCTATCGGATCGAGCTGGGCGAAATCGAAGCAGCCTTGCTCAGGCACTCCGGGGTTCAGGACAGCGTCGTGACGGCGCTGGACGGCCAACTGGTCGCTTATGTATGCCTCGGAAGCGCGATCCTGTCCGAGCATGATTCGCAACTCGTTCGGGATCAGCTTAAAGCGCACCTGAAACAGTCCTTGCCGGACTACATGGTTCCGACCCATCTCGTGTTGCTGGACGCCATGCCCCGGACCCCGAACGGCAAGCTGGACCGCAAGGCGTTGCCGGCACCGGACGTCGAGCTGCTTCGGCAGGTTTACGTCGCGCCACAGACCGAACTGGAGCGGCAGTTGGCCGAAATCTGGGCCGAGGTGTTGAAGCTCGAACGAGTAGGTATCACCGACGGTTTCTTCGAGCTGGGCGGGCATTCGTTGCTCGCCACCCAAGTGGTGACTCGCGCCCAGCAATTGCTCAAGCGCAACGTGCCGCTACGGGCGATGTTCGAATTCAACACCGTTCAGGATCTGGCCCGACATCTTGAGGGGCTCGGCGGGCCGGAGGCCGACGAGCAGAAATTCGACCGGCTCGAAGATCTGATGGCCGAGCTTGAAGGGCTCTGACTCAGAGAAAGATGCGGAAACGCCGTTGGACCTGTAAATCCGCGGCGCTCCTGCGCGTTTGCTGTTGAAGAAAGACAATCGTTGCCTGACCCGCGCGAACCGGCATGGATCAGGCTTTCGTCATAGCGTTTTGAGGGTTCAGAGATGTCAGTCGCTACCAGGTTCAACGATGAACAACTGGCCCGCGTCGAGCCGACGCCGGTGGAAACGCTTTACCAGTTCGATGAGTCGCCGTTGCTGGCCCGGCAGAATCGTCAGGAGTCCAATGCGCGCAGCTATCCGCGGCGCATTCCGCTGGCGCTCAAGCGCGCTCGCGGCATTCATGTCGAGGACGTGGAAGGGCGGCGCTTCATCGACTGCCTGGCCGGCGCTGGCACGCTGGCGCTGGGGCATAACCATCCGGTGGTGATCGACGCGATCCGCCAGGTGATCGGCGATGAACTGCCATTGCATACTCTGGATCTCACCACCCCGGTCAAGGATCGCTTCGTCCAGGAGCTGTTCGGCCTGCTGCCCCGAGCGCTGGCCGCCGAGGCGAAGATCCAGTTCTGCGGCCCGACCGGAACCGACGCGGTGGAGGCGGCGCTGAAACTGGTGCGCACCGCCACCGGTCGCAGCACGGTGCTGTCGTTCCAGGGCGGTTATCACGGCATGAGCCAGGGCGCTCTGAGCCTGATGGGCAGCCTGGGGCCGAAGAAACCGCTCGGCGCCTTGCTGTCCAGTGGCGTGCAGTTCATGCCGTTCCCTTATGACTATCGCTGCCCGTTCGGTCTGGGCGGCGAGCAGGGCGTGAAGGCCGGCCTGCACTATCTGCAGAACCTGCTCGACGATCCGGAGGCCGGGGTGCAATTGCCCGCAGCGGTGATCGTCGAAGTGGTGCAGGGCGAGGGCGGGGTGATTCCCGCCGACCTCGACTGGCTGCGCGGCGTGCGCCGGATCACCGAACGGGCCGGCGTGGCGCTGATCGTCGACGAAGTACAGAGCGGCTTCGCCCGCACCGGCAAGATGTTCGCCTTCGAGCATGCCGGTATCCTCCCGGACGTGGTGGTGCTGTCCAAGGCCATCGGCGGCAGCCTGCCGCTGGCGGTGGTGGTCTATTGCGATTGGCTCGACACCTGGCAGCCCGGCGCGCATGCCGGAACCTTCCGCGGCAACCAGATGGCGATGGCAGCCGGCTCCGCGGTCATGAGCTTTCTCGTTGAGCACGATATCTGCGCCCACGCCACTGCAATGGGGGAGCGCTTGACCGCGCACCTGCGTCAGCTGCAACGGGATTTTCCGCAAATCGGCGACGTGCGCGGGCGCGGCCTGATGCTGGGCGTGGAACTGGTCGATCCCAGCGGCGCGCCGGACGCCCAGGGCCATCCGCCGTTCTTCGCGCGGCTGGCGCCGCTGGTACAGCGCGAATGCCTCAAGCGGGGGTTGATCCTTGAATTGGGCGGACGCCACGGCAGCGTCGTGCGCTTCCTGCCGCCGCTGATCATCACCGCCGAACAGGTGGATGAAGTGGCAGATATCTTCGGTCGCGCCCTCAAGGCCGCCGTCGCCGGGCTGTAATTTTCAGCCGGGCGGATTCGTTCATCAGTTACAGCAGAACTACCCCTATCACGGAGAACAGCAATGACTTCAGTATTCGACCGGGACGACATCGTCTTTCAAGTCGTGGTCAACCATGAAGAGCAATATTCCATCTGGCCCGACTACAAAACCGTCCCCAACGGCTGGCGCACCGTGGGCAAAAGCGGCTTCAAGAAAGAATGCCTGGCCTACATCGAAGAAGTCTGGACCGACATGCGTCCCCTGAGCCTGCGCCAACAGATGGATGCGCAACTGGCGGGGTGATATCGCGACCCGCCAGGACCGTTTGCGTGCGTAGGAGCGGATTCATCCGCGAGGGCTCCGCAAGACTGGTGCGCATCTGCGGCCATGCCGGCACTTCGCGGCTGAAGCCGCTCCTACGGGGTGTGTAGGAGCGGATTTATCCGCGATGCGGTTTGCCAGACCCTGAATGACTAAAGCCATACGGCATCCCACAACGGGTAATCACCCACCCGCGTTACCAGGCCAGCCCGCAGGGGATTGGCGACGATATATCGGGCCAGCGGCACCAGGTCCTGCTCTCTGCGGACCGCGTGATCATGGTAGCCCGCTTGCCAAAGGGGTCCTGAGCGCGATAGGTGTCGGCTGATCGCGATGGAGCTCCGCGCTTTTAAAAAACGCATCACCTTGGAGAGGCAGTCAGACCGTAGTTCGAACAACCAGTGAAGATGATCAGGCATGACCACCCAAGCCAGCGACGTCAACAGCAAGTCGTGTTCACATCGCATCATTTCCCGGACGAGCAACCGTCCCACCGCCAGTTCTCCGAACACAGGCTCTCGCCTACCTACCACGGTCGTCACCATGTAGATTTGACCGGTCGCTGAATGGCGTCCTGTGCGTAAACGATTCCCCGCGCCTTTCGTCAGCATTCCATTACTCCGAAACTCTTGTGTGAGTCTGAAAGCTAGCGGTTGTGCGGGGTCTGCGAGCGGTTATTGGTTTCAGGATATGGGGATTCGTGATGCTGGAGTTGGCGCATCGCGGCTGAAGCCGCTCCTACGGGGGATATTGTCAAACTCGTGTAGGAGCGGCCGGGCGGCGTTCCGCTTTAGCCGCGATTCGGCGGGTCAGTGCGCCTTGAGCGCCCCGATAATCTGCTCGATATCCCCCTCCAGCTCGACCACCGGGTCGGCGCCGTCGATGCCCAGCACCAGCAGCTTGCTGCCCGCGGCCTCGATGGCGGCCTTGACCGGCTCGGGCGGTTGGCGATGGTCGAGGACCACGGCGACGTCGTTGTCCTTGAGGGTCGAAGACAGTTTTTCGATGGCTTGCGGCGTCCATTGCTCGTCGGTGAGCGCCTGGGTGTCGATCAATTCCAGGTTCAGCCCGCTGATCAGGTAGCCGAAACGGTCCGACAGGCTCACCACGCTCAGGTTGTCGGCGCTCGCCAGGCTGGCTTCGCTGGCCGCGCTGAGTTTCAGCAGACGCTGCTTGAGCGAGGCGAGGTTGGCTTCGATGGCCGGTTTGGCTGCCGGCGCCAACCGTACAAGGTCAGCGGCAATGACGTCCGCCATGCGTCCCATGTTGTTGCTCGACAACCACGGCTGGCTGTTCAACCCGTCGATGCCCTGGCCCGGTTGCACCGCAATGCCCGGCAGGCTGCCGTCCACTGGACGGGCCGCGTCGATTTCGACGATACGGATATTGCCGCGCCGCGCGTTGGGGTAGAGCGGGTCATCGGCCCACAACGAGCGCAGGCCGATCACCGCATCGGACTTGACCGACATCCCGCGCAGGGCTTCGGCACCGCGTCCCGTGAAGTACGCGGTCTGCCGTGAGCCCGGCAGGTTGGCGGCCGCGGCGCGCTCCAGGACCACGCCGCTGTCCTTGAGCAGGACCTCGGCAAGCCCGTAAGTGATCGGCAGGCTGGCCAGCACGCGAACCTGCGCCGGTTTGGCCGTGGCAGGCTCGGCGGCCTGCAGGCTGTTGCTGAAGGCACCGGCGATTGCCAACGCCAGGGTCAAGCTACGTAGAGTGAGCATTTATCCGATATTCCCTTTGAGGCTGGGCACTACGCCGCGCGCGATGGCAGCCAGGGCGAAGCCGACTCCCGCGACCAGAATGATCGCCGCGCCGGACGGCACCGGCAGGTCGAAGACGATTGGCAGCAGAATGCCGCACAGGGTGCTGACCGTGGCCAGCCCTACCGATACCCAGAAAAAACCCTTGAGCGACTGGCTGAGCAGTCGGGCCGCCGCAGCCGGGATCACCAGCAGGGCGCCGACCAGAATCGCGCCGATGACTTTCACGGCGGCCACGGTGATCAGCGTCACCAGTACCACGAACAGGTAATCCAGCGCCTTGACCGCAACGCCGCGCACGGCGGCCAGTTGCGGATTGAAACTGGCGAGCATGATGCGGTTGTACAGCGGCAGGGCCAGGCCCATGACCAGCGCGCCAACCACCAGCAGCACCAGCAAGTCGCTGCCGTTGACAGTAAGTACCGAGCCGAACAGCACGTTTTCCAGAATGTGTATGTTGATCTTGCCGGCCAGCACCAGCAGCAGGCTTGCGCCTAGCGCGAGAGAGACGGACAGGAACACGCCGATCAGCGTGTCCGGCGCCAGTCCGGTACGGTTGCGTAGGTAGTTGAGCACGATGCCGAACAGCAGGCAGTAACCGAACAGGCTGCCGTAGGGGCCGGTATAAGGCTCACCCACCAGAATGCCGATAGCGACGCCGGTCAGGGCGGCGTGGCCCACGGCTTCGGAAAAGAACGCGAAGCGCTTGACCACCACCAGGGTGCCGAGACCGCCCAGCACCGGGCCGATCAGCAGACCGGCCAGCAAGGCGTTGACCACGAAACCGTAGGCCAGGGCTTCGGGCAGATAGCCTGAAGTCGCCAGACCCTGGATGAACAGGCGGAAACTTTCGTAATCCATCAGGCGGCACTCCCGGAGTCCAGATCCGCGGCGCGCGGGTGAGCGGAAAACAGCGTCAGCAGGCGCTCGGGGGTGAGCGCCGTCGCCGCCGGCTCGTCGAACAGCACGCGACGGCTGAGCCCGGTCACGTTGTCGGCCAGACGCTTGACCGCCTCCAGATCGTGCTCGATCCACAGCACGGTGATGCCCGACTGACGCCAGGCGCCGAGCAAGCGCTCGAACACCTGAATACCGGCCTCGTCCAGCGCCGACATGGGTTCGTCGAGCACCAGCAGTTGCGGGGCGGGGATCAGACCCTGCGCCAGCAGCACGCGCTGGCGTTCGCCGCCGGACAGGGCGCCCATGCGCCGCTTGCGCTTGTCCTGCATGCCAACCCGCTCAAGCGCATCGCCGATTGCTTTGCTGTAGTGGCGCGACAGGCCGAGGAACGCCGGGCGACGCTGGCACATGGCGGCCATGAAGTCATCGACGGTCATGGGCAGGCCGCGATCGAACTCCAGCGCCTGCGGCACATAGCCGATCACGCCGGGCGCGCCGGCCCATTCCAGGGTCAGCTTGCCCTGGTGCGGCATCTGGCCGAGCATGGTCTTGATCAGCGAACTCTTGCCGCCGCCATTCGGGCCTACCAGCGCGTGCACGCTGCCCGGGCGGACCTTGAAATTGACATGATCCAGAATGGTGGTGCGTCCAAGGGTCAGGCTGACGTCGGAGAATTCGACCCCCGGACCCTGGCCTTTAGATGCGATGGACTGCGCGGCGGTCATGCCCCGGCCTCCTGAATGGCGCGCACGACGGTATCGAGGTTGCCGGCCATCTCCTTCTCGTACTTGTCGGCGGTGTACTCGCCGTAGGAAATGTGCGACAGCGGGTACAGCTTGACCCCGGACTCGCGCTGGATGGTTTCGACGTAGGTGGACGGGAAATCCATCTCCGAGAAGATCACTTTCACGTCCAGCTCGCGCAACTGATCGATGGTCTTTTTCAGCTGGCTCGGGCTCGGCTCGATGCCGTGGGCCGGTTCCACCACCGCGGTGACTTCCAGGCCGAACTCGCGCAGCAGGTAGTCATAGGCGGCGTGGACCGTCGCGACGCGCAGGTCGGCATTCGGTGCCTTGGTCAGCTTGGCCAGCGCATCGGCGCGCATCTGGCGCAGACGCTTGCCGTAGGCGCGGGCATTGGAGGTGTAGGTCTTGGCGTTGTCGGGATCGAGCTTGCCCAGTTCACGGGCAATGTTGTTGACCTGCGCGATCGAGGCGCTGATCGACAGGAAAGTGTGCGGGTTCACCACCTTGCCCGCGCCGCGGGCGGCGATGCCGGTGGCCGCGAGCAGGGGCACGTCGGCGTTGGCTTCGATGGTCTTGATATCGGGCTTTTCGCTGGCCTCGATCATCCGGTCGGCAAAGTCGTCATGGCCGACGCCGTTGAGCACCACCACGTCCAGCGTGCCGATGCGCTTGATGTCTTCGGCGCGCGGCTCGTAGGCATGCGGGTTGAAACCGGCCGGAATCAGCGGAACCACTTCGGCCTTGTCGCCGACGATATTGCTCACGTAGCTGTAGTACGGGTGCAGGGTGATGCCGATGCGCAGGCGCTTGGCCGGTTCGGCGAAGGCCTGGGGCGTGAGCAGGGCAGCGAACAGTCCGGCCAGGATGACGCCCAGCAGTGGACGGCGTTTCAGCGAAATGGGCATGAATGGGCTCTTTCAGATAGATGCGTGAATTCAGTGGCGATGCTGGCGCGTGACGCCCGCGTCGAACTGCGCGACGACTTGCTGCCAGCCGGAATCGATCAGGGTCTGGTCGCTCAGATCGCTGGCGGGGGTGATGCCGGCCTTGCGGTTGATCCAGATGTCCGGGGTGCCTTCGTTGCCGGCGCCGCGGCGCAGCAGGAACGAACCTGCAACCTCCGGGGACTGACTGATGCCCACGTAGGATGCGCCGATCATCTGCCAGGCATGGCCGCCACGGCTGACCGAGCTGGCATCCTGGGCAAAGGGCGCGAAGCCCTCGTCGGCCAGCTGCTCCGGCGTGACCGGCGTGTCCTGTTCCTGGCCCAGCAGACGGATTTCGTCGAGGGTCACGCGCAGGTCGGCGTAGATTCCCTGCTCAGCGGCGGTCAGGTCGCGACGGGCGTCCAACTGATGACTGGCGACGTCATCGACTTCATGGGTTTCGCCATGCAGACCGACGATCCCGGCGGCGACCGCCAGGATCAGCAGGCACAACAGCAATACGTAAAGTGTTTCATGGCCGGCGCCCGCCGGGCGCACGATCTGTCGGGTCGGTGCGCTCATGGGGCCTGGATGTCCGCCTGATCGATTTCGACCACGTGGCCGGGGCCCGCGTCGAACAGTACATAGAATTCCGAAGCGGGGCGCTTGAAGGTCACGGTGGAATCCTCGCCCAGCTTGCCCGGCACCAGAATGGTTTCGTCATAGCCGATCACGTCCAGGGTCACGCCCGGCGCGCCGCTGCCATCGGAAAAGCCGCCGGTGCACTTGATCTGCTCGTTGTCGACTTGCTTGCACTCGCACATCGGGTTATGCGCCAGTGCATTGCCGCTCAGGCCCAGGCTCATCACGCAGGCGGCGCCGACTGCCAGCCGGCGGAGGGAAGAATGAATGGTCATGGTTTGGCTCCTTGTTTTTTCAGCCAGGCAACGGTGGCCGGCGAGGCCTGTTGCAAGGGAATGGAGGTCTGATGCACGGAACCGTCCCAGCCCTCCATGGTGATCCAGAGGTCGGAATCGGGCTTGGTATCGGGCGTGATCTGCATGAAGGCGCTCATGCGGTAGCCGCCGCCGAAGAAAATGACGCCGGCGGTGCGCAGGCTGCGCGGCTTGCCGATCTTCAGATAGGTGGCCTTGACCCGGTCGATGCATTCGGCGCACAGCGAGGCATTGAAGCTTTTCATGTAGCCGGACGGGCCGGACAGTTGCGGCGCTTCGTTGCGCTCTTCGGCCATGCGCATGCTCCACGGGCCCACCTGGATAGTCCCCACGTCACGCTGACCGAGGCCCTGGTCGCCGCGGTCCAGCGCCACATCGGCGAAGTACTTGGGCATGAAACCCAGCGGGATCAGCAACAGCAGCACGTTGATGTGGAACCGCCACTTGTGCCACAGGCGGCCGAAGGACGAAGCGGGTTGAACGACAGCGGCCTTGCTCACAGCGTGTTCTCCGGAGTGCCGGTCGCGAGCGAGGGCCGCGCGGCGGATTGATTGGCGGGCGGACGGACCCGGTTTTCACGCTTGAACGCGTTGAGAGTCGCCAGCGCGGTGCGTTTGCTCCAGACCAGCAGGCCGCTGAGCACCATCATGCTCAGCAACAGGCCGAAGAAGGCCCAGATCAACTTGATCCACAGCCCGCCGAAGTCACCGGTGTGCAGAGGGCGCATAGACTCGGTGACGAATTCCAGCTTGTTGCGGTCCGACAACAGATGCGAGGACACCAGTTCGCCGCTGTACGGGTTGATTTCGGCGGTCTGGTACATCAGCGGATACCAGCTGCGACCACCCACCTGCATGTTGCTGTAGGCATTGAACGGCGGCGTGATGAAGCTGGCATCCAGGCCCGGAATACGCTGGCGGGCCACTTCGATGGCCTTGTCCAGGCTGATGGTGGGGGCCGGGCTGCCGTCGGCGGTCAGCGGAACCGCGCTATGGGGAATGATCGCCGTGGCGGCCGAGCGGCTGGAAATGCTGATCTGGTTGTCACCCAGAATCGCCTGAATCAGGAACCAGGTGCCGGTGATGGAAATGACGGCGATGAACCAGATTGACCAGACGCCGGTCAGGCGGTGCAGGTCGCCCCAGAAAATCCGCGGGCCCTGGCTGAACCGTACCGGTTTGAAGAAGCCTTTCCAGAACTTCTTGTAGACCACCAGGCCGGTGACCAGCGACGCCAGCAACGGCAGGCCGAGCAACGAGACCAGGTACCAGCCCCAGGAATAGCCGTTGGTGAACGGCACCAGCCACCAGCCGTGCAGGGCGCGGGTGAAACGGCGGAAATCGAAGGAGGGGGTGACGCCCTGGATCACGCCGGTATAAGGGTTCACGTAGGCGGGCACCGAGCGGCCGTCGGGGTAGGTGATGAACACGCTCAGGGCAAAGTAGTCGCCATCGGGCTGCATGATGGTGCCGACGATCAGGTCCGGTTCGTTGCGTTCGATGGTCGCGCGGATCTGCTCGAAGCTCATGCGCGTCGCATCGTCGGACGGCTTGTTCTCGCGCATTTCCGGATTGGCGAGCCACATGATCTCCTTGCTTACCACCGCCAGCATGCCGGTCACGCACACGATCAGCACAAAGAACCAGATTGGCAGGGCGAGCCAGCTGTGGACAAGAAACCAGATTTTTGAACGCGACTTTTTGGACATGGTTGAACGGTCTCGATTCACGACACTGAGCCTGGGCATCAGCGGTGCGTTACAGAAATATCGGACGCAGCGTTCGAAGCGCCGAAACGGCTCGAAAGAAAAAATGCGTGCGCAACAGATGCATATACCTAAAGACGAATGAGAACGAAATACCCGCAATAATATTTTGCATTTACTTTTTGAAAAGTGTTTCGGGATGTGTGTGACTGCCCCGTCATGTTTGACACCCGCTAATTTTTCCGGCTTGGCCCGCGTCCATTGACAAGGTTTGTTTGCGTCACGCCATCGGGGCCTGGCGCTGTCGTCAATGGAGACATTTCATGAGTCACGCGTTGAGTTTGGATATCCGGCCCTTGCTGGCCGGCTCGGGCACGCTGCCCATGCTGGTACAGGCCCCGGAGCCGGGTCTGGACTTGATGGAGGCCCTGGGCGAGCTCAAGCCGCTGGTCGGCGAGCATCTTTACCGCAGTGGCGGCATCCTGTTCCGCGGCTTCGAGGTTGGCGGCCCGGAAGCATTCCGCCAGTTCGCCGCAGGTTTCGGCGACCCCTTGCTCAACTACGAGTTCGGTTCGACGCCGCGCAGCAACGTGACCAAGGGCGTCTACACGTCCACCGAATACCCGGCTCACCAGAGCATCCCCCTGCACAATGAACAGGCCTACACCCTCGAATGGCCGATGAAGATCTGGTTCTACAGCATGATCGCAGCTCAGACCGGCGGTGAGACACCCATTGCCGACAGTCGGGAGATCTACCGGCGCGTTCCTGCGCGGATTCGCGAGCGGTTCATCGAGAAGAAACTGATGTACGTGCGCAACTACGGCAATGGGCTGGACGTCGACTGGAGCCAGGTGTTCAACACCGAGGACGAGAGTGTGGTGGAGGCCTATTGCCGGGCGCACGCCATCGAGTGTCAGTGGAAGGACGACGGCGAGCTGCGCACCCGTCAGATCTGTCAGGCCGTCGCGCGGCATCCGGTCACTGGCGAGGATGTGTGGTTCAACCAGGCGCATCTGTTTCATATCTCCAACCTGCAACCGGAAGTGCGCGAGACGCTGCTGGACGTGGTGGACGAAGAGGATCTGCCGCGCAACGTGTACTACGGTGACGGCTCGGCCATCGAAGAAAGTCTGCTGGACGACGTGCGCGGCGTGCTCGATGAATGCACGGTCAAATTCCCCTGGCTGGAAAACGATGTGCTGATGCTCGACAACATGCTGGCGGCGCACTCCCGCTCGCCGTTCACCGGACCGCGCAAGGTCGTGGTGGCAATGGCCCAAGGGCATTCCGAAAAGAACGTCTGATAGCGCACCTCACGCCCCGTAGGAGCCAGCTTGCTGGCGATGCGGCGTGCCAAACGCTATCGGCAATGCACGCATCGCCAGCAAGCTGGCTCCCACGGGGACGCCGGCCCACCTCGATTCGATGCTAAATATTTCCGCCTCCATTCGTTCTTGTTGATACGACTCAGCCTCCTGGTCAGGCGCATCAGCAAGGACTCCCTCATGATTCCCGAACACGCCCAGAAACTCGCTCGTCGCTTCGTCGAGCTGCCTCTTGAGAAGCGTCGGCTGTTCCTCGACGGCATGCGCCGGGAGGAGATCGACTTTGCGTTGTTACCCATCCCTTCGTGCGAAGGGCTGGCCGAGCGGGAAGGGCTGTCCTATGCACAATTGCGCATGTGGTTTCTCTGGCAGCTGGACCCGCAGAGCGCTGCGTACAACCTGCCGATGTCGGTCTGCCTGAGCGGCGATCTGAATCTGCCGGTGCTGGAGCAGGCATTGAGCGCGCTGGTGGCCCGTCATGAAAGCCTGCGTACCACCTTCGGCCAGGACGGCGACCGGGTGTTCCAGCGGGTGGCCGAACCCGCGCCCGTCAATATCGCCTTGACCCGGCTCGACGATCTGCCTGAAGCGCAGCGCTGGAACCAGGCCCGGCAGGCAATGGCCGAGCAATCGGCGCAGGCCTTCGATCTGCAACGCGGGCCACTGTTCACGGTACGCATCCTGCGCTCTACCGAGAACGAGCATCTGCTGCTGTTGAACATGCATCACATGATCACCGACGGCTGGTCGATGAACGTGCTGATCGACGAATGGCTGCAGGCCTATGACGCGCTGATCGCCGAGCGGCCATTGCCCTTCGAACCCCTTGCCGTGCACTACCGGGATTACGCGTTGTGGCAGCGCAGCTGGCTGGAGGCGGGGGAGCAGCAGCGGCAGCTCGACTATTGGCGCGCCCATCTGGGTAACGAGCATCCTGTGCTGGAGCTGCCCACCGACCGACCGCGTCCCGCGCTGCCTGATCATGAGGGCGAGCGTTTCGAGATCGACTTGCCGCTCGATCTGCGCCGCAGTCTCAAAGCCCTGGCCCAAGGTCAGGGCGTCTCGCTGTTCGTGGTGTTGTTGGCATCCTTCGAGTGCCTGCTGCATCGCTACACCGGCCAGACCGACATTCGCGTCGGCGGGCTCATCGCCAACCGGACCCGCGCCGAGACCGAAAGGCTGATCGGCTGCTTCATCAATACCCAAGTGCTGCGCACCGAAGTCACTGCCCGCACACGCTTCGTCGAGGTGATGCAGGCCGTGCGCGAAGCGTCCACCGGCGCTCAGGCGCATCAAGACCTGCCCTTCGACGCCATTCTCGATGCGCTGCAACCCGAGCGCAGTCAAAGCCACACGCCTTTGTTCCAGGTCATGTTCAACCATCAGCCGCTGGTCACCGACCTGCTGGACAAGCATCTGGCCTGCGGCCTGCGGGTCACCAACCTGCCGACCGCGCAGCAGGAAGCAGCCGGTCGTTCCCACGCGGCAGCCAGCGATCTGATGCTGGCAACCAGCGGCGAGGGCGATGAACTCAAGGCGGCCTTCATCTACGCGACCGAATTGTTCGACCCGACGACCATCGCGCGCATGGCCGGACACTGGCGCAACCTGCTGATGGCAGTGTGTGCCGACCCGACACAGCCGGTTGGCGAACTGTCCATGCTCGGTCGTGAAGAGCGCGAGTTGTTGCTGGACACCCACGCGATCGCGCCTGCGGACTCATCGACCCTGGCCCATCGTCGCTTCGAGGCTCAGGCGCGTCGGACGCCGGACGCTACCGCGCTGATACTCGTCGGACAGGGCGACGCGCCGCGGCTGACCTATGCGCAATTGAACCAGAGCAGCAACCGGCTCGCTCACCGTTTGCGCCGCCTGGGTGTAGCGCCGGACACGCTGGTCGGTATCGCGCTGGACCGTTCACTGGACATGGCGATTGCGCTGCTGGCCGTGCTCAAGGCAGGTGGCGCCTATGTGCCGCTGGACCTCAATATGCCCGCCGAACGTTTGCAGCATGTGCTGGACGACAGCGGCCTGCGGGTGCTCCTGACACACAGCCGGCAAGCCCTGCCGCTGCCGCTGACAAGCGACGTCGAGCGGCTGCACGTCGATCAGCCTGACGAGGCCGGACCGGAAGACGAGCAGGATCTGGAGATAACGCCGGCCCCCGCGAATCTCGCCTACGTCATCTACACCTCCGGCTCCACCGGCCGGCCCAAAGGCGTGGCGATCAGTCACGAAGCCCTGGCCGAGTTCGTCGAGCTGGGTGCCCGATACAGCGAGCTGCGCGAAACCGATCACGTGCTGCAATTCGCTACCCAGGGTTTCGACGGATTCGTCGAGCAGTTCTACCCGCCGCTGTGCCGCGGTGCGTGCGTGGTGATGCGCGACGACCGGCTGTGGGACAGCGCCACTTTCCATCAGATGCTGATCGAGCATGGAATAACGGTCGCCGATCTGCCAGCCGCCTACTGGTTGACTCTGGTGCAGGATTTCGCCGCCAACCGCCCGGCCCATTACGGCGCGTTGCGGCAGATCCACGTCGGCGGCGAAGCCATGGCGGTCGACGGGTTGCGCCTGTTCCGCGAGGCCGGGCTGGGCCATGTACGTCTGCTCAACACCTATGGGCCGACCGAAGCGACTGTGGTGTCGAGCATTTACGACTGCACCGGCCTTTTGCCTCAGGCCGTGAGCTGGCGCGGGGTGCCCATCGGCCGGGCGCTCGCCGGCCGACGCCTGTACGTGCTCGACGACCAGCTGGCGCCGTTGCCGCAAGGCGCGATCGGCGAGCTGTACATCGGCGGAGCAGGGCTGGCGCGCGGTTACCACCGTCAGCCGGTGCTGAGTGCCGAACGTTTCATTCCTGACCCCTTCGTGGCCGGCGAGCGCCTGTATCGCACTGGAGACCGGGTCCGCATCGCCGCCGATGGCGCGCTGGAATACATCGGGCGGGTCGACCATCAGGTGAAGATCCGCGGTTTCCGCATCGAGCTGGGCGAGATCGAAGGTTGCCTGAAAAATTATCCTGCGGTCCGGGACGCAGTGGTGCTGGCGCTGGATGGCCAACTGGTCGCGTACACCGCCTGTAGGAGCGGATTCATCCGCGATCACGCCGAAATCCGTCAGGCACTCCGAAATCACCTGAAGTCCACCCTCCCGGACTACATGGTCCCGGCGCATCTGATTTTGTTGGAAAAGCTGCCCCTGACCCCCAGCGGCAAGCTCGACCGCAAGGCGCTGCCGGTCCCCAACGCGGCCCAGTTGCAGGCCGCTTACCGCGCCCCAGAAACGGAAACGGAAATCCGCCTTGCCGAGATCTGGAAGGAGGTGCTGCGGGTCGAGCGGGTCGGTCTGGACGACCATTTCTTCGAGCTGGGCGGCCATTCGCTGCTGGCGGCTCAGGTCATCGCGCGGCTCAAGACCCGGCTGGGCATCAGCCTGCCGTTGCGTCTGGTGTTCGAAAAACCGCTGCTGGCCGAACTGGCCGCCGAAGCCGCCGCGCTGACCGGCGCGGCCAACGACGATTGGGACGACATGGACCAGTTCATGGATTCACTGGAGGAGTCTGGCGCATGACCGGGACCACTGCTGCACGCATCGCGAAACGCTTCATCGGCCTGTCCCGAGAACAGCGCCGCCAGTTCCTCGACCGGCTGCGCCAGGAAGGCAAGGATTTCAGTCTGCTGCCGATCCCGGTCAGTCGTCATGACGTGAGCGACATTCCGCTGTCGTTTGCCCAGCAGCGTTTGCTGTTTCTCTGGCAGCTGGACCCGACCAGCGATGCGTACAAGATGGCGGCCGGGCTGCGCATGCGTGGCGAGCTGAACGAAACCGCGCTGATCGCTGCGCTGGATCAGCTGATCGAACGCCACGAAACCCTTCGAACCGTGTTCCGCACCGAGGGCGCGCAGCAGGTTCAGATCGTATTGCAGAACCAGTCGGTCGCGCTGGAGCGGGTCGACCTGGGCGATGTGCCTGAAGAACGACGTGAAGCCGAGCTGAGCGCCCAGGTGGCGCGGTTTACCGCCCAGCCGTTCGATCTGCGCGAGGGGCCGCTGTTGCGGGTCCAGCTGCTGCGTCTGGCGACCGATGAACAGGTACTGGCGGTGTGCATGCATCACATCGTGTCCGATGGCTGGTCCATGGACGTGATGATTCAGGAATTCGTCCAGTGCTATCAGGCGTTCTGCGCCGGATTCTCGCCGCAATTGCCCGAGCTGCCCCTGCAATACGCCGATTACGCGATCTGGCAGCGCGCCTGGCTGGAAGCCGGCGAGGGCGAGCGTCAATTGCAGTACTGGCGCACGCAACTGGGTGACGAACAGCCCTTGCTGGACGCCGCCCATGATTTTCCCAGGCCGCCGGTCCAGAGCTTCAAGGGCGAACACGTGGGTTTCGACTTCGGTGCCGGGCTGTCCGCGCGACTCGGCGCCTTCGGCCGCGCTCATGGCGTGAGCCTGTTCATGCTGGTGTTGGCCGGCTTTTCGCTGTTGCTGTCGCGCAAGGCCGGGCAGCGGGATATCCGTGTCGGCGTGCCCAACGCCAACCGCGGTCGCTCGGAAACCGAGGGGCTGATCGGCTTTTTCATCAACACCCAGGTGCTGCGTTGCCGGATAGACGAGCGGGCCAGCTTTCTCGACTTGCTGGCGCGCATTCGCGAAGCGTCGTTCGGCGCCCAGGCCCATCAGGATGTGCCCTTCGAACAACTGGTGGATGAGCTGGCGCCGGAGCGCAGCCTGGGGCATAACCCGCTGTTCCAGGCCAAGTTCAACCAGAACGTGGTGCTCAAGCCGCGTCTGGTGTTCGAGCTGCCGGGGCTGACCGTCAGCGAATACCCATTGCGCAAGGACGGCGCGCATTTCGATCTGGCGCTGGATATCACGGACGACGGTACGCTGATTCATGGCGACCTGAGCTTCGCCAGCGACCTGTACCGACGCGCGACGGTCGAAGGCTTCGTACCGCAAATGCTGGCATTGCTGGACACCTTGCTCAGCGCGCCCGAGGCGCCACTGGCGAGTCTGGGAGTGGTCGCTCCCGAACCGGCGCGGTCGCCGTGCAAGCCGCCGGCTCTGGTCCTGGAACAATGGCAGCGGCAGGTGGACAGCCAGCCGGACGCCCTGGCCGCGCGCTGTCTCGACCGCACCCTGACGTATCGCGAACTGGATCAGGCGGCCAATCGTCTCGCTCATCATTTGCGAACCATGGCCGCCGGACCGGATCGGCCGGTCGGCGTGCTGATGGAACGCTCCCTCGACTGGCTGACAGCGGTGCTGGCGATCTTCAAGGCGGGCGCGGTCTACATGCCGCTGGACGTCAAGGCGCCGCAGGCCCGACTCAGGCAGATGCTCGACAACGCGAGCGCCGCTGTGCTGTTGTGCGCCAATGGAGATGCGCGGCTTGATTCGCTGACAAGCGACAGCTGCAAGGCGCTGGCCTTCGATGCCGAGCGATGGCGCGAACAGTCGGTCGAAAGCCCCGCGGACATCGCCGCGCCCCGGATGCCGGCCTACGTCATCCATACCTCGGGCTCCACCGGCCAGCCCAAGGGTGTTCTGGTCAGCCACGAGGCGCTGGCCAGTTATGTGAGTGGCCTGCTGGAACGCCTGAATCCTGCTCCCGACGCAAGCATGGCGCTGGTGTCCACGATTGCGGCGGATCTGGGGCACACCGTGCTTTTCGGTGCGCTGTGTGCCGGCCGCAAGCTGCACGTACTGCCTGAAGCCCTGGGTTTTGATCCCGATGGGTTTGCCGACTACATGGCGACGCATCGGGTCGGAATCCTGAAAATCGTGCCTGGCCACCTTGCCGCCTTGTTACAGGCCGCGAACCCTGCCGATGTACTGCCCTCCCAGTCGCTGATCCTCGGCGGCGAAGCCTGCTCGCCGAAACTGATCGAGCAGGTCCGGCAGTACCGGCCGGACTGCCGGATCATCAACCATTACGGTCCCAGCGAAACCACGGTCGGCGTGCTCACTTACGAAGTGCGCGACCCGGAGCAGGCTGGTCCGGTGCCTGTCGGCGTGCCGCTGTCCGGTGCTCATGTATACGTGCTGGACGATGTGCTGAATCCCGCCGACCGACAGGTGGCCGGAGAGCTGTATATCGGCGGGGCCAGCCTGGCGCTCGGTTATCTGAACCAGCCGGGGCTGACCGCCGAGCGCTTCGTGCCCGATCCGTTCGCTGACGGCGGTGCGCGGGTCTATCGCAGCGGCGACCGGATGCGGCGCAATCACCAGGATCTGCTGGAATTTCTTGGTCGCGCCGATGATCAGGTCAAGGTGCGGGGTTATCGCATCGAGCCCGCCGAGGTGACTCGGGCGCTGCTCGATCAGGCGTCGGTGGCCGAAGCCTGCGTGCTGGCGCTGCCGGTGGAAGGCGACGACAGCCGCCTGCAACTGGTGGCCTGGTGCGTGGCCGCGCCCGGCGTGACCCTGAGCGCCGACAGCCTGCGCGAATGCCTGGCGGCGCGCCTGCCGGATTATCTGGTGCCGGCGCAGATCCTGCTGCTGGACCGTCTGCCGCTGACCGCCAACGGCAAACTGGACAAGCGCGCCTTGCCCAAGCCCGGCGCGGCGGTGCAGCGCTATACGGCGCCGGGCAACGAGGTGGAGGAGATTCTGGCCCGGGTCTGGGCCGATGTGCTCAAGCTGGAACGCGTCGGCACCACCGACAACTTTTTCGAGCTGGGCGGCGATTCGATCCTCAGCTTGCAGATCATTGCCCGCGCCAAGCGCCAGGGCCTGAAGCTGAGCCCCAAGCAGTTGTTCGAAAAACAGACCATCGCCCAGTTGGCGCCGGTTGCCAAAGTCATCCAGAGCAAAGCGGCGGCGCCCGTGGAGCAGGTCAGCGGCAGTCTGCCGCTGTTGCCGATCATGGCTCGCTTCTTCGAGCTGGACATCCCCCAGCGTCGGCACTGGAACCAGTCGGTGCTGCTCAAGCCGGCCACGGCGTTGCAGGCCGCGCCGCTGCATGCGGCGCTCAATGCATTGATCGAGCAGCATGATGCACTGCGCCTGACCTTCAGCCAGCTGGACGGCCAGTGGCAGGCCAGCTTCGGCCCGCGCAAGTCTCAGGAGGTACTCTGGACCCACGATCTGGAGGATGCCGCTCGCTTGACCGATCTGGCTGACGAAGCCCAGCGCAGTCTGGATCTGGCCAACGGCCCTCTGTTGCGCGCGGTATTGATCAATCTGCCGCAAGGCGAACAGCGCCTGCTGCTGGTGATCCATCACCTGGCGGTGGACGGCGTGTCCTGGCGGGTGCTGCTGGAAGACCTGCAGCAGGCGTATCAGGCGGCGGTATCGGGCAGTGCCTTGACGCTGCCGGCCAGGACCGCCTCGCTCAAGACCTGGGCCGAGCGCTTGCGCGATCACGCGACCAGCGCTGCGCTGACCTCTGAACGCGATTACTGGCTGAGGGTGCTACAGAGCGGTGAGCCGAGCTTGCCGCGCGACTGTCCTGAAGGTACGCAACGCAACCGCGACGCGGCCCATGCGCAATCCTGGCTGAGCGAAGAGCTGACCCATGCGCTGCTCAAGGTCGCTCCCGCGGCTTACCGCACCCAGGTCAACGATCTGCTCTTGACCGCGCTGGCTCAGGTGCTGTGCCGGTGGAGCGGGCAACCATCGGTACTGATTCAGCTGGAAGGCCACGGTCGCGAGGACCTGTTCGAAGACCTCGACCTGAGCCGCACGGTCGGCTGGTTCAGCAGCCTGTTCCCGGTGCGCCTGACGCCGGGCGATGAACCCGGCGCGAGCCTGTGCGCCATCAAGGAGCAGCTGCGCGGCGTTCCGAACAAGGGGATTGGCTATGGCGTGCTGCGTTACCTGGGCGAGCCCGTTCTGGCCGAGCGTCTGGCGCCTATGCCGGGGCCTTCGGTGACTTTCAACTATCTGGGGCAGTTCGATGCCAGTTTCGATGCGCAGGAAGGCGCGTTGTTCACCCCGGCCGGCGAGCACTCCGGTGCCGCGCTGGACCCGGACGGCCCGCTGACCAACGACCTGAGCATCAACGGCCAGGTATTCGCCGGCCGTTTGCAGCTCGACTGGACCTACAGCCGCGAGCAGTACCACAGCGACACCATCGAAGCTCTGGCGCGTCAGTACGAGCAGGCGCTGACGGCACTGATCGAACATTGCGCCCAAGGACATCGGGGCGTCACACCTTCGGACTTCCCGCTGGCGGCTCTGACCCAGTCGCGGCTGGACCGCCTGCCGATCAACGCCGGCAATATCGAGGACATTTATCCGCTGGCGCCCATGCAGCAGGGCATGCTGTTCCACAGTCTTTTCGAAAGGCACAGCGGCGATTACATCAACCAGTTGCGGGTCGACGTGCAGGGCTTCGACGTCCCGCGCTTCCAGGCGGCGTGGCAAGCCTGCGTGGACCATCATGAGATACTGCGCAGCGTGTTCGTCACCCAGGGCGAGCAGTCGTTGCAGGTCGTTCTGCGGCAGGCGGCCTTGCGGTTCGTCGAACGGGACGCCCGTCAGCACGATGGCGCCTGGCTGGACGAACAGGCCGAGGCGGATTTGCGTGAAGGCTTCGATCTGGCGCAGGGGCCGTTGCTGCGGGTGACGCTGTTGCGCACCGACGAGCGCAGCCATCATCTGCTGTACACCGGCCACCATATCCTGATGGACGGCTGGAGCAGCTCGCGTCTGCTGGGCGAGGTCCTGCAACGCTACAGCGGGCAGGCGCCGGCCGGGCAGGCGGGGCGTTACCGCGATTACATCCAGTGGCTGCAGCGCCAGAATCCCGAAGCCGGCGAAGCCTTCTGGCGCGCCGAGCTGGCCCGACTCGACGAGCCGACTCGCCTTGCGCAGGCGCTCAAGGCTCCGGTTGCCGAGCCGGGCTACGGCGATTTCCTGCACCTGATCGACGCGACCGGCACCGCTCGCCTGAACGACTTTGCCCGCGCGCAGCGGGTCACCCTCAACACGCTGGTCCAGTCTGCGTGGCTGATGCTGCTGCAGCGCTACACCGGCCAGTCGAGCGTGGCTTTCGGTGCCACTGTGGCGGGGCGGCCTGCCGATCTGCCCGGTGTCGAAGAGCAACTGGGGTTGTTCATCAATACCTTGCCGGTCATCGACGAGCCTCGCCCGGAGCAGCGGGTTGCCGACTGGGTGCGGCAGATCCAGGCGAAAAACCTCAGCCTGCGCGAGCACGAACATACGCCGCTTTACGACATGCAGCGCTGGGCGGGCGGCAACGGCGGTGCGCTGTTCGACACCTTGTTGGTGTTCGAGAACTATCCGGTTTCCGAAGCGCTGCAACGCGCTCCGGAAGGGCTGACCTTCAGTGGCTTGCATAACCAGGAACAGGCGCATTACCCGCTGACGCTGGTGGTCGAAGCGGGGGCGACGCTGTCGGTGCGCTTGAGCTATGACCGCAGGCATTTCAGTGCCGAGAGCATCGCGCAATTGGCCAGTCATCTGGACTTTCTGCTCCAGGCCATGGCCGCCGCGCCGGACGCCACGCTTGGCGAACTGGCGCTGCCCTCGGCTTGCGAGCAGAGTCCCGTGGCGTTTCCGACCGGGCAGTGCGCTCATCAATTGATCGAAGTCCAGGCCGCCCGGTATCCCGAGGCCATTGCCTTGCGCTTCGAGGGCGAGTCCCTGAGCTACGGCGAACTCAACCGGCGCGCCAACCGGCTCGCCCACTGCCTGCGCGAGCAGGGCATCGGGCCGGAAGTACGGGTCGGGCTGGCGGTGCAGCGCGGCTTCGAGATGATCGTCGGCCTGCTGGCGATCCTCAAGGCCGGTGGCGCCTACGTGCCGCTCGATCCCGATTCCCCGGCCGAGCGGCTGGCGTATTTGCTGGACGACAGCGGCATCGCCTTGCTGCTGACCCAGCCAGTGTTGATAGAGCGCCTGCCGCTGCCTGAGTCGCTGCCGGTGCTGATGCTCGACGCTGACCTGAGCGGCTACAGCGCCGCCGATCCGCTCAGTTTCAGTACGCCAGCGCAACTGGCCTACGTCATCTACACCTCCGGCTCCACCGGCCAGCCCAAGGGTACCTTGCTGACCCACCACAACCTGATGCGCCTGTTCGCCGCGACCGAAGACTGGTTCGGCTTTGGCGAGCAGGACGTCTGGACTCTGTTCCACTCCTATGCCTTCGACTTCTCGGTGTGGGAGATCTTCGGCGCGCTGCTGCATGGCGGGCGGCTGGTGATCGTGCCTCGGGAGGTCAGCCGCTCGCCGGAGGATTTCCACCGGCTGCTGATCGACGAACAGGTCACGGTGCTCAACCAGACGCCGTCGGCCTTCCGCCAGCTGATTCCGGTGGCCTGCGCGTCAAGCGCCGAGCTGGCGCTGCGCCGGGTCGTGTTCGGCGGCGAAGCGCTGGACGTGCCGGGGCTGCGACCCTGGTTCGAACGCTTCGGTGACCAGACACCGCAGCTGGTCAACATGTACGGCATCACCGAGACCACGGTGCACGTCAGCTACCGGCCGATCACTCTGGCCGACACCTTCGACAGCGCCAGCCCCATCGGCGTGGCGATTCCGGACCTGTCCTGGTACGTGCTGGACGCAGACTTCAATCCGGTGGCCCAGGGCTGCAGCGGCGAGCTGCACATCGGCCACGCAGGACTGGCGCGGGGTTATCACAACCGCGCGGCACTGACCGCCGAGCGCTTCGTGCCCGACCCGTTCGGCGACGGCGGTCGCCTGTACCGCACCGGCGACCTGGCGCGCTGGCGCGGCGAAGGCCTGATCGACTATGCCGGGCGCATCGACCATCAGGTCAAGATCCGCGGCTTCCGCATCGAACTGGGCGAAATCGAAGCCTGCCTGAAAACCCATCCGGCAGTCCGGGACGCGGTGGTAATAGCGCTGGACGGCCAATTGGTTGCATATGCAGCCTGTAGGAGCGGATTCATCCGCGATAACGATGCCGCCCTCCCCCCCCACATCCGCGACCACCTCAAATCCACCCTGCCGGACTACATGATCCCGGCCCACCTGATCCTGCTCGACGCCTTCCCGCTGACCGGCAACGGCAAGCTGGACCGCAAGGCACTGCCGGCACCGGACGCGAGCCAGTGGCAGACCGTCTTCGTACCGCCCGAAACCCCGCTGCAACAAGAGCTGGCGGCGATCTGGGCCGAAGTGCTGAAGGTGGAACGGGTCGGGCTGCACGACAACTTCTTCGAGCTGGGCGGGCACTCGTTGCTGGCGGTGCAGTTGCTGGCAAGGGTGCGCGAACGCCTGCAGCACGAAATCGGCCTGAGTGACCTGTTCGAGCAACCGACCCTGGCGGCGTTCTGCGCGGCAGTGGAGAAAAAAACCGGCGTCATCGACCTGGCGCAGGACGAATTGACTAAATCTCTGGAGGCTCTCAAACGTTTATCAGCGGAGGAAATTGACAACTTGATCGCCTGACAGGAGAGACCCCCGTGCAACAGTTGCTTGACTCCGTAAAATCGCTGTCGGCCCGTGAACGCAAGGCGCTGGCAGTTTTGCTCAAGCGTCAGGGGGTGAATCTTTACGGTGTCACGCCGATGTTGCCCAGGGAGCCGCAGGAGGCTGCGGTACTCTCGTTCGCGCAACAGCGTCAGTGGATTCTCTGGCAGCTCGAACCGCACAGCGCCGCGTACAACATTCCGCTGGCGCTGCGCCTGCGGGGCGAACTGAATGTTGAGGCGCTGCGCCTGAGCTTCCAGACGCTGATCGCGCGCCACGAAAGCCTGCGCACGACCTTCCGCCAGGACGGCGAGCAAGCCTTGCAAGTCGTCCACCCGGCAGGGGAATTTCGTCTCGACGTGGAACGGCCAGCCGCGGCAACGCCGGTTCAGGCGCTGATCGACCGTGAGGCAAGCCAGCCATTCGATCTGGAGCAGGGGCCGCTGTTGCGGGTCCGGCTGCTTGAAACCGCGCCGGACGAGCATGTATTGCTGCTCACCCAGCACCACATCCTGTCCGATGGCTGGTCGATGCCGGTCATGATCGACGAGTTGCTGCAAGGCTATGAAGCCGCGAGTCAGGGCCGGCCGATCGAGCGGGCGCCGCTGCCGGTCCAGTACGCCGACTATGCGATCTGGCAACGCAACTGGCTGGAAATGGGCGAGCAGGCCCGTCAGCTTGAATACTGGACCGACCGGCTCGGCGGCGAACAGCCGGTGCTGGAACTGCCCACCGACCGGCCACGTTCACCGGTGGCCGACCATCACGGCGCGCGGGTGACCATGCAGCTCGATGGCGAGTCGCTGGCGCAGCTCAAGAGTCTGGCAAGGGAGCAGGGCGTGACCCTGTTCATGCTGTTGCTGGCCTCGTGGCAAATCCTCTTGCATCGCTACAGCGCCCAGGACGATATCCGGGTCGGCGTCCCGGTCGCCAACCGCAACCGTCCGGAAACCGAAGGGCTGATCGGCTTCTTCGTCAATACCCAGGTGCTCGACGCGCAATTCGATGACCAACTGACCGTGGCTGCATTGCTGCAACAGGTCAGGCAGACCGCGGTACAGGCGCAAGCGCATCAAGACCTGCCGTTCGAGCAGCTGGTCGAAGCGTTGCACGTGCAGCGCGATTCGAGCCGCAATCCGCTGTTCCAGGCGGCCTACAACCATCAGGCGCAGAGTCTTGCCGAAGTCCGGCACATACCGGGGCTGCGCCTGGAGCATCTGCATCCGGACAAGCACACCGCGCAGTTCGACCTGACCCTCGATACCTGCGAGCGGGCCGATGGTCTGGACGCCTCGTTGATCTACGCCACGTCCTTGTTCAACGCAGAAACCGTCGAACGCATGGGGCGTCACTGGCGCAACCTGCTGCGAGCCATGTGCGGCGATGCCCGACAGCGCATCGCCGAACTGGCGATGGTGGGCGACGAAGAGCGGCAGCGCACGCTGCGCGACTGGAACCCGCACGTTCGCAAGTTTCCCAGCCGGCACTGCGCCCACCAGCTTATCGAAGCCCAGGCCGCCCGGCGTCCCGAGGCCATTGCCCTGCGCTTCGAGGGCGAGTCCCTGAGCTACGGCGAACTCAACCTGCGCGCCAACCGGCTCGCCCATCGGCTGCGCGAGCAGGGCGTCGGGCCGGAGGTGCGGGTCGGGCTGGCGGTGCAGCGCGGCTTCGAGATGATCGTCGGCCTGCTGGCGATCCTCAAGGCCGGCGGCGCCTACGTGCCGCTCGATCCCGAATCCCCGGCCGAGCGGCTGGCGTATCTGCTGGACGACAGCGGCATCGCCTTGCTGCTGACCCAGCCGGCGCTGGTGGAGCGCCTGCCGCTGTCTGAATCACTACCGGTGCTGATGCTCGACGCCGACCTCAGCGGTTACAGCGAAGCCGATCCACTCAGTTTCAGTACGCCGGCGCAGCTGGCCTACGTCATCTACACCTCTGGCTCCACCGGCCGGCCCAAGGGCACTTTGCTCACTCATCACAACCTGATGCGCCTGTTCGCCGCGACCGAGGACTGGTTCGGCTTTGGCGAGCAGGACGTCTGGACCCTGTTCCATTCCTATGCCTTCGATTTCTCGGTGTGGGAGATCTTCGGCGCGCTCCTGCATGGCGGGCGACTGGTGATCGTGCCGCGGGAGGTCAGCCGCTCGCCGGATGACTTCCACCAGTTGCTGGTCGACGAACAGGTCACGGTGCTCAACCAGACGCCGTCGGCCTTCCGCCAGCTGATTCCGGTGGCCTGCGCGTCGCCCGCCGAACTGGCGCTGCGCCGCGTGGTATTTGGCGGCGAAGCGCTGGACGTGCCGGGCCTGCGGCCCTGGTTCGAGCGCTTCGGCGACCAGACGCCGCAACTGGTCAACATGTACGGCATCACCGAAACCACGGTGCATGTCAGCTACCGGCCGATTACCCTGGCCGATACCTTCGATAGCGACAGCCCCATCGGAGTGGCGATTCCGGACCTGTCCTGGTACGTGCTGGACGCCGACTTCAACCCGGTGGCCCAGGGTTGCAGCGGCGAGCTGCACATTGGCCACGCGGGACTCGCGCGGGGTTATCACAACCGTGCGGCACTGACCGCCGAGCGCTTCGTGCCCGACCCGTTTGGCGACGGCGGTCGCCTATACCGCACCGGAGACCTGGCGCGCTGGCGCGAAGGCCTGATCGACTACGCCGGCCGCATCGACCACCAAGTCAAGATCCGCGGCTTTCGCATCGAGCTGGGCGAAATCGAAGCCCGCCTCAAGACCCATCCCCAAGTGCAGGACGCCGTAGTCCTCGCCCGGGACAACCAACTGATCGCGTACACAGTCCGTAGGAGCGGCTTCAGCCGCGAAGGATCGATGCCGACCGCCGAGGCAGAGCTGCGCACCGCTCTCCGCGACCACCTCAAATCCACCCTGCCGGACTACATGGTCCCGGCCCACCTGATCCTGCTCGACAGCTTCCCGCTGACCGGCAACGGCAAACTGGACCGCAAGGCCTTGCCGGCACCCGACGCCAGCCAGCTGCAGGCTGCGTTCGTAGCGCCCGAAACCCCGCTGCAACAGGAACTGGCGGCGATCTGGGCAGAAGTGCTGAAAGTCGAACAGGTCGGGCTCCACGACAACTTCTTCGAGCTGGGCGGCCACTCGCTGCTGGCCACCCAGGTGATTTCCAGGATTCGTCAGCATCTGAATGTGGCGCTCAACCTGCGCAATCTGTTCGAAGCTCGCGATCTGGCTGCATTCGCCGCCATGGCCGGGCAGACCGCGCCGGAGCCGACCGGGACGCCAGCGCTGGTCCGCGCCGATCGCGAGCAGCCGCTAGGCTTGTCCTATGCCCAGCAGCGCCAGTGGTTTCTCTGGCAACTGGAGCCTGAGAGCAGTGCCTGGAACATGCCGGCTGCCTTGCGCCTGACCGGCGGCCTGGCGATCGAGGCGCTGGAGCAGAGCTTGACGGCGCTGATCGCCCGTCACGAAACTTTGCGCACCACCTTCCGCCAGCAAGGGGAGCAGGCGGTGCAGATCATTCATCCGCCTCGGCCGTTCGTGCTGGCCGTGGAGTCGCTGCCGGTCGGTGAATCCCTGGAATCGGTCATCGAGCGGGAAATCCGCCGCGCCTTCGATCTGGAGCGGGGGCCGCTGTTGCGGGTGAAGCTGATTCACCTGGGTGTCGACGAACATGTGCTGATCCTGACTCAACACCATATCGTTTCCGACGGCTGGTCGATGCCGATCATGGTCGAGGAACTGGTGCGCCTGTATCAGGGCTTCAGTCAGGGCCACGAGAGCGAGCTTGCCGAACTGCCAATCCAGTACGCCGATTACGCGCTCTGGCAGCGGACCTGGATGGCCGCCGGCGAGCAGGCCCGGCAGCTCGACTACTGGAAGCGCCAGCTGGGGGACGAGCAACCGGTGCTCGAATTGCCGACCGATCGCCCGCGCCTCGCCGTGCAGAGTCATGCGGGCGCGCGCTTGCCGGTCGAGCTGGACGAAGCGCTGGTCGCCGGGCTCCGGCAGGTAGCCCGTCAACAGGGCGTGACGCTGTTCATGCTGTTGCTGGCTTCGTTCCAGAGCCTGCTGCACCGGCATTCGGGGCAGAGCGACATCCGCGTCGGCGTGCCCATCGCCAACCGGACCCGCGCCGAGACCGAGCGGCTGATCGGCTTTTTCGTCAACACTCAGGTGCTGCGCGCCGAATTCGATCTGCACACCACCTTCGGCGAGCTTCTGGATCAGGTCCGCAACGCGGCGCTTGGGGCCCAGGCGCATCAGGAGCTACCGTTCGAACAATTGGTCGAAGCGCTCCAGCCGCAACGCAGCCTGAGTCACAGCCCGCTGTTCCAGGTCATGTTCAACCACCAGATCCAGGCCTCGGCCGAGATTCGCGAAGTGGGCGGGCTCAAGGTCGAGCCGCTGGAGCCGGACAGCCACGCGGCGCAGTTCGACCTGACGCTCAACACCACCGAGTACGAAGGCGGCCTGAGCGCAGCCTTCACCTATGCCACCGCGCTGTTTGATGCCACGACCGTCGAGCGGCTGGCCGAGCACTGGAAAGCCTTGCTGCGCGGCATCTGCGCCGACGTTCGCCAGCGCGTCGCCGGTCTGCCGCTGCACAGCGACGCCGAACGCACCCGGTTGCTGGAAGACTGGAACGCCAGCGCCATGCCGCTGCCGACGCCGGCCTGCCTGACAGCGCTGATCGAAGCGCAGGTCCAGGTCGCACCGCAGGCTATCGCATTGAGGTTCGGTGATCGGCAGCTCACTTATCAGGCGCTCAATGCCCAGGCTAACCGGCTGGCGCACCGACTGCGCGAATGCGGGGTCGGCCCGGACGTGCTGGTCGGCGTGGCCGTTGCGCGCGGTATCGACATGGTCGTCGGCCTGCTGGCAATCCTCAAGGCCGGTGGCGCCTATGTGCCGCTGGACCCCGATTTCCCGCCGGAACGGCTGGCCTACATGATGCAGAACAGCGGCCTGCGCCTGTTGCTCACCCACTCCGCAGTGCTTGCAAAACTCTCGGTTCCCGACCAGGTACAGAGTATGTGCCTCGACCGCGCGCAGGACGCGCTGGCGCAGTACAGCGCCGATAACCTGCCGGGGCAGGCGATGGCGCGGCATCTGGCCTACGTAATCTACACGTCAGGCTCCACCGGGCAGCCCAAGGGGGTCGGGGTGCCACGGCATGCGCTGGTCAACTTCCTGGGCAGCATGGCCGCGGAACCGGGGCTACAGGCGTCGGATCGGGTGCTGTCGCTCACGTCATTGTCGTTCGATATCGCCGGGCTGGAACTCTGGCTGCCGCTGATGCGCGGCGCTTCGATCGTGCTGCTGGAGCCGGAGGCCAACAAGGATCCACGTGCGCTGCTGGAGGTGATCGAGCGTCAGGCGGTGAGTCTGATCCAGGCGACGCCTTCCACCTGGCGCATGCTGCTGGACGTGGCGCCCGAGGGCGCGCTGCGCGGCAAGACCCTGTTGTGCGGCGGCGAAGCCTTGAGCGTCGAGTTGGCCCAGCGGCTGATCGAGCAGGCCGGGCACGTCTGGAACCTCTATGGCCCGACCGAAACCACCATCTGGTCCGCCCGTCATCGCCTTGGCGACAGCGACGACGTGCGCCTCGGTCGCCCGTTGGGCAACACCCGGCTGCACGTACTGGGTGCCGATCTTGAGCTGGCGCCGATCGGTGCGCCGGGCGAGCTGCTGATCGGTGGCGACGGCCTGGCCCGTGGTTACCACAACCGGGCCGCGCTCACCGCCGAGCGGTTCGTTCCCGATCCCTTCGCCGCGGATGGCAGCCGCCTGTACCGCACCGGTGACCTGACCCGCTATCGCCCGGACGGCGTGCTGGACTATCTCGGCCGGCTGGACCATCAGGTGAAAATTCGCGGTTTCCGTATCGAGCTGGGCGAAATCCAGGCGGTGCTGCTGGAAAGCCCCGAGGTTCGGGACGCCGCGGTCATCGACGTCGACGGCCCGTTGGGCAAGCAGCTGGTAGCGTATCTGGTGGCCGCGGAAGGCGTTCAGGTTGCCGATGAGTTGCGCGGCAGGCTCAGAGCGCAGCTCAAGGCAGCGCTGCCGGAGTACATGGTGCCGCAGCACTTCGTCTGGCTCAGTGCCATGCCGCTCACGCCCAACGGCAAGCTGGACCGCAAGGCGTTGCCCGCGCCCGACGCGAGCGAACTGCAACGCCGCCATGTCGCGCCGGTCACCGAACAGGAACGGCAATTGGCCGCGCTCTGGGCGCAGGTGCTGCATGTCGAGCGGGTCGGTCTGAACGACGACTTCTTCGAGCTGGGCGGCCATTCGCTGCTCGCCGCGCAATTGGTTTCGCGTATCCAGGCAAGCCTGGGCCTGGATGTGCCGCTGCGTCTGGTCTTCGAAAAGCCGCAACTGGGCGAGTTCATCCAGGCGCTGGCGGGTGCAAGCCTGTCGCTGACCGAGGACGGCCTGTCCGATATCGAAAAAATGATGAATGAAATGGCGGGGATCTGACATGGACAAGTCTGCAGCTGAACGTATCGCCCAACGCTTCATCGGCCTGCCGGTGGAGCAGCGTCGGCAGATCCTCGACAAGATGCGCGAAACCGGCCAGAGCTTTCGCTTGTTGCCCATCGCCCGCACCGCGCCTGAGCAGACGCGCATTCCGCTGTCGTATGCCCAGCAGCGCATGCTGTTCCTCTGGCAACTGGAGCCGGGCAATGTCGCCTACAACGTGCCGCTGGCGGTGCGGCTGCAGGGCACGGTGGATCAGGACGCGCTGGCCCGCGCGCTGCAAGCGCTGATCCAGCGTCACGAAACCCTGCGCACCCGGTTCGTGTCGGTGGACGGCGAGTTTCATCAGGAGATCCTGGCCGACGCCGGGGTGACCCTGAACGTCTGCGCGGTCGAACCGGCGCAGCTAGAAGCGCGGGTGCGCGACGAGCTGCAGACGCCGTTCGACCTGCTCAGCGGCGAGCTGCTGCGGGTCTGCCTGTTCAGGCTGTCGGACACCGAGCATGTGCTGACCCTGTGCCTGCATCACATCGTGTCGGACGGTTGGTCCGGCGAGTTGCTGATCCGTGAATTCGTTCAGCTTTATCAGGCCGAGGTCAAAGGCATCGACCCGCAACTGCCGCGCCTGCCAGTGCAGTACGCCGATTACGCGATCTGGCAACGGGCCTGGCTGGAGGCCGGGGAGGGCGAGCGTCAACTGGAATACTGGCAGCGCCAGCTGGGCGACGAACACCCGGTGCTGGCGTTGCCGCTGGACCATGAGCGTCCGTTGCACCCTAGCCAGCGCGGCGCCAGGGTAAATCTGGATGTTCCGGAAATGCTCAGCGCCCGGTTGAAGACCCTGGCGCGCAACAACGGCCAGACCCTGTTTATGCTGACCGTCGCCGCGCTGGCGCTGGTGCTGTCGCGTTTCAGCGGGCAGAGCGAGATCCGCATCGGCGCGCCGAATGCCGGGCGCACCCGCTCCGAGCTGGAAGGATTGATCGGCTTTTTCGTCAACACCCAGGTGCTGCGGGTGCAGGTGGACGAGCGCCAGACCTTTGCCGAGCTGCTGGATCAGGTCAAGGAAGTGGTGACTGGTGCCCAGTCTCACCAGGAGCTGCCGTTCGAGCATCTGGTGGATGCCCTGCTGCCGGAGCGCAGTTCCAGCCATAACCCGCTGTTCCAGTTCAAGATCAATCAGCACGTCTACTCGGCGCGGCAGACCGCCGATGCCCGACAGGGACTCGCCGGCCTGAGCGTCGCGGAGTTCGCCACCGATGCCCAGGATGCGCGCTTCGATCTGGCCTTTGACTTCACCGATACCCCGGATGGGCTGCGCGGTTATTTCACCTATGCCACCGATCTTTTCGAGCGGGCGACCATCGAGCGCATCGCCGATGCCCTGCACCAGACATTGCAGGCACTGGCCGCCCACGGCGCTGAACGGCTGGCGGATCATCCGTCGAGCTTTGCGCCCGTGCCGGCCGGGCCTTGCGAGCGCTTCGCCTGCGACACCTTCCTTGACCTGTGGCAGCGAAGGCCGCGTGCCGGAAACGACAAGATCGCCGTGCGTGCCGGCGAGCAGGCGCTCAGCTTCGACGAGCTTGAGCGTCGCTCCAACCGGCTTGCACGCTATCTGCGCAACGAGGGCGTGAAGCCGGGCGCAACCGTGGCCCTGGGCTACGACCGTTCGGTCGAATGGGTGGTGAGCCTGCTGGCCGTGCTGAAAGCGGGCGCGGTGTATCTGCCGCTGGATATCCGCCAGCCGGCCGAGCGCCTGCAACAACTGCTCAAGGACAGCCAGGCGTCCCTGCTGATTCATGAGCGCGGGGATGCTCAGGCCGCAAGCCTCGGCGTCTGCGCGGCGCTGGCCTGGGAGGATGCGCTCGGTGCCGGGCTCGATGACGCTGCGCTGGAGGTTCGCGTGTCGGCGCAGCACCCGGCGTACATCATTTACACCTCCGGTTCCACCGGGCACCCCAAGGGCGTGGTGATCAGTCACGGCGCTCTCGCCAACTATCTGCAAGCGGTGCTCGACCGGCTGGCGCTGGACGGCGACGCCAGCATGGCGATGGTCTCCACCGTCGCCGCCGATCTGGGCCACACCCTGCTGTTCGGCGCCCTGGCTTCGGGCCGCACCTTGCATTTGCTCAACCATGCACAGGCTTTCGATCCGGACGCGTTCGCCGGGTATATGGCCGCGCATCGTGTCGATGTGCTGAAGATCGTTCCCAGCCATTTGCAAGGGCTGTTGCAGGCCGCCCGTCCGGCGGATGTCCTGCCCGAGGGTTTGCTGATCCTTGGCGGCGAAGCCAGCTCCTGGGCGCTGGTTGAGCAGGTCAGGGCGCTGAAGCCCGGTTGCCGGGTCCTCAACCATTACGGCCCGACGGAGACCACGGTCGGGATACTGACCCACGACGTCGGCGAAAGCCGTGAAGATGGGCGCGGCGTGCCGGTCGGCCTGCCGCTGGCCAATGGCAAGGCCAGCGTTCTGGATGGCTGGCTGAACCCGGTCGCGCAGGGCGTGGCAGGCGAGTTGTACCTGGGCGGCCAGGGCCTGGCGCAGGGTTATCTTCAGCGCCCGGCGCTGACCGCCGAACGTTTCGTGCCCGACCCGCAGGGGCGTGGCGAGCGCCTGTATCGCGCTGGCGACCGGGCCCGGCTGGTAGGTGGGGTACTGGAATACCTGGGGCGGGCCGACGATCAGGTCAAGATCAGGGGCTATCGGGTGGAGCCCGGAGAGATCGGGCAATTGCTCAAGACGCTGGAGGGCGTGGCGGATGCGGTCGTGCTCGCCCAGCCGCTGGACAGCGACGACAGCCGTCTGCAACTGGTGGCCTGGTGCGTGGCCGCGCCCGGCGTGACCCTGAGCGCGGACAGCCTGCGCGAATGTCTGGCGGCGCGCCTGCCGGATTATCTGGTGCCGGCGCAGATCCTGCTGCTCGACCGTCTGCCGCTGACCGCCAACGGCAAACTGGACAAGCGCGCCTTGCCCAAGCCCGGCGCGGTGGTGCAGCGCTATACGGCGCCGGCCAACGAGGTGGAAGAAATCCTGGCCCGGGTCTGGGCCGACGTGCTCAAGCTGGAACGGGTCGGCACCACCGACAACTTCTTCGAGCTGGGCGGCGATTCGATCCTCAGTTTGCAGATCATTGCCCGCGCCAAGCGCCAGGGCTTGAAACTGAGCCCCAAGCAGCTGTTCGAAAAGCAGACCATCGCCCAGCTGGCACCAGTCGCCAAAGTCATCCAGAGCAAAGCGGCGGCACCTGTGGAGCAAGTCAGCGGTTGCCTGCCGCTGTTGCCGGTCATGGCGCGCTTCTTCGAGCTGGACATCCCCCAGCGTCAGCACTGGAACCAGTCGGTGCTGCTCAAGCCGGCAACGGCGTTGCAAACCGCGCCGCTCAATGCGGCGCTCAACGCGTTGATCGAGCAGCATGATGCACTGCGCCTGACCTTCAGCCAGCTGGACGGCCAGTGGCAGGCCAGCTTCGGCCCGCTCAAGTCTCAAGACGTGTTGTGGACCCATGATCTGGAAGACGCCGCCCGCCTGAACGAGCTGGCGGACGAAGCCCAGCGCAGTCTGGATCTGTCCAACGGGCCGCCGCTGCGCGCCGTGTTGATCAATCTTCCTCAGGGCGAGCAGCGCCTGCTGCTGGTCATCCACCACTTGGCGGTGGACGGCGTGTCCTGGCGGGTGCTGCTGGAAGATCTGCAACAGGCGTATCAGGCGGCAGTGTCGGGCCGTGCCTTGACGCTGCCGGCCAGGACCGCCTCCCTCAAGACCTGGGCCGAGCGCCTGCATGCCTACGCCCAAACCCCTGCGTTGCAAGCCGAACTCGGCTGGTGGGAAGCGCAGCTGCGGGATGCCAGCGACACCCTGCCGCTGGATCATCCCGAAGGCGCGCAACGGATGAAAGAGGCGCTGACCGTTTCTACCCGGCTGGACCCCGAGCTGACTCGACAGCTGCTGCAACAGGCGCCGGCCGCCTACCGCACCCAGATCAACGATCTGTTGCTCACGGCGCTGGCGCGGGTGCTGTGCCGCTGGACGGGGCAGTCCGACGCGCTGGTGCGTCTGGAAGGCCACGGCCGTGAAGATTTGTTCGATGATCTGGACATCAGCCGCACGGTGGGCTGGTTCAGCAATCTGTATCCGGTGCGCCTGATGCCCCAGCCCGCGCTGGCCGAGTCGATCATGGCGATCAAGGAACAACTGCGCGCAGTGCCGGAAAAAGGTCTGGGCTATGGCCTGCTGCGCTATCTGGGCAGTCCGACCGCCCGCGCGACCTTGCAGCGTCTGGCGCAAGGCAGCGTGGTGTTCAACTATCTGGGGCAGTTCGACGCCAGCTTCAGTGACAGCGATGCCTTGTTCGCACCGTCCGGTGAGAGCAGCGGATCGGCGCAGAGCGACGAAGCCCCGCTGGCGGCACCGATCAGCATCAACGGTCAAGTGTTCGGCGGTGAGCTGAACCTGACCTGGACCTTCAGCGGCGCGGTGTTCGAGCGTGCGACCCTGCAACGCCTGGCGGACGACTATGCCCAGGAACTGCGCGGGCTGATCGCCCATTGCGTCCGGGAAGACGTCTGGGGCGTCACGCCATCGGACTTTCCGCTGGCACGCGTCACCCAGGTCCAGCTGGACCGCTTGCCGATTCCGGCTCAAGACATCGAGGATGTCTACCCGCTGTCGCCCATGCAGCAGGGCATGCTCTTCCATAGCCTCGCCAAGCAGGAGGCCGGGGATTACGTCAACCAGCTGCGCATTGACGTCAGCGGCCTGGATGTCGCCGGATTCCGCGCCGCCTGGCAGGCCACGCTGGACGCTCACCCGGTGCTGCGCAGCGTGTTCGTCAGCGACCTGCAACCGCCGCTGCAAGTGGTGTTGCGCCAGGTGGCGCTGCCGTTCGCGGAGCGGGATGCCCGTGGCCAGTCACGCCAGTGGCTGGATGACTCCGCACGGACCGAACGCGAGCGCGGCTTCGACCTGTCCAGCGCGCCTTTGCTGCGGCTGACCGTGTTGCGGACCGGGGAACAAACGCATCAAGTGATCTACACCAGTCATCACATCCTCATGGACGGCTGGAGCAGTTCGCGCCTGTTGGGCGAGGTACTGCAACGCTACAGCGGGGAGACGCCGGCGCAGCGCGGCGGCCGCTATCGCGACTACATCGAATGGCTGCAAGGCAGAGACGCAGGCGCCAGCGAAGCCTTATGGCGCGGGCAACTGGCCGCGCTCGATGCGCCGACCCGGCTGGCGCAGGCCTTCAGGAGCGTCGGCCAGCCGGGGCATGGCGAACACCTGCATACCCTCGACGCGACCCTGACCCGACAGCTTGGCGAGTTCGCCCGCGAACAGCGGGTAACCGTCAACACGCTGGTGCAGTCCGCCTGGCTGTTGCTGTTGCAACGTTGCACCGGTCAGGCCAGCGTGGCCTTCGGCGCCACGGTGGCGGGGCGGCCGGCGGATCTGCCGGGCATCGAGGAACAACTGGGGCTGTTCATTAACACCTTGCCGGTCATCGCCAGCCCGCGGGTCGAGCAGTCGGTGGCCGAGTGGGTACAACAGGTGCAGGCGCTCAACGTGGCCCTGCGCGAGCACGAACACACGCCCCTGTACGAGATTCAACGCTGGGCCGGCAGCGCGGGCGAAGCGCTGTTCGACAACATTCTGGTGTTCGAGAACTATCCGGTGTCCGACGCCTTGCGCCAGACGGCCCCGCAAGGTGTGGTGTTCGGCGCGTTGGAGAACCGGGAGCAGACTCACTATCCGCTGACCGTGGTGGTCAATCTGGGCGAGGCCCTGTCGCTGCGCTTGAGCTATGACCGCCAATGCTATGACCAGGACGTCATCGCCCGGCTGGCCGGGCACTTCCAGACGCTGTTGCACGCAATGGTCCAGGACTCCAATGCAGCCATCGGCGAGCTGGGGATGCTGGAACCGGCCCAGGAAAAGCGGCTGCTCGACGACTGGAACGACACCGAGGCCGCTTTCCCGGACGACCGGAGCATCCATAGCCTCATCGAGGATCAGGTGCGAGCGACGCCGGACGCGCCCGCCCTGGTGTTCGGCAATGCGTCGCTGAGTTACTGTCAGTTGAACGCCCGCGCCAACAGGCTTGCCCATGGGCTGCGTGCCGCCGGCGTCGGCCCGGACGCGCGAGTCGGCATCTGTGCCGAGCGCAGTCTGGAACTGGTAATCGGCCTGCTGGCGATCGTCAAGGCGGGCGGCGCTTACGTGCCGCTCGACCCCGACTATCCCGAAGACCGGCTGGCGTACATGATGCAGGACAGCGGCATCGACCTGCTGTTGACCCAGACCGCGTTGCTCCAGCGCCTGCCGCTGGCGGCCGGGATGCGCAGTCTGTGCCTGGACCAGCCGGACGACGGACTGGAAGACCACGGCGATGACAACCTGCCCGATCTCAGTCATCCGCTGGACCTGGCTTATCTGATCTACACCTCGGGTTCCACCGGCAAACCCAAGGGCGCGGGCAACAGCCATCGCGCGCTGGTCAATCGCCTGAACTGGATGCAGCGCGCGTACCGACTGGAGGCCGGCGACACGGTCTTGCAGAAGACGCCATTCAGCTTCGACGTGTCGGTCTGGGAGTTCTTCTGGCCGCTGATGACCGGAGCCCGGCTGGCGATTGCCTTGCCGGGGGATCATCGCGATCCGCAACGGCTGGTGGAAACCATCCATCAGCACCGGGTCACGACCCTGCATTTCGTGCCTTCGATGTTGCAGGCGTTCATGGGCAACCCGCAGGCGAACGGCTGCGCCAGCCTGCGCCGGGTCATCTGCAGCGGCGAAGCGCTGCCGACGGAACTGGCCGCGCAGGTCCTGGAGCGCCTGCCTTGTGTCAGGTTGTACAACCTCTATGGCCCGACCGAAGCAGCCATCGACGTCACGCACTGGACCTGCACGGCGCAGGACAGGATCAGCGTGCCCATCGGCCGGCCCATCGATAACCTCAAGACCCACATCCTCGACGCCGGCCTGCTGCCCGCGCCACCGGGCGTGGCGGCCGAGCTTTACCTGGGCGGCGTCGGCCTGGCACGTGGCTACCACAACCGCCCGGCGCTGACTGCCGAGCGCTTCGTGCCCGATCTGTTTTCGACCTGCGGCGGGCGCCTGTACCGTACCGGCGATCTGGCGCGCTATGCCGCCGACGGCGTGATCGAATACGCCGGCCGGATCGACCATCAGGTCAAGATTCGCGGCCTGCGCATCGAACTGGGTGAAATCGAGGCGCGGCTGCGCGAGTTGGCCGAGGTGCGCGAAGCCCACGTCATCGACGTCGACGGGCCGCTGGGCAAGCAATTAGTCGCCTATCTGGTGCCGATGCAGGCAGACAGCGACCCGGCCAGCCTGCGCAACGCGCTGAAACAGCACCTCGATGCCCAACTGCCGGACTACATGGTGCCCAGCCACTTCATGCTGCTGGACGCCATGCCCCTGAGCGCCAACGGCAAACTGGATCGTCGCGCGCTGCCCAGGCCCGACGTCAACCGCGCGGCGCAAGCGCATGTCGCCCCGCGTACCGATCTCGAACAGCGGCTGGCGGCTTTGTGGTCCGAGGTGTTGCAGGTGGAGCGGGTGGGCCTTGCCGACAATTTCTTCGCGCTGGGCGGGCATTCATTGCTGGCGGTGGCGCTGGCGGGCCGGATTCGCGACGAATTCGGCGTCTCGATCAAACTGCATGACTTTCTACTGATGCAGACCCTCGAAGAGCTGGCGGACTTTCTGCGCGCCGGGGAAGCGAAGGTCAAATCCGCGGTGATCCGCATGAATGACTGCGCGTCCGGCAAGGCGCCGCTGTTCTGTCTGCCGCCGGGCGGCGGCGGAACCTATTGCTATTACCCGCTGGCCGGCCGGCTCGCCGCCGAGCGGCCCGTGCTTGGGCTGGTCAACAAGGCCTACGTGGTGCCGGGCTGGTTCGATACCGACTGGCGGCAGATGATCGAGTATTACGTGGAGCAGATTCGCGGCGTCCAGCCCCACGGGCCGTACAGCCTGCTGGGGTGGTCGCTGGGTGGCGCGCTGGCCATCGAGGTTGCGCATTTGCTGGAGCAGGGCGGTGAAACGGTCGAATTCCTCGGGCTGGTGGACTCCATGCTGCCCGCGTCGGCCGGGGTCAAGTGGGTCGAGGAAGACCCGCAGGTCCGCGCCCGTCACCAGGAAGAGAACTTCCACCTCAGCCTGATCAAGAGCCTGCAGGCCTTTGTGCCCGGTTTACAGCAGGAGCGGGTACTGGCGCTGATCCAGGCGGCACGCGTGAGCGAGGCCGACCCGCAGCGGGTCGCCGATCGGGTGATCGAGCAGGTCGCGCAAGACGCGGGTATCAGTGCCGACGGGTTGCGCAGCGTCTATCAGGACATCGCCGTGCAGGACGAGATCGAAACCGGTTACAAGCTGCTGCATGCCAACGCGCGGCTCAGCCAGGCCTTTGCCCTGCATGCGCTGGAGGTGAAAGCCGATTGCTGGTGGGCGGGTGACAGCCGCGAGCCGGCGGAAATCGCCAGGGCTGAAGCCGTGCTGCGCGAACAATGTTCGGTGCGGGGCCTGGGTTGCTCGCTGACCTTGCCTGAGCGTCACGACAATATCGTGCTGACGCAGGCGTTTCTGGACAGCGTGCGACAGCGCCTCGGCGTGAGGGAGGCGGCGTCCGTGCCTGAATCGGACGCCGTGGCGTAACGGCTATCGCCGGTCACGCCTGATTCGAAGTCAGGCGTTGACACCGATCCGCCGTGTCGCCGCCGAATCCTTGAGGAAGGCCAGCAGCGCGATCAGGGGCAGGGCGGTGCCGGCGATCAGCACCCAGGTCCAGCCGCCATGGTCGAACAGCGGGCTGGCGATGGACGAACCAATGGCGCCGCCCACGAAGATGCTGGTCATGTACAGCGCATTCAGACGGCTACGGCTGGCGGCGTCCAGCGCATAGACCGTGCGCTGGCCGAGCACCATGTTCATCTGCACGCAGAAGTCCAGGACCACGCCGGTGACGGCCAGGCCGATCACGCCGAAGGCGGGGTGGATCAGCGCCGGCAGGAAACTCAAAGCGCCCAGCAGCAGCGCGCCCAGCGTCGCGATCCGGGTATGTCCGGCGTCCGCCAGCCGGCCGCTGATCGGCGCGGCGAAGGCGCCGATCGCACCCACCAGGGCGAACAGGGCGATCTGGCTCTGCGACAGGCTATGATTACGCGACAATTCCAGCGGCACCGCAGTCCAGAACAGGCTGAAGGTCGCGAACATGCAGGCCTGGTAGAAAGCCCGCTGGCGCAGGACCGGCTGGCGGCGCAGCAGTGTCCAGAGCGAGAACAGCAGTTGGCCGTAGGAAGCGCGATGGTCGGGGATGCGCTTGGGGATGGTGGTCGCCAGTACCAGGCTGATGCCAAGCATGACCACAGCGGCAGCGCCGAACACCGCACGCCAGCCGAAGTGGTCCGCAATCAGACTCGATAGTGGTCGCGCTAGCAGGATACCCAGCAACAGGCCGCCCATGATGCTGCCGACGACTCGGCCGCGGGTTTCTTCCGGCGCCAGGTGGGCGGCCAGGGGAATCAGCATCTGCACCGAGACCGAGCTGAAACCGACCAGCAACGAGACCACCAGAAACAGGTTGGGCTGCTGCGCGAAGGCCGCGCCCAGCAGGCTCAGTATCGCCAGCATCGTGGTCAGCAGCATCAGCCGGCGGTTCTCCAGCAGGTCTCCCAGCGGTACAAGAAAAAACAGGCCCAATGCATAGCCGATCTGGGTCAGCGACACGATCAGGCTGGCGGCGGTGCTGGACAGGCCAATGTCCGGCGCGATCATCTCGATAATCGGCTGGGCGTAATAAATGTTGGCGACAATCGCGCCGCAGCAGAACGCGAAGAGCAGCACCAGGCCCCGGGTCAGGGTATGGCTGCCGGGAGTGGCGACAGAGTGTTGGGTCATCGGGAGTCTCGCTCGTGCAAAGGGCCGGCCGATAGCTGCGCGGGCCGGGCGGATGAGGTGAGCAGAAGGCTAACGGTTTCGTCAGACTCGCAATAGGCGTGTCAGGATGATACAAGATATTTCCGAGATTGATGGCTAATGGCCCCGCAAGACGGTTGAAATAGAGCCCTTGAACGGTATTTGCCCTGGTTTGGTGCGTCCTGCGACCTCTTGACGCGGCATTTGTTACGAGACAATACTCCGCCCATATTCATATAGATGACTGGATAAATACAAAAATGAACAAGCTTTCCAGCGACGACAGATTGCCCCTTTATCAACGTTTGCGGGATCAGCTCGCCGAGCAGATCGCCAATAATCGCTGGCGTCCGGGCGAGGCGATTCCTACCGAAGCGGCGCTGTCCGCCGAGTACTGCCTGTCCACCGGCACGGTGCGCAAGGCCATCGATATGCTGGTCAACGACAACATCCTCGAACGCCAGCAGGGGCGCGGCACTTTCATCCGACGCCCGCAGTTCCAGTCATCTCTGTTTCGTTTCTTCCGTTTCCAGACCGCCGCCGGCGAGCGTCAGATGCCCGAGAGCCGGGTCTTGAGCATCGAGGCCGTGACCGCGCCCTCGGCTGTGAGCCAGGCCTTGGGCCTGGTCGCCGGCGCGCCGGTGATCCGCCTGGTTCGGCTGCGCCTGCTCGATGCCCAGCCTGTGCTGGCTGAAGAGATCTGGCTGCCGCGTATTCAGTTCCAGAGTCTGCTGGACATCGACATCAACGCGCGCGGCCCGCTGCTGTACCCCATTTACGAAGAACTTTGTGGTCAGGTCGTGGCGTATGCCCAGGAAAGCCTGACCGCCGAAGCCGTCAACGACGTTTACGGCCGTCTCCTGCAGGTGCCCGCCGGCAGCCCGGTGGTGGTGATCGAACGCCTGGCCCGCAACTACGCCGGCGAACCACTGGAATGGCGTCGTTCGCGTGGGCATGCCAGCCATTTCCGCTACAGCGTCGAGATTCGCTGATAGCGCCCCTCCAACGTTTCCCCTTACAAGGACAATAACCATGTTCAGTTGGTACCGCGAAATCACTTCCAAGGAGCGCAAGACGTTCTGGGCCTGCTTCGGCGGCTGGTCGCTCGATGCGCTCGAAGTGCAGATGTTCGGCCTGGCGATTCCGGCGCTGATCGCGGCGTTCGCCCTGACCAAGGGCGACGCGGGTCTGATCAGCGGCGTGACCCTGGTGACTTCGGCGCTGGGCGGCTGGCTGGGCGGCACCCTGTCGGACCGTTACGGCCGGGTGCGCACGCTACAGTGGATGATTCTGTGGTTCTCGTTCTTCACCTTCCTGTCGGCGTTCGTGACCGGCTTCAACCAGTTGCTGATCGTCAAGGCCCTGCAAGGCTTCGGCATCGGCGGCGAGTGGGCGGCCGGCGCGGTACTGATGGCCGAAACCATCCAGTCGAAATATCGCGGCAAGGTGATGGGCACGGTGCAGAGCGCCTGGGCCGTGGGCTGGGGCCTGGCGGTGGTGCTGTTCACCCTGATCTACTCGTTCCTGCCGCAGGACTATGCCTGGCGGGTGATGTTCTTCGTCGGTTTGCTGCCTGCGTTGATGATCATCTGGGTACGCCGTAACGTCGAAGAACCCGACAGCTTCCAGCGCATGCAGAAGCTCAACGGTCCCAAGGGCAATTTCTTCCAGTCCATGGCCGGTATCTTCCGTCCCGAGCTGCTGCGCGTGACCCTGCTGGGCGGTCTGCTGGGCCTGGGCGCTCACGGCGGTTACCACGCAGTGATGACCTGGCTGCCGACCTTTCTGAAAACCGAGCGCAATTTGTCGGTGCTCAGCTCCGGCGGCTACCTGGCGGTGATCATCTTCGCCTTCTGGTGCGGTTGCGTGACCAGCGGCATGCTCATCGACCGCATTGGTCGCCGCAAGAACATCATGCTGTTCGCGCTGTGCTGCGTGATCACGGTGAACTGCTACCTGATGCTGCCGCTGACCAATACCCAGATGCTGTTCCTGGGCTTCCCGCTCGGCTTTTTCGCTGCGGGTATTCCGGCAAGCCTGGGTTCGTTCTTCAACGAACTCTATCCGGCCGACGTGCGCGGGGCTGGGGTGGGCTTCTGCTACAACTTCGGCCGCGTGCTGTCGGCGCTGTTCCCGTTCCTGGTCGGTCACATGAGCGAATCCATGTCGCTGGGGTCGGCCATCGGTATTGACGCCGGTATTGCCTACGGCGTGGCCATGGTGGCGGCGTTCTGCCTGCCCGAAACCCGCGGCCGCAGCCTGCAGGCCGGCGTATCTCCCGAACCGACCGACAAGCCCGCTGCCCAGCAGGCCTGATCGCATTCTTCCTGCGCGACGCACCTGCGTCGCGCGCCTTCAAAGATGAGTTTCATGACCCACGTCCGCTCCACGCCCATCTCTGGCATTGATGCCCATGCTCATGTCTTCACCCGCAGCTTGAGTCTTGCGTCAGGACGACGCTACACCATCGATTACGACGCAATCTTGCCGGACTATCTCGCGCATCTGGATGCCAACGGACTGAGTCACGGCGTGCTCGTGCAACCCAGCTTCCTGGGCACCGACAACCAGTACCTGCTCGATGCACTGGCGCAAGCGCCGGATCGTCTGCGTGGGGTCGTGGTGGTCGAGCCGGGGATCGACGCCGAGGTTCTCCACGCCATGGCCGCGCAAGGCGTGGTAGGCATTCGCCTCAACCTGATGGGCAAGCCGTTGCCCGATTTCAGCGAGCCGCACTGGGCGCCGCTGTTGAAACAGGTCGCCGCGCTGGGCTGGCATGTCGAGCTGCATCGCCATGTGCAGGACCTGCCGGGCCTGATCCGGGGGCTGCTGCCGTTCGGGTGCAAGATCGTGGTCGATCATTTCGGGCGGCCGGACGCGGGTCTGGGAGTCGATGATCCGGCGTTTCAGGCATTGCTTGAATTGGGATTGACCGGTCAGGTTTGGGTCAAGGTGTCGGCGATCTATCGTCTGGGCGCAAGCGTAGAACTCAACACGGCGTTCGCCAATGCAGCGCTGCCGTTGCTGGTGCGCACCTTCGGCGCGGGACGGCTGGTCTGGGGCAGCGACTGGCCGCATACCCAGCATGAAGAGCAGGTCAGTTACGCCTCGGTGGTCGAGCAATTCCGGCAGCTGGACTGCCCGGACCCGGTCAAGCGCAGTCTGCTGATCGACGCGCCCCGCGAACTGTTCGATTTCTCCGGGGCTTCGGCCTGACTCCCACGGGCCCCGGCAGACAGCCGGGGCTGCCTTCGATCCGCCTGTTTCAGCCCAGCGCCCGGGTCGGGCTGCAGGTCAGCACCATGCTGGCGCCGCCGTGGCGGCTGGTACCGATCTCCAGGGTGAAGCCATGCAGATTGACGATGGCCGCCACCACCGAGAGTCCGAGCCCGAAACCGCTCTGCGCATCGCCGCCATCGCCGCGTCCGCCGTCGCTGCGGTAGAAGCGCTGGAACACCGCGCTGCGCTCGGCCGGCGCGATCCCGGGTCCTGAGTCCTCGACTGCGATGCAGGGGGACAGCCCATTGGCCGCCGCATAAGCCCTGACTTCGACCGTGCCGCCCGCGGGGGTGAACTTGATCGCGTTGCCCAGCAGGTTGGTCAGCGCCTCGAACAGCAAAGCCCGATCGCCCACCAGACTGGGCAGAGGCTCTTTCAGCTCCAGCAGCAATGTAACTTGCGCTTCTTCGGCCAGCGGCAGGTAAAAGTCGTGGAGCTCCTGCAACAGCGGCTGTAACTCCAGTTCCACGAAGGCCGAGCGGCGCTGGCGATCTTCCAGTTCGGAAATCCGCAGCAGCCCGCGAAAGCGCGCCATCAGGGTGTCGGCCTCGGCGATCACCCCTGCCATTTGCGCGGCCTGGTCGGAGTTGTCCGGCGCCTGCTGTTGGATGCGGTAGAGCTGCGCGCGCAGGCGGGTAAGCGGGGTGCGCAGATCATGGGCGATATTGTCGCAGACGCCTTTGACTTCGTTCATCAGCTTCTCGATGCGATCGAGCATCGCGTTGACGATGACCGCAAGCATGTCCAGCTCGTCGCGCCGGTTGGACACTGGCAGTCGCGCGCCCATGTCGCCGGCGACGATGGCATCGGCGCTGGCCTGGATGGCGCGAATCCGGCGCAGCGGTCGTCGGCGCAACAGGAGCCAGCCGGCGACGCCAGGGATGATGGTCAGGGAAATGCCCCACAACAAGGCGCGAAGAATCAGCGTGCTGACCGCGAACAGCGAGCCGTTCTCCCGCACCAGCACCAGCCAGCGCCCGTCGGACGTCTGGGTCGCCACGGCATCGCAACTGCTTTGCGGCAGGTCAGGATTGTCCGAACCGGTGCAGTCGCCCAGCTCGTGGATCTGGCCGTCCAGTGGCAGCTTGGCGGGTATCTGGCTGATCGGCCCGGAAACGGGCTTGAGCGCGGCGTCGAACAGGCCATAGGCGTCCACGGCGCGCATGTCGAAGGTCATGCTGGTGGCCAGCGCATCGTCCAGCGCCGGGCCTTCGAAACGGGCAAAGAGTTGCTGGCGCTGCATCAGCGAATGGCGCGCCAGGTCGTTCAGGTAGGAGGTGACTTCCCAGTACAGCACGCCCAGCAGAATGGCGCTCCAGGCGACGAACAGCGAGCTGTACAGCGCCAGGAGTCGACTAGTGGAGGAATGCCAGCCTTCAGACGGGTTCGGCAATGACATAGCCCGAGCCTCGCACGGTCTGGATCAGCGGTGCGTGGCCGGGCTGGTCGATTTTCTTGCGAAGGCGACCGATGTGCACGTCGATCAGGTTGGTGCCGGGGTCGAAGTGATAACCCCAGACTTCCTGAAAGATCATCATTCGGGTGATGACCTGGCCGCTGTTGCGCATCAGGAATTCCAGCAATTTGTACTCGGTGGGCAACAGGGTCAGCGGCTGATCGCCCCGACGCGCTTCGCGGCTGATCAGGTTGAGCGTCAGGTCGCCCACCTGCAGCATGGTCTTCGCCGCGGCCGCCGGATTGCTGCGGCGCAACAGGACTTCGACCCGCGCCGCCATTTCGTCGGACGCGAAAGGCTTGGGCAGGTAGTCGTCGCCGCCGGCGCGCAGGCCCCGGACCCGTTCGTCCACGTCCGACAGCGCGCTGATCATCAGGATAGGTGTCGCGATCCCCTGGGCGCGCAGGCTGGTGACGATGGTCATGCCGTCGACCTCGGGCAGCATGCGGTCCAGGGTGATCAGGTCGTAGTCGCCGCTGACGGCCCGCGCCAGCCCGTCGCGGCCATTGTCGACCCAGTCCACGTCCAGGCCGTGGCTGCTCAGCTCGGCGACGATTTCCTTCGCGGTAACGGCATCATCTTCGATTGCCAGGATTCGGGTCATGGTCTGGGCCTGATGGAGTCGATGGAGCCAGCATTCTGCCAATAAAGCCTTGTCGGGTTCCTGAAAGAAAGTTTAATCGGCAGAACGGGGCGATCAGGTGCTCTCGGCGTCCTTGACGGCTTTCTCGACATCCTCTTTGCGCTGCGCCTGCCTGCGCGCCTCGCGCTCGCGCTCCAGGCGGGCATCGGTGTCATGCTCGCTGCGAATCTGCGCATGACTGATCACGGCGAAGATAAAGCTGCCACCGATGATATTGCCCACCAGCGTCGGCGCCGCGAAGTGCAGCCAGAAGTCGCTCCAGCTCGCTTCGCCGGCGAACACCACATAGGAAACCTCGGCCGACCCGACCACGATATGAGTAAAATCGCCCAGCGCCATCAGGTAAGTGATCATGACGATGATCGCCACCTTGGCGCTTTCCATCGACGCAATCATCCACACCATGGTGGCGATCATCCAGCCGGAAATGATGCCCTTGGAAAACATCTGGCCCAGATCGTTTTCCAGCACCTTGCGGCCGATTTCCAGAAATGCCTTGTCGGTGTCCGCGTCAAAGATCGGCAAATTCAGCATGACGTAGGCCACCAGCAAAGTGCCGCACAGGTTGCCGACCAGTACCACCGACCACAGTCTGAACAGCCGGTAGATATTGTGGCGGGTGAATTTGCTCATCACCGGCAGGACGGCGGTGATGGTGTTTTCGGTAAACAATTGCTGGCGCGCCAGGATCACTGCCAGAAAGCCCGCCGAATAGCCAAGGCTGGTGATGACATGACTGCCCTCGATCCCCGCCAGACGGGATTTGAACAGACCCATTGCCATCAGCGACAGGCCCATGGTCAACCCCGCCGCCAGTGCCGACCACCACAAGGCGGCGGCGCTGCGCTCCAGTTCGTGATCGCCCTGGATGCGGATCGTCTCGTGTAATACCACCGCTCTGGGTGGCTGCTTGTCATCGATCTCGCGTTCTTCCTCGGCGGACAGGCCGGGAGTCTTGCCATCAGGTTCTTGGTCCATAACCGCTTCCTTCGCACAAATGACGGGAAACCCGCCGGGTCGTGGGGTTCAGACCCGCGCGGAGGACGGACGTTCGGTGTTGGACACACGGTCCCGTAGGAGCCAGCTTGCTGGCGATATGCCGCAAATACACCGTGAAATGTCCGGTATTCCGCGTCATCGTTCATCGCCAGCAAGCTGGCTCCTACAGGTGTGTGGGAGAATTTAGAGGAGTTGTGCACTCTGGATTCGTTGCACGCCCGCGGCCTGCATGCTTTCCCAGGCCGCATCCAGCGAGCCGTTCATGTCGATGGCGCGGCAGGCGTCTTCGATGACGTAGGTCGTGAACCCGGCGGCGCGGGCATCCTGCGCCGACCAGGCGACGCAGAAATCCAGCGCCAGGCCGACCACGAACAGCGTATCGACCCCGCGCTCTTTCAGATACCCGGCCAGCCCGGTCGTGGTCGTCCGGTCCGCTTCCAGAAACGCCGAATAGCTGTCGATCCCGGGGTTGCAGCCCTTGCGCAGGATCAACTGCGCGTGGGGCAGGTCGAGGTCCGCATGCAGCCGGGCGCCGTCGCTGCCTTGCACGCAGTGATCGGGCCAGAGGGTCTGGGGTCCGTAGGGCAGGGTAATGCTGTCGAACGGCTGGCGCCCCGCATGGCTGGAAGCGAAAGAGATATGCCCGGCAGGGTGCCAGTCCTGGGTCACCACCACTCGCCCGAAGGCCGCGCCCAGACGGTTGATGACCGGCAGCACGGCATCGCCGTCGGCGACCGCGAGACTACCGCCGGGCATGAAATCGTACTGCATGTCGATGACCAGCAAGGCGCAGCGTGGGTCGGCGGGCTGGAAGGGAAGCGTCATGGTTGGGTTCCTCGTGTGGCGCAGGCGGTCACTTCGGCGCGCCCAGCACCCTGATCGGAGCGCCGGCGTGCCAGGCCTGAATGTCTTCGATCATCTGGCTGAAGAACATCCGGTAGTTGTTCTGCGTAACATAGCCCACATGAGGCGTTGCGAGCACGTTGTCCAGCGTGCGGAACGGGTGATCGACGGGCAAGGGTTCCTGTTCGAACACATCCAGCGCGGCGCCGGCGATGCGCCGCTCGCGCAGCGCGGCGAGCAGGGCGCTTTCGTCGACGATCGGCCCGCGGGAGGTATTGACCAGCCAGGCGTCGCGCTTCATCCAGCCCAGTGCTTCGGCGTCCACAAGGCCACGGCTGCGGTCGCCGAGCACCAGGTGGATGGACAGCACGTCGGCCTGCTCGAACAGTGCTTGTTTGCTGACCCGAGTAACCCCGGCCCCGGCGGCGGCCTGTTCGGTCAGGTTCTGGCTCCAGGCGATGACGTTCATGCCGAATGCCTGCCCATAGCGGGCGATCCATTTGCCGATGCTGCCCAAACCGAGGATGCCCAGGGTACGGCCGTGCAGGTCGGCTCCCAGACCGGTCTGCCAGTTTCCGGCGCGCAGGGAATTGGCTTCGCTTACCAGATTGCGGGTCGCGGCCATGATCAGCGCCCAGGTCAGCTCGGGCGCGGCATGCTTGTAACTGTCGGTGCCGCAGACCATAACGCCCTGACGCGCGGCGGCCGGCAGATCGATAGCAGCGTTGCGCATGCCGCCGGTCACCAGCAGTTTCAGGTTGGGCAGTTGTTCGATCAGTGCGGCATCGAACAAGGTCCGCTCGCGCATGACACAGATCACGTCGAAGCCTCGCAGCCGCTCGACCATCGCGGCGGTATCGGCGGGGTAGTCATGGAGGAAGCTGACCTTGCCCAGCGATTCGAGCACCGTCCAGTCCACCACACCGCTGGCAACGTCCTGCCAGTCGTCGAGCACCGCGATTGTCATTGGGGTCATGCCGGGCCTCCTCATGCGAATGATGAGCGAGCATACGCCGCGGATATGCGACTGTGTAGGAGCCAGCTTGCTGGCGATGCAGACGATGCTGTGTGTCAAAGGAATACGCGTCGCCGTTGATCGCCAGCAAGCTGGCTCCTACAGCGGGGTGTAAAAAAAAACGGCGCGCAAGGGGGTTGCGCGCCGATTGCCAGTCCGATGGCGAGTCAGTTGAAGCGGGTCGGGTTCAACGCACCAGGCAAGGCTGCTTGTTGTTGAACTTCCAGTCGGGGATCAGGAATTGCATGGCGACTGCGTCGTCACGGGCGCCCAGGCCCATGCATTTGTAGAGTTCGTGAGCCTTGTGCACCTGATCCATGTCCAGTTCAACGCCCAGGCCCGGTTTTTTCGGCACGGCCACATGGCCACCGACGATCTGCAGCGGCTCTTTGGTCAGGCGCTGGCCGTCCTGCCAGATCCAGTGGGTGTCGATGGCGGTGATATCGCCCGGCGCGGCAGCGGCCACATGGGTGAACATCGCCAGCGAAATGTCGAAGTGGTTATTGGAATGCGAGCCCCAGGTCAGGCCCCACTCGTTGCACATTTGCGCAACGCGTACCGAACCCTGCATGGTCCAGAAGTGCGGGTCGGCCAGTGGGATGTCCACCGATTGCAGCTGGATCGCGTGGCCCATTTCACGCCAGTCAGTGGCGATCATGTTGGTGGCGGTGCGCAGGCCGGTGGCGCGGCGGAACTCGGCCATGACTTCGCGACCGGAGAAGCCGTTTTCCGCGCCGCACGGATCTTCGGCGTAGGCCAGTACGTGATGCTGGTCGCGGCACAGACGAATGGCTTCCTTGAGCGACCAGGCCCCGTTGGGGTCCAGGGTGATGCGCGCATCCGGGAAACGTTCGGCCAGTGCAGTCACGGCTTCGATTTCTTCGTCACCGCGCAGTACGCCGCCCTTGAGCTTGAAGTCCTGAAAGCCGTAGCGCTGCTGCGCGGCTTCGGCCAGACGCACCACGGCTTCGGGTGTCAGGGCCTTTTCATGGCGAACGCGGAACCAGTCGTTATCGGCGTCCGGCTCGCTGCGGTAGGGCAGGTCGGTGACACCCTGGTCGCCGACGTAGAACAGGTAGCCGAGCATTTCGACGCTGTCGCGCTGCTGGCCTTCACCCAGCAAGGCGGCAACCGGCACTTGCAGGTGCTGGCCCAGCAGGTCGAGCAGGGCGGCTTCCAGCGCGGTCACGGCATGGATGGTGATGCGCAGGTCGAAGGTTTGCAGGCCGCGACCGGCCGAATCGCGCTCGGCAAAGGCTTTGCGCACGTCGTTGAGAATCTTCTGGTAGTTGCCGATGCTGCTGCCGACCACCAGCGAGCGGGCGTCTTCCAGGGTCTGGCGAATGCGGTCGCCGCCCGGTACTTCGCCCACGCCGGTATTGCCGGCGTTGTCCTTGAGGATGACGATGTTGCGTGTGAAGTAAGGGCCGTGGGCGCCGCTGAGGTTGAGCAGCATGTCGTCGTGGCCGGCAACCGGGATGACCTGGATCTCGGTGATGACCGGTGTCGTGCCGGCGAGTTGCGCGTTCTGAGCGTTCATGGGCGTCTCCTTCGAGTTGTTATGGGCCTGATGATCAATGTTGGGTCGAGGTCTGCACCGCGGTGACCGGAGTCGCGCCGGGCTTGGGCTTGTTGCGCGCGGCGAACACGATGATTGCGGCGAGGATCGACGTGGCGGTCAGGCCATACAGGCCACCCTGGATCGAGCCGGTGTGCTGTTCGAGCAGACCGAAGGTGGTCGGGGCGAAGAAACCGCCCAGGTTGCCCACCGAGTTGATCAGCGCGATGACCGCGGCGGCGATGCGTGCATCCAGATAAGCCTGCGGAATAGGCCAGAACAGTGACGAGGCGGACTTGAAGCCCAGCGCCGCGAAGCAGATGGCGACGAACGCGAAGATCGGACCGCCAGTGGTGGACATGAACATCCCGGCCGCCGCGATCAGCAGCGCTGCCGCCACCCACGCCTGCTGGCGCTTCCATTTGGCCGACAAAGCGGCGAAGGCGTACATGCCGACGATGGACAGGAGCCACGGAATGGAGTTGAACATTCCGACTTCGAAGTCGCTCAGGCTCCCCATTTTCTTGATGATGCTCGGCAGCCAGAAGGTCGCGGCATAGATGGTCAGCTGGATCAGGAAGTAGATCAGGCAGAACAGAATGATCTGGCTGTCCTTGAGCAGCTTGCCGATCGACGGCTTGATCGGGGTGGCGGCTTCTCGCGCTGCCTGTTCCGCATCGATGGCCGCGACCAGGGCGTCCTGTTCGGCGCGGGTCAGCCACTTGGCATCGTGAGGCTTGGAGTCGAGCCAGAACCAGACGAAGAAGCACAGGCCCACCGAGAACATGCCCTCGATGAAATACATCCACTGCCAGCCTTTCATGCCAAGCCCGGTGATCTGCAACAGCAGACCGGAAAGCGGGCCGGAGATCAGCGACGCGATGGCCGAGCCGCTGAGGAAGATGGCGATCGCCTTGCCACGTTCTACGCCGGGCAACCAGCGAGTGAAGTAGTAGATCACCCCCGGAAAGAAGCCGGCTTCGGCCACACCCAGCAGGAAACGCAGGATGTAGAAGTGAGTTTCGTTCTGGATGAAGGCCATGCATGAGGCCACCAGACCCCAGGTCAGCATGATCCGGGTCAGCCAGATGCGCGCGCCGACTTTCTGCAGCAGGATATTGGAAGGGACTTCGAACAACGCATAGCCGATGAAGAACAGTCCGGCGCCAAAGCCATAGGCCGCGGCACCGATACCCAGGTCGGTTTCCATGTGCGAGCGCACGAAACCGATGTTCACCCGGTCGATGTAGTTGACGATAAACATGATGACGAAAAGCGGCAGGACGTGACGTTTGACTTTGGAAACGGCCGATTGCAGAACCGGATCCGCGCCGCTCGCCATCCCGAGATTGGACGTGCTCACAGGTGAATCTCCCACTCGTTGTTTTTATGCGGGTTGGCAAAGGATGTTCTTTGCATGTAAGTCATCATACAAGTTCGAGTGAGCCGCGCAAGCCCCTGATGTCACGCCAAGGCTAAAAAAGCAGAGGCTACGACGAAAGGCTGATGCCGTGGCGGAGGTTAAGTAGCCGGATACGCTGTGTTTATGGGATGTTCATGAGGTTCCAGGGTCATTTGGAGCGACCGGATAGGTGAGCCGGCACGCTGGCTCACGGCTTGGAAGCGATACGCGATAAGCGTTTTATGGCTAAGCTTGTATGACAAGTAAGACAAGTTACCACCGCGCTGCCCCGCACTCCGGTGCTATGATCGCGGCGCGCCAGGCCAGTCATCTCCAGTCCCGGATAACTCCCATGCAAGAATCCGACAGTTCCGCTCCCAAGCGTCGCCAGCACAGCCTGGCCACCGATCTGGTCACCGAGCTGAGCCAGCGCATCCTGATGGGCAAGATCGCGCCCGGCCAGAAACTGCCCTCGGAGAACGAGATCGTGCGCGAGCACGGCGTCAGTCGTACCGTGGTTCGTGAAGCCATTTCCAAATTGCAGGCCTCGGGGCTGGTGGTCACCCATCACGGGGTTGGGACCTTCGTGCTGGAGCGCGCCGATCAGACCGGGTTGCGCCTCAAGGTCGAGACGGTGTCGCGGGTGCGCGACATCCTGGAACTGCGGCTCGGCCTGGAAACCCAGGCTGTGGCGCTGGCGGCCGTGCGCCGTACCGATGAGCAACTGGCCGACATGCGCCAGGCGCTGGACGATTATCAGGACCAGCTGGCGAACGAGGACAGCTGCGTCGAGCCCGATAAACGTTTTCACATGCTGATCGCCGAGGCGACCGGCAATCCCTACTTCATCGAAATCATGCAGCACCTGGGCAGCGCGGTGATTCCCCGGACCCGGATCGCCTCCACCGAACGGGCCGGCACCAGCCTGGCGCGCCACGGGTATCTGGCAAACCTTGAGCATGAGGTCATATTGAGCGCGATCCGCCGCAAGGACCCCGACGCCGCCCGCGCCGCCATGTGGACGCATCTGAGCAACAGCCGCGAGCGGCTGGCGCCTCGGGAATGACCCTGACAGCGGACCTTTTCAAGGTTGCGACGCGGCAGCCAGCACCTTGAGCATGATCCGCGATTGCCAGTCGAACCAAGGATTGAAGGTCAGCCGCGCGTGGACTTTGCCCGGTTCGCGATAACCCCAGTCGGAAAACCACACCGGGCCGCCGGCAATGCATTGCTGCATGTCGGGCGTGGTCTGGCCGTTCCAGCAGATGCGTTGCGTGCCCTCCACGCCGTACAACGGATTGTCCGGGGCGAACATCAGGCCCATGTGGGAAAACTGGCTGATCCGGTATTCGGGCAGGTAATCCTTGCGCACTTCAATGCGTGGCGTCTGCGCGGCCGGCGCCGGGCTGTCGCCGTACCAGATCAGCCGGCTGGCCGGATGCTCGAAGCGCTGGTTGAAGGTGTCGAGCACATACGCGGTATCCAGCACCGAATCGTGCTGGGTGATGGCGATGAACACCGGCTTGTCGAAACTGCGCTGAGACAGCCTTTTCTGCGCCAGCGCGCTGCTGCGGTAGAACTGGGCGAACCCGTTGGTGGGGACGTTCAGGTAACGCACCGGTGTCTGCATCGGCCGGATGCCGTCATTGGGCGCCGCCAGCCAGGGTCTGGCCCAGCCGATCCAGGGCGTCAGCCAGGCATAGGCGCTGTCGGAGCGGAAGGCCGGGGAGAACAACACCAGTCCGGCGATTTCGTCATGCTCATAGGCGTAATCCAGAACCAGATTCGCGCCGGTGGAGAATCCGCCGAGAAAGACCTGCGGCACTTCATCGCTGAGCAGCGCGGCCTGTTCGCGGACCAATTGCTGCCATTGGGCCAGACTGACGTCCAGCATGTCCTGAGGTTTGGTGCCATGGCCGGGCAGCAGCACAGTGCGTACCAGGTAACCCTGATCGGCGAGCATCCGGCCGACGTCATGGAAGGACCATGGCGAGTCGCCGAGCCCATGTACTAGCAAGATGCCGCCCCGGGGTGCGCCGGTCGGTCGCCACTCCTGGGGCGCGTTCCAGTCCAGCTCGGCGGCGTGGTCGTCGGTCTGAAAATCGCGCTGTGCCCGGATCAGCGCCAGGGTCTGCTCGCGATAGGCGTCGAAGTTTTCGTGCGGTTGTTCGTTGCCGGCCAGCGATGTGCAGGCTTGCAGGGCCATCAATGGAAGCAGGCGCAGGATAGGAGGGCGGATCAAGGTCGACGGACTCCAGCGGCAATGAATCGGTGATTATGGCGCGCGGCGGGCCTGGCGTCCCGGCATGGATCGCGCCGGCCGCCACTTTCAGGCACACTCTAGAGCCGATAAATTCAACAAAAATGCCGCGCATGATCCACTCTTTCAGCTTCCTTCTCGATCCGGAAACCGCCCATGTTCGCTCTTGACCGCGCGCTGGCCCAGGACATCGTCGACCGGGCGATGGCGATCCTGCCTTATAACGTCAATGTCATGGACTATCTGGGCGTCATCATCGGCAGCGGCGATGCACAGCGGCTCTGCACGCGTCATGAAGGCGCGCAGCTGGTGCTCGCCAATGGCCGGATGGTCGAGATCGATTCCGGCGCCGCTGCGCGGATGGGCGGGGTCAGGCCCGGCGTCAACCTGCCATTGATGCTCGACCACAAGCTGGTCGGCGTGCTGGGCATCACCGGAGAACCCGAGGAAGTGCGGGTCTATGGCGAACTGGTGAAGATGACCGCCGAAATGCTCATGGAGCAGCGCCGTCAGCAGGCAGATCGCCAATGGCGCCAGCGCCGCAGCGAGGATCTCCTGTCACGACTGTTGTTTCAGGACTGTCCCGACAGCCTGGTGGATGAGGCACGCCAGTTGGGTCTGCAGCCGCAACTGGCCCGGCAGGCGGTCCTCATCGAGCTTGCCGAACAACTTGATTCCACCGCTGCCGTCGCCGCCTGGCTGTGCTCGCGGCATGCCGACAGCTGGTGCGTGCTGCACGAACCGACCCTGCTGTACTGGTGCCGGACCACGAGTCGCGAGCCGGACGATGAAGCGCTGCTCAAGCAGTTCGCCGAGCACGGCTGGCCGGCGGTCCGGATGGCCACGGTCGAGCCATCGGCGGACCTGCCCGCCTTGCGCCACGCCTGCGCGGCGGCGCGGGATCTGCTGAAGTACGCGCGGCAGTCGCTGCCTGATCAGCGTCTGCTGCGGCTGGCCGATCATCGACTGGCACTGCTGTTCTGGCGTCACCGGGACGACTGGCTGGCTGCACAGATTCTCGAACCGGTTGCGCGTCTGCACCAGCATCCCCAGCTGCTGGAAACCCTGGCAAGCTGGCTGACCCACAACAGCGAGAGCCAGGCGTGCGCCGAAGCCCTGGGTATTCATCGCAATAGCTTGCGCTATCGGCTCGACAGGATCGCCGAAATCACTGATTGCAGCCCGTATCGCACCGACGATCTGCTGCGCCTGTATCTGGGCGTGCGGACCAGCGCGCAGGTGGGTTGAGCCCGGTCTGTTCACTGCGGGCTTTGTTCAAATGAACGAGCGATAACCCGGAGGATTGTGCGAAGGTCAGGCGGAAATCGCTGCGGGCAGTGCGAAGATCAGGCAACCGGATATGGAGAACAATAATGAAAGTCGTTATCGCCCCCGATTCTTTCAAGGACAGCTTGAGCGCCCAGGCGGCTGCGGATGCCATCGCAGCAGGCCTGGCTGACGTCTGGCCGGATGCCGAACTGATCAAATGTCCCATGGCCGACGGTGGCGAAGGCACCATCGAGTCCGTGCTGGACGCCTGCAGCGGCGAATGGAAAAGCGCGCGGGTCAGCGGTCCGCTGGGCGTGGAGATCGAGGCGCAATGGGGCTGGCTCGAACAGAGCCGTACCGCGATCATCGAGATGGCCACCGCCAGCGGCTTGCAGTTGCTGACCCTCGGACAGCGCGATGCCTGCATCACCAGCACCTTTGGCACCGGTCAATTGATCAGCGAAGCGCTTGATGCGGGTGCGCAACGGGTGATTCTGGCAATCGGCGGCAGCGCCACCAACGACGGTGGCAGCGGCATGTTGGGCGCGCTGGGGGTGCGTTTTCTCGATGCACAGGACCAGCCGCTGCCGCCGGGCGGCCTGGCTCTGGCGCGTCTGGCGCGGATCGACAGGAGCGGGATCGATCCGCGTCTGGCCGAGGTGCGATTCGAAATCGCTGCCGACGTCGATAATCCGCTGTGTGGCCCGAATGGCGCTTCGCACATTTTCGGCCCGCAGAAAGGCGCGTCCCCGGATCAGGTGCTGGCACTGGATGCGGCGCTGGGCCACTTCGCCGATCATTCGGCGCAGACGCTGGGTCGCGACCTGCGCGATGAACCGGGCAGCGGCGCGGCGGGCGGCATGGGTTTCGCGGCCAAGGCCTGGCTGGGAGCCTCATTCCGGGCCGGCGTTGAAGTGGTGGCCGACCTGACCGGGCTTGAGCGGGCGTTGCAGGGCGCGGATCTGGTCATCACCGGGGAAGGGCGCTTCGATGCCCAGACCCTGCGCGGCAAGACCCCCTTCGGCGTGGCACGCATCGCCAGGCGCAGCGCGGTGCCGGTCATTGTTCTGGCCGGTACCCTGGGCGAGGGTTACGAGCGCTTGTATGACCACGGCATCAGCGCGGCCTTCGCGCTGGTCAGTGGGCCCTGCACGCTGCAACAAGCCTGCGACCTAGCCGCCAGCCTGCTGCACGATCGCGCGCGTGATCTGGCGAGAGTCTGGCGATTGGCAGCGCGCTGATTCTTATCACGTCCTGTAGGAGCGGATTTATCCGCGAAGGGTCGTAAAGGCCGACACACTGGCGGAGTCGGATACATTTTTTCGCGGATAAATCCGCTCCTACAGGCGGTGGTCATAAAGGATCTGCGCGCTCCGGCCTTCGCCCGCCCGGTCCTCATCGCCAGCAAGCTGGCTCCTACAGCTGTGGGAGCCAGCTCGCTGGCGATAAGGGCTTAGCGCACCAACCCCAGCCGTTCATGCCACGCGGCGATGGACTCCTGCGGGTAACCCTCGAATTTCTGGTCGTTGTCTTTCGCATCCACCTCCACCCAGGAAGCCTTGGAGTCGAGCAGGATGTGGGTGCTTTCCGGCGGTGTCGGCAGGGGGGTGTCGATGGCCGAGGCGAACGGGTGGATCAGTTCCGGCCACTGCGGACTGAACAGCCATAACCCGCTGCCGCAATGCTTGCAGAAATGCCGCTCGGCTTCGCTGATGTCCACGTGGTGATCCTGGCGGATCCTCGCGTGATAGAGGGTGATGTTCTCGCGGCCCTTGACCTTGAGCGTCGTGGCATCGCCGGACAGGTTGATCGCATAACCGCCGCCGCCCTGGGTCTTGCGGCAGATCGAGCAGTAGCAGCGTTGATAAGGATAGGGATGCGCGCTAGTGAGGCTGAACTCCACGGCGCCGCAGTGGCAGGATCCTTCCAGATGCATGACAAACCTCCACGGCTCCGAGAGCCTTGGTCGATGACGTTGCAAGTCTAGACAGGGCTGGCCGGCAAACGAGCGGGGTCGTTCGTCGGCGAGATAAATGTTACGGCTTGTTGCTCAAGAAGCCTGACGGCACGCCGATAGGCTTAAAAGTTGTCGGACAACTGCTCCGTCGTCCGCAGCCCCCCTCAATAAGAACAGAGCTACGGCCATGAATCTACGCAGTCTCACCATCGCTCGCCGCGCGGGCCTGGGTTTCACCCTGATCTCCCTTCTGGTTGCCGTGCTGGGCTGGTTCGCGCTGGCGCAGATGTCGACCATCCGCCAGAGTCAGGTGGAAGTCGAAACCAACTGGCTGCCAAGCATGCGCGCCGTCAGCGACATTCGCGAGATCATGCTACGTATCCGCACCATTTCCCTGCGCATGGCGCTGGACCCGGACCCCAAGAGCATTCCGACTTACCGCAGCCAGCTCGACGTTCGTAATCAGGATCTGGCCAATCGGTTGCAGGTGTTGAGCAAGTTTGTCGACACGCCCGAGGAAAAGGTACTCGACGACCAGTTCCGCGTGACGCTGGGCCAATACCAGAAAGCGCTGGAGCAGTCCTTCGTGCTGGCGGGCCAGAACGACACCGTGGGCATGAACAAGCTGCTGCTGGTGGACATGAAGCAGATCGTCGACGGCTCGGGCAAGCAGCTCAACGACCTGGCCGAGTTCTACGCGGCGCGCATCGACGAGGAGGGCAAGGCGGCCGCCGCCCAGTACGACAACTCCAGGCAAGTGGTGATGATTTTCGTGGTGCTGGCCGCGCTGGCGACCATCGTGCTGGCACTGGTGCTGACCCGCAGCATCGTGCGCCCGCTGGAACGTGCTGTCGTGGCGGCCGAGTACGTGGCCCAGGGTGACCTGACCCATTCCATCCAGGCCGATGGCGAGGACGAGGTCACCCGTCTGTTCCGTGCGCTGGCGACCATGCAGGACAACCTGCGCGGTGCGATGCGCCACATCGGCAGCTCTGCAAGCCAGCTGGCATCGGCGGCCACCCAGCTCAACTCGGTGACCGAGGACAGCTATCGCGGGTTGAATCAGCAGAACGCCGAGATCGATCAGGCCGCGACCGCCATCAACGAAATGACCTCGGCGGTGGAAGAGGTGGCCCGCAACGCAGTGTCCACCTCCGATGCGTCCAATCACTCCAGCGCATCGGCCCAGGCCGGACAGGCGCGGGTCATCGAAACCGTGGCGTCGATCCAGACATTGACCGAGAACGTCCAGGCGACCGCTGCGCTGGTTCAGAACCTGGCCGATCAGTCGCAGGACATCGGCAAGGTGCTGGATGTCATCCGCTCCATCGCTGAACAGACCAACCTGCTGGCGCTCAACGCGGCCATCGAGGCAGCGCGGGCCGGCGAGTCGGGACGCGGTTTCGCAGTGGTGGCCGACGAAGTGCGGGCGCTGGCCCATCGGACCCAGCAATCGACGCTGGAAATCGACTCGATGGTGAACGCCATGCGCAGCGGATCGGCCCAGGCGCTGGATTCGATGAACACCAGCCGCGACCGCGCAGGCTCCACTCTGGAGCTGGCTCAGGGCGCGGGTGCGTCGCTGACCGAGATCACCTCGTCGATCAACCAGATTTCAGAGCGCAACATGGTCATCGCCAGCGCCGCCGAGGAGCAGGCCCAGGTGGCTCGCGAAGTGGATCGCAACATCGTCAATATCCGCGATCTGTCGACCCAGTCCACCGATGGCGCCAACCAGATCAGCGCTTCCAGCCACGAGCTGTCGCGCCTGGCGGTCGACCTCAACCAGGTGGTGGCACGCTTCAAGGTGTAACGCTGACGCTGGCCTGCTTGCCGCTGACCGACCCAACGCGCATTATGGCGCTCGGTCGGTCAGACCCTATCAAAGGCGACGGAGGCGGCAGGCGGCATGGACATCGAGAATCACAGCTTCAGCAGTTGGCTGCGCGCTCCGGCGCATCATCAATGGCTAGCCCACGAGGGCCGGCGCCTCCTGGCATTCGCCAAGGCCGCGAGGCTCGAACACGGCTTCGGCAGCCTCGATCACTACGGTCGCCTGATGGTCGGCGCCACCGCGCAGACCATGAACACCGCACGCATGACTCACTGTTTCGCGATGGCCCATGTGCAGGGCATTCCGGGCTGCGCGGCCTTGGTGGATCACGGCGTGGCTGCGCTGAGCGGCGCGCTGCGCGATGCCGAACACGATGGCTGGTTCGATGCGCCGCTGCAAGAAGGCGGCGCGACTGGCAAGCAGGCTTACCTGCACGCGTTCGTGGCGCTGGCGGCCAGCTCCGCCGTGGTGGCCGAGCGTCCCGGCGCGCAAGCCTTGCTGTCGGCGGTCATTCAGGTCATCCAGACGCACTTCTGGAGCGATGAGGAGGGCGCGATGCGCGAATCCTTCGCCCGCGACTGGCAGCAGGAAGAGGCCTACCGGGGCGCCAACAGCAACATGCACAGCACCGAAGCCTTCCTGGCACTGGCCGATGTGACCGGCGATGCGCAGTGGCTGGATCGGGCGCTGCGCATTGTCGACCGGGTGATCCACCAGCAGGCCGCCGCCAACCGGTTCCAGGTCATTGAACACTTCACTCAGGACTGGCAGCCCCTGCCGGACTACAACCGCGATAACCCGGCCGACGGTTTCCGACCCTTCGGCACCACCCCCGGCCATTCCTTCGAATGGGCGCGGCTGATGCTGCATCTGGAGTCGGCGTTGCGCAGTGCCGGACGCGATGCGCCGGACTGGCTGCTTGGGGATGCGCGTCAACTGTTCGCCCAGGCCTGCGAGCATGGCTGGCATGTCGACGGCGAGCCGGGCATCGTCTACACGCTGGACTGGGAAAACCGTCCGGTGGTCCGCCACCGCCTGCACTGGACCCACTGCGAAGCGGCGGCTGCCGCGGCCGCCTTCCTGCAACGTACCGGGGAACATAAGTACGAAGAGTGGTACCGGCGCTTCTGGGAGTTCAACGAAACCTTGTTCATCGACCTGGAGCACGGCAGCTGGCGGCATGAGCTGAACGAACGCAACGTGCCCAGCGAAGATATCTGGCCCGGCAAACCGGACCTCTATCACGCTTATCAGGCGACGCTGTTGCCGGTGCTGCCGCTGTCGCCGAGCATGACCACGGCACTGGCGCGATCGGGCTGGCCGGGCTGATCATTGCTGGATGACAGGGAGTAGGGCGTCTTGATACGGATCGAAGATTTCACCGCCGGGATATCGGCCACCGCACTGGCGTCCCGGCGCCAGGATGCGCCATGGGAGCTGGTCGCTCAGCTTGCTGAGGTGGTGACGCACTTGCTGCGCGAATTGCCGACGCAGGATTACGTCATCGAGGCGGATGTCGCCGTGCATCGCACGGCGCTGATCGAGCCGGGCGCGGTGCTCAAGGGGCCGCTGATCGTCGGTCCGCATTGTTTCGTGGCCGCCGGCGCCTATCTGCGCGGTGGTGGCTGGCTGGGCGAGCGGTGCATCATCGGGCCCGGAGCGGAACTCAAGACATCGGTGCTGCTCAGCGGCACCAAGCTGGCTCATTTCAACTTCATCGGCGATTCGGTATTGGGGGCCAACGTCAATCTCGAAGCCGGCAGCATTATCTGCAACTACCGCAACGAACGTGATGACAAGCAGGTGCGCGTCAGGATCGGCGACCGGCTGCACGATACCGGCTGCGAGAAGTTCGGCGCTTTGCTGGGCGACGGTGTCCGGCTGGGCGCCAATGCAGTACTGGCGCCAGGCGCGATCATCGAGGCCGGTTTCGTCGTGGGCCGCGGCGAGGTCTTCGACGCCGAGGCGCAGCATCAGGCCGCGCTCAGTGCGGCAGCAGGCGGCGGTCGCTGATACGAATGATCTGCCGGGCGAGGAAGCTGCCGGTGAGGATGACACCGAACAGGCGCAGAGTCTGCATCGCCAGCACGAAGCCGACGTCGGCATGGGTGTCGATGGCGATGATGGCCATGGTGTCCAGGCCGCCGGGGCTGGTCGCCAGGTAGACCGAGAGGAAATCCTTGTCCAGCAGCGTTGCAATCAGCCAGGCGGACAGTGCGCAGAGTACGATCAGCAGCATGGACGCTACGACCATCATCGGCAGCCGCCGCCAGACGTACATCACGGTCGGCCGATCGAACCGCAGGCCCACGTAGCAGCCGATCGCGCCGTATCCCAGCGGCAACAGCCAGTCGGGAATGGTGATCTGCAGCACGCCGGTCAGTTGCAATGCACCGCCCAGCAGCAGCGGCACCAGCAATGCGCCGGCCGGCAACCGCGCGCCCAGCCAGACACCCATGCCGATCACCGCCAGGCTCAAGCCGAAATCCATCAGGTTCAGGCTGTGCAGCACGACTTCCGTGCCGTGCGCCGCGCCGCCGGCGCTAGGCGCGCCCAGGTAGCGGCTTACCAGTGCGCCGACCATGACCACGCAGACCACGCGAACGTATTGCATGGTGGCCACCACGCGGGAATCGGCGCCGTAATCTTCGGACATCGCGACCATCGCCGAAGCCGCGCCAGGGGACGTGCCCCAGGCCGCGGTGTTGCTCGGGATGCCGGCGAAACGCACCAGCAGCAGGCCGACGGCAGCGCTGAGCAGGACAGTCAGCGCCGTGGCGAACAGCATGATGTGCCAGGAGGCCAGAGCGGTGAGCAGCACGCTGACGGACATGGCGTGAGCGATCAGCACGCCGACCGTGCCTTGGCCGAGCTGGAACAGTGGCTTGGGCATCCGGATGGTGGCGCCGGCGACCCCGAAGCCGATCGACACCAGCATGGGGCCCAAAAACTGAGCGGCGGGCAGATGCAGGATTTTCAGAAGATGACCGGCGGCGCCGGCGAGAACGATCAGCGCCGTCCATTGGGCCGGCAGGGGGAGGGTAACAAGCGACAACCGTGACGCGCGTGACAAGGAGGTTCTCCGAAGTCGGCTGGATCAGAAGTGAACGAAGCGATTATCGACAGCGCGATCTATCAAGTCTATTTTCTAATAATCATGAATTGATAACTTTGGTTGATCGGTATGGACCTGCGTGACCTCAACTATTTCGAAACCATCGCCGAGCTCGGCCACCTGGGTCGGGCCGCTGAAAAGCTCAACCGCAGCCAGCCTGCTCTGACCAAGAGCATTCAGCGTCTTGAAGAGGCGTTTGGCACCCGGTTGTTCCAGCGCGACGGCCGACGGATCAAGCTCACACCGGTCGGTGAACTGTTGCAGGCACGGGGCAAAGAGCTGCAGCAGCGGATCGCCGAAACGCAACGAGAGGTGCGGGATTTTTCCAGCGGGATGGTCGGCACTATCCGCGTAGGCTGCGCGGCCAGCATGGCCGAATACCTGATGCCCAAGCTCACCTCGGCTTTGTTGCAACGCAGCCCCGATGTCACCTTCAAGCTGGTGATCGGCCAGGACGACCTGTTGCGTGAGTCGCTGGGTTCCGGCCAGCTGGACCTGATCATCTGCGGCTTGATCCCGGACGACGAGCATGTCACCAGTTTCCCGATCTTTCAGGATGAAGCGGTGGTGGTCGCCAGCAAGCATCACCCCATCTTCCAGGCGCCGATCACCCTGAGTGAGCTGTGCAACTGGCGCTGGGTGCTGCCGCCGGTCAGTGTGTCGTCACGAAAGTGGCTCGATTCGGTATTCGCCGCCCGGAGCCTGGCGGCGCCTGACGTGCAGATCGAGGCCAACTCCATTTCGCTGCTGCCGGGACTGATCGTGCAGGGCAGGCTGCTGAGCTTCCTGGCTCGCGAGACGCTGGAGTTCGGCACCACCATGCGTGATCTTCGCGAAGTGCCACTGCAAGAGACCACCATGAAACGAACGATCGGCGTCACCATCCGCAGCGGCAGCTATCTGTCGCCCGCAGCCCATAGCATGTTGCGGTTGCTGCGTGATAACGGGGGCGACTTCCTGGGCTGGAGCTGACCGGTTGACGATCAGTGATCGCCGGGTGCCCACATTATGTTCCGGCTGAGGTAGCCTTGACGCCAACGAGCCTGGAACTGGCTGGCTCACTTCCTTTCAATGACTCAGGAGCAACACACCGATGCAGGCATCGTTCACCCCGGCGGATCAGGTAACGTCATCTGGCTTCAATCTCCCTCTCTATCACTTCGGTGGCGACCAGTCGCCCCTTAACGATGCGGACGCAGACGAGGATCGCGATCCTGAGGCATATCTTGACCTCGAGATCCTCGGCCTGGACGAGTTCGTCGACGCCGACAAACTCGACCCTTCTCTGACTGGTGATATCGGTTCCTCCACGCTGGGGTGATCTGCTCAGACGGTGCGCCTGGCCTTCGCCGCATGTCTGAGGTGCAGGGCCAGTGCTTCGGCGCCCAGCTCGACGGTCGAGCTGCATCCCGCCCAGCTGCACGCCAGCATCAGATTGCGCGGCAGCCCGAAATCTTCCACCTGATGACCTTGCTCATCAATGCCTTGCTCATCGTGGGGCACCAGCTGGCGCAACGACGCGATGGGTTCGAACCAGGCCCAGACGGGCTTGCCCAGCGCGCTGGCCATGCCGACTTCGAATGCAGTCCCGGAATCCGGCTCCAGGCCGCGAAACAGATTGAGATTGGCAAGTACGGCGTCGCAACGCCGGATCATGTTGATGTTCATCGAACAGATCTGCCGCGCCGTCTGTTGTTTCGAGAGGCCCGGCGCGACCTCGTTGTCGAAGGGGTAGAGGCCCTCCAGCCCATGGGCGGTGCACAGCGCTTTGAGGTAATGACCGCGCTCCACGGCATCCGGCCTGAATACATCGAATCCGGCGAGGTAGATCAGGGGTTTATGCATGTCTGTTCCCTCCGTTGAAATCTTGACTGAATCGGATGCTGGGCGTCCTCGCTAGCTGACGGAATCATGCCATTGATCGGCCATCCCCTCTGGAACGGTCCTCAAGGCTGGAATCTGTACGCATAACCAGTATGCTTGGCCGGTGTGTTTCCCCAGCGTGACGTCAGGCCTTGGACACGAATCCTCTCGAAAATCCCTTTTATTACCTGGAAAACTTCCGCCAGGTACTCGGCTGGATCGCCCAGCGGTATGACGATCTGCTCGATCCGGTGGAGCGGGACTTCATTCGCGAGTTCGGCGCTCTGCCGCTGCCTGCCCAGGGTCTGCTGGTGCGCATGGTGATGCGCAAGGGCACCCTGTTCCGTGCTACCAAGCTTAGCTACGTTGAGATCGGCGACACGCGCGCGGCGGTCCAGCCGCTGCTGGCGCTGGGCTGGGTCGACGGCGATCCGACGCTGGACCTGCGCGAACTGTTCCATCTACTGCGCAAGGACGAATTGCGCGGCTGTTTCAAATCCGAGGGCAAATCCACCGCCGGCAAGGGGGCGGAGCGCAAGGACCAGTGGTTCGAACGGCTGCTGCCCCTGCATGACCAACCCCGAACGCTGGCCGAATGGCACCCCGAACTGGACGAGCAGGCTTTCTGCCTGAAGGTCATGCCGCTGTGCGACCGGTTGCGGCTGCTGTATTTCGGCAATCTGTATCAGGAGTGGTCGGAGTTCGTCCTCGCGGACCTGGGCATTTTCCGTTACGAGACGGTCGATTTCACACTGGATTCACGCGGGATTGCCGAGCGGGCCGATATCGATGTCTGTCTGCAGTTGCATGCCTGCCGCGAAGCGCTGGAGACCACCCCGGACCTTGCGGGTCTGGCTCGACAGGCCCTCGCTATCGAGACGGCCAACCCCTGGCTGGATATGCGCCGCGCCAAGCTGCTGTTCCGCATCGGCCAGCAGGCCGAGCGCGTGCAGGACTGGGCGCTGGCGCTGAAGGTCTATCGCCAGAGCGATTATCCCGGTTCGCGCTCCCGGCAGATCCGCGTGCTAGAGCGCGGTGCCCAGTACAGCGAGGCGATGATTCTGCTTGAAGAGGTCCGCCGCGCGCCGCGTACCGACGCCGAGGTTCAACATCTGCTGCGGGTGCTGCCCAGGTTGCAGCGCAAGTTGGGCGTGGCCGTCGAGCGGCGCGCCGCCGCCCGGCCGGTATCGCGGCTTGACCTGATCGTCGAGCCGGTGCCTGGCATGAGCGTCGAATGGCTGATGCGCGAGCACCTGGCGGAAGAGGGCGCGGAGGTTCATTACGTCGAGAACACGTTGATCAACTCGCTGTTCGGCCTGCTGTGCTGGCCGGCGATCTTCGCGCCGATTCCGGGCGCATTTTTTCATCCGTTTCACAGCGCGCCGGCCGACCTGCACAGCCCGGATTTCCATGAGCGTCGCGCAAGCCTGTTCGAGCAGTGCTTTGCAGAGCTGGAGGATGGTCGTTATCTGGCGACGATTCGTGAGCGCTTCGTCAGCAAGGCCGGGCTGCAATCGCCGTTCGTGTTCTGGGGCAGCCTGAGCCCGCAGGTGCTGGAGCAGGCGCTGCATTGTCTTCCCCCAGTGCATCTACGTCGCTGGTTCGAGCGCCTGTTGCAGGATATCAAGGCCAATCGTACCGGGATGCCGGACCTCATCAAGTTCTACCCGCAAGAGCGGCGCTATTTGATGATCGAAGTAAAGGGACCGGGGGACCGGTTGCAGGACAACCAACTTCGCTGGCTGGATTTCTGCGCTAAACACGATATGCCAGTGCAGGTCTGCTACGTGCAATGGGCCGAAGTGGCCGAGCAACCGATGAGCGCTTGAGGCGCGGATCGGTACGGATCTGGAATGGACCGGGCGGTCGTTTCAGCCGTGAGGATGACCGCCGCGCATTCATTCGCAACGCCTGGACGTCATGGCGCGTTGTCATCGTCTTCATCATCGTCCGTATCGTCGCTTGCCCTTGGGTCAGGGGTGCGATCGGTGCCGATGGTGCTGTCGCCAGGGGCCGGGTCCATGCCTTTGGTGCCTGGGCTGGTGCCCTTGGCGCCGGGCGAGGTGCCGTCGGTGTTCTTTTCCATGCCGGTACCCGGTACTTTGGGTCCGTCGTTTTCGGGGTTGGTGGGGCCGGTCGAGCCTGCGAATGCGCCGGACGAGCATGCCAGCAGCGCTGCCAGACTCAGGGCCCCCAATCGATTGCGGATCATGATGCAAACCTCCAGTGAATGTTTGATCGATACCACAGCGTTCGGCTGGGCGCTTGCGTCCATAAAGCAAGACGCGGGTTACGCTCAGCGATCTTTCAGGCGAGCGGGCCGCAGCCGGCCCACCTGAAGGAGGAATCAGTTGCTGGTCTTGCCGGAACCGGTGTCGGTGCTGGTCTTGTCATGGGTGTCGCCATGAGCGGCACTGCCGTGCGAGGTCTCGGTCTGCGGCGTGACGCCGGATTCCTTGGTGCCGGTCTGCGCGCCAGGCGTGCTGGATGCGTTGCGGTCCGAAGGCGCGGTGTTGTTGCCGGGCAGCTTGGTGGCGTTCTTGTTCACGCCGGCTTCCGGAGTCGCGGAAGAGGAGTTGCTGTCGGCAAGAGCGATTCCGCTGGTCGCGGCCATCAGGCCTGCAAGGGTAAGGGCTGCCATCTTGGTCTTGAACATGTGTCTACTCCATTGGGGTTGTAGTATCCATTTGTCATGGCGAGCCCCTGTTTCGTGCCGCTGATCCCGACGAACGGTATGATTTTGATATCAAAATGGTTGGAGTCGCAAGAATCGCCAGCAAGCTGGCTCCCACGCCTTCTGTAGGAGCCGGCTTGCTGGCGATCTTTTGAAATATGGCACCGAGCTAGCACTGTGTAGTGGCTTATTGCTATTGCTTTCCATAGTCCTTTAAAGCATTGCTTTCAGAGGATTTTTTTCAGATTTTTATCGGCTGATACGTAGGAAATAACCTACAAAATCGGCGCCTTCCGCCCTCCATTCGCCAGATTGTCATTAAACAGCAACATTTCAGGTTTTAAATCCGCCTCGGGCCTCCCTGATGGGACCACCAAACACTCTCCTGGACTGAGGTATTACCGTGATACTGCTGACTAAAAAACGCTTGTCGCTTCTGATCGCTTCGCTGTGCCTCAGCGGTGCTGCCCACGCGACTGATGTAACCGGCGCTGGTTCGAGTTTCGTTTTCCCGGTCATCTCCAAGTGGTCGCAGGACTACAGCAAGAACTCTCCGAACCGTATCAACTATCAGTCGATCGGTTCGGGCGGTGGTATCGCTCAGATCAAGGCAGCGACCGTTGACTTCGGCGCTTCCGACGCCCCCATGTCCGCCGAGGACCTCAAGGCCGGCGGCCTGGGTCAGTTCCCGAGCGTGATTGGCGGTATCGTGCCGATCGTCAACGTCGAAGGCGTGGAAAGCGGCAAACTGAAGCTGGACGGCGAAACTCTCGCCAAGATCTTCATGGGCGAAATCAAGAAGTGGAACGATCCTGCGATCGTCGCCCTGAACTCCGGCGTGACCCTGCCAGACAGCAACATCACTGTCGTTCACCGTTCGGACGGTTCGGGCACCACTTACAACTTCACCAACTACCTGAGCAAAGTCAGCCCTGAGTGGAACGAGAAGCTCAAGTTCGGCTCGACCGTTCAGTGGCCAGCCGGTGTAGGCGGCAAGGGTAACGAAGGTGTGTCCGCTTACGTGAAGCAGATCAAAGGTTCGATCGGCTACGTAGAGCACTCCTACGCTGTCACTAACAAACTGTCCTACACCCAGCTGAAAAACGCTGCCGGTAAGTTCATCGTGCCTGACGCCAAGGCTTTTGCCGCAGCCGCCGACACCGCTGACTGGGCAAACGCCAAGGACTTCGGTCTGATCATGACCAACGCACCGGGCGAAGGTGCATGGCCAATCACCGCGACCACCTGGATCATCATGTACAAGCAGGCCAAGAACGAAGAGAAGAGCAAGGCTGCCTTCGACTTCTTCAAATGGTCCCTGGAGAACGGCCAGAAGCAAGCCGAGTCGCTGGACTATGTGGCCCTGCCGAAGTCGCTGGTTGATCGTGTAGAAAACTACTGGAAAACCGAATTCACTAAATAAGTGAATCAAAGCCTGTAGCTCAACCCCTGTCATCGGTCGTGATAACGACCTGGTGACAGGGGCTTTTCCTTGCGAGTGGACTCAACATGACCGAAAACACCCACTATCTGTCCGCTGCCGTTTCCGATGTCGAATCCGAAAGTGAAAAACGCGCCAAGCGGGATCACCGTCACGACGTCTGGTTCAAGCGTTCATTGCAAGGCGCCGCCATGCTGGTGCTGGCCTTGCTGGGTTGTATTGCCTTGTCGACCCTGTGGGGCGGCAGTCTGGCCTTTCAGACGTTTGGCCTGGAGTTTCTGACCAGTACCGAGTGGGACGTGAACGCCGGCAAGTTCGGCGCACTGGTTCCAATCTACGGCACGCTGGTGACCTCTTTCCTGGCGCTGCTGATCGCCGTACCGGTGAGCTTCGGCATCGCCATTTTCCTGACCGAAGTTGCGCCGCCGTGGCTGCGGATGCCGATCGCCTCCGCGATCGAACTGTTGGCGGGCATCCCGTCGATCATCTACGGCATGTGGGGCCTGTTCATCTTCGGGCCATTCATGGCTGAAAACCTCTCGCCATGGATCACCGAAAACCTCGGCAGCCTGCCGTTCATCGGTGTTCTTTTCCAGGGCCCGCCGCTGGGGATCGGCATGCTGACCGCCGGCATCGTGCTGGCAATCATGATCACGCCGTTCATCACCTCCGTGATGCAGGAAGTGTTTCGCACCGTACCTACCACGCTCAAGGAGTCGGCCTACGCGCTGGGCGGCACCACCTGGGAAGTGGTCTGGGACATCGTACTGCCGTACACCCGCTCGGCGGTGGTCGGCGGTATTTTCCTGGGTCTGGGCCGCGCGCTGGGTGAAACCATGGCCGTGACCTTCGTGCTGGGCAACGCGCACCAGTTCTCCGCATCGCTGATGATGCCGAGCAGTTCGATCGCGTCCGTGATCGCCAACGAATTCAACGAGGCCTACACCGACCTGCATCGTTCGGCGCTCATCGCGCTGGGCTTTTTGCTGTTCGTGGTGACCTTCATCGTGCTGGCCCTCGCACGTCTGATGCTTTCGCGCCTGTCGCGCAAGGAGGGGTTATGAGTAAAGACATGGCAGCCAGCGAACGCCTGTATCGCATTCGCAACTTCAAGAACAAGATCGCGATGGTGCTCAGTTGCGGCGCCACCGCGTTCGGCCTGTTGTGGCTGGTGTGGATTCTGCTGACCACCATCGTCAAAGGCATCGACGCGCTCAACCTGCAATTGTTCACCGGCATGACCCCGCCACCCGGCGCCGAAGGCGGTCTGGCGAACGCGTTCTACGGCAGCATCCTGATGTCCGGCATCGGTCTGCTGATCGGCACGCCGATCGGCCTGATGGCGGGTGTCTGGCTGGCTGAATTCGCCCGCTACACCAAGCTGGGCAACGCGGTGCGCTTCATCAACGACATTCTGCTGTCGGCGCCTTCGATCGTGCTTGGCCTGTTCGTCTACACCGTCGTGGTGCTTCCGCTGAACTCGCTCAGCGGCCATCAGGTCGGGTTCTCGGCCATCGCCGGTGCCATTGCGCTCGCGCTGCTGGTGATTCCGGTCGTCGTCCGCACCACCGATGAAATGATGCAGCTTCAGCCCTCGACCATGCGCGAAGCCGCGCTGGCGCTGGGTGTTCCACAGTGGAAACTGACCTTGCAGATCGTCTTGCGCGCCGCCAAGGCGGGCGTGGTGACCGGCGTGTTGCTGGCCCTGGCGCGGATCACCGGGGAAACCGCCCCGTTGCTGTTCACCGCGTTCGGCAACCAGTTCTGGAGCAGCGACCTGCTCAAGCCGATCGCCAGCGTTCCGGTGGTGGTGTTCCAGTACGCGATGAGCCCGTTCGACGACTGGCATTCCCTGGCCTGGGCCGGCGCGCTGGTCATGACGCTGTTCGTACTGATCCTGAGTCTGTTTTCTCGCTTAATTCTTCTGCGCAATAGGGCGTCCTGATGAACAACCTTTCCCTTGCCAACGAAAAGACCAAGATCCAGGTTCGTGGCCTCGAGTTCTTCTACAACCAGCAAAAGTCGCTCAAGTCCATCGACATGATCATCCCCGAGAAGCGCATCACTGCGATCATCGGGCCGTCGGGTTGCGGCAAGTCCACCCTGTTGCGCGTGTTCAACCGTATCTACGCGATGTACCCCAAGCAGGAAGCGCGCGGCGAAGTGCTGCTCAATGGCGAGAACATCCTGGCCCCCGGTTATTCGATGAACCGCCTGCGCAGCCACGTCGGCATGGTGTTCCAGAAGCCGGTGCCGTTTCCGATGTCGATCTTCGACAACATCGCTTACGCCATCAAGCATCACGAGAAACTGTCGCGCCGCGAGATGGAAGATCGCGTCGAGCAGGCGCTGCGTGGCGCCGCGCTGTGGGATGAGGTCAAGGACAAGCTCAAGCAGAGCGCCACCGGCCTGTCCGGCGGTCAGCAACAGCGTCTGTGCATTGCCCGCACCATCGCGCTGCGCCCGCAGGTTCTGCTGCTGGACGAACCGACCTCGGCACTGGACCCGATCTCGACCGGCCGCATCGAGCAGCTGATCACCGAGCTCAAGGAGCAGTTCACAGTGATCATCGTGACTCACAACATGCAGCAGGCGGCGCGTTGCTCGGACTACACCGCGTTCATGTTCATGGGCGAGCTGATCGAACACGGCGATACTGACACCATCTTCACCAAACCCACCAAGACCCAGACCGAAGACTACATCACCGGTCGTTTCGGCTGAGCCTCAGCCGGCCACGGTCAGGGCGGGCAGCCCTTGCTGCTCGCCCATGAACGCCTCGATCCTGCCGCGCAGCCAGCGTTCGGCGGGATCGTTGTCCATCACGCTCAGCCAGGTCATCGACAAATCCAGGCCCGGCGTTTCGAAGGGCAGGGCTTCGTCGTACAGCAAACCCAGGGCGCTCATCGCGCTCGCCGCATAGTCGGATAGCCCGGCGATCAGGTCGGTGCCGGCCATCAGTGCCGGCAAGGTCGTGAACTGCGGCACCGACAGCACCACCTGACGCTTGCGACCCAGCGCTGTCAGCCATTCATCCGCAAAACTGCTGACACTCGCCACGTGGGAGACCACCACATGCGGCCGCGCCAGGTATTCGTCCAGAGTCATGGGGCGTACGGGCTTGTCGGCCCGAACCAGCCGGGGTTTGACGTTGCGCAGCGTCTTGCGCTTGGCGTTGGCTGGCAGGTCGCGGGTCAGGCACACGCCCACAGTGATGTCGCCGGACATCAGGACGTCCGAGATATTCAGATAATCGACGTGCTTGACCACGATCACTACTCCGGGAGCCTCCTGGCGAATCGCATGCAGCATGGCGGGCAGCAAGCCGAATTCGACGTCATCGGACAGGCCGATGCGGAAGGTCATCTTGCTGACCGACGGATCGAAGTCGGTGCTCAGGCTCAGCGCGGCGGACATGGCGTCCAGCGCGGGAGTCAGGTGTTTGAGGATCTCATGGGCGCGAGCGGTCGGCTCCATCCGGTGACCGACGCGAATGAACAGCGGATCGTTGAGCAAGTTGCGCAGCCGGTTGAGCGCCGCGCTGATGGTCGGTTGGCCGAGGAAGAGTTTCTCGGCGGCGCGGGTCACATTGCGTTCCTGCATCAGGGTCTCGAAGACCACCATCAGGTTGATGTCCGCCTTGCGCAATTCGTTTCGGTTCATTGTTATTCCCTGGCAGCGGATACGTCGCCCGTCCTGGTCGGGTCGGGTCAGTCTAGGGAAGCGCAGGACCAAGCGTCCAGTAATTTGCCGCGGTTCAGAGCCTTGCTGCGGGCAGCCGGCGCAATGTCTTCTTACGTTTAATCTTGATATTTCATGTAGGAATCAGGCGAAACGGCGGTAGGAAATAATGTCTACTTGCAGGCTTGCGAGTCGCGCTTGCCACTCGCGCATTCCCCGACCTACACGAACAGGAGGTGCCCGCATGCGGGTTGCAAAGATTGCCGGTATGTTGATGTCGTTGACGCTGCCCTGCGCGGCATTGGCCCAGACCCCGAGTTATGGCCAGCAACTGGAAGGCTTCGCCTATCCGCATGCGTTGAACAAGTTCGCGTTCCAGTCCCAGCGCCAAAACCTGGAGATGGGCTACATGGACGTTACACCTACCGGCAAGGCCAACGGCCGCACGGCCGTGCTGATGCACGGCAAGAACTTCTGCGCGGCAACCTGGGAAGACACCATCAAGGGGCTGGCCGCCGCGGGTTATCGCGTGGTGGTGCCTGACCAGATCGGCTTCTGCACTTCCACCAAGCCTGAGCATTACCAGTACAGCTTCCACCAGCTGGCGACCAACACCCACGCCTTGCTGCAGAAGCTGGGTGTCGACAAGGTTTCGGTGATCGGCCATTCCACCGGCGGCATGCTCGCCACCCGCTATGCGCTGATGTACCCGGAGCAGACCGAGAAGCTGGTCATGGTCAATCCGATTGGCCTGGAGGACTGGAAAGCGCTTGGCGTGCCGTACCGCACGGTCGATCAGTGGTATGAGCGCGAGCTGAAGGTTACCGCCGAGGGCATTCGCCAGTACGAACAGAAGACCTACTACGACGGGCGCTGGAAGCCTGAATACGACAAATGGGTCGACATGCTTGCCGGCCTGAGCAATGGCCCGGGCAAGCAGATCGTGGCGTGGAACTCCGCGCTGATCTACGACATGATTTTCACCCAGCCGGTGTTCTACGAATTCCCCAAACTCAAGGTGCCGACTTTGCTGATGATCGGCGATGCCGACACCACGGCGATTGGCAGCGATATCGCGTCGCCGGAGGTCAAGGCGCGAATCGGCAAGTATCAGGTGCTGGGCAAGCAGGTCGCGCAGATGATTCCCGGCGCGCAGCTGGTGGAATTCAAGGGCATGGGTCATGCGCCGCAGATGGAGGATCCGGTGGGGTTCAACAAGGCGTTGGTGAGTGGGTTGGAGAGCAAGTAGCGGTGACTGATATTTCGTGGGAGCCAGCTTGTGGCGATGAACGATGACGCGGTTTGCCTGACATCCCGCGCGGTCCGGTTTTGTTGCCGCTGCGCGGCAGATCGCGAGCAAGCTCACTCCCACAAGGTCTGTGTGCGCCACGCACTCTGTAGGAGCCAGCTTGCTGGCGATGAACGATGACGCGGTTTGCCTGACACCCCGCGCAGTCCGTTTTTGCTGCCGCTTCGCGGCAGATCGCGAGCAAGCTCACTCCCACAAGGTCTGTGTGCGCCACGCACTCTGTAGGAGCCAGCTTGCTGGTGATGAACGATGACGCGGTTTGCCTGACACCCCGCGCAGTCCGGTTTTGCTGCCGCTTCGCGGCAGATTGCGAGCAAGCTCACTCCCACAAGGTCTGTGTGCGCCACGCACTCTGTAGGAGCCAGCTTGCTGGCGATGAACGATGACGCGGTTTGCCTGACATCCCGCGCGGTCCGGTTTTGCTGCCGCTGCGCGGCAGATCGCGACCAAGCTCACTCCCATAAGGTCTGTGTGCGCCACGCACTCTGTAGGAGCCAGCTTGCTGGCGATGAACGATGACGCGGTTTGCCTGACATCCCGCGCGGTCCGGTTTGCTGCCGCTGCGCGGCAGATCGCGAGCAAGCTCACTCCCACAAGGTCTGTGTGCGCCACGCACTCTGTAGGAGCCAGCTTGCTGGCGATGAACGATGACGCGGTTTGCCTGACATCCCGCGCGTTCCGGTTTGCTGCCGCTTCGCGGCAGATCGCGGATGAATCCGCTCCTACCGGTACATGAGGGCGCAATGTGACGCAAGTCTCGCTCTGACCTGCCGATACAGGGATTACCAGGTCCATGCAGCGTCATGAAAACTACTTGAGTGGGTGATATCAATGTGACATGTTCGCATGCGCAAGGCTGTGGCTTGCGCTCTGTGACAGGCACTGTGGTGTCCGCTCACCCGTGTTGCATATCGACGGCACAACCTGAAGTTCAAAGGTGACCACCCGGATCACCGTATTAGTTATCGCCGTGGACGTGCTCGAGATGATGAGAAGTTTGGGTTTCAGCAAGAAAATTCTTCTGGCGGCCGCGTTGATCGTGGTCGTTGCTTTCAGTGGTTTCATCGTCGTCAACGACTACCGGCAAAGGCAGTCACTGAAAACCAGCGTCCAGTCGGACCTGCAGCAACTGGGCGGCCTGACTACACAGAATATTCAGACCTGGCTGGAAAGCCGCATGCAATTGTTGCAGTCGATGGCCCAGCAGATTGCGGTGGATGGCTACGACACGCCGCAGCTCAAGCGTGCCATTGACCTGGCCGCCTACACCGACAACTTCCAGCTGAGTTATTTCGGCAGCACCGCCGGAGCGATGTTTTCGATTCCGGCCGGCAACCGCGCGGCTGACTACGATCCTCGCGCACGCGGCTGGTACAAGGCCGCGCAGAATGCGCCCGGCACCATCGTGACCGAACCCTACATCGCCGCTTCGTCGGGCAAGCTGGTGGTCACGCTTGCCACGCCGGTCAAGATCGCAGGCCAACTGGCCGGCGTTGCCGGCGCTGACATTTCGCTGGACAGCATCAGCAAGACCATCAACTCGCTCAATTTCGGCGGTCACGGTTATGCGTTCATCGTCAGCGCCGAGGGCAAGATTCTGGTGCATCCGGACAGCAAGCTGGTGCTCAAGAACGTCAGCGAAGCTTATCCGACCGACACGCCGCGCATTGCCGCAGGCGTGACCGAGATCGAGTCGGGCGGCAAGTCCGAGATCATTTCCTTTACCCCGGTACAAGGCGTTTCCTCCGCCAACTGGTACGTTGGCCTGGCGCTTGAGCAGGACGCGGCCTACGCGATGCTGAGCGAATTCCGTACCTCCGCCGTCACGGCAATGGTCGTGGTGGTGCTGGGCATCATCCTGCTACTGGGGTTGTTGATCCGCGTGCTGATGCAGCCTTTGCACCAGATGGGCCGCGCCATGCGCGATATCGCCGACGGCGAAGGCGACCTGACCAAGCGTCTGGCGATCACCTCCGGGGACGAGTTCGGCGCGCTGGCGCAATCGTTCAACCATTTCGTCGAGCGCATTCATGCGTCGATCCGCGAAGTGGCCAGCACCGCGGGCCAGTTGGGCCAGGTCGCCACTCGGGTGGTGCAGGTGTCCAATGCCTCAATGAACAATTCCGATCAGCAGTCCTACCGCACTGAGAGCGTTGCGGCCGCGATCAATCAGCTCGGCGCCGCCGCCCAGGAAATCGCCCAGAACGCGGCGCGCACCTCGCAGCAGTCCAGCGATGCCAGCCAGTTGGCGGGAGAGGGGCAGAGCGTGGTTCAGCAGACCATCGCGGCAATGCATGAGTTGTCGGGCAAGATCAGCGATTCCTGCGCCAATATCGAAACCCTCAACGACAAGACCGCCAACATCGGGCAGATTCTGGAAGTGATCACCAGCATCTCCCAGCAGACCAACCTGCTGGCGCTCAACGCGGCCATCGAAGCCGCACGCGCTGGCGAAGCGGGGCGCGGCTTCGCGGTGGTCGCCGATGAAGTGCGCAACCTTGCGCACCGCACCCAGGATTCCGCGCAGCAAGTGCAGACCATGATCGAAGAATTGCAGGTCGGTGCCCGCGACGCGGTCAGCAATATGACCGAAAGCCAGCGCCAGAGCGAAGGCAGTGTCAGCATCGCCAATCGCGCCGGTGAGCGTCTGAGCAGCGTGACGCGACGGATCGACGAGATCAACGACATGAACCAGTCGGTGGCGGCCGCGACCGAGGAGCAGACTTCGGTGGTGGAGTCGATCAACGTCGACATCAACCAGATCAATACGCTCAACCAGCAGGGTGTCGACAACCTGCGCCAGACCCTCGATGCCTGCAATTCGCTCGAAGAGCAGGCAGCGCGCCTGCAGCAGCTGGTCGGCAGCTTCCGAATCTGACGCCAGCTGTATGTCAGGATCCGATTCGCCCATCATCGTGATGGGCGAATCGGGTCACCAAGCACTACAGGTTATCTTCCCCAGCGACTATCATCCGGCCAGCCCTTACTGGCTGCGACTCTGTGTGGATGATCCCCGTCGTCTCGGACGTGGAGGTCGTTCGCCCATCAGCGGGAGATTATCGTGATGCGTGGCAGGTTGATCTATCTCATCGGGCCGTCCGGTTCAGGCAAGGACAGCCTGCTGGACGCTGCCCGGGAAACCCTTGCGGCGCGGGGCTGCCGGGTGGTTCGCCGGGTCATTACTCGGTCGGCCGAAGCGGTGGGCGAGGCGGCCCGCGCGGTCAGCGTCGAGCAGTTCGCAACGCTCAAGAACCAGGGCGCCTTCGCCCTGAGCTGGCAGGCCAACGGTCTGCACTACGGCATACCGGTCGAGATCGATCAGTGGCTGGAGCAGGGACATGACGTGCTGGTCAATGGATCGCGCGGTCACCTGGACCAGGCCCAGCGCCGCTATCCGGACCTGACGGCGGTGCTGTTGAGCGTGGACCAGAACGTCCTGCGCCAGCGTCTGCTGGCCCGCGGCCGCGAAACCGGCGACGAAATCGAAGCCCGTCTGCAACGCAATGCGCGATTCGCCGGGGAATTGCTGTCGAACAATCCCTCGGTGGTGCTGCTGGATAATTCTGGCGATCTGCAAGACACCGTTGCGCAGCTCCTGCACATCATTCAGCCAGACCCGCATCGCGCCGCCTGAACACTCCCGGTCGGCGTATCCGCGTGACCGTTCGCCCGGCAAAAAATCGTGTTCGATAACCGCACCGAATCTCAGAGGCCCCATGCTGCGCGGCCTTCGGGCCGATGCGCGGTCTTTACGCCGCTGCGAAACGACTATCCTTACCCCGTCGCCTGGGTGCGACAATTTGTCAAAATGAACTGTTTGGTACATTCTGCGCGGCTGTTTGAACAGATGGGCTGAAAACATCATGAGTACGCAAGGCGCAGGGGTAGGCGGCAGACTGTTGCTGTCGGGATTAGGGGTGCTGATTGCACTGATCGGGCTTGGCCTGGCAGGCGGTGGCGGCTATCTGGTGAGTCTGGGCGGGAGCTGGTTCTTCCTGCTCATGGGCCTGGCGATGCTGGTCAGCGGCGTGCTGATCGCCAAGCGCAGGCCGAAGGGGGCCTTGATTTATGGCGCGGCATTGATACTCACGGCACTCTGGGCGCTGTGGGACGCGGGCCTGCATTTCTGGCCGCTGGTGTCGCGGGTACTGACTTTCGCAGTGATCGGACTGGTCGTCGCCTTGATCTACCCGGCGCTGGTCCGGGCATCCGGCCACACGCCGGGGCATGCTTCGCGTGGCATCGCGGGTGTGCTGGCGATCGGGATTCTCGCCACGCTGGGTTACATGTTCGTGCCGACCCACGTGATTTCCGCCGACAGCGCGCCGCAGATCGTGCCGGTCGCACCTGGCACCGAGCAGAAAGACTGGGCGCACTGGGGCAACACGACCGCGGGCAATCGCTTCGCCGCGCTGGATCAGATCAACAAGACCAACGTCGATCAACTGGAGGTCGCCTGGACGTTCCGCACCGGCGACATTCCGCAGAGCACCGGGGCGGGTGCCGAAGACCAGAACACCCCGCTGCAGATCGGCGATACCGTCTTCACCTGCACCGCTTACGGCAAAGTCTTCGCCCTGGATGCCGACACCGGCACCCAGCGCTGGAAATTCGATCCCCAGGGCAGCGCGCCCAACTGGCAACGTTGCCGGGGCCTGGGTTACTTCGCCGATGAAGGCGTCTCGCCGGCCCGGAGTGCTGCCGCGCAACCAGCGGCCTGTACTCGTCGCCTGTTCCTGCCGACCGGCGATGCACGCCTGATCGCGCTCGACGCCGATACCGGTCTGGCTTGTCCGGATTTCGGCAATCAGGGTGTGGTGGACCTCAAGACCGACATGGGCGAGGTCAAGGAAGGCTATTACCAGCAGACCTCGACGCCGCTGGTTGCGGGCAATCTGGTGGTGATCGGCGGCAGGATCGCCGACAACTACTCGACCGGCGAACCGCCGGGCGTGGTGCGTGCCTTCGACGTGCACAGCGGCGAACTGGTCTGGGCGTGGGATCCGGGCAACCCGGCGACCACCAAGCGTCCGCCGGCCGGCGAGACCTACACCCGTGGCACGCCCAATGTCTGGTCGGCCATGTCCTATGACCCGCAACTGGGCCTGATCTATCTGCCGACCGGCAACGCGACGCCGGATTTCTTCGGCGGCACCCGTACCGAGCAGGACGACAAGTGGTCGTCGTCGATCGTGGCGGTGGACGCAGCGACAGGCCGCGTGCGCTGGCACTTCCAGGCAACCCACCATGATCTCTGGGATTTCGACATTCCCGCGCAGCCGCTGCTCTACGATCTGCCGGACGGCAAGGGCGGCACCCAGCCGGCGCTCGCGCAAGTGACCAAGCAGGGTGAGATTTTCCTGCTCAACCGGGAAACCGGCGAACCGATTTCCCGCGTCGAAGAGCGTCCCGTCCCTCAGGGCAACGTGCCTGGCGAGCGTTATTCGCCAACCCAGCCGTTTTCCGTGGACATGCCGTCGATCGGCAACCAGACCCTCAAGGAATCGGACATGTGGGGTGCGACGGCTTTCGACCAGTTGATGTGCCGCATCGCGTTCAAGGGCATGCGCCATGAGGGCGTGTACACGCCGCCGGGCATGGACCATGCGCTGCAATTCCCGGGTTCCCTGGGCGGGATGAACTGGGGCAGCGTTGCGGTGGATCCGACCAACAGCTACATGTTCGTCAATGACATGCGTCTGGGCCTCGCCAACTACATGATCCCTCGGGACCAGATCGGCGCGGGCGCCAGCGGGATTGAAATGGGCGTCGTGCCGCAGGTCGGTACGCCATTCGGCGCAATGCGTCAGCGTTTCCTGTCGGCCGTCGGCATTCCATGTCAGGCACCGCCGTTCGGCACCATGTCGGCGATCGATCTCAAGACCAAGAAGATCGCCTGGCAGGTACCGGTCGGCACTGTGAAGGATACGGGCCCCATGGGCATCCGCATGGGACTGCCGATTCCTATCGGTATGCCGACCCTGGGCGCTTCGCTCGCTACCCAGTCGGGGCTGCTGTTCTTCGCCGGCACCCAGGATTTCTACCTGCGTGCATTCGACAGCGGCACCGGTGACGAAGTGTGGAAGGCGCGTCTGCCGGTGGGCAGTCAGTCGGGGCCGATGACTTATGTGTCGCCCAAGACCGGCAGGCAGTACATCCTGCTGACCGCCGGCGGCGCGCGTCAGTCGCCGGATCGCGGGGACTACGTGATCGCCTACGCCTTGCCGCGCTGACGATACCTGACGAGGGTTTTGCGCCCTGGCGCAAGGCCCTGTTCTGCGTTCCCACGCGGGACAGGGCCTTTTTCGTACCCCTCAGTAACCTGCGGCCGCGCCATTGCTGCGCGGGTCGAAAGCACCTTCGAACAGGCCGTGCGGCGTACGTACCGCAGCGGCGGCATGACCCATGGTTTCAGTGAATGGGCCCAGCACCTCGACGTCATGACCCAGCGCCTTGAGGCGATCGACCACCTCGGGCGCGAAGCGTGATTCCAGTTTCAACGAGTCGGTGCTTTCGCCCCAGGTACGGCCAAGCAGCCAGCGTGGGGCAGTGACTGCCTGCTGCAACGACTGACCGAACACCGCATAGCGGCTGAACACCGCGGCCTGGGTTTGCGGCTGGCCGTCGCCGCCCATGGTGCCGTAGACCAGCGTGCGGCCGTCCGCCAGCCGGGCCGCGGCCGGGTTCAACGTATGGAAGGGTTGCTTGCCTGGACGCAGCGCCAGTACGTGAGCCGGATCAAGGCTGAACGAGGCGCCTCGGTTCTGCCAGTTCAGCCCCGTGTCCGGCAGGACCACGCCGCTGCCGAATTCGTGATAGATGCTCTGGATGAACGACACCGCCAGACCCTGACTGTCGATCACACCCATCCAGATGGTATCGCCCGGGCCTTTGCCCTGGCCCCACGGGGCGGCGCGTTGCGGGTCGATTCTGTCTGCCATCTCGCGCAGCGCCTCGGGAGTCAGGCAGGCCTGTGCGTCGAGGGTCATGTCCCGCGGGTCGGTGATATGTTCGTCGCGCACGGCGAAGGCCAGCTTGGTGGCTTCCACCAGCGTATGGACATGCGCCGCGCTCTCCGCTTCGCAATCCCCCAGCCCGGCGTGGTCGGCAATGCCCAGGATCAGTTGCGACACCAGACCCTGGCTGGGCGGCGGCAAGTTGTAGACCGTACCGGCACTGTGCGCCAGTTCAAGAGCCTGTACGCGTCTGGCCCGATATTCGCTCAGGTCCGCGCGAGTGACCGGGCAGCCCAGCGCGTGCAGGTCAGCGGCGATGCGCTCGGCCAGCGCGCCCCGGTAGAAACTGTCCAGGCCGTCTTCGACCAAGCTGCGAAGGGTCTGCGCCAGTCGCGGCTGGCGGAACAGCGCTCCGGCGGCCGGCACCTGGCCGTCCTCCAGAAAGGTTTCGGCAAAACCTGGTATGTCCTGAAGCTCGGCAAGTTTGGCGCGGGTCGCGGAATGCTGCGACTCGGTGACCGGAATGCCCGCGCTGGCGTAATGAATCGCGTCTTCCAGCAAGCGCGACACCGGCAGCTTGCCCCCCAGTTCGCTGGAGACCGTCAAGGCTTCCTGCCAGCCGCCGACGGTGCCCGCGACGGTCAATGCTGCGTTCGGGCCGCGAGTGGCGATACGTGTCTGCCCGGCGTAGCGCGCAAGCGTAGCCAGACTTCCAGCCGGGCCGCTGGCATCGATGGCGACCGGTTCGCCTGTGGGGGGTACGATCAACCAGAAACCGTCGCCACCCAGGCTGTTCATGTGCGGGTAGACCACGGCGATGGAGGCAGCCGCCGCGACCATGGCTTCGATGGCGTTGCCGCCTTCGCGCAGGACTGCCAGCGCGGACTGCGCGGCAAGGCTGTGGGGTGCGACGGCGATACCGCGAGCGGCGAGGGTGGTGTTGAGCATGATGCGGATTCCTTGTTTACACTGACCGGGCCGGCAGGCCAGCCCGGCGTTTTCAGGCAGCAGTGGCGTGTTTCGCGACCCAGTTGGCGCGCATGCGCTTGAGGACGAAATAGGCCAGGAACGCGGTGATAATGTCAAAACTGATGGCGACGGCGAACACCGGGGTCCAGCTGTCGGTGTACTGGTGCAGCAGGGCCGCGACCGGCCCACCGAAAATCGAGCCGATGCCCTGGGCCATGTACAGGAAACCATAGTTGGTGGTGGCGTTTTTGGTGCCGAAGGTGTCGGTCAGGGTCGAGGGGAACAGCGAGAAAATTTCGCCCCAGCCCAGGAACACAACGCCAGACAACAGCACGAATAGAACCGGGTTGTCGCTGGTGGTCAGCCACAGCGTCATGGCGATCCCTTCGAAAAAGAACGCGAACGCCATGGTGTTCTCACGACCCCAGCGGTCCGAGATCCAGCCGAACAGCGGCCGGGTCAGGCCATTGCAGATCCGGTCGATGGTCAGCGCCAGCGGCAGGGCAGCCATGCCCAGCACCATGACATCGGTCATGCCGAAATCCTTGGCGAAGCTGGCCATCTGCGAGGTCACCATCAGGCCTGACGTGGACATCATGGTGAACATGGCGAACATCAGCCAGAACACCTTGGTCTTGAGCATCTGTTTCGGGGTGAAATCGGCGACGGTGGACACCACTTTAGGCTGGGCGATTTCTTGAGTCGCCGGTGGCTGACGCAAGAATTGCGAAGCCGCGAGGCCCACCACGCCCAGGATGATGCCGAAGGTGGTCATGGTGCTTTCCATGCCGACATCCCGCAGGCTATTGCTGATCGGGAAGGTGGTGATCATCGCGCCCATGCCGTAGCCAGCCGCCACCGCGCCGGCCGCCAGACCACGACGGTCCGGAAACCAGCGAACCATCAGGCCGATGATGCCGACATAGACGATGCCTGTTCCCAGGCCGCCCAGCAGGCCGTAAGTCAGATAAAGCGCGGTCAGCGAAGTGGCATGGCTCGCCAGCACCCAACTTAGGCCGGACACCGCACAACCGACGGCAATCAGTTTGCGAATACCGAAACGGTCGACGAGAAAACCCTGCACCGGGGAAAAGAAAGTTTGCAGGACAATCAACAATGAAAACGTAATTTGAACTTGCGCCAGTGACGCGCCCAGTTTAACGGTCAAAGGGCCGGTGAACAGCGTCCAGACATATTGAGGGCTGGAAATAGCCATCATGCACACCATGGCGGCAACCAGCTGGAACCAGCGCGATTGAGCGCCGGCGGTGCTTTCTACCTTGAGATCGAGCGTTTTGCTGATCATGAAAGAGTCCTCGCTGAATAAACGGATCGTCCGGATCAAAATGTCAGGCCGGTTGATCTGTAATTAGCAAGGGGTGTGCCATTTACGAACTATGAACTTGCGCGCTAAGTTGAGTCTGAATCGGAAGTCGTAAAAGGAAAACTCCATGCCCACGATAAATCCCTGCAACTAATACAGTCAAAATGATCTTGGGAAACTTCAGAATATAAATGGCAGCGGCAATGACTCTACGCTTTCCATTGCAGGTCATCTACCGCTAACGAGCCAAGCTATGTCGCCTAACGGACAAAATGAAAATCCGTGTGGCGCCGCTTCGCCCCATCATGCCCCGCAAAGAGGCGGACGCACCGCTGCAGGGCGCCCATGAACAAAGCTGTTTCAAAAAATGTAGATGTTATAGTGTAACCGAGGCGCTGCAATTTGGAGTGCGACGCCCGCTTTGTTCGAATCTGTAGTGAGAAGCCATTTCATGCACCGCCCATTACCCGACGTCGCCCTTAGCGAGGCGTCTGCCATCACCTTGCCCCTCGATTGGGTCGGAATGTCGGGCATCGATCTGCCGATCCTGCTCGGCGAAGCTGGCACCACCTGGCCGCTGCACGCGCGCGCCGATGTGGACGTAGACCTGCCTGATCCGGGCATCAAAGGCATTCACATGTCGCGACTGTATCGGCTGCTCGGCATGATCGAAGCGCCAGCGATCCTCGATGTCTCCAGAATTGCCGAACTGCTTCAGGCGATGGTCGCCAGTCACGCCAATTGCCGTTCGACGAAAGCCCGTCTGCGGCTGCGTTTCGACTTCATGCAGCGCCGGCCGGCGCTCGTCACCGAAGGCCTGAGCGGCTGGAAGCGTTATCCGGTCAGTCTGAACGCCCACTGGCAGGAGGGCAGGCTGGTCCTGGACGTGACGCTGGATGTCGCTTACTCCTCGACCTGTCCCTGCTCGGCGGCGCTCTCGCGTCAGCTGCTCAGCGACGAGTTCGCCACGCAGTTCGGCGACAAGACATCCGTCACGCCAGAAACGGTCAGCCAGTGGTTGCTGAAACACGGCTCGTTCGCCACGCCCCACAGCCAGCGCAGCGTGGCGCGAGTGCGAGTTCGCGTCCCGTCGAGGCAGGACGAACTGGTTCTGTCGCGGCTGATCGACGCGGTGGAAGACGCGCTTGGCACGCCTGTGCAGACTGCCGTCAAGCGTGCCGACGAACAGGCCTTCGCCCGGCTCAACGGCGCCAATCTGATGTATGTGGAAGATGCCGCACGCAGGATTCAGCAGGCGCTCGAACATGGCTATCCGGCCGCAAGCGTGAGCGTTCGCCACCTCGAAAGTCTGCACCCCCATGACGCGACGGCTCAGGCTTCCAATTATCTGCGCTGAAGCTTTTCTCACTCGCCCATCGCCGCACATGACGTGCCCGCCCTTTACCATGGATTCTCTATTGCAATGACTACCGCCGTTCACCCTGACCTGACTCCCTCATCACGACTGCGCTCCATCGATGCCCTGCGCGGGCTGATCATTCTGTTCATGCTGCTCGACCACGTGCGCGAGACCTTCTTTCTGCATCGCCAGGTGGGCGATCCGATGGACGTCAGTGCCACGGCCCCGGAGCTGTTTTTCAGTCGCATGCTGGCGCATCTCTGCGCGCCGCTGTTCGTCCTGCTGACGGGGCTTTCTGCTTATCTCTATGGCGAAAAGCACAGCGGACGCCGGGACGTCTCGGCATTTCTGCTCAAGCGCGGCCTGTTTCTGATTGCGCTGGAATTCACCCTGGTCAGCTTCGCCTGGACTTTCAAATTCCCGCCCACGGTGATCTACCTCCAGGTGATCTGGGCGATCGGGCTGAGCATGGTTGCGCTGTCGGCGCTAGTGTTTCTGCCGCGCTGGGCCATCGCGACTCTTGGCGCGCTGATCGTGGCCGGCCATAACCTGCTCGATGGCGTGCACTTCGGGGTCGAATCCACGCTGCATATTCCCTGGGCGATTCTCCATGACCGTGGCTGGATCGAGCTGTCCGACAACTTGCGGCTCCGCACGTCCTATCCGTTGCTGCCGTGGATCGGCGTCATCGCGCTGGGGTATGCCGCCGGTCCGTGGTTCGGCGCCCAGGCGAACGCCGCTTCACGGCGCATGAAGCTGGCGTGCTGGGGTATCGGAGCGCTGATCGGGTTCCTGGTGCTGCGTCTGCTCAACGGTTACGGCGAGAAGCCCTGGCAGGTCGGCGAAACAGGGCTGCAAACCCTGATGAGCTTTTTGAACATCACCAAATACCCGCCGTCGCTGCTGTTCCTGAGCCTGACTCTGGGAATCGGTCTGCTGATCCTGATCCTGTTCGAGCGCCACCAGAACCAGCGCTGGCTGAAGCCATTGGTGACCCTGGGCGCGGCGCCGATGTTTTTCTATCTGCTGCACCTGTATGCCCTGAAGATTCTGTATCTGATCGCACTGGCGATCTGGGGCGCGAATCAGGGCGATTACTTCGGGTTCGACGGCGTCTGGGCGGTCTGGCTCTGTGCCGCGGTACTGGCGGTCGTGCTGTTCCCCGCAGTCCGCTGGTTCGCCGAGCTGAAGGCACGTCGTCGGGACATTGGCTGGCTGAAGTACTTCTGAGCACTGCAAGGCCATAAAAAAAGGCGCCTCACGGGCGCCTTTTCATTGCTGCGGATACCTGGGTATCACTGGCCCTGCCAGCGCTTGAGTACCAGCGTGGCGTTGGTGCCACCAAAGCCGAAGCTGTTGCTCATGACCAGATCCAGCTTGGCGTCTTCGACGGTCTTGAGCTGGATCGGCATGTCGGCGACAGCCGGGTCCAGTTCGTCGATGTTGGCAGAACCGGCGATGAACTTGTCCTGCATCATCAGCAGGCAGTAGATCGCTTCGTGCACGCCGGCGGCGCCCAGCGAGTGGCCCGACAGGCTCTTGGTGGAGCTGATGGCCGGCGGGTTGTCGCCGAACACAGCGCGCACGCCTTCCATTTCCTTGACGTCGCCGACCGGAGTCGAGGTGCCGTGGGTGTTGAGGTAGTCGATGGAACCATCGACGGTCGACAGGGCCATCTGCATGCAGCGGATGGCGCCTTCGCCGCTTGGCGCGACCATGTCGTAGCCATCGGAAGTCGCGCCATAGCCGACGATTTCCGCATAGATCTTGGCGCCGCGGGCGAGGGCGTGTTCCAGTTCCTCGACCACCACCATACCGCCGCCACCGGCGATCACGAAGCCGTCACGCTTGGCGTCGTAGGCACGGGATGCCTTTTCCGGGGTTTCGTTGTACTGGGTGGACAGCGCGCCCATCGCGTCGAACAGGAAGGACTGGCTCCAGTGTTCCTCTTCACCGCCACCGGCGAACACGATGTCCTGCTTGCCCAGCTGGATCTGCTCGACCGCGTTGCCGATGCAGTGTGCGCTGGTGGCGCAGGCGGATGAGATGGAGTAGTTGACGCCCTTGATCTTGAAAGGCGTAGCCAGACAGGCCGACACGGTGCTGCCCATGGTACGGGTCACACGGTATGGACCGACGCGCTTGACGCCTTTCTCGCGCAGGGTGTCCAGCGCTTCCATCTGGTTCAGTGTCGAGGCGCCGCCGCTGCCGGCGATCAGGCCGGTACGGACGTTGGACACCTGTTCTTCAGTCAGGCCCGAGTCGGCGATCGCGTCCTTCATGGCCAGGTAAGCGTAGGCAGCCGCATGGCCGACGAAGCGGAACGTCTTGCGATCGATCAGCTCTTCGAGGTTGAGGTCGATGGAGCCGGAAACCTGGCTACGCAGACCCATTTCGGCATATTCCGGGTTGTAACGGATGCCAGGGCGGTTTGCACGCAGGTTAGCGGTGACGGTGTCTTTGTCATTGCCCAAGCAGGAAACAATACCCAGACCAGTGATAACGACGCGGCGCATGCGAGTACCCTTAGAAATTTTCAGTGGAAGTAAACAGGCCGACACGCAGTCCCTCGGCGCTGTAGATTTCGCGACCATCGACGCTCACGGTGCCTTCGGCGATCGCCAGGACCAGTTTGCCGCGCATGGTGCGCTTGATTTGAATGTTGTAGGTGACTTTCTTGGCGGTCGGCAGGACCTGGCCGAAGAACTTCACTTCGCCCGAACCCAGGGCGCGGCCACGACCGGGATTACCTTGCCAGCCCAGGTAGAAACCTACCAGCTGCCACATGGCGTCCAGGCCCAGGCAGCCCGGCATTACCGGATCGCCTTCGAAATGGCAGGCGAAGAACCACAGGTCCGGGTTGATATCCAGTTCGGCGACCAACTCACCCTTGCCGTACTTGCCGCCTTCTTCGCTGATGTAGGTGATGCGATCGACCATCAGCATGTTGGGGGCGGGCAATTGCGCGTTACCTGGGCCGAACAGCTCGCCGCGACTGCAGCGCAGCAGATCTTCCCGGGTAAAGGCGTGTTGTTTGGTCATGCGAGCTCCTCAATGTTCTTGTGCGGCAGTTGGGGCGCCACCGGCCCGAACGCCAATCCTGACGGAATGCTTCGCCAGGACATGTCTGGCAGCCTAGTCATAGACTGTTGCGTTGTAGTGAAAGTCACAGTGCATGGAAAAATGAATGTACACCTGTGCACTCAAATACGTCATCCGAACGACCACGCTGGTCTGTCAGTCCGACAAGACTGCCGCAATTTAGCATTAATCGCCAGTCACTGATGCCCGAATGGCAAGCCAGCGCTGCAAAATCTGCTGCAGATCGGCGTGTTTGAAGGGCTTGGCGAGATAATCGTTCATTCCCGCCTGTAGGCAGGCTTCGCGGTCGCTTTGCAGCGCATTGGCCGTCAGGGCGACGATCGGCACGGCTTCGCGGCCGGAAATCTGTCTGATCTGACGAGTGGCCTGGTAGCCGTCCATGACTGGCAACCGGCAATCCATGAGAATCAGCCCATACCGTCCGTCGCGAGCCATGTTCACGGCCTGCTCGCCATTGACGGCAACGTCGACCTCGCAGCCCAGATTGTGCAGCATCGCGGTGACCACGGTACGGTTGACAGCATTGTCCTCAACCAGCAACACCCTGCGAGGCCCGTCTGTGCGGTCGAGGGACATTTCCTGCAGCGCGGCGCGCGGGTGTCTGACCGGCGCCAGCGGCAGCGGGATGCGCAAGGTGAAGGTCGAGCCGGCGCCAATTTCGCTCCGGGCTTCCAGGCTGCCGCTCATGCGCTCGGCCAGCGTCCGGGCGATCGGCAGTCCCAGACCAGTGCCGCCGTAGCGTCGCGAAATGGAACTGTCGGCCTGTCGGAAAGCGTCGAACATCGACTCCAGCCGATCGGGCTGGATGCCAATGCCGGTATCCGTGACCCGACATGTGAAATCCAGCATGTCAGGGCCCCATCTTTCCCAGGTCACGACCACCCGCACACTGCCGGCCTCGGTGAATTTCAGCGCGTTGCCAATCAGGTTGACCAGAATCTGCCGGATCCGGGTCGGATCGCCCAGCACGTGGATGTCCTGCAACCCCGGCTGAATATGCAGGTCCAGCAGCAGACCGCGTTGCGCCGCGCTCGGGCTGAACGCATGCACCGAAGCATTGATCAGCTCGGCCAGATTGAATTCGATGCCTTCTATCTGCAGCGCATCGCGTTCGATCCGGGAGAAGTCGAGGATGTCGTTGATGACCCGCAGCAGGTGCTCGGTGGATTCGGTCGCCAGTGCGGCGTATTCGGCCTGCTCGTGGGTCATTCGGGTGGTTTCGAGCAACTGCAGCATGCCCAGCACGCCGTTCATGGGGGTGCGCAACTCATGGCTCATCATCGCCAGAAAGTCGGACTTGGCGCGGTTGGCCTGCTCGGCTTCTTCGCGGGTCTGGATCAACTGGGCCATGGAACGCTGCTGCTCCAGGCTGGCCTTGTTCAGGTTGAACGCCAGATTGTTGATGTGCCGGGCCAGCGCGCCCAGCTCGGCGTCGTCGCTGACCGGCAGCGGCGTGCCGTAATCGCCTTGCTGCATGGCCTTGAGCGCTTCGCCCATGTCGCTGATCGGCTGCGCCAGACTATTGGCCAGGCGCCGGGCCAGCAGAAAGGTGAACGTCAGCGCGCAGAGCGCGAGGATTCCGGCCTTGAGCAGGATTTCCTGCTGCCGCCGGCTGAAGGCCTCGCTGGACATTCCGACCAGAACCCGGCCCATATAATGCTCGGGCGCGAGGGTCGCTTCATGGGCACGGCCACTGGCGGCGTTGCGCAGGCGCCCGGCGTGGGGCGCGTGGATCGGTGCCTGGAAAATCTCCATCTGGCGGGATTGATGGTCGTTCTGCACCGGTTGTTCGATATAGACCAGCACATTGTTGGCGCTGTCCTGGATTTCGACATAACGCACGTTGGGCATCGAGAGCGTGGCGCGCATCAGGCCGGTCAGCGCATCCATGTCGCCCAGCACCACGCCCGGCTCGGAGGCGGGCGCCAGCTGGTTGGCGATCAATTGCCCGGTGTGATTGAGCTCCTGACGCAAATCCTGGATGCGCACGAAGGTGAAGAAGCCGATCAACAACAGCGTGAGCAGCAGGGCAGGGCCCAGGCTGATGACCTGGGTGCGGGTATGAATGTCCCAACTGCGTGGAATCATCGGCGGCAGTTCCCGCGTCGCCCGCCGGAAAGCGCGTGGCCGTCGGGCAGGTTCATGGCGCAAAGGCCCGTGCGCTGGAGGGTTCTGGTCATGGCATCCTGATCATCCGCCAGGCGGCACCCGGAAAATGATCGTCTCGATAAGGTCATTCGGTGGGCGCATGTTAACCGAGATAGACAGCTTTGCCAGTGAACTCGTCGACCGGCTCAAGATGCAAGGCGATACCGGCGCGCGATGCGTGAAGCGCTGGCCGATAGCGTGGCGCTCCGTATAATGCGGCCATCGCCAGTCGACTGGCCCCGGATGGAAAGCTTTATGACCCTACAGCAACCTGTTGCGGTGCTGGGCGGCGGCAGCTTCGGCACCGCCATCGCAAACCTGCTGGCGCAGAACGGCCGCCAGGTACTTCAGTGGATGCGTGATCCCGAACAGGCCGAGGCGATTCGCGTCCATCGGGAGAATCCGCGCTATCTGAAGGGCATCAAGGTGCGCCCGGAGGTCGAGCCGGTGACCGACCTTGGCGCCACCTTGCAGGCTTGTGAGCTGGTCTTCGTGGCCTTGCCGTCCAGCGCGCTGCGCTCGGTGCTTTCACCGCATGTCGCGGTGCTCGAAGGCCGGATGCTGGTGAGCCTGACCAAGGGCATCGAGGCGCAGACATTCAAGCTGATGAGTCAGATCCTTGAAGAAATCGTGCCCAAAGCCCGGATCGGTGTGCTGTCGGGACCCAATCTGGCGCGGGAAATCGCCGAGGGCGCCTTGACCGCGACGGTGGTGGCCAGCGAAGACGAGGCCTTGTGTGGCGAAGTCCAGGCAGCGCTGCATGGTCGCACCTTCCGGGTCTATGCCAGCGCCGACCGGTTCGGCGTCGAGCTGGGTGGCGCGCTGAAGAACGTCTATGCCATTGTGGCAGGGATGGCGGTCGCGCTGGGCATGGGGGAAAACACCAAGAGCATGCTGATTACCCGGGCGCTGGCGGAGATGACCCGCTTTGCGGTCAGTCTGGGCGCCAACCCCATGACATTCCTGGGACTGGCCGGCGTGGGCGACCTGATCGTGACCTGTTCCTCGCCCAAGAGCCGCAACTATCAGGTCGGTCACGCGCTGGGGCAGGGCCTGAGCCTGGACGAGGCGGTAACCCGCCTGGGCGAAGTGGCCGAGGGCGTCAACACGCTCAAGGTGCTCAAGGTCAAGGCCCAGGAGACCGGGGTGTACATGCCGCTGGTCGCGGGCCTGCACGCTATTCTTTTCGAAGGTCGTACCCTCGACCAGGTCATCGAAGCGCTGATGCGCGCCGAGCCCAAGACGGACGTCGATTTCATTTCGACCACCGGCTTCAATTAACGGAGAAGGCTTTGAACGAATCCAAGATCCAGAAGAATGAATCCATCCTGCTGCGCGTCCTCTGGATGCTGGTGTATCTGGTGGTCTGGCAGGTGGCGGAACTTGTCCTGGCGGCAGTGGTGCTGATCCAGCTGGTCTACCGGCTGTTCTACGGGGCCCCGAGCCTGAGCCTGATGAACCTGGGCGACAGCCTGAGCCAATTCCTGGCGCAGATCGGCCGTTTCGGTACTTTCCATACCGACCAGAAACCCTGGCCGTTCGCCGACTGGCCGGCGCCGCGTTCCCCGGACGGTGAAATCGCCCATTACGTGGAACCCGCGCCGCACCCGGTACGCGACGACGAGCCCAGGCTATGAAACTCTGGGTACTGCGTCACGGCGAGGCTCAGCCCAAGGCGGCTTCTGACCCGGCTCGGGAATTGACCGCGCATGGCCGTGATCAGGTGCTGCACAGCGCCGCCCGCTTACGCGGCGCTGCTCTGGTCCGGATCATTGCCAGCCCCTATGTACGGGCACGGCAGACCGCCGAGCTGGTTCGGCAGGCACTGGATTTTGCCCGGCCGGTCGAAATCGTCGACTGGCTTACCCCCGACAGCGACCCGCGCGGCGTGCTGGCGCAACTCGACGCACTGGATGGCGAGTCCGTGCTGCTGGTCAGCCACCAGCCGTTGGTGGGTGCCCTGGTCGGCCTGCTGGCCCATGGCAGTTATCGCCATGCCGAGCCGATGGGCACCGCCAGCCTCGCCGAGCTGGAAGGCGAGGACGTGATCGCCGGCGGCATGGAGCTGCTCGGTCTGCATCACGGCGACTGATCCCGCGACACGGCGCTGCCCACAGCCGAGTAGCGCCGCCCACTTCACGACAAAAGGAATGGAAATGACTGTGTGGCTTACCCCTCCCGACACCGACGCCTTGACCGGCGCGCTGAAGAACACCATCGGTGAAGCGCTGGATATCCGCTTCGAATCCTGCACCGAAGATTCGCTGACCGCCAGCATGGTGGTCGATCACCGCACCCATCAGCCGTTCGGTCTGCTGCACGGCGGAGCCTCGGTAGTCCTGGCCGAAACTCTTGGGTCGATGGCGAGCTATCTGGTGATCGACTCCAACAAGTTTTTCTGCGTCGGCATCGAAGTGAATGCCAACCACTTGCGCAGCGTGAAGACCGGGCGTGTCACCGGTGTGGTCCGGCCGGTTCATCTGGGTCGCACCACCCATGTCTGGGATATACGTATCCAGAACGAGGAGGGCAAGCCGACCTGCATCTCGCGCCTGACAGTCGCTGTGGTACCGATCGGTCAGGAACCGCCGGCGCGCTGAAGCTTTTCCGCCGCCTCGCCTGCCTTGCTGGCCGGAGTGTCGTCGTCGATGGCAGTTCCGCGCGTTGCCGGTGAGCGAGGCGGCTGCGCACAATCATGAACCTTCGGGCCCTGAGCGCTTCGGCATGTCTGAACCCATTTTCTTCGCCCACGCCAACGGCTTTCCCTCGGCCACCTACGGCAAGCTGTTCGATGCGCTGGCGCCCGAATTTTGCGTCGCTCATCTGGAGCAGCATGCCCACGACCCGCGTTTTCCGGTCAGCGACAACTGGTCTTATCTGGTCGACGAAGTGATTCACCATCTGCGCGAGCAGCCGGCGCCTGTGTGGGGCGTGGGCCATTCGTTGGGCGGACTGCTGCATTTTCACGCCGCGCTGCGTTGTCCGGAGCTGTATCGGGGCGTGGTCATGCTCGATTCACCGGTGCTGGGGCTGGCCGATCAGCTGTTGATTCGTGCCGCCAAGCGCTGGGGGTTCATCGATCGCATCACGCCCGCCGGCCGCACCCTTGGCAGACGGGAAGCGTTCGAGGATCTGGAAGCGGCCCGCGCTTACTTCGCCGGCAAAACCTTGTTTAGCCGTTTCGATCCGGAATGTTTCGATGCATACCTGCAACACGGTTTGCGGACCGACGGCGCGCAATTGCGCCTGCGCTTCGATCCGGCGACCGAGATCAGCATCTACCGCAGCGTTCCCCACACCCGGCCCGGCCCCGCGCGCGGGCTGCGAGTGCCGCTGGCGATGGTTCGCGGCCGCCACAGCCGGGTGGTCATGCCTCATCATGGCTTGCTGGTCAAACGCCTGCGCGAGGGCGAGTACCTGTCGATACCGGGCGGGCATATGTTCCCTCTGGAACGCCCGGATGACACCGCGCGACTGCTCAAAGACCTGTTTAACCGCTGGAATGCCCGGCTGACCGCAAGAGCCTCTCCATGATTCATCCAGTCGAAGAAGTACGTCTGAACCTGGGCCATATCGAACTGGCCGCTCACCTGTCGGGGCCGGAGGACGGCGAGCCGGTGATCGCGCTGCACGGCTGGCTCGACAATGCGAACAGTTTCGCGCTGCTGGCGCCTCGCCTGAAAGGGCTGCGCATCGTCGCGCTGGATCTCGCCGGCCATGGCCACTCCGACCACAGGCCGCCCGGCGCCGGCTACACGCTGGCCGATTATGTCTTCGACGTGTTGCAGGTCGCCGGGCAACTGGGGTGGCAGCGATTTTCCCTGCTTGGCCATTCGCTGGGGGCGATTATCTCGGTGATGCTGGCCGGTTCCCTGCCCGAGCGGGTCAAGCGTCTCGCCTTGATTGACGGCGTGCTGCCATTGACCAGTCAGGCTCATTCCTCCGCAGAGCGGCTTGGGACGGCGATGCAGGCGCAGCTGGCGCTGGCCGACAAGAAGAAGCCGGTGTATGCCGAGCAGGAGCGTGCCGTCCAGGCCCGTATGCGCGGCACGCTGGCCGTCACTCGCGAAGCCGCCGAGCTGCTGGCACAGCGCGGGCTGATGCCGGTCCCCGGCGGCTATACCTGGCGCAGCGACAGTCGCCTGACCCTGCCTTCGGCGGTGCGCTTCACGCCGGAGCAGGCGATGGCGTTCGTCGAAGGCGTGGAATGCCCGACGCAATTGATCGTCGCCCGGGACGGGCTGCTGGCAAAGAACAGCGAATTGCTGGAGCGGCTGCCGTTCGCAATCCGCACCTTGCCCGGCGGGCATCATTTGCATCTGGACGACTCCGAAGGCGCGAGCGCTGTTGCAGACTGTTTCAATCGCTTCTTCGCTGCTTCTTGACTTGCGGCCGGCAACTGCCGAGGCTGGGCGGGTTGAAACAGGAGTCAAAGCAAATGGACCTATCCGCAACCTCGCGCCTGTGCCGCCCGGACGGCCCGGCCCCGTTCCTTTATCTTTTTTCCCGCAAGTGAGAGCACCCATGCGTTCAACCTGTGCTCCGCTTTTCGCCCTATGTCTGATGACTGCCGTTCTTCCGGCTGCCGCCGCCGACGCGTCGGGCAGCCAGGATCTGGATATCCTGCCGCGCGTGACCGACTCGCAGATTGTCGACTACCGTCCCGCCACCGATGCGGAACGTATTTACCCCATGAGTTCGATCCGCAAGATCAGCAACCAATTGCGCTTCGACGATCAGGCTGGTGCGCGTGGCAACCTGACGTCGGTCACCTACCAGTTACCCGCCGAACACAGCTCCGACGCTGCGTTCACCGCCGCCCGCGAGGCGCTGCAAGGGCAGGGCGCGGAGCTGTTGTTCTGGTGCCAGGCACGCGACTGTGGCGAAAGCAGCCTGTGGGCCAATGAAGTGTTCGGCAACGCCCGGCTGTATGGCGCCGATGATCGGCAGGCATACCTGCTACTGCGACTCGCCGAACCCAAGGCCAATACCCTGGTGGCGCTCTACGCGATTACCCGCGGCAACCGGCGCGCCTATCTGCACGTCGAACAGCTGGAGGCCGCCGCGCCGCTGGGCGATCTGCTGCCGACCTCGGCGACTCTGCTGCGCCAGTTGCGCAGCACGGGAAAGCTGGACCTGCCCCGGCTCGACAGTGAGCCCCAGGAAAAATGGGTCACGCTGCTGTCGCGTGGCCTGAACCTGGACAGCACCTTGCGCGCCACGGTGTCGGGCAGCCATGCCGAAGCGTGGCGCGAGGCGCTGATCGCCAAGGGCGTACGCGCCGCACGGCTGGAGACCGGCAACGCCGAAACCAAAGGCCTGCTGTTGCAGCTGATTCGTTAGCAATCAATCCACGGCCCGTAGGAGCCAGCTTGCTGGCGATGAACGGTAATGCGGCATGCCTGATATGTCGCGACGTCTTTGTTGCTGCCGCTTTGCGGCAGATCGCCAGCAAGCTGGCTCCTACGGGACAGGTGTCGCTGACGCCGTTATCCTCTGGCTTTTGATCTCCGCACAGTGAAGGGCTCATGTTCAATAACGATCGATTGTTGGTGCAGATCCTTCTGCTCGCGCTGCTGGGCGCTTGTCTGTGGGTGATGGCGCCGTTCTGGTCGGCGCTGGTCTGGGGCGCGGTGCTGGCTTTCGCCAGCTGGCCGCTGATGACCTTGCTGACCCGCTGGTTCAGAGGGCGCGAGTCGCTGGCGGCGCTGGTCATGAGCCTGGGCTGGCTGGTGCTGGTCGCCGCGCCGCTGGTGTGGCTGGGTTTCAATCTGGCCGATCACATCCGCGATGCCATCGGTTTCATCCGCAATGTCCAGGTCGACGGCCTGCCCGATCCGCCGGACTGGCTGGCCGGGCTGCCGCTGGTGGGTGGCCGGCTGGTGGGTTTGTGGAACACCATTGACCAACAGGGCGCGGCATTCATGACCAGCCTGCGCCCTTATCTGGGTGAAGTCGGCAATTGGTTGCTGGCCCGCAGCGCGCAGATCGGCGGCGGGATTCTGGAGCTGACCCTGAGCATCGTCTTCGCCTTTTTCTTCTATCGGGATGGCCCGCGGCTGGCGGCCTTCGTTCTCAGCCTGCTGGAGCGGCTGATTGATGATCGGGCCCAGTATTATCTGGATCTGGTGGCCGGAACGGTGCAGCGGGTCGTCAACGGCGTGATTGGCACCGCGGCCGCCCAGGCCGTGCTGGCCCTGATCGGCTTTCTGATCGCCGGCATTCCCGGCGCGCTGGTGCTGGGCATACTGACTTTCGCCTTCAGCCTCATTCCGATGGGGCCGCCACTGGTCTGGCTGCCGGCCACCGGCTGGCTGGTCTGGCAGAGCGAATACGGGATGGCGATATTTCTCGGCATCTGGGGCATGTTCATCATCAGCGGGGTCGACAACGTGCTCAAGCCTTACCTGATCAGCCGGGGCGGCAACCTGCCGCTGGTGATCGTGTTGCTGGGGGTATTCGGCGGGCTGCTGGCGTTTGGTTTCATCGGGCTGTTCATCGGCCCGACCCTGCTGGCGGTGGGTTATAGCCTGCTGACCGACTGGGTGGGCAACGAGCGGGCGCGCCCGCCGCGTTGAACATCGCGCTCCGCCACCGGGTCGGCCCGGCGGCGGAACGGGGTATTACGCGGCGGTATCGAGATATTTGCCGACCGGCCGGTCGCCGTCGGTGTCATACCGCTCGGTCAAGGCTGCCACTATACGGCTTAGCGCCTGCGCGCTCATCTGGCTGGGCTGCGGGGTCTCGTCGACCGCTATGGCCTGGGGTTGCGAGGACTCCAGGCTGGCCGTCAATTCTTCCAGGCTCACAGTGCCGTCTTCGTTGGTGTCCAGCGCATTGAACAGCTGATTGCTGTCGACGCTGCTGCCGGTAGTGCTCAAGCCGGCGGTGAGCTCTTCAGTGCTGATCGAACCGTCACCGTCGCCGTCCAGCGAACTCACCAAATCTTCCGCCAGATCCGCAGGCGGTTGCATTGGCGGTGGAGGAGGCGGAGTGAGCGCGGCCAGTTCCTCGACGCTCAGGCTGTCGTCGTCATCGCTGTCTAGATCGCTGAACGCCTGGCTGAGGCTGACCGTGATGCCGTCCTTGTTCTCGGAAGACAGTGCGCTACCCAGTTCGTCCTTGCTGATGGCGCCGTCGCCGTCTGTGTCGAGGCTGGCGAGCAGCTCCTCCTGAAACTTCTTGCTGTCGGTACTGGACGTCGAGGTGTTGGAGCTGAGGTAGCTCCTCAACGTACTGCTGATACCACTGATCATTGGATTCACTCCCCCTGAAATGAATGTTGCCGGAGCATCAAGCGTCAAGGGGGCAGTTGTCGCGGGAATGTGCGCTTTGTAACGGCGGCGATACCGCTCAGCTTCGCGGCAAATCGAGAATCGCGGTCAGTCCGCCACCGGGCGTTTCGGCCAGATGCAGTTCGCCGCCCATGCGCCGGGCGGCTTCGCGGGCGATGGTCATGCCCATGCCGACGCCGCCGGAGTTGCGATTGCGCGAGCCTTCCAGGCGATAGAAGGGTTCGAACACGGTTTCGTGCAGGTTGGCGGCGATGCCGGGCCCGTGGTCGATGACCGAGATTCTGATCCTGTCGGGGTGGTCTTCGATCAGCACGTGGGCGCTACCGGCGTAGCGCACGGCGTTGTCGATCAGGTTGTGCAGCACCGAGCGCAGCGCCATGGGTTGGGTTCTGACCGGCCTGCACTGGCCTTCGCACTGCACATTGTCGCCGTTGTCCTGGGCGTTCTCGGCCAGCGATTCGAGCAGCGCCTGCAGATCCAGCTGCTGGACCGACTCGCCCCGCCGGTGCTCGTTGAGGTAGGTCAGGGTCGCGTCGAGCATGCCGATCATGTCGTCCAGATCCTGGGTCATCTGGTCGTGAAGACGAGGCTCTTCGATTTGCTCGACCCGCAGTTTGAGCCTCGACAGCGGGGTGCGCAGGTCGTGAGACACCGCCGCGAGCAGCCGCGCACGCTGTTGCAGTTGTTCGCGGATCCGGTCCTGCATCAGGTTGAAGGTCATCGCGGCCTGGCGCGCTTCCTTGGGGCCGGTGATCTCAAGCGGCGGGTTATCGAGGTTTTCGCTCAGGCGCTCGGCGGCTTCGCTCAAGCGCCGCACCGGACGGCTGAGCGCCTTGGCACCGTACCAGGCCGCTACCACCAGGGTGATGAGCTGGAAGATCAGGGGGACGACTGGACCGCTCCAGGGCGGTGGCCGGTGTTCTCGATGCACGCCGTCCTTGCTGTGCAGTTCAGTCTGCGCCGGAGGTGGCGGCATGGGCGGCGGGCCGTACTGGGTGAACCAGGCAAAGGCGAGCAGATGCGCCAGCAGTATCGCCAGCAGCGCGCCGCCGAACAGGCGGGCAAAGAGGGTGTCGGCCGAACGGATCAACCCATCTCCCTGGCATCGAACAGATAGCCTTCGCCGCGCACCGTCTTGATCAGTTGCGGATTCTTCGGATCGTCGCCCAGCTTCTGACGCAGGCGCGAGACCAAAAGGTCAATGCTGCGATCAAACGCTTCGATGGAGCGGCCCCGTGCCGCATCGAGCAGCTGCTCGCGGCTCAGGACCCGATGCGGGCGCTCCAGAAACACCCTCAGCAGACGAAACTCGGCGTTGGACAGCGGCACGACCAGACCGTCCGCCGACACCAGCTGGCGCAGGACACTGTTCAGGCGCCAGGCATCGAAACGGATCGTGGTGCGCGGCTCGCTGCGATCGTCACGGACCCGGCGCAGCACGGTCTGGATGCGCGCGACCAGTTCCCGGGGTTCGAAGGGTTTGGCCATATAGTCGTCGGCGCCCAGCTCCAGACCGATGATGCGGTCGGTCGGCTCACAGCGGGCGGTCAGCATAAGGATCGGGATGTCCGAGGTGCTGCGCAGCCAGCGGCACAGCGACAGGCCGTCTTCGCCCGGCAGCATCAGGTCCAGCACTACGACGTCGAAGGTCTGCTCGGTTAGCGCCTGACGCATCTGCGCACCGTCGGTAACGCCGGTCGCCTGGATATTGAAGCGGGTCAGGTAGTCGCACAGTAGCTCGCGGATCGCCACGTCGTCATCGACGATCAGCGCGCGGGTGGTCCAGCGCTGCTCCGGGGAACTGCCTTCGGTATTGCCGGTTGGAAATGCTTGCATGCTGCGACTGCCGCCTGATGATGCCGCCATCACTGGCCGCTGTTGATAATCAACGCTCCCGGCATGCTACTTCGCCGGGAGGCGCGGCGGAAGGGTGCCCGCGGCGGTTGTCGCGAACATGTCGCGAATGTATCGGGAGTGATACATGCCAGGAATGGGTATCCACTTGCTTCAGCGCGACAGAATCAGCCCCTGGGTAATGGCCAGCACCAGCGCCGCGCGCAACGTGCTGACCCCGAACTTGCGCCTGATATTGCACATGTGGAAGTTGATCGCCGCTTCGCTGCGTTCCTGGATTCGGGAAATCTCCCACACCGATTTGCCTTTCGCCGCCCAGAGCAGAACCTCTGTTTCCTTGGCGGTCAGCTTTACCTGGCAGGGTGAGATCGGCAGCTGGTCGAGCGACTTTGCGACACGAGTATGGCGTGCGTCCATGTGTTTCATCATCAAGTCCTTTTGCTGAATGACCACCGCGACACTTTAGCGCGTAACGCGCCTGGCGAAACCTGACAGAAATGACAGTGAGGCGCCTTTTTTACGGCTTCTTTACGCGCCTGCCCCCCGGTCCGGCTCGTTCCTTTACGCCTGTGCTGCCGACAATGACTCCCACGCGGCCGTTGCCGTACAAGGGGAATTTCGATGAGCGTGATGGATGCAATCTCTCTGCTGATGGGGGCAGGGTTGTTGGTGTACCTGCTGCTGGCGCTGCTGCGCGCCGACCGGACTCAGGAGTAGCCATGCACAGTTATGACTATCTGCTGATTCTGGGTTTTCTGGGACTGTTACTGCTGCCGGCACCTTGGCTGGGGCGCTTCTACTACCGAGTAATGGAGGGGCAGCGCACCTGGCTGACGCCTGTGCTGGGGCCGGTCGAGCATGCCTGCTATCGACTGTCGGGCGTTGATCCGCGGGACGAACAGACCTGGAAGCAATACGCCTGGGCTCTGCTGGCGTTCAATCTGGCGGGCTTCGTGCTGCTGTTCGCCATTTTGATGCTGCAGGGTTATCTGCCCCTCAATCCGCAAGGACTGCCGGGCATGGAGTGGTCGCTGGCGTTCAACACCACCATGAGTTTCGTGGCCAACACCAACTGGCAGGCGTACAGCGGCGAAGCCTCGCTGAGCTACCTGAGCCAGATGGCCGGTCTGACCGTGCAGAATTTCGTCAGCGCGGCGACCGGTCTCGCGGTGCTGGTGGCCTTGTGTCGGGGCATCAGCCGCCGATCCTCCGCCGGTCTCGGCAATTTCTGGGCGGACCTGACCCGCGCCACGCTCTACGGCCTGCTGCCGATCAGCCTGGTGGTGGCGGTGTTGCTGGTCTGGCAAGGCGTGCCGCAGAACTTCGCCGCCTACGTAGACGCGCTGACGCTGCAAGGCGCCGATCAGAGCCTGCCGATGGGGCCGGCCGCGAGCCAGATCGCGATCAAGCAGCTGGGGACCAACGGCGGCGGCTTCTTTGGCGTCAACTCGGCGCATCCGTTCGAGAACCCGACGGCCTGGAGCAATCTGCTGGAGCTGGTCTCGATTCTGCTGATTCCCGCGGCGCTGGTGTTCACCTTCGGTCATTACGTCAAGGACATGCGCCAGAGTCGGGCGATCCTGGGATGCATGCTGGCTTTGCTGCTGATCGGCGGCGCAGTCTCGCTGTGGGCCGAATACCAGCCCAACCCCGCGCTCAACCTGGCGGGCGTTGAACAGACGGCGCCGCTGGAAGGCAAGGAAACCCGCTTCGGCACCACCGGCAGTGTGCTCTGGTCGGTGGCGACCACCGCTGCCTCGAACGGCTCGGTGAATGCCATGCACGACAGCCTCAACCCGCTGACGGGCCTGGTGGCGCTGGTCAACATGATGCTCGGCGAGGTGGTGTTCGGCGGCGTGGGAGTCGGTCTGAACGGCTTGCTGCTCAACGTGCTGATCGCGGTGTTTCTCGCCGGGCTGATGATCGGGCGCACGCCGGAATACCTGGGCAAGAAGCTCCAGGCCCAGGAGGTCCGGTTGCTGGTGGCGACCTTGCTGGTCATGCCGGTCGGGGTGCTGGTGCTGGGGGCCATCGCCGCCAGCCTGCCGGGACCGGCCGGTGCGGTCAGCAACCCCGGCCCGCACGGTTTCAGCCAGTTGCTTTACGCGTACACCTCGGCGACGGCCAACAACGGGTCGGCGTTCGGCGGCTTCGGCGCCAATACCACCTTCCATAACCTGATGCTGGGCCTGGCGATCTTCATCGGCCGCTTCGGCTACATCCTGCCGGTGCTGGCGCTGGCGGGCAGTCTGGCAATGAAAACCGCCGTGCCGCCCGGACAGGGCCAGGACAGCTTCCCGACCCACGGCGTGCTCTTCGTCTGCCTGCTGACCGTGACCATCCTGTTGGTGGGCGGCCTGACCTTCCTGCCGGCGCTGGCGCTTGGCCCGATTGCCGAACACCTGAGCCTGGGCTTCTGAGGATTCATCATGACTTTGCCTGTTGAAGTTGCAAAAGCGGACGCGGCACCGGTCGCTCCCGAAATCGGCCGCACCGGCCTGGCTGCCCTGTGGCGCCCCGCGCTGGTCCAGGCGTTCGTCAAGCTCGATCCGCGCCAGCTCAAACGCTCGCCGGTCATGCTGGTGGTCGAGCTGACCGCGATTCTGACCACCGTGCTGTGCGTCATTCCTGACCCGCAAGTGCCGACTCACGTTGCTGCGCAGATCGCGATCTGGCTGTGGTTTACCGTGCTGTTCGCCAATTTCGCCGAAGCACTGGCCGAAGGGCGGGGCAAGGCCCGCGCCGACAGCCTCAAGGCCGGCAGCGAAGGGCTCAAGGCGCGTCGCCGCGCACCTGACGGAAGCTTTCAGATCGTCGCCGCCGCCGAGCTGCGCAAAGGCGATGTGGTACGGGTCGCGGCCGGCGAAATGATCCCGGCCGACGGCGAGGTGATCGAGGGCATCGCCGCCGTCAACGAAGCGGCGATCACCGGGGAATCCGCGCCGGTGATACGCGAATCCGGGGGCGATCGCTCGGCGGTTACCGGCAATACCCGGCTGGTGTCCGACTGGCTGCTGATCCGCGTGACCAGCAATCCCGGCGAATCGACCCTGGACCGCATGATCGCGCTGGTCGAGGGCGCCCGGCGTCAGAAAACGCCCAACGAGGTGGCGCTGGATATCCTGCTGATCGGCCTGACCCTGATCTTCCTGCTGGTGGTCATCACGCTGCAGCCCTTCGCCCGTTTTGCCGGTGGCAGCCTGCCGCTGGTGTTCCTGGTGGCGCTGCTGGTCACGCTGATTCCGACCACCATCGGCGGCCTGCTGTCGGCCATTGGGATCGCCGGTATGGACCGCTTGGTGCGGCTCAACGTGATCGCCAAGTCCGGGCGCGCGGTGGAGGCGGCGGGAGACGTTCATGTGCTGCTGCTGGACAAGACCGGCACCATCACCTTCGGCAACCGGCGCTGCACGGCGGTCTATGCCGCCCCGGGCGTCACGCCCAGAGAGCTGGGCGAGGGCGCTTTGCTGGCGTCGCTGGCCGACGACACGCCCGAGGGCAAATCCATCGTTGAATTCCTGCGCAATCTGCACCCGCTCAACGAACCTGCACTGAGCGAGATCACGGCGGTGCCGTTCAGCGCCGACACGCGACTCTCGGGGGTCGATCATCAGGGCCGGGTCTATCGCAAGGGGGCCGTGGATTCGGTCATGGCGTTCATCGGTCAGCAGCGATCGCAGCTGCCGCCGGTGCTGGCCAGGGAGATCGATGCCATCGCCAAGTCCGGCGGCACGCCTCTGCTGGTCTGCGCCGATGGCAGGCTGCTGGGCGTCATTCACCTCAAGGACGTGGTGAAGCCGGGTATTCGCGAGCGCTTCGAACAACTGCGCGGGCTGGGGATTCGCACCGTGATGGTCACCGGCGACAACCCGCTGACCGCCGCGGCCATCGCGGCGGAGGCTGGCGTCGATGACGTTCTGGCCGAAGCGACCCCGCAGAAAAAACTGGAGCGCATCCGCCAGGAGCAGGGCCAGGGCCGGCTGGTGGCGATGTGCGGCGATGGCGCCAACGACGCCCCGGCGCTGGCTCAGGCGGATGTCGGCGTGGCGATGAACGACGGCACCCAGGCCGCGCGCGAGGCGGCCAACATGGTGGATCTGGACAGCGACCCGACCAAATTGCTGGAGGTGGTGCGGGTCGGCAAGGAACTGCTGGTCACCCGTGGTGCGCTGACCACCTTTTCCATCGCCAACGACGTCGCAAAGTATTTCGCGGTCCTGCCGGCCTTGTTCGCCGCCATCTATCCGCAGTTGGGCGTGCTCAACATCATGGGGTTGCACAGCCCGCAGAGCGCGATCCTCTCGGCGATCATCTTCAACGCACTGATCATCGTGGTGCTCATTCCCCTGGCCTTGCGCGGGGTGCGGGTGCAGGCGGCGAACGCGGCCCAGTTGCTGCGCCGCAACCTGTTGATCTACGGCCTGGGCGGCATCGTCGTGCCTTTCGCCGGCATCAAGCTGATCGATCTGTTGCTGGTCGCGTTGCGATTGGCCTGAACCCGTTACCGCGCCGCGAGCCGGTCGGTTCGCGGCGTCATTCATTCGAGGATGTGAAATGTCCAATGTGATGCGTCCGGCCCTGTGCCTGACTCTGCTGATGACCCTGATCACCGGCGTCGCCTACCCTCTGGCGGTCACCGGTATCGCCCGGACGGCCTTTCCCACCCAGGCCGCCGGGAGTTTGCTGTACGACGCCGAGGGCAAGGTGCGCGGCTCCGGACTGATCGCCCAGCCGTTCACCGGCGAGCAGTGGTTTCATCCACGCCCGTCCGCCGCCGATTACGCGACCGTGGCCAGTGGTGCGAGCAACCTGGCGCCGAGCAACCCGGCGCTGGCGACACGGATTCGTGAACAGGCGGCGAACCTGGCGGGTCCCGGGCAGGGACCTGTGCCCTTGACCCTGCTGACCACTTCCGGCAGCGGCCTGGACCCTCATCTGTCACCCGAAGCGGCCGACTGGCAGGTCGCCCGGGTGGCGACGGCGCGCGGCCTGTCGGTGGAGCAGGTCCGCGCGCTGGTTGAATCTCACACGCAACGTCCCTTGATCGGTCCGCCAGTGGTCAACGTGGTGGTCTTGAATATGGCTCTGGATCAGGTACCGTCTGCCGCGCGCAGTGCGAAGCTGTGATGGGCGAGCTATCGAAAACAACAACCGAGGCAGTCATTAATTGAGCGATTCCGGTCGAGCCGATGCATTACTGGCGCAATTGCCCCGCGAGGGCCGAGGGCGTCTTAAAGTCTTTCTCGGGGCCGCTCCGGGCGTGGGCAAGACTTACGCCATGCTCCAGGCGGCGCATGCTCAGTTGCGCCAGGGGGTGAGTGTCGTTGCCGCGGTGGTGGAAACCCATGGCCGGGCGGAAACCGAGATGCTCCTGGCCGGGCTGCCCCAGCTGCCCATGCTGCGTCGCGAATATCGCGGCATGACTCTGGAGGAACTGGATCTGGACCGCCTGCTGGCGCTCGATCCGGCCTTGGCGCTGGTAGACGAGCTGGCTCACAGCAATGCGCCCGGCAGTCGTCATGCCAAGCGTTGGCAGGATATCCAGGAGCTGCTGTCCGCAGGCATCGACGTCTACACCACGGTCAACGTCCAGCACCTTGAAAGCCTCAATGACCAGGTGCGCGGCATTACCGGCGTTCAGGTGCGGGAAACGCTCCCGGACTGGGTGTTGCAGGAGGCTTTCGAGCTGGTGCTGATCGACCTGCCGCCCCGTGAATTGCTGGAGCGGCTTCGCGACGGCAAGGTCTACGTGCCGGAGCAGGCCAGGGCCGCGATCGATGCGTTCTTCACCCAGACCAACCTGACGGCACTGCGCGAACTGGCCATGCAGACCGCAGCCGCGCAAGTGGACAACGATCTGGCCCAGGGTTATCGACAGCTCGGTCAGGCCGCGCCCGCCGTACGCGGACGACTGCTGGTGGGGATCGATGGCGATGCCAGCGCCGAGCTTCTGGTGCGGCACGCCAGTCGGGTCGCCCAGCGCAGGCACCTGCCCTGGAGCGCGGTGCACGTCGACGCCGGTCGGCCGCTGGACGAGCAGGCCCGCAGCCAGTTGCAAAGCGCTCAGCAGCTCGCCGAAAGACTGGGCGGGGAAGTGGTGTCGCTGCGGGCCGGGGAAGTGGCCCGGACTCTGCTGCAACATGCCGGCGAGCGGCGTGCCAGTCTGGTGATGGTCGGCCAGTCGCGGCGTACCTTCAAGCGGCGCACGTTCGGCGGAGGCGTGGGCGCGCGTCTGCTGCGCGAAGGGCACGGTCTGGAGATCAGCGTGCTGGATCACGCCGAGACCGCGCCGGGAACCAGGCGCAACCACGCGACGCGGCCAACGGTCTGGTCCGATTACCTGCTGGCACTGGTCGCCGCGCTGCTGGCGAGCGCGCTGGCCTGGGGTGTGGCGGGCTGGCTGGCACTGCCCAATATCTCGCTGATCTTTCTCGCCGCAGTGCTGCTGGTGGCGGTGCGCAGCAGCATCGGGCCGGCCTTGTCATGCGCGGCGCTGTCGTTCCTGGCGTATGACTTTCTGTTCATACCACCGAATTTCTCCCTCAGCATTCAGCGCGAGGAAGATGTCCTGACCTTGCTGTTCTTCTTGCTGATGTCGGGTCTGACCGGCAAGCTCGCCGCCCGCCAGCGGCAGCAGTTGCAGGCCCTGCGCGACACTCAGCGGCAGACCAGCGAATTGCTCGACCTGTCGCGCAAGATGACCGCCGCGACCGACCGGCAGGCAGTCATCATCGCCGCCGAGCAGCACTTCAGCGGCTGGAACGCTTTGCAAGTGTGCCTGCTGAGTCCTGATGCGCACGGCGGCTGGACAGTGGAGACGGGCGAGCCGATCCAGCTGTCGGAGCCGGAACGGGCCGCCGCCGATTGGGCCTGGCAACACGATCAGGCGGCAGGCAGCGGCACTGGCACGCTGCCGTCGGGACGTTGGTGGTGGTCGCCGGTGTCCGCCGAGGAAGGACCGTTGGCGCTGCTCGGCGTTGCGCCTCGCGCCGCAGAGCCGTTCACCGCCCAGCATCGGCGCCTGCTGGCGGCGCTGGCGCAGCCGGTGGCTCAGGCGCTGGCCCGGGCGCAGCTGGGGGAACGGCTTGAGGCCGCGCGTCTGCACGGGGAAACCGAACAACTGCGCAGCGCCTTGCTGGCCTCGGTCTCCCATGACCTGCGCACGCCGCTCACGGCCATGCGCGGCAGTATCGACAGCCTGCTGGCGCTGGGCGAGGCGATACCACTGGCCGACCGCCGTGAGCTGCTCGAAGGCACTCGCGACGAAGCCGAACGGCTGGACCGCTACATCCAGAATCTGCTGGACATGACCCGCCTGGGGCACGGCGCGCTCAAGCTGGCGCGTGACTGGGTCGCGCCCGCCGACATCGTCGGCAGTGCGCTCGGTCGGCTGCGCGCGGTGACGGCCAGCCTGCGGGTCGAGCGCGCGGTGCCCGCGGAACTCCCGCTGTTGCACGTTCACGCCGCGCTGATCGAACAGGCACTGGTCAATGTCGTGGAAAACGCCGCGCGTTTTTCCCCGCCCGACGGCCGCCTGCGTGTCGAGGCCGGAACCCGTGAGGGCGAACTGTTCTTCGCGGTGAGCGATGAAGGTCCCGGCATTCCTTCCGAGGACCGGTCGAAAATCTTCGACATGTTCTACACCGCCGCGCGTGGCGACCGGGGCGGGCAAGGCACCGGCCTTGGTCTGGCGATCTGCCAAGGCATGATCGGCGCCCATGGCGGGCGCATCCAGGTGGGCGAGGGTCTCGACGGGCGGGGCACGGCGATCACCCTTTATCTCCCGTTGCCGCGCCAGCCCGAAGACGATATCCAGGAGGGCCGGTGATGCGGTTTCAGGTTACCCTTGCGGCCGGTCACGACATCGGAACGGCACGCCAACCATGAGTCAGACGCAAACCATCCTGGTCATCGACGACGAGCCGCAGATCCGCAAGTTTCTGCGTATCAGTCTGGCTTCCCAGGGGTACAAGGTTCTGGAAGCCGCGACCGGCACCGATGGCCTGACCCAGGCGGCGCTGGGCAAGCCGGACCTGCTGGTACTCGACCTTGGCCTCCCGGACATGGACGGGCAACAGGTGCTCGCCGAGTTCCGCGAGTGGTCCGCAGTGCCGGTGCTGGTGCTGTCGGTCCGCGCCAGCGAATCGCAAAAGGTCATGGCGCTGGATGCCGGCGCCAACGACTACGTTACCAAGCCCTTCGGCATCCAGGAATTTCTGGCGCGGGTCCGGGCATTGCTGCGTCAGGTTGCGGGAAGCGAGGTGGCATCGGCGGCCTACACGCGCGGACCGTTGACCGTCGACCTGGCGTATCGGCGGGTGCTGCTTAATGGTCTCGAAGTCGCGCTGACCCGTAAGGAGTACGCGGTGCTGGCACATCTGGCGCGGCATCCCGGCCGGGTCATCACCCAGCAGCAGTTGCTCAAGGATATCTGGGGACCGACCCACACCGACAACACTCACTATCTGCGGATCGTGATAGGCCATCTGCGGCACAAGCTGGGCGACGATCCGACGGCGCCACGTTTCATCGTGACCGAAGCGGGCGTGGGATATCGGCTGCTGGAAGACGAGTGAATGTTGCGGGATGATTGCACTCGCCAGGCCCGGGCACTTTTGCCCCGGCGCATCGTCAAACCGGCATCTTGTCTATTCCCCCTGAGGTTACCTTCATGAAAGCCTGGATCTTTCTACCCCTGAGTGCCCTGTTGCTGGCGGGCTGCGCCGGCAAGACCGCGTACCGAGACAGTTGCGCCACCCAGCTCGACGCGGCCTGGCACGAGCTGGACCTGGCCAAGGCCGAGGGCTTCGCCGGCACGGTCAGTTATTCCAAGGCGCTGTCGTTGCTGACCGGTGCCAAGACCCAGCAGCAATTCGAAGCGTTCGAGGGCTGTACGCAGAAATCCGAAAAGGCGCGCTTCTACATCCGCGAGTCCCGTGCCGGGCGTTGATGCCAGATTTTACTCCTCCCGTAGGAGCCAGCTTGCTGGCGATAGCGACCGCGCGGTCTTACGCTATCGCCAGCAAGCTGGCTCCTACTGAACCCTGTACTGCCGCAATATCCTTCCCAATCTGACGAAAGCGCCTACTCTGATCGTAGAGCGTTCGCACGCTCGACATCGTTTGCAGTCCCAATAGTCATACAGCAGTTACCGGAGGGGCTTTGCGATGGGCAGGAAACTCGAGGCATGCCTGAGCGCCATCAACGAAGTGGTACTGGGCAAGGAAACTCAGGTGCGTCTGGCCATGACGTGTCTGATCGGCGGCGGTCATCTGTTGATCGAGGACTTGCCGGGGATGGGCAAGACCACGTTGAGCCACGCGCTGGCGAAAATTCTCGGCCTGAGTTACCAGCGCATCCAGTTCACGTCGGATCTGCTGCCTGGCGACATTCTGGGAACGTCCGTCTTCGACCGCGACACCGGACAGTTCACGTTTCACCCAGGGCCCATCTTCGCCGAGCTGGTGCTGGCCGATGAGATCAACCGCGCTACGCCCAAGAGCCAGAGCGCCCTGCTCGAAGCCATGGAGGAGGGCCAGGTCACCATCGAAGGCGCGACACGGCTGTTGCCAGACCCTTTCTTCGTGATCGCGACCCAGAACCCTTTCAGTTCCGGAGGGACGTTCGCGCTGCCCGAGTCGCAGCTCGATCGTTTTCTGATGCGCATTTCCATGGGATATCCGGCGCGCGCCGCCGAAAAAGCGCTGCTGCTGGGCGAATCCCGGCGTGAGTTGATGCCGCGGTTGCAGCCCGTCATCAACCATGAAGAACTGCGTGGCTTGCAGGCCCAAGCGCGCGGGATCCGGGTCAGCGATGCGCTGGTGGACTATGTGCTGCGATTGGTCGATGCGACTCGCAGCCAGCCGAACTTCGCCTACGGACTGTCGCCCCGGGCGAGCCTGGCGATCATCGCGGCGGCCCGGGCCTGGGCCATGCTGCTGGGCCGTGACTATGCGATTCCCGAAGACGTCCAGGCGGTCTTGCCCTCGGTGGTGGGGCACCGGTTGCGGGAGCGGACCGACCCCACCGGCCATGGTGGCGGGGCCCTGGTGCAATGGCTATTACGCGAGGTGCCCGTGCTTTGATCCAGCAGCTCAGGCCGTTCTGGCAACGCTGGCTGGCACGAAGGATACCGCCGGCCTCCCGCATCAAGCTCGATCATCGGCGTATTTTCATCATGCCGACGCGCACCGGCATGTTCTATCTGGTGATGCTGGTGCTGATGCTGCTCGCCGCGATCAATTATCAGAACAGCTTGGCCTACGGTCTGACCTTTCTGCTGGCAGCCGTCGGCGTGCTGGCGATCCTGCACACCTATCGCAACGTCAGCGGCCTGATCCTGAGTGCCGGCGTGGCACGTTCGGTGTTCGTCGGCGAAGCGGTGCAGTTGCGGTTGCGCCTGGAAAGCCAGGGCACTACGCATCACGCGCTTGGTCTGGGGTGGGCGGCTGACCGCTTGCAGCATCACGACGTGCGCGCCGACGGTCTGACGGACGTGGACCTGACGCTCGCCGCCGAAGCCCGGGGCTGGCTGCGGGCGCCCCGGCTGCGGGTGGAAAGTGTGTTCCCGCTGGGCATCCTGCGGGCGTGGAGCTGGCTGGATCTGGAACAGACCGCTCTGATCTATCCGCGCCCGCTGGCCGGCACCATGCCGCTGCTCAAGGGCGTGCAGCCCCATGCCGAAGATGCGGGCGCCGCGACCCAGGGCGCCGGGGTCGACGATTATCAGGGGTTGCGCGCCTACCAGCCGGGCGACAGTCCGCAGCGCCTGCACTGGAAAGCCTGGTCACGTGGGCAGGGGCTGTTCGTCAAGGATTTCACTGACTTGAGCGGGCAGGACCTGTGCCTGGATTTCATGGCTCTGGGCGGTGATATCGAAGAGCGACTGTCGCGGCTGTGCTATTGGGTGCTTGAGCTGTCCCAGCGTCAGCAACCCTTCGCCCTGCGCCTGCCGGATTTCCTGTCGAACGTGGACAGTGGCGATGCCCATCGTGAAGCTTGCCTTCGCGCGTTGGCGCTGTATGGACGCCACCCATGAAAACCGCCGTGGCCGTCGACCAGCCGGTGCCTCGCGACAGTCTGACCTGGCTGCTGCTGGCGCAGACGCTGGTCATCGTGCCGTTTCTGGCGCATTTGCCGCTCTCGATCATCGGGCTGTGGCTGGGTTGCACCTTATGGCGCGTGCAAGTGTTCCGTCAGCGAGCACGCATGCCCGGGACTTGGGTCAAGTCCGGTTTGCTGGTCGGCACCGCCGGCGGGGTGTATCTGGCTCGTGGCAGTCTGGTGGGGCTGGACGCCGGCGCGGCGCTGCTGATCGCGGCGTTCGTGCTCAAGATGCTGGAGATGAACACGCGCCGCGACGCGCTGGTGCTGATTTTCCTCGGTTTTTTCTGCGTGGTCGTCGGTTACCTGTTCGAAGATAATCTGCTCTGGGCGTTGTTCAGTCTGTTGCCGGTCGGCGCGTTGCTGGCGGCGCTGATCGGTCTGCAGCAGTCGGACCTGACCCGCAGTTCGGCGAGCGCGTTGAAGCTGGCATTCAAGATGATGGCGCAGGCATTGCCGCTGATGCTGGTGCTGTTCCTGTTCTTTCCCAGACTCGATCCGCTGTGGTCGCTGCCGCAACCCGGCAACAAGGGGACCACCGGCCTTTCGGACAATATCGCTCCCGGCGATATCGCCGAGCTGAGCCGCTCGCCGGCGCTGGTGTTTCGCGCCAGTTTCGAGGGCGCGGTCCCGCCGCGCCAACAGCTGTACTGGCGCGCGCTGACGCTGGAGCAGTTCGACGGTCGTCGCTGGTCGCAGTCGGCGCGCGCCCAGGCCGTGCAGATTGCTCAATGGCAGAAGCGCGGCGAACCGCTCGCTTACAGCGTGGTGATGGAAGCGAGCGGGCGGCCCTGGATGCCAAGCCTGGATGTGGGCGAGACGCCGCAGAGCGATGTCCGCCAGATGAGTGACTTTCGTCTGCAACGTCGCAGGCCCATCGACCAGCCCTTGATGTACGCCGTGCAATCCTGGCCGGAGGCGGTACGTGATCCACAACTCAGCGAGCAGATCCAGCGCCAGGACCTGCAACTGCCTGCCAGAGGCAATCCGCAGGCAAGGGAGTGGGCCGCCAGTTTGGTAAGGCGGCATACGCGACCGGATGACCTGGTGCGCGCGGTGCTCGACCACTTCAGCGATCAGCCGTATTTCTACACCCTCAAACCGCCAACCCTCGGCGCCGATGGCATTGACGATTTCCTGTTCGCCAGCCGTCAGGGATTCTGTGCCCATTACGCCGGCGCCATGACTTTCGTGCTGCGCGCCGCAGGCATTCCGGCGCGCATGGTCGCGGGTTACCAAGGTGGCGAGTTGAACCCGCAAGGCCAATACCTGACGGTGCGGCAATTCGATGCCCACGCCTGGGTCGAGTACTGGCAGCCGGGCGTGGGCTGGCGCAGCGCCGACCCGACCGCGGCGGTCGCGCCCGAGCGCATCGAACAGGGACTGGAGCAGGCGCTGGCGGCCGACGAGGGGTTTCTCGCCGAATCACCGATGTCGCCGCTGCGCTACCGCAATGTGGCCTGGCTCAACGAGTTGCGCCTGGGCTGGGACAATCTCAATTACAACTGGCAACGCTGGGTGCTGGGCTATCAGGGTCAGCAGCAGCTGCAAGTGCTGGGACGCTGGTTCGCCGGCTTGCAGATTCCGGTGTTCATCGGCGCGTCGATCCTGATTGTTGCGGTGCTGGCGCTCTGGCTCTTCAAACCCTGGCGGCGGGAGAGCGATTCGCAACTTCGTGTATTCAATGCGTTTGAACGATTGCTTCGGCGCCATGGTCTGCGTCGTATGCCGGGCGAGGGCGCACAAGCGTTCTGCCATCGCGCGGCGCTGTTCTTTCCGCAACATGCCGACGCCATCGAAGACTTCGTCGCAGAGTTCGAGGCCCAGCGCTACGCCGGGCGGACCTTGTCCGTGCAACGGCTGCGCACCCGCCTGCGGATGCTGCGCCGCAGACTCCCGTGGCGCCTGGCGGCGGTGAAGAACAACCGATCCTAGACCACTTGCCGGGGGAAACGCATGTCATCGATGGTGGATCATCTGGTCGCCGAACTGTTGGCGCTGGATGTCAGATTAATGGGGTGTCAGGCGCGCCTGGCAGTATCGACCGACAGCGAGGCCTTGCATGACCTGCGCACGACGGTACGCCGCCTGCGCAGCGTGCTGCGACCTTTGCGCAGTTATTCCGGAGCCGAGCCGCTGGAGCAGGCCGCCAAAGCCGTAGGACAATTGACCACGCCCCTGCGCGACATGCAGGTTCTGGCGCAGTTTCTCGAAGAGCAGGGTCTGAATGACGCGGCGCGGCGACGCAACGAGCATCTGGCTCAGGCTTGCCCGAAGGTCGCCTCTAGCCCAGAGCTGATGCGTCTGCTGACCTTGCTCGACCAGTTCCCCGCCATGCTGCGCGTGCAGGAACGCCAAAGGCTGTTGCGCGGACTGCGCAAGACCATCGAGAAACGCATGGACAAGCAATGGAAGAAACTGCGCCAGGCCATGAGCGAGCCGGGCCACGACCGCCACGAACTGCGCCTGCTCATCAAGCGCGTACGCTATGCCGCCGAAGCGTATCCCGAGCTGAGTCATCAACCGAAGAATATGCAGCGCAGCCTGAAAGCGGCCCAGGCCGAGCTGGGGCACTGGCACGATCACCTGCAATGGCTGGCGAAAGCGGGCGAGCACGCCGATCTGGCGCCATGCATTGCCGGCTGGCAAATGGGGATCGTGCGTGCCGAGCGCAAGTCCGAGCAGGCGCTCAAGGCACTGGGCAAGGTCTGTTTCGCGAAACGCTAGCGTCACGGCAGGTCGTTCCCGCCGCAACTATGGCCGGTATGGCGCATGCCAGCGGTGCCGGCGCTCTATAAGATCGGTCGATACCCTCTTAGCCGGCAGGAACGACCATGACTTTCTCCGAACTTATCGATGCGGTCCGTGACAACCCGTCGAGCGTCACCATTCCCGCTAGCTGGTCGCAAGGACGCGCGGTGTTCGGTGGCCTGATGGCGGCGTTGCAGTTTGAAGCCATGCGCGGCCGGGTCGCGCAGGACCGGCCGGTACGCTCGCTGGCGATCACCTTCGTCGGCCCCGCGGCGCTGGATGTACCGCTGTCCTTTGAGGTGGAGATTCTGCGCGAAGGACGAGCCGTCAGCCAGGTACTGGGCCGCACGGTGCAGGACGGACAGGTGATGATGCTGGTGCAAGGCAGTTTCGGTGCGCCACGCGAGTCGGCGGTCTCGGTTTCCGCCGAGGCCGTTCCGCACCTCAAGCCGGTAGAAAGCAGTCAAGAACTGCCCTTCATTCGCGGCATGATGCCGGACTATCTGCGTTTCATGGAGATGCGCTGGGGTTTGGGCGGGCTGCCCTTCAGCAACACGCCGTCGCCGGTCATGGGCGGCTATGCGCGGTTCCGTGATCAACCAGACGCGCAACCCTTGAGCGAGGCGCACATTCTGGCGCTAGTGGATACCTGGCCGCCGGCCTTGTTGCCGTACCTGAACAAGCCGACTCCGGCGAGTTCGCTGACCTGGACCATCGAATTCGTCCAGCCGCAGCCGTCATTGACGACCCTGGACTGGTGCACCTACCACACTGTGATCGAACACGCCCGCGACGGCTATGGCCATACCGCGGCGACGCTGTGGACGCCGGGTGGAGAACTGGTGGCAATCAGTCGCCAGACGGTGACCGTCTTCGGCTGAACCGCACCCCAGCGGATTAGCCGGCCTCAATGTTTGTGCCGGTCTTTCCAGGCGCGCCACCAGCCGCCGCTCAGCACAAAGCGGGGAAAGGTGATGAACTGCTCGACCAGCAGGCGCTTGATGGCGTCGTTGCGGTCGCTGAACGGTTCGGGCGACTGTTTTTCCAGGGTGTGCCCGTGACGCTGAAACGCCAGCGCCGCGATCAGACCGATCACGCCGATGGCGATCGATGAAAAGCTCAGGGAAAACAGCCCGTCGAGGATCAGGAGCGCCGCGAGTATGAACATCGGGACGGCGATCAGGTGCAGCACCAGGTTGGCCGGATGCCGGTGATCATCAGGGTAATTTCGCCACTGCCATGTGTGCAGGTTGGGATGTCGCTTGCTCATACTGCAGTCCTCTTCAGAGCATGTACCAATGCCTGAAGAATAGGCCCGACCCGCGCGCCGTGCGAGTCAAGCCTGACTATTGGCGCGATAGTGTCTTACGCCTTCAACTGCCGGATCGCGGTGCTCAATTGGGTCGCCAACCGGGCCAGTTCATCACTGGTGTTGGCCGAGTCCAGGGTCTGGGTCACGGTGCTTTCCGTGACGTCGCGAATGCTGACCACCGCGCGGTTCATCTCTTCGGCGACCTGGCTTTGTTGCTGCGCCGCCACGGCGATCTGAGTGTTGCTCTCGCGCATCTGGGCGACGGCACCGGCGATGGCAGCCAGCGCTTCGCCAGCTTCCCGCGCCTGCTGCACGCACTCGTCAGCCTTGTATGAACTGTCCTGCATGAAGTCCACCGCATCACGAGTGCCGGTCTGCAACGCCGAGACCATCGAAGTGATTTCGTCGGTCGAGACCTGGACCCGTTTGGCGAGGTTGCGCACCTCATCGGCCACCACCGCGAAACCCCGGCCCATTTCCCCGGCTCGGGCGGCCTCGATGGCTGCGTTCAGGGCCAGCAGGTTAGTCTGCTCGGCGATGCTGTGGATCACGCTGACGACGCTGTTGATCTTCTGACCGTCCTCGGCCATCCGCCGGATCATCTCGGCAGTCTGCTGCACGCCGCTGGAGAGACCGGCGATGGACAGTTGCACGCGCTCGACCACCGCCTTGCCGCTGCCGGCCAAAGCATCCGCGGTCTGCGACTGGTCACGGGTCGAGGCGGCATGCTGGGCGATATGGTGCACGGTGGTGCTCATTTCGTTGATGGCAGTGGCAACCTGATCGGTTTCGCTCTGCTGACCGAGCATGCCGTGACGCACGCCACTCATGCCCTCGGCCAGATGCGCGGCGCCCTGGTCCAGGCGCGCTGCGGTCTGGGACACAGTAGCGACGATGCGCTGATAACCGGCCTGCATGGCGTTGAACGCCTTGGCCATTTGCCCGACTTCGTCGGCGCTCCCGTTGGGCACCCGCGCCGAGAGATCACCGCTGCGCTCGACCGACAGCATCACATCCTTGAGCGCATTGAGCTGGCTGAGCAGAAAGCGGATCAACAGTTGCGAAGCACAGAGCATCGCGATCATCAGGATCAGCACTGCCAGTGCATACTGAGCGAAGCGCTGGATAAACACCTCGCTCAGTGTCGGCGCGAACGCCAGCACGGCCACCCGCTGACCCTCGCCGCGGCTCACCACCTGGGCGCCGCTCAAGATACGGTCGTCGAAGATTTCATCCAGCGCGACCCAGCCCTGCGCGCCAGCCAGCGCGGGCAGCGGCCGCTTTTGCAGCGCGGGCGTCTGTCCAGGGCCGTAGACCAGCAGATGCTCGGCCGCCGGCAGCGGCTGACCGGCGGGCCAGGCGGCGATCAGAGCCGCATGCGTAGAAGCCGCCTGACGGCCCGCTTCCTGTCGGCCCTGTTGTTCGAGGCTGACGGCGTAAAGTACGAGCAGCAAAGTGGTAATGAAGGCGACTGCGTTGACCGCCCAGAATTTGTACTTCAGCGAGAGGTTGCTGATCAGTGAGCCCATAAGTGGTCTTCTATGAGAGGCCGTTTACAAAATGACTGCGCTCGGCAATACGGCGTTGAAAGCGGTCTCAAAATGCTCATTTACTGAAAGTAAACTCCGCTTTTTCGACCGATTTCGCCTTGTCTTGCCTTCGCTCGCCTATTTTGTAAACACCCTCTGATGAATGAAAGCGTGCGGCAAGGTGCCACTACTGTGCCTCAGTCATCGAAGATTCTCTTGATCAGGATCAATAGAACTCAGGTTTCCGGTTGCTGAACGTCGAGAGCGGGCAGGTTGAAGAAAGCGCGCGAGCAGGCGGTGCTATGAGCGGCCAGATCGCTTTCGGTTTCCCCGCGATGCAGCGCCACTTCACGCAGGACTTCGGTCAGATAGGCCGGTTCGTTGCGGCCATTCTTCGGCTTGGGCCGCAGGCTGCGGGGCAACAGATAGGGCGCATCGCTTTCCAGCATCAGACGTCCGCGAGGGATGTTACGTACCAAGGGGTGCAGGTGAGTTCCCCGGCGTTCGTCGCAGATCCAGCCGGTGATGCCGATGTGCAGGTCCATGTCCAGATAACTGAACAGTGCCCGCTGCTCGCCCGTGAAGCAGTGCACCACGGCGGCCGGCAGACTGTCGCGGTAGTCGCGCAGGATTTCCAGCAGGCGCTGGCTGGCATCGCGTTCATGCAGGAAGACCGGCAAGCGCAGCTCGGCGGCGAGCGCCAGATGCGCTTCGAAGACTTTCTCCTGCTGCGGACGAGGCGAGAAGTCGCGGTTGAAATCCAGGCCGCATTCGCCCACGGCGCGCACCCGGTCCTCCTTGAGCAATGCGCGAAGCCCGGCTTCGGTGTCCGCATTCCATTCGCTGGCCGAATGCGGGTGAATGCCGGCGGTGCAGAACAGCCGTAGAGCGCTCTCGTCCAGCTCATGGCACAGCTGCAACGCCTCTTCGCTGCCCGCCACGCTGGTGCCGGTGACCACCAGTTGCGCCACGCCCGAGGCATACGCGCGATCGAGCACCGCCTGTCGCTGGGTCGCGAAGCTTGGGTTGGTCAGGTTGACGCCAATGTCGATGAGTTGCATGGTGAGCTGCCTCCGGCCGAAGGCGCCGAGGATAGCAGAGCCTGGGCCACAACAAAAAAAGCCGCAGGCTCAATGGCTTGAATCGCAAGGTTCGCCGAACTCGAGCACGTTTCAGCGCTCTGTGTATCCGGTCCGTTCGCAGGGCGAGCGGGCACCAGGATTTGTGGAGGAATCAATGCATCGAACTGCGCTTGCCTGCCTTGTCAGCTTTCTGGCGCTGTGGCCGCTTGGCGCCGCCGCGCGCCCGGCCGGGCCCGAAGCAGTGCAGCAGCCGGCGCAGGCCCGTGACCTGGACACCATTCGCCAGCACAAGGTGCTGCGCGTTCTGGTCAACCAGAGCCGCAACAGTTCAGGTGGCGTGAAAGGGCAGGAAATCGGTGTCGAATATCACCGTCTGCAGGCTTTCGAGAACTATCTGAACGAGCAGGCCGCCGGTGGGCCCAGGTTGACCGTCAAGATTATCCCCAAGGCCAAGAACCAGTTGCTGGCGGCGTTGCGGCGGGGCGAGGGCGATCTGGTGGCGCCCGGCGAGTTGCTCGATACCGCAGGCTTTTCCGATGTGCGCGCCAGCCGGGCCATCGTTCATGATGTGCCTCTGGTGCTGGTCGGCGTCAGAGGCCACCGACGCTTGCAGCATCTGGAACAGCTGTCCGGACGCACCTTGAGCCTGCCCACGGGTAGCGCTGCCGGTACGGCGTTGCATGCGCTGAACCACCGGCTGGCAGCGCGCGGGTTGCCGCCCGCGAAAATCGAATGGGTCGATCCGAGCCTCGCCGTCGAAGATGTGCTGGAAATGGTTCAGGCCGGGATCTACCCGCTGACGCTGGTCGAGCAGCCGATTGCCGAGCGTTGGGCGCACGTCATGCCACGCTTGCGTCTGGACCGCAAGCTGGTTGTCAGGACCCATGGCAGCATCGCCTGGTTCATGCGCGACGACAGCCCCGAGCTGAGCACCAGCGTCGACAGCTTTCTCGCCGGCTACAAGCCAGCCCGTGGCCGGGATCTCGCTTTCGAAAAAGCCTACAAGAACATGTACCGGATCAATAATCCGCTGGTGCGCGGCAACGTGCGCAAGCTCGAAGAATTGCGGCCCGTGCTGCAGCGCCATGCCGACGCCCAGGGCATCGACTGGCTCGACCTGGCAGCGCTGGCGTTCAAGGAGTCCAAGCTCGATCCGCAGGCGAAAGGCTCGGGCGGGGCGACGGGGCTGTTGCAGATCACACCGTCCGCCGCCAAGCGTGTAGGCGTCGCGAACATTCAGAACACGGACCGCAATGTCCAGGCGGCCGCGCGTTATATGGCGTTGATCCAGCGCAAGTTCTTCGCCAGCCCGAAGGTCAACGAGCGCGAGCGCATGGCTTTCGTGCTGGCGGCGTACAACCTGGGGCCGGAGCGGGTTCAGCGCATGCGCAAGGAGGCGCGCAAGCGTGGGCTGAACCCGGATCAATGGTTCTTCCAGACCGAGCGGGTGGCGATGGAGCAGGGCGGCGCCAACGTGGTGACCTTTGTCAACAGCGTCAACAAGTACTACCTGGCATTCGACCGCCAGCGGAACCGGCTGGAGAGATGAGCGGAAATTTTAAAGATCGATAAGTTCGATGTATATGGTGGGTTTTTTGCGATATTCATATCGCATGATTTGATTATGATGGCGCCACTTACTTAATCACTGACGGAACGCTTCACCATGAACCCTTCGATCAAATCCCTGCTTTCGACCCGCGCCGGCTACGGCCTGACTGTTCTGCGCATTATCGTCGGCGTCATCTTCATCGCTCACGGCAGCCAGAAACTGTTTGGCGCTTTCGGCGGTTATGGGCTGGAAGGCACCGGCCAATGGATGGAAAGCATCGGACTGACACCGGGCTACCTGATGGCATTGCTGTCCGGAAGCGCCGAATTCTTCGGCGGGGTGGCGGTGTTGATCGGTCTGCTGGCTCGTCCGGCAGCCGTGGTTCTGATCGGATTGCTGCTGGTGGCGATCTTCTCGGTGCATATCGGCAACGGCCTGTTCATGTCGAACAATGGTTTCGAGTTCGCGCTGGCACTGCTGGGCGGCAGCATTGCGATATTGATCGAAGGCGCGGGCCGGTTGTCCGTGGACCGCGTCATCGCAAAATGACCGAGCGATAGCTCTGCGACGGGCCCGCCAAGTGCGGGCCTTTTTGCGTCGCGCGATTGCACGGGACGTTTGACAACCGATCGAGTGCTTCACTAGGATGCGTGCTCGAGCGCCGATTTAACAACTACTTGCGGGGCGCCGGGCAGGCCACGGCTTGTCCAAATACCGCTAAAACGTTGGTTCGGTGTTGCCTCCCACCGCTGCCCAGCGGAGCTTGGGAGGCTGAGAACTCGACACATGAACAACCTGCGTCCCCTCCTGCGTCTGTCCCCCGTCAGTACCGGCCTGTCCCGCAAGAACCCCAGAATTCTCCTTGGCGGGCAGCACCAGCCCACCTTGTTGCGCTATCTCGATGGCTGGCCGCGACGCCGTGGCGGCCCCCGTGCCTTTCTGATCAACTTCGTCGATGGTGACGCCTCGCTGGGCCAATACCGCGACAACGAATTCGACCTCGCCGTCGTGCAGTCGCCGCAGTCCGAGCGGGCAGCGTCGGTCATTCGCGACCTGACCCGGATCGCCCGCCAGGGACTGATCGCGCTTGGTTGAAACCCTGGGCGCTCGATAAGGCATTTTGCTGGCCCACCAGAGTCCGCGCTGTCGTCACAATTCTCGGCTTATCAAGGGATTAGGTGACTTTCCGCATGCGGATCTTGTTCAATGCCGTGGCCTGCGTCGCGCTGGCCGGTCTGTCGTTCACGGTTCAGGCGCGCAGTGCGACCGAACAACAGCGTTATGTCTGCACCTGGGGCTCGGACATCGCCCGCACGGCGCAGGCTTCCAAGCTTTCAGGCGTGACCCGCTACGGAGCGCGGCAGCGTCTGCAGGCGCGCAAGTTTGCTAAAAGCTGGATGCGGCCGATGGCGCTGGGCATCACCGAGCAGACCTACGACAGCGAGTCGAAGCTCAAGCCCGATGCGGTCAGGAAGATTTACTATGACGGCTGTATCAAACACGAACTGGCGCGTCGTTGACGGACGTGGCCGGGTCAATTGCTGGATTCAAGGACCATGTCGAGTACCAAGATCATTACGCAGGAAGGATTCGAGGCGCTGAAGAAGGAGCTCGACTACCTGTGGCGGGAGAAGCGTCCGGATACTACGCAGAAGGTCACCTGGGCAGCGTCGCTGGGCGATCGCAGCGAGAACGCAGATTACCAGTACAACAAGAAGCTGCTGCGCGAAATCGACCGCCGGGTACGTTATCTGCGCAAGCGTCTGGAAGACATGCGCGTGGTGAGCTATTCGCCCGAGCAGGAAGGCCGGGTGTTCTTCGGTGCCTGGGTGGAGATCGAGAACGAGGAAGGCGCGACCAAGCGCTTTCGAATCGTGGGGTACGATGAGATCTACGGTCGCAATGACTACATCTCCATCGACTCCCCCATGGCCCGCGCCTTGCTCAAGAAGGAAGTCGGCGACGAAGTGGTCGTGCAGGTCCCCGGCGGCGAAGCGCTGTGGTTTGTGAACAGCATCGAGTACCAATAGGCAAGCTCCGTCTTGCTGGCGAACACGCCCGGTCGGTCGCTTACCTCGTTGTAGGAGCCAGCTTGCTGGCGATAAAAGCGGCGCGGTGTATCAGGTAAATCGCATAACGCCCGTCGCGAGCAAGCTCCCTCCCACGGACATCCGGGCTGGACCCATCGCCAGCAAGACGGATCGCCCCCCGCTGGCTCCTACAACGTTCGGTGTCTTTACCCTTCCCGCAACACCGCCAGCGGGCTGGCATTGAGCGCTCGCCGGGTGCCGAAAACGCCGGCGCCGCCGACCAGCAGCGCACCGATCACCGGCAGCAACAGCAACCAGGGATGCGGTTGCCACTCCAGGGCGAAGGCGTAGCGGTACAGCACGAAGGTCACCAGTTCGCAGCCCAGCGCCGCCAGCAGACCGCTGGCCGCCCCCAACAGGCCGAACTCGATCCGCCGCGACTTGATCAGCAGCGCGCGTTCGGCGCCCAGCGCCCGTAGCAAGGCGCCCTGGCGAATACGGTCGTCCAGCGTGGCCTGCAATCCGGAAAACAGCACCGCGATCCCCGCGGCCAGCACGAACAACAGCACGAACTGTACCGCCAGCGTCACCTGGTCGAGGATGCTGCGCACCTGCGCCAACAGCGCTTCGACGCCCAGAATGCTGATCGCCGGGAAGGCTCGGGACAGCTCAACGATCTGTTTGTCCTGCCCGGGCGGCAGGTAGAAGCTGGTCAGGTAGGTAGTGGGCAGGTCCGCCAGGGTGCCGGGCTGGAAGATCATGAAGAAGTTGGGCTGGAAGGTGTCCCAGTTCACGTCGCGCAGGCTGGTGACCACCGCTTCACGGTTCAAGCCGCCGACAATGAAGCCAAGCCGGTCGCCGAGCTTGATCTGCAAGCTCTCGGCAAGCTTGGCTTCGATGGAGACCCCCGGCGTTGCATCGGCTGCAGGCGTCGCGTCGGGATTTTGCCACCACTGGCCGCCGGTCAGTGTGTTGCCTTCCGGCAGATCGGCTGCCCAGGTCAGGCTCAAATCGCGACGGGTAGCGTTTTCGCCCCGGGAATCCTTGACCACGAAGTGGTCGACCGGCTCGCCATTGATGCTGGTCAGACGACCGGGCACCACCGGGTACAAGGGTGCGGCGTGGGGTGAGATCCGGGTCAGGGTCCGGGCAAAGTTGTCCTTGTCGTCGGGCAGGACATTGAGCACGAAATAGTTGGGCGCATCCTTGGGCAGCTGGCTTTGCCAGGTGTCGAGCAGTTCGCCGCGCAACAACGCGATCAGTCCCATGGATAGCAGAATCAGGCCGAACGCCAGCGACTGGCCGGCCGCGGCGAGCGGATATCGCAGCAGCTGACCCAGACCGATTCGCCATGGTAGGGTCGCGCCGGACAGTAGCCGACGCAGGCTGTTGAGCCCGAGCAGCAACAGGCTGCCCAGCACCAGCGCCGCGACCACGCCGCCGCCGAGCAGGGCGAAGGTCAGCACCAGATCCAGGCTCAGTCGCCACATGATCAACCCCAGCGCCAGCAGCGCCGCGCCGTACACCAGCCAGGAACTGGCCGGGATCGGCAGCATGTCGCGACGCAGCACCCGCAAAGGCGGCACCCGGCCCAGAGCGGCCAGCGGCGGCAGGGCGAATCCCGCCAGCGCCACCAGCCCGGTGCTCATGCCCGCGAGCGCCGGCAGCAGGCCGCCGGGCGGAACCGTGGCCGGCAATAGATTCTGCAGCAGGGCAAACAGACCAAGCTGAGCGAACCAGCCCAGCAGCGCGCCGGCCAGGCTGGCGAGCACGCCGATGATCGCCAGTTGCAGACTGAACAGCGCCATAGCCTCACGGCGCGACAGACCGAGACAGCGCAGCAGGGCGCTTGCATCGTAGCGGCGCGCGGCAAAACGGCTGGCCGACAGCGCGACCGCGACCCCGGCCAGCAATACCGCCACCAGGCTCGCCATGTTCAAGTAACGCTCAGCCTTGCCCAGCGCGCCGCCGATCTGCTGGCTGCCATCGCGGGCGTCGCGGATTTCCTGATGCGGTTCCAGACTGGACTCAATGGACGAGCGATAGGCCGCCAGCGCCTCCGGAGCGCCGCTCCACATTTCCCGGAAGGTCACCCGGCTGCCGGGCTGCACCACATTGGCGGCGGCCAGATCCTGCTGGTTGATCATGACCCTTGGCGTCAGGCTGTAGAAATTGCCGGCCCGGTCTGGCTCATAGGTCAGCACCCGGCTCAGCCGCAAGGTCTTGGCGCCGACATCGATAGGGTCGCCCACCTTCAGATCGAGCGCGGCGAACAACCGTGCTTCCGCCCAGGCTTCGCCCGGTTGCGGACCACTGCCCGGCGCGTCGTCCTGATAGAGCCCCGGCGCGCTTTTCAGCTCGCCGCGCAGCGGGTAGGCGTCGTCCACGGCTTTGACGCTCGACAGCTGAATGCCGTTGTCGGTGGCGATCACGCTGGAAAAGATCACGATGCGCGAGTGCTTGAGCTCAAGCCGCTCGCCGGCTTCGACCTGTTCCGGCCGGGCCGGACTGGAACCCTGGAGGACCAGATCGGCGCCGAGAAACTCGGTCGCCCGCAGCATCATCGCTGCGTTAAGGCGCGCGCCGAAATAGCCGATGGCGGTACTGGCGGCGACCGCCACCACCAGTGCGAAGAACAGCACCCGCAGCTCACCGGCGCGGGCGTCGCGTTGCAGCTGGCGACCCGCGAGCGTAAGCAGATGGAGGAAGGGCAGGCGTGCCATCAAGGCTCCAGAGGGGCCACCAGACGGCCCCCTTCAAGACGGATCAGACGCCGGCAGCGATGTGCCAGACGCTCGTCGTGGGTGACCAGCACCAGCGTGGTGTGCCGCTCTTTGTTCAGTTCGAACAGCAGGTCGGTGATGCGCGCACCAGTCTGGCTGTCGAGGTTGCCGGTCGGCTCGTCGGCGAACAGCACGTCGGGATCGGCGGCGAAAGCGCGGGCGATGGCAACGCGCTGTTGCTCGCCGCCCGAGAGCTGGCGGGGCGTGTGGGTCAGACGCTTGCCCAGACCGACCCGCTCCAGCAGATCACGAGCCCGCTCGCGGGCGTCCTTGCGACCTTCCAGCTCCATCGGCAGCATGACGTTCTCCAGTGCGTTAAGGCTGTCGAGCAGCTGGAACGACTGGAACACGAACCCCACATGCTCGGCCCGGACCCGGGCGCGCTGGTCTTCGTCCAGCTCATCGAGCTTGCGACCCGAAAGCGTGACGCTTCCGGCACTGGGCAGATCCAGCCCCGCGAGCAGGCCCAGCAGTGTGGATTTGCCCGAACCCGAGGCGCCGACGATCGCCAGCGTGTCGCCCTTGTTCAGTTCCAGGGAGAGTTCGTGCAGGATAGTCAGGTCACCTTCGGTGCTGGAGACGACTTTACTGAGGCTTTGGGCACTGAGAATACTTTCACTCATGGAGAATCCGATGCGTGCGTGGTTTTTAAGTGCTGGCCTGGGGTTGCTGCTGCTGTCGCAAGGCGCAGTGGCGGGCACGGTGTTGGTCGTCGGCGATAGTATCAGCGCGGCTTTCGGGCTGGATACCCGTGTGGGCTGGGTCAGCAAGCTCGAACAGCGCATGCGCGAGGAAGGGCACGACGACAGAATCGTCAATGCATCCATCAGCGGCGATACCAGCGCCGGGGGCCAGGCGCGGCTGCCGGCGCTGCTTGCAGCCCACAAGCCTGAGCTGGTGATCATCGAACTGGGCGGCAATGACGGCCTGCGCGGCCAGCAGCCGGCGCAATTGCAACAAAACCTTTCTTCGATGATCGACAAGTCCCGTGAGGCCGGTGCCAAGGTGCTGCTGCTCGGCATGCGCATTCCGCCCAACTACGGCCCGCGCTACACCAAGGCCTTCGAGGACGCGTTCAGCACCGTCGCCGAAGAAAAACAGGTGCCGTTCGTGCCGTTTTTCCTCGAAGGCGTAGGCGGGGTGCCCGAGCTGATGCAGGCCGACGGAATTCACCCGGCGGCGGCCGCCCAGGACAAGTTGCTGGAAAATGTCTGGCCGGCCCTGAAACCCTTGCTTTGAGGCTTTCCCGGCGGGGGGCTTTCGGCTAAGGTGGCGCCCCCGAATCTGGAGCCCCCCATGCCGCGCCCCGCCTGGTCCTTGTATGCCTATCAATTGCTCGAGCCCGATGAGCAGCTCGACCTGTTCGCTTGCCAGGAAGTACGCGTGCACCTGATCGCCCGTCAGCTGGAACTGGGAGGCTCCGCCGACCGTACCCTGTGCGGCACATTGCTGCCGGCTCAGCCGCAACTTTCCTCGGTCGAAACCCAGGCGTTGCAAGACGAACGCCTGTGCCCGCTGTGCAAGGCGATCCTTGATGCCCAGCGCCGCGGCATGAACCCGATCTGGCCTGAGCTGTAGCCGGGCGGGCAGGCTCCCCGTTCCGTTTCCGGCGGTGTACACTCGGGTTCCTCCACACCCCGTTTGCTTCAAGGATTGTCCAGAATGTTGTCGCACATTCCAGTCGTAACCCGCTGCCTGTCGATTGCTGCTTTATGTGCGGCCAGCGCTGCCAATGCGCTGGAGTTTCCGCTGCCGCCTCCCGGCGAGGACATCATCGGTGAGGTCCAGGTGATCAAGGCGAAATACGAAGACACCTTCGCCGACCTGGGGACTCAGTACGACCTGGGTTATCTGGAAATGATCGCCGCCAACCCAGGCGTCGACCCGTGGTTGCCAGGCGCCGGGACCGATATCGTGCTGCCGACCCGCTTCATTCTGCCGCCCGGTCCACGCGAAGGCATCGTCATCAACCTGTCCGAATACCGCATGTACTACTACCCCAAGGGGCAGAACGTGGTGCACACCTACCCGCTGGGCGTGGGGCGAGAAGGCTGGGGATCGCCGATCGGTGTCACCAAGGTCATTGCCAAGACGCCCAACCCGACCTGGACGCCGCCGGCGTCGATCAAGGCCGAGCACGCGGCCGATGGCGATCCGTTGCCCGACGTGGTGCCGGCCGGCCCCGACAATCCGCTGGGGCCGTTCAAGTTTGGTCTCGGGATGTCCGGTTACCTGATCCATGGCTCGAACAAGAAGTTCGGGATCGGCATGCGCACCAGCCACGGCTGCTTCCGCATGTACAACAACAACGTGCTGGAACTGGCCGATATGGCGCCGGTGGGCACGACGGTGCGTATCATCAGCGAGCCCTACAAGTTCGGCGTCAGCGGTGGCAAGGTGTACCTGGAAGCCCACACCCCGCTGGACGATCTGGGCAACCCGTCGGTGGTGGACAAGCACACGGCGGTCATCAACGCCTTGCTCAAGCGTCAGGACTTCGCCAATAACCTGCGCATGAACTGGGACCTGGTCCGCGATGTGGTGGCGGCCGAAGACGGCATGCCGGTCGAGATCGCGGTGCCCGGCGAGCAGACTGCCGTATCGGACGCTCCGGTGATGTTTCAATAAGCCGGGCAGGCGATCCGGCAGCGGATCGCCTCGTTCACCGGACGCGCGCGATTACTCGTGATGCGCCTGACCGACGAAGGTCAGCGAAGTGAACAATCCCCGTGCTTCGATATCCTTGTCGTTGGCGACCGGCACGGATGTCTGCGCTGCGATCACATTCAGTCCCTCGTTGCGAACCACGACCTGCGCCATGCCCTGCGCGTCCGTTTCGGCGCTGACCTGATCCGGCGCGCCGCGATAATCACCCACCAGCTTGATGCCCGCGGCCGGTTTGCCATCCATCAGGACCTTGACCGGCAGCGGTTTGCCGACACCCACCGTCAGCGGATCGGCCTGGGGGACGATGACGAAGTCCAGTTTGTCGAGCGCGGGCAGGCGGGCCTTCTCCCGATAAATCGCCAGGCTGTACTTGAAGGTATGGCTGGACTCGGTGCCACCCGGCACCTGGCTGCGCCCCTGATTGATCCATTTGCCGGCGGGATCGCGCGCCCACATGCCATTGTCCAGTGCGACCGCCAGCGAGGCCTCGGGCTTGATCGGTTGCAAGCGTGCATGGTCGGCCAGGCGCTGCACGGTCACCGGGATCATCCTGCCGTGCGCATCGTAGGCCCATGCGCCGCTGATTTTTGCGGCCTTGAAGGCGCTGTCTTCGGCGCCATGACCGTAGACGACTTCGATGTTGCCGCGACGCTCTTCGGTCCACAGCCCGTGGGCTGCGGCTTGCGCTACGTGCAGGCTGCCGAGCAGGCCCAGGGCGATCACAGTTGCGGATGTGCGCATCATGTTTCCTCTTTTGTTATCGAGCGTTATCGGGATCAGAGACTCAGGGTGAAACTGACGGTGAAGTTGCGCGGCTCGCCGGGGTTGACCCAGTAGTTGCTGTACGAACGCTCGTAATACTTCTCGTCGAAGATGTTGTTGAGGTTCAGGCCCAGCGTCAGGTTGTCGGTGGCTTTGTAATGGGCGAGCAGATCGACGGTGTGGTAGGCGGGCAGTTCGAAGTCACCGCCCGACTCGCCGGAACGGTCGCCGACATAGGTGAATGCCGCCCCCAGATCCGAGCCGCGCAGCGGACCTTCCTGGAACTCGTACACCCCCAGCAGGCTGCCGCTGTGTTTGGCGACGCCGAGAATCCGGCTGCCCGTCGGGATCGCTCGATCGCCCTTGGTGACTTCCGCATCGATCCACGCATAGGCCCCGATGACTCGCACCGCATCGGTCAATTGCCCGCTGAACTGCAGGTCGATGCCTTGGCTGCGCGCCTTGCCCACCGCGCGGTTGCTGTCGGTGGCAGGGTCGAGGGCCAGCACGTTTTCCTTTTCGATGTGGAAGGCGGCGAGGGTGGTGCTTACCCGGTCGTCGAACAGTTCGGCCTTGATGCCGGTTTCATAGCCGACGCCTTCTTCCGGGTCGAAGGATTTGCCGCCCGCGTCCAGCCCGTTGTTGGGCTTGAATGAGGTCGACACGTTGGCGAACAGACCGACCTGGGGCGTCATCTGATACAGCAGACCGGCGCGCTGGGTGAAGGCGTCATGACGCTGGCTCGAACGGGCGTTCCTGGCGTAGTCGTCGGTGTCCTGATCGAAATGCTCATAGCGCGCGCCGATCATGCCCCGCAGCCTGTCGGTGAAGACGATCTGGTCCTGCAGGTTCAAGGCGCGGCTCTGCACATGCTCGCGAAAATCGGTGCCCGACCGCGCGCCATTGGGCTTGGGCTGGCCATAGACCGGGTTATAGATGTCGATGGCGTAGGGACTGCCGGCGATGGTCGTGACGCGCTCCTGCTTGCGGTAATCCTCGTACTCAGTGCCGATCAGCACCTCATGTTCCAGACCCAGGCCCGCAAGGCGTCCGCGAAGTTCCAGCTGGGTGATGCTGTCGTGCCAGGCATTGTCGCGTTCGCGGTAACGGCGGTTGACCGTGCGGCCGTCGGCGTTCAGCGGGCGCGCCTCGCTGGCGAAGCCCTGCATCTGGCCCTGCTTGTAGTGGCTGGCCAGCCGCAGCGACCAGGCGTCGCTCAGATAGTGATCCAGCGCGACCTGAATCCTGTTGTTGTCGTTATCGATGTCGTCGTCCGGTTCGCCGAGAAAAGTCGAGCGCGAGACGCCGCTCCACTTGTTGTTGGGTGCGACGACGCCTCGGTCGAACGTGGAGGTGTGGCGCACGAACTCGGACTCCACCAGCAGGCTGGTGTCCGGACTCAACTGCCAGCTGAAGGAGGGGGCGACGAACACCCGCTCGGCTTCAACGTGGTCGCGAAAACTGTTGTTGTTTTCCACGGCGAGATTCACGCGTGAGAGCAGGTTGCCCTGATCGTCCAGCGGGGTGTTGACGTCCAGCGCGGTACGGTAGCGGTCCCAGCTTCCCGCGCTGGCTTGCAGCGTCGTGAAGGCCTCGCGCTGGGGTTTCTTGGTGACGATATTGACGGTGCCGCCTGGATCGCCGCGCCCGTAAAGACTCGCGGCCGGGCCTTTGAGTACCTCGATGCGTTCGATGTTGGCCGCGTCGGGCGTGGCCGGATAGCCCCGGTTGGCGCTGAAGCCGTCCTGGTAGAACTCCGAGGTGGTGAACCCGCGAATGCTGTATTCGTACAGCGTGAGCCCGCCGAAATCGTTCTGTTTCGAGACGCCGCCGGCATATTCCAGCGCACGCTCGACGTCGTGGCTGCCCAGATCGTCGAGCACCCGGGCCGGCACGACGCTGATCGACTGCGGGATATCGCGGATGGCGCTGTCGGTCTTGGTGGCTGTAGCCGAGCGGGTCGCACGATAGCCTTCAACCGGGCCAGTTGCTGTTTCGTACTGATAGTCGGAGGTGACGTTGACGCTTTCCAGCTCGATGGTCTGGGACGCCTGCTCGGCGAAGCCGGTCTGGCTCAACACGCCGATGGCCAGACCGGTCAGCGACGCGAATCTTCGGGACGACATCTGTAAAATCTTCCTGATTGAATGAGTTATAACATAACAATAGCGGCGGGATTATTGTCGATTCGAGCGGCGGTGGATAGCGCTAATTGCGAGGGATTACCGAAAACGAAGGGAGCAGGCGGGCAGGTGAGGCGAGATTCTGGCGAAATCGAGGAGGAAAACCCGGCTCATACGGCGCCGTTCGACGCCGCATGATCCGGGGGAGAAACGTCAGGCCAGCAGTTCGGTTCCGAGCTGGAACGCGACCCACAACGCCAGACCTGTTGCGAAAGTCAGTGCGATATTTTCGAACAGGTTGTTGCGGTATTCCTTGCTCAGCAGCGACTTCTGGTTGGACATGATCAGCAGGCCGAGGGAAATGATCGGCAGGCCCACGATGTTCAACGCGTTGACGCCCAGGGTCAGGGTCACGAAGTCAGGCATGCCGGGCAGCGACCACACCAAAGGCGTGACCAGAATGAACAGCATGAACCACTTGTGCATCGGGTCATGATGGAATTCCTTGCCATAGCGTTTGCGACGTTCCGGACGGATGTGCTGGAAAGCGTCGGTGATCAACATCGGGAACGCGGTGGTCTTGCCCGAAACGCTGGCGAACAGCGTGGCGAATACGCCGATGAAGAACACGTACCAGCCGATCGGGCCGAAGAACATTTCCAGTGCCTTGCCCAGGTCCGCCAGGGTGTTCACCTCAAGGCCGTTGGGACGCAGAATCTCGACGCCGACCACCCAGATCGCCAGGTTGATGATGATGCCGACCACGACCGCGAACAGCAGATCGTTACGCTGAATGCGCTTATGCTCCGGCCCGACCCAGCCTTTCTGGCGCATGACGTACGGGTGAACGAAGTTGGCGATGGAGCCTGCGACCGCACCGATCACCGAGACCGCGACCAGCAGCGCGCCGTGCACGCCTTCGTCCGGCGGAATGCTGAAGCCGATGGTACCTTTGAGAATGCCGGTGATATCCGGGCCGGACATGATCGCCAGCGCCAGAAACGCCAAAGTCATGATCGCCAGCAGCAGCTTCATCACGCCTTCGATCATCGCGTAGACGTTGCGGCCCACCAGTAGCCAGACCGCGATCACCACCGCCACCGAGCACAGCAGCGGCTGATTCACGTTCAGCAGCATCGCCAGGGCCTCGCCCGCGCCCTTGACCATGTACGCGTTGATCAGATGGCCCATCAACAGCGCGTAGATCAGCATGAACCAGGCGAAGAAGGGGTGCAGCTGCGCATAGCCTTCGAGAATCGACATGCCCTGGTTATTGCACAGCTGGAAGCGCGCGATGATATTGACGATCAGGAACCTGAGAAGCAGGGAGATCGCCAGCACCCACATCATGGCGTAGCCATAATTGGCGCCGGCGACGGAGGAGGTGATCAGATCGCCCGCGCCCAGCCATGACAGCACCGCGATGATGCCCGGGCCGAGAAGCTTGGCGAGTTTCTTGAGACGAGGTTCGGCGACCGCGCCGAGTTTATCGTCCAGCGGAGGGCTGGTAGCCATGAGGGGGTATCTCCATTGTTATTGTAATAAGACGCATCGCAGTAAAGCTTAAAGTAAGACGTCGTACAACATGACTCGGTTCCCGATTGTAAGCGGGTTTTTCGAATCGGTCGCCAAGCAGCCTTACCAGCCTATCGGCGTCCCGGCATTTCCTCGTAGGAGCCAGCTTGCTGGCGATAAAAGGACAATATCCCAAACTGTTGCAAAGCTTGTACGACGTCCTAGCACAAGGTAAAACAGCCATGCCGTCCAACAATAAATAACGGAGAACCCCATGGCTGTTACGCAAGTCCCCGCACAACCCGACGCCAATCGCCGGCGCTTTCTGAAAACCTCGCTGGCCCTATCCGCCGGCGCCGTGGCGCTTGGCAATCTCGGGCTGCCGCGCCTGGCCGAGGCCGAGCCGCTGAGCCAGCGTTATCCCGATCCGCTGGTGAAAATCCTCGATGAAAGCTTCATGGAACTGCGGGTCTTCAACGCCAGCGTCGAGAAGCTCGCCACCGGTCTGCGCTGGGCCGAAGGTCCGGTGTGGGTGGGGGACGGTCGCTATTTGCTGATCAGCGACATTCCCAACAACCGCATCATGCGCTGGGACGAAGTCACCGAGAGTCTGTCGGTCTATCGCGAAAACTCCAATTTCTCCAACGGCCTGTGTCGCGATCGTCAGGGCCGCCTGCTGGTCTGCGAAGGTTCGACGACTTCCAGCGAAGGGCGTCGGGTGACGCGGACCGAACACAACGGCAGCCTCACCGTGCTCGCCGACAGCTATGAAGGCAAGCCGCTGAATTCACCGAACGATATCGTCTGCAAGCGCGACGGTACCGTGTGGTTCACCGATCCGCCGTTCCAGACCGGCAATAACTACGAAGGCCACAAGGTCACCCCAGTGCAGCCTCACGGGGTGTATCGCATTGACGAGAAAGGGGCGCTGACCCGCGTCATCGACGATCTGAACGGACCGAACGGGCTGTGCTTCTCGCCGGACGAGAAAACCCTGTACGTGGTTGAAGGTAGGGCCAAGCCCAACCGGATCATCTGGGCTATCCCCGTCAATGACGACGGTACGCTCGGCGCGCGGCGCAAGCACATCGAAGGCCTGGATTTCGCCGCCATCGATGGCATCAAGTGCGACGAAAGCGGCAACCTCTGGTGCGGCTGGGGCGGCAACGGCGACCCGCGCGCCGATCTGGAAAAGCTCGATGGCGTTCGGGTCTTCAACCCTGAAGGCAAAGCCATCGGCCATATCTCGTTGCCCGAGCGCTGTCCCAACCTGTGCTTCGGCGGGCGGGAAGGCAACCGGATTTTCATGGCCGGCAGCCATTCGATCTACTCGCTGTTCGTCAACACCCGAGGCGCCACTTTCGCCTGATCGGGCGTTTGCGCGGGTCGCGCCTTTCAGCCGTTCGCGGGGGTGAGCGGCGCGGCCTTGGTGAAGCTGTTGCCGCGAACGGCCTGGTAAAGCGCGGCGACCAGATCCGACTGGGTGATGATGCCTACCAGACGCTGGCGCTCGTCGATGATCGGAATATGCCGGTGACCGTTCTCGGAAAACACCGGCACCAGATCGATCAGCAGGCGGTCGCTGCTCGACACTCGCACTGTGCGCGTCATGATCTGTCCGACCTGGCGCGCCTGCTGTTCCCGGCGCGGGCGGACCAGCGAGCGCAATCGCCAGCCAATGCCGTCGTGCACGTCCAGATCGATCTGCTTCATGAAGTCCGCGACCGTCACGATCCCCAGCAAGTATTGGCTGCGATCGATCACCGGCAGCGCCTTGATCCTGTGCTTGCGCATCAGCGCCCAGGCGTCGCGCAACGGGGTTTCAGGTCTGGCGGTGACCGGCTCGCGGGTCATGACTTCGCTGCAACGCAAATGGCCGACGTTACGTTCGAAGCTGATAGCCGCGGTCTGTTCGAGGAGCGATTCCAGATCGTCGCGGCTGATGTCCAGGATCTCGTTGTAGCGCGCCAGCACGGCATCCAGATCGCTGCGTTGTACGCGGGTGGCCGGCTCGGCCTTGGGCGGGCGGTTGGTATGCGGCCAGCGGCGCCCGGTAAGGTTGTTGAAGACCAGGCCCGCGGCGACCAGCAACAGCGAGTCGAACAGCACCGGGCTGACGGCGTAGTCGAAATGTTCGCAGCCGACCAGCACCATCAGCAGGGCCGAGGCGCCGCCGGGCGGATGCAGACAGCGCATCGCCAGCATCAGCGCGATGGCCAGTCCCACCGCCAGCCCCGCCGCCAGGGTGGCGTCCGGGATCCAGCGATAGCAGGCGATGCCGACCAGTGCCGACAGGGTGTTGCCGCCCACCACCGACCACGGCTGGGCCAGCGGGCTGGAAGGCAGGGCAAAGACCAGCACCGCGCTGGCGCCCAGCGGCGCGACCAGCGCCATGCCGAGCACGCCATGTTCGTGGGCGATCAGGCCGTTGAGCCAGAAGGCCGCGCACAGCGCGACCAGCAGGATGCCGAGGGCGGCGCCGCTACTGGCGCGCAGTTTCTCGCGGCCGTCGATGTTCAGCGGCGCGGGCCAGAAGGCTCGCGCGGTCGACACCAGACGGTCGCGCCAGGGAGTTTGAGGGGCGGGGGAGGGTTGTTCGGACGACATCGGCAAACATTCTTCAAGGCGATGAAAGCAGCAGGCAGCGGCCAACTGCGAAACAGGGCCGGAATGGTAACGCGGATGCGCGCGCTCCGCTAACTCGTGGCCGGGGCGCCGTCGGCCCGGACCGCCGCGCGGATCGCTTCGAGCAGCATCCTGCAGGCGGGGTTGTCGTTATCGCTGCGCCATACCAGGTGCAGTTCGCTCTGCACGCCGGAGCCCAGTTCAATCTCGCGAAAAACCACATCCTTGAAAACCACATTGGTCGCGCAGCGTGGCACCAGGGCCAGGCCCATACCCGCGTTGACCAGCGCGAGGATGGTCAGCGAAGAACCCAGCCATTGCACGTATTCGGGGGCCACTTGCGCCGAGCGGAACATGCCGGTCAGCAGTTCGTTGAACGGCGGGTAGGCCGAATGCGAATACATCAGGAAAGGCACGCCGTCGAGGTCCGGCACTCTGATCTGGGCCGCGCTGGCCAGGGGATGCGCGGCGGGGACGGCGAGCACGAACGGCTCGCGCACCAGGCATTCGGTTTCGTAGCCCGGCTGCAGCAACGGCGCCCGCACGATACCCAGGTCAATGCGCCGGGCTCTCAGGGCTTCGTGCTGCTGGTAGGTGTTCATCTCGGTCAGGGAAATCTTCACGTGAGGCTGGTTGAGACGCGCCTCGGCGATCACCCGTGGCAGAAACTCATAGACCGCGCTGCCGACGAAACTGATGGTCACCGAGCCGATATCGCCTTCAGCAAAGCGCCGCGCGGCCAGGGCGGCGTGCTGCGCCCTTTCCAGGAGCGTCTGCGCTTCGATGAAGAAGGCCCGTCCGGCCGCGGTCAACGCGACGCTGCGGGTGCTGCGCGTGAACAGCTCGACGCCCAGGCTGTGCTCCAGCAGCTGAATCTGCCGGCTCAATGGCGGCTGGGTCATGTTCAGCTTTTCCGCCGCGCGGCGGAAGTTGAGTTCGGTTGCCACCGTGGTGAAGCAGCGCAGTTGAGCCAGTTCGAACATTGATCTATTCCAGGTATCAATCAAATGCCAATCTAGATTAGACGGGAACAATCAGTGCGTCCATGATCGTCCCAAGTCGTGCGGAAACCCGATGCGCAGGGTCGTCCTGCTTGAGCAAGCTTCCCGGCGCGCCCGTTTCTGATCACGCTCGGTTCATCCCCAAAAAAACAATGAACGGGAAACGCCTCATGAATCACATCTCTGGATCGACCGATCCCGCTGTGCTCGCCCGCGCGGCCGCCAAGGTCAAACGTCACATCCTGCCGCTGTTCGTGGTGATGTTCATCGTCAACTACATCGACCGGGTCAACATCGGCTTCGTGCGCAGCCATCTGGAAACCGATCTGGGTATCGGCGCCGCTGCCTATGGCCTGGGTGCCGGGCTGTTCTTCGTGGGCTACGCGCTGTTCGAAGTGCCGTCCAACATGCTGTTGCAGCGTTACGGCGCCCGCGCCTGGCTGACCCGGATCATGTTCACCTGGGGCGCGGCGGCCATGGCCATGGCCTTCGTACGCGGCGAAACCAGCTTCTACGTGCTGCGCTTCATCCTGGGCGCCGCCGAAGCGGGCTTCTTCCCCGGCATCATCTATTACTTCACGCAGTGGCTGCCTTCCACCGAACGGGGCAAGGCCATGGCGATCTTCCTGAGCGGCTCGGCCATCGCCTCGGTCATTTCCGGGCCGTTGTCCGGCGGGCTGCTGGGCATCAGCGGCTTCAACCTGCATGGCTGGCAATGGATGTTCCTGATCGAAGGCTTTGCGTCGGTCGCGCTGTGCGGTTTCGTCTGGTTCTGGCTGCAATCCCATCCACGCGAGGCCAAATGGCTGAGCGAAGAGGAAAAGACCGCGCTGATCAACGCCATTGCGGATGAACAGAAAGCCCGGGAAGCGGCCCGCACCGAGAAACCATCCATTCTGCGCCTGCTGGCGGATCGGCAGATCGTGCTGTTCTGCTTTATCTATTTCTCCATCGCCTTGACCATCTACGGTGCAACCTTCTGGCTGCCGAGCATGATTCGCAAGATGGGCAGCCTGAGTGATTTCGAAGTCGGCCTGTTCAACTCGGTGCCATGGATCATCTCCATCGTCGCGATGTACGGATTCGCCGCGCTGGCCGCTCGCTTCAAGCACCAGCAGGCCTGGGTAGCGACCACGCTGGTGATCGCTGCGGCAGGCATGTTCATGTCCACCACGGGCGGCCCGATCTTCGCCTTCGTCGCCATCTGTTTCGCCGCCATCGGTTTCAAGGCGGCCTCCGCGCTGTTCTGGCCGATTCCGCAGGGATATCTGGATGCGCGCATCGCCGCCGCCGTGATTGCCCTGATCAACTCGGTGGGCAACCTGGGTGGCTTCGTTGCGCCCACCGCCTTCGGCATCCTGGAGCAGACCACCGGCTCGATCCAGGGTGGGCTGTACGGCCTGGCCCTGACCTCGCTGCTGGCCGCCGTGGTGATCTTCTTCGCCCGCACCACACCTGCCGCCGGACGCCCGTTATCCAAGACCGAATCCGATGCGCTGCACAGCGCTTCGCTGAACACGCCTTCGAGCCTCAAGCCCTGATCGACCGGGAGAACTGCCTTGAAAATCACCAGAGTGACCGTCACCCCCATCGCCTTCCGCGATCCGCCGCTGCTCAATGCCAGCGGCATCCATGAACCCTACGCGCTGCGTTCGATCATCGAGATCGAAAGCGACAACGGCTACATCGGTCTGGGCGAAAGCTACGGAGATGCCCCGGCACTGGCGATCCAGCAGCAATTGCAGAGTCAACTGATCGGCCTGGACCCGTTCGACCTCAACCGGTTGCGCCGCATCGTGCAGGCCACGGTCGCCGCCAACAAGCCGGCGAGCGTCGCCGGCGCAGAGCTGGCGCCGGGCTCCCATGCCAGCAAGGCGGTGAGCAATGCCTATTCGGCTTTCGAAGTCGCATTTCTGGATTTGCAGGCGCGTTCGATGAATCTGCCGCTGGTGGACCTGCTCGGCGGCGCGGTCCGCGATCAGGTTCCGTTCAGCGCGTACCTGTTTTTCAAGTACGCGCAACATGCCGATTCGCCTTATGCGCCGGACAGTTGGGGCGAGGCGCTGAGCGAGGAACAGATCGTCGCCCAGGCCCGGCGCATGATCGAAGCCTACGGTTTCAAGAGCATCAAGCTCAAGGCTGGCGCGCTGGAACCCGAACATGAAGTTCGCTGCATCAAGGCGTTGAAGAAAGCCTTTCCGGGGCTGCCGCTGCGCATCGATCCGAACGGCAACTGGTCCCTGGAAACCGCCATCCGCATGGCAGAGTTGCTGGGCGATGACCTGCAATACTACGAGGACCCGACGCCCGGCCTTGACGGCATGTCCGAACTGCACAAGCGCACCGGGCTGCCACTGGCGACCAATATGGTCGTGACCGACTTCGACGAGTTCCGCCGCAGCGTGGCCCTCGACAGCGTGCAGATCGTCCTGGCGGACCACCATTACTGGGGCGGACTGCGCGATACCCAAGTGCTGGCGAAGATGTGCGACACCTTCGGACTCGGCGTGTCCATGCACTCCAACTCGCACCTGGGCATCAGCCTGATGGCCATGGCCCATGTCGCGGCGGCCGTGCCGAACCTGGATTACGCCTGCGATACCCATTACCCCTGGCAGGAGCCGGACGAGGAAGTCATCAAGGGCGGCAAGCTGCCGATCGTCGACGGTTGCGTGAAAATCACCCGTGCGCCGGGGCTGGGCCTGGAACTCGATTACGATCAGCTAGGCAAACTCAACGATCAGTTCCTGACCTGCGGCATCCGCCAGCGTGATGACGTCCGGCAGATGCAGAAGTACAAGCCCGACTGGAAAGCGGTCAAGCCGCGCTACTGAAGCTAATGCGCTACAGGCGTATATCCTGGGGATCCAGGATTTGCGCCTGAATGCGCGTGCCGGTCAGGCGCTCCTCATTGGAGAAACCGTCGTACTGCGCCAGGGTGCCGAACTCGATGCCGGTCAGCGTCTCGATGTGCGCAACGCTGCACTGATAAGTACGTAGGCGCCCGAAGGTGAAATCCAGCTGGCCCAATTCCCGACTCTGGGTGATGAGGTAGGCACTGGCTGACGGCTTGCCGTTGTCCCCCAGGAACGCCACGACTTTCCAGAATGCAGAAGGGATCTGCACGCCCCGATAGCGGGTATCTTCCGCCTGCAAGATCGGACCGCTGAATACCGTCACCCGCTGTTTCCAGCGGCGGGTGTTATCGAGGATGTAATCCTCAAGTTCCAGCCAGGTCATCTGATTGAACGCGCCCATTTGCGGCGAGCAGTTGGTGAAGTGAAACGTATCGCTGTTGGCAATCTCGGCCTGCGGCCCCCAGTTGGGGTCCTGCCGGCGCACCAGATGGCCGCGATCGAGTTGGTTGTCGGCGTACAGACTTTCGCCGAGCTGTGCATCGGCGGGCAACCGGCCGTCATACGCCCAGGCGTCCCGGCTGCGTTTGACCTCGATACTGCGTTCGCCGTCGATATTGACCCCCACGTACAGCGCCATGCGCCGGCTGCGGGACATGGTGATGGAAAAATGCAGGTAGTCCAGACGGTTCCCGGTGTTGCCCAGCGGATAAACGTCCGGGGCCAGCTCTGCTCCCGGCGCGGGCCAGGGCACCGTGAACTCACCCAGAAAGTCTTCCGCGTAACCCTCACGTCCGGCCAGCGCTTCGGCGGGCGTGGTACGAGCAGCCGCGGGCTCGCGCAACCGGGGAGCCGTCAGGCCCTGGTCCGCTTGCAAAGGCACAAGGTCGGCGAGGCGAGGGCGGTGAGCGAGATCTATCGACGGAAAATCGGAAGCCACAGCGTATCTCCGGCATCAACATGAAGGACGCTCCAGTCCAGCACAGCCGTATGACAAACCTGCGCGCGCTTCCATCTTTGCCGCTCTGTGGCTACAGTTCTGCGTAACCCCATCCGTCATCCAGCCTTTACGGTACAGGTCGCACAAGGAAGCTCATTCATGCCCGGAGCCAAGGCTCATCCCGACGGCATCTCGTATTCTCTGCTGCAACGTCTGGCACTGGTCTTTGTGTTGCTGGTCATCGCCCTGATCGTGTCGCTGGGCGTCTGGCAGGTGTGGGCCAGCTACCAACGACACCTGCACGAGGGCGAGGTCAATACCGCCAACCTTACGCGCTCAGCCGCCCAGCACGCCGAAGACATGATCAAGGAGCTGGACGCCTTTTCGGCCGGGATGCTGGAGCGTCTGCAATGGCAAGGGCTGACCGATCTGGACAAGGTCCAGATGCGCCGCCTGTTCAAGGTCCAGGCGAACATCATGCGTCAGATCCACGGCGTATTTGTCTACGACCGTGATGGCAACTGGCTGGTGACCGACAAAGACAATCTGCCGCCCAACGCCAACAATGCCGACCGTGAATATTTTCATTATCACCAGGAGAATCCCGGGGACCGCGACACCCACATCGGCCCGGTGATTCGTAGCCGTTCAACCGGGGATCTGGTCATCCCGCTGTCCAGGCGCATCAACAACCCTGACGGCAGCTTCGGCGGCATCTTTCTGGTCACGCTGCGTCTGGACTACTTCAACCGCTTTTACGCGGGCTTTCGCATGGAGAAGCAGGGCATTTTCGTCATTGCCCTGAGCAACGGCACCATTCTGACCCGTCGTCCTTTCGACGAGGCCGTGGTGGGGACCAGTCTCGCCAACGGCACCATCTTCACCCGCTATCTTCCTCAGGCACCTTCAGGCACCGCGCATATCCGATCCGTCGTTGACGGGGTGGAGCGCATCAACAGCTACCAGTTGCTGAACCGTTATCCATTGGTGGTCCAGACCGGGCTGGCACGGGCCGATATCCTGCGGCCCTGGTGGCACGAACTGTATCGTTCGGCAGCTTTGTTCGGGGTTCTGATTCTGGCGGTCGCCGGGTTTGGAGTGGCATTGCTGCGGCAGATCCGGTTCGGGGCGATCATCGAGACAGAACTGCGCCAGGCACATGTCGCGCTGGAAAAGCTGGCCATGGAAGACGGCCTGACCGGGCTCGCCAACCGACGTCATCTGGATACCATGCTGCCGCTCGAAATGACCCGCGCGCGCCGGATGAACGTGCCGCTGAGCGTGCTGATGCTCGATATCGATCATTTCAAGCGCTACAACGACCTTTATGGCCATCCGGAAGGCGACATCTGCATCCGCGCGGTCGCGCAGGTCATCAAGCGCTCCGTCGGCCGCACGGGCGACGTGGCAGCCCGTTATGGCGGCGAAGAGTTCACCGTGCTGCTCCCCGGTGCCGACGAGCTGGGCGCGCATCGGGTCGCGCAGAGAATCTCCGAAAGCGTCCGTACCTTGAAAATCCCCCATGAAGGAAACGAGGCCGGCGTTGTGACCGTCAGTATCGGCGTACACACCTTGTCCCCCAAAAGCAGCATGGCGCCGGACAGGCTGCTGGCAACCGCCGATGAGGCGCTGTACCAGGCCAAGCAGGGCGGAAGAAACCGGGTCCATCCGGACCTTTGCCTTCTGTAGTCGCACGCGTCGACAGATAGATCGCCGATAACCGCACACTTTGCATCTACGGTCTTGACCTGTTTAACCACTTGGTACATTTTGACCTCACGCCCGGCTGCGCAGATGGCCGGGACAACAATAAGAACAATGGAGGTCACCCATGCGGCACACCCTGCTCGCTCTCGCATTCTCTCGACCAACCCCCCGGCGCACTGCGCACCGGGTGCATTGGCCACTCGCAACCCTGACCTGATTGCCGCCGCACATACGGCCCGCCACGCTGCACGGCTGTCAGCCTTGCGGTGGCCGCACGGACGCCTGCGGGTTATCCCTTACTGCGAGGTTTCGATCATGAAAAGAATCGTTGATCTGTATTTCAGGTTCCTCAAGCTGCTTATCGTGCTGTGCATGGTGGCGATGGTGGTCCTGGTGTTCGGCAATGTGGTGCTGCGTTACGCGTTCAACTCCGGAATCAGTGTCTCGGAAGAGTTGTCGCGCTGGTTTTTCGTATGGATGGTCTTTCTCGGTGCGCTGGTGGCATTGCGCGAGCGGGGCCATTTGGGTCTGGACAGTCTGGTGAAGCGTCTGCCCGCGACCGCAAGGCGAATGTGCCTGGCGGCGGGGCATGGACTGATGCTGTATGTCTGCTGGTTGATCTTCAGCGGCAGCTGGCAGCAGGCGGTGATCAACCTGAATGTCGTTGCGCCTGCCTCCGGGTTGTCGATGGCGCTGTTCTACGGCGCAGGACTGGTATTCGGGGCGGGAGCCGCCGCAACCCTCATTTACGAACTCTATCTGCTGGCTTGCGGTCGATCCACGCCGGATGAGCCAGTGGCTGCCGGCACCGCTGCGTTGTCGTCTGCTCCCCAACAGCGCTCCGATACCCAACGAGATCGCCCATGACCTTGATCATCTTCCTCGGCTCCCTGCTCGGGGCCATGGCCATGGGCATTCCCATCGCCTTCGCGTTACTGTTGGTAAGCGTGGCGCTGATGCTGCATCTGGATCTGTTCGACGCACAGATCATCGCCCAGAACCTGCTCAACGGGGCGGACAGCTTCCCGTTGATGGCGGTCCCGTTCTTCATGCTGGCCGGCGAGGTGATGAACGCCGGGGGGCTGTCCAGACGCATCGTCGGCATCGCCATGGCCCTGGTCGGCCACAAACGTGGCGGACTGGGCTATGTGGCGATCATCGCCTCGTGCCTGCTGGCTTCGCTGTCCGGCTCGGCAGTGGCGGACGCCGCCGCATTGGCCGCGTTGCTGGTCCCGATGATGATTCATGCCGGTCACGACCGGGCACGCTCGGCCGGGCTGATCGCCGCCGGCGGTATCATCGCGCCGATCATCCCGCCGAGCATTGGCTTCATCGTGTTTGGCGTGGCGTCCGGCGTGTCGATCTCCAAGCTGTTTTTGGCCGGCATCGTCCCCGGCCTGATGCTGGGTGCCGCCCTGGCGGTGGCCTGGTGGTTCGTCTCCCGTCGCGAGCAGGTCGAGACGCCGCCCAAGCGCAGCCGGGCCGAAGTGCTGCGTGCCCTGATGGAAGGTAGCTGGGCGCTGGGCCTGCCGCTGATCATCGTCCTGGGTCTGAAGTTCGGTATCTTCACGCCGACCGAAGCTGCGGTGGTGGCAGCGGTCTATGCCCTGTTCGTATCGCTGGTGATCTATCGCGAGCTGAAGGTCAGTCAACTGTACGAGCTGGTGTTGTCGTCGGCCAAAACCACTTCGGTGGTGATGCTGCTGGTGGCGGCGGCCATGGTGTCGTCCTGGCTGGTCAACATCGCCGAGCTTCCCTCGCAACTGGCGGCCCTGCTGGAGCCGTTCATGGACAGCCCGACTCTGCTGCTGGTGGTGATCATGCTGGTAGTGATCCTGGTCGGCACGGTGATGGACATGACGCCGACCATCCTGATCCTGACCCCGGTACTGATGCCGGCGGTGACCATGGCAGGCATCGACCCGGTGTATTTCGGTGTGCTGTTCCTGATCAACACGGCCATCGGGCTGATCACGCCCCCGGTGGGAACCGTGCTGAACGTGGTCTGCGGCGTGTCGAAGATCGGCATGGACGAAATCATCCGCGGCGTATGGCCGTTCATGCTCGCGCAACTGGCCGTGCTGTTCGTGCTGGTGCTGTTTCCGCAGCTGGTATTGGTACCGTTGAAGTTCTTTACCGGCTGATAGATGACCCGTTCCTCGACCCATAACAACAACGATCGGAGAGTGACATGCAAAAACTGATGAAAACCCTGCTGGCGGGTGTCTGCGCAACCAGCCTGCTACTCACCAGCCTTGCCAGCCATGCGGCCGAGATCCGTGAGCGGACCCTGCGTTTCGCCTTCCAGAACGTCAAGGATCACCCGCAGGGGCAGGGCGCGCAGAAGTTCGCCGACCTGCTCGCCGAGAGCAGCGGGGGCAAGATCAAGGTGCGGCTGTTTCCCGGCGGCACGCTTGGCGGCGATGTGCAGACCGTCTCGGCGCTGCAAGGCGGCACGCTGGACATGACGGTACTCAACTCCGGCATTCTGGCGGCTCAGGCGGCGGATTTCGCCATGCTCGATTTCCCGTTTCTGTTCAATGACGTCAATGAAGCCCATGCGGTAATGGACGGCGCGGTCGGGCAAAAACTGGCTGCGCAGCTGGATGGCAAGGGGCTGGTCGGCCTGGGTTATTGGGACCTGGGCTTTCGCAACGTGACCAACAGCAAGCATCCGATCACGCGTCTGGAAGACATGCAGGGCCTGAAGATCCGGGTCATCCAGTCCCCGATCTACCTGGAGACGTTTTCCGCCCTGGGGGCCAACCCGGTGCCGATGGCCTTCCCCGAGGTCTATACCGGACTTGAGCAGCGCACTATCGACGGCCAGGAGAATCCGTTCACCGTGATCGAAGGCAGCAAGTTCTTCGAGGTGCAGAAGTACCTGTCAGTCACCGGCCATATCTTCAATCCGCAGTCGCTGATCATCAGTCAGAAAACCTGGAGCCGCCTCAATGATGATGAAAAGGCACTGATTCGCGACGCGGCTGCCAAGGCCCAGGTGTTTCAGCGCGAAGTGACGGCAGCCAGCATGGACAAGGCACGCGCCAACCTGCAGGCCCACATCGAGGTCAACGACATTTCACCGGCAGAGAAAGATCGTTTTCGCGAACGTGTCCAGCCCGTGATCGACAAGTTTTCGAAACAGCTGGATGCGGGTCTGGTCAAGCTGATGTACGACGAAATCGCCAAGGTGCGCGCGGCGCCTTGATCCGCCGGTGACGGAGCTTAACCTCCGGTGGTCGATCGGGCAGTGCGTCTGGTCTTGCCGGCCGCTGGTGCGGCGGCTGCCTTGGTCTTGCCCGGCGAGCGCTTGCCCGAACTCTTGCGCTTTTTCTTCCACGGCGGGGTTACGCCCGCCGGGCTGGCCGGCCCGCTGATGGTCAAACGCAGGCCGACGCAGCGGCTTACCTGTTTGCTCATCCAGGCCGCCTGCTTGGCAACGAATTCCTCCAGGCTCATTTCGCCGCTCTGCACCATGTCCAGCGCCTGCTCCCAGATGGCGGTGGTGCCAGGATCGGCAATGGCGCGGGGCACGGCATCGATCAGGCTGAAGGCCGGGGGCGTGGCCGACAGCGCTTTGCCTTGCTTGACCAGATAACCACGATCGATCAGGCCTTGAATGATCCCGGCGCGGGTCGCTTCCGTGCCGATGCCGGTGGTGTCCTTGAGCTTCTGCTTGAGCAGCGGATCCTCGACCAGCCTGGCGACGTTCTTCATGGCTTTGATCAGGTCGCCTTCGGTGTAAGGCTTGGGAGGTTGTGTCCATAGATCCTTGAGCCGGACGTCGGAGACCTCGCAATCACAGCCCTGGAACAACACCGGCAGCGGCTGCGGCGCCGGGGCTTCGCGGCCCTTGGCCGGGGCGAGTGCTTCGGGCATGGCGCGTTTCCAGCCAGGCTCGACGATCTGCTTGCCCACGGCCCGCAGCGCATGACCAGCACAGTCGAAATCGGCCTGGGTCCGGTCGTATTCGTGGTTGGGCAGGAATTGCGCCAGATAGCGGGCGCGGATCAGGCTGTAGACCGCGCGCGGCTTGCCGCTCAAACGTTCGATGCCACGCGCGGCGGCGGTCGGAATGATGCCGTGGTGGGCGCTGACTTTGGCGTCGTTCCAGGCCCGCGAGCGACGTCGCGGGTCCAGGTGCGGGAGCAGCCCGGCGAGTGCCGGGTCGGCCTTGCCCAGTGCCGCGATGATGCTTGCCGCTTCGCCATGCTGACTCGACGGCAGATAGCCGCAGTCGCTGCGCGGGTAGGTGATGACCTTGTGGGTTTCGTAGAGAGCTTGCGCGATGTCCAGGGTTTCCTGCGCGCCCAGGCCCAGCTTCTTCGAACAGATTTCCTGCAAGGTACCCAGGTCGAAAGGCAGCGGCGCCACTTCGCGGATGCGCTCGGTGCGCAGCTTGATCACCCGCGCGCTGCGCGCCTGGCTGATGTCGTCGGCTGCCCGCCGCGCCAGCGGCTGGTTGAGGCAACGATCCTGCTCGTCGCAGGCATCGGCCGGCGCACGCCACTGTGCCACGAATGGCTGGTCATCATGGGTAAGGGTTACGTCGATGGCCCAGAAAGGCACCGGTACGAAATCGGCGATGCTCCGATCCCGGTCGACCACCAGCCTCAGGGTCGGGGTCTGCACCCGGCCCACCGGCAGCACGCCCTGGTAGCCCGATTGACGGCCCAGCAAGGTGAACAGGCGACTCATGTTCATGCCGATCAGCCAGTCCGCGCGGGACCGGCCGAGCGCGGAATGGTACAGGCTGAAGGTATCGGCGCCGGGCTTCAGGGCGGCCAGCGCCTTGCGGATCGAGGCGTCGTCCAACGCCGACAGCCACAGACGCTGGATCGGACCGCGATAGCGGCAGTGCTCCACCAGTTCACGGGCGATCATTTCGCCCTCGCGATCCGCATCCGTCGCGATGACCAGTTCGTGAGCCTCGCCGAGCAAACGCTTGACCGCCTTGAACTGGCTGGCGGTCCGGGGCTTGACCAGCATCTTCCATTTCTCGGGAACGATCGGCAGGTCTTCCAGCACCCAGCGCTTGTAGCGGGCGTCATAGGCATCCGGCGGCGCGGTTTCCAGCAAATGGCCGATGCACCAGGTCACTGTGGTGCCGGACCCGATCCAGCAACCGTCGCCACGCCGGGTCGCGCCGAGCGCCGCGGCGATGTCTTTGGCCTGGGAGGGTTTTTCGCAAAGGAACAGCCGCATGACTACCGTCTTCTATTACCGGTGTTGAGGCTGCAAGGATGAACACAGAAGTGCGTATGAGCAAGGTTTATCTGTATGGATATACAGATAAACCTTGTGAGAAGGATCCCGTGAAGCGGGCAGCCGGGTCACGGCCGCCCGCCGGACTTACAGGAAGTTGACCGGGTAGTCGACGATCAGGCGGAATTCGCTCAGATCGCCTTCGCCCTGATCGGCGTTGGCGGTATGGAAAGCCTGACGGACGCGGAACGACAAGTCCTTCGCGGGACCTTCCTGAACCACATACTTGGCTTCGATATCGGTCTCGTGATGCTTGCCGTCTTCGCCGTAGCCACCGTAGGTGGTGTTGCCCGGCATGTGGGTGCCGTCGATGTTCGAGCCGTTCAGGTAGCGCGCCATGAAGCTCAGGCCCGGTACGCCGTAGGGCGCCATGTTCAGGTCATAGCGGATGCCCCAGGATTCCTCGCCCGGACCGTTGAAGTCCGACCACTGCACGGAGTTGTTGAGGAAGATCGAATCGCCGCCTTCGCCGCCGCCGTTATTGCCGGTGCCAACATAGTCGAAAGGTGTGTCGCCATCGACTTTCTGGAACGACAGCGTCACCGAGTGAGCGGCCAGGAAGCTGTAGGTGACTGCGGTCGACCAGGTGGTGTTATTGATGGTGCCGGCCTTGGCCTGACCCTCGTCGAGGGTGCGATACAGGTTGAAATCGAAGTTCAGGGCCTGATCGTCGGAAAGAGTCCATACATAGTTGGTGTTGAAGTAGTACTGGTTCCAGACGTCCTTGAATTCCGAACCGTAGAAGGTCGCGGTCCAGGCCGGTGTGATGTCATACACCGCGCCAGCGAAGGTCGCACTGCTGGAGGTCACCCCGGCGTAGGTGGCGTAGATCTCATGATCGTGGTTGGAGGTCAGGCCGCTGTTGGTGCTGGTGTAGCGGCCAGCTTCCAGCTCCAGCCCGTCGATTTCGCTGCTGTTGAGGTTGAAACCAGTGGCTGTCTGCGGGAGCAGACGGCTGCCGCCGACACCGAAGACCGGCGCGGTCGGTTGCAGGTTGCCGTAGCGCAACAGGGTTTTGGAAACGCGCAGCTTGACGCTTGCGCCCGCAGAACCGTAATCGTCTTCCGGCTCGCCATTGCGACCGATCGGCAGGTTGCCGGTGCCGGTGTACTGCTCCTGACCGTCGAGCTTCAGGCCGTACTGGCCATAGGCATCGACGCCAAAGCCGACCGTGCCCTGGGTGAAACCGGAGCTGTAGTTGAGCATGAAGCCCTGGGTCCAGTCGCGGTTGTCGGCGTTGCCGTTCTCGCGGTTGCGGTTGAAGTACTGGTTACGCAACAGGCCGGTCAGGCTGCTGCCTTCGACGAAACCCGTAGCCTGGGCCTGGTCTTCCACAGGCTCGGCGAAAGCCGGTTGACTGGCACCGGCCGAAATCGCAAGTGCGAGGGCGCTCCACTGTTTTGCATTCATCTGGTTGATCCCCTGGTTTGATATCGCCCGGAATCCGTCCTGGCCAGCGGCATGAAGCACTGCGACGGAGAGGCGTTTTACGGCAGGGCTGGCAAGAGCCCATCTAATAATTATCGAGGGCGCGATGAGGTCGTTATAAGTGCCCGCAAGGCGGGTCGTTTTTCGCGCCGGGCTACTTATAACATGTCCTTTTTGACCAGGAAGACCCGCGGGCCAGAGCGGTCGGTTACATTTATTTAACTTTTAATCGAAGGTGGCAAGTTGCTAGCCTTTCGCTCAATTGAAGCTCTCATCGTTTCAATTGCTCTTGTTATTGCCGCCACTTCGTGGCGGTTTTTTTTCGTCTGTCGTTCATGGATAGGGCCGCCTTGCTACTATGGCGCGCTGTTGAACAGGGAGAGCCCGATGCGAAAGGTTTTGTGCATCGAAGACGATTACGACACGGCCCAGGAAATCGCCTCCGAACTGACCCGTGTGGGCTTCACGGTAGAATGCGCGAGCGATGGCGCATCCGGGCTGCACAAAGCGCTTCACGATGACTATGCCGCCATTACCCTGGACCGGATGCTGCCGGGCCTGGACGGTCTTGAGGTCATCAAGACGCTGCGCGCCTGCGGCGTGCGTACGCCGGTGCTGATGATCAGCGCACTCACCGATGTCGATGACCGTATTCACGGATTGCGCGCCGGGGGCGACGATTACCTGGTCAAACCCTTCGTATCCGAGGAAATGGCGACCCGCGTCGAAGTGCTGCTCAGGCGCCACGCCAACGCTCCCGAGCGGGAAACCTTGCTGCGGGTGGCCGACCTGACGCTTGATCTGCTCAATCGTGAAATGAGCGCTGGCGGCGCTCCGGTCGGCCTGTCGACCACCGAATTCCGCTTGCTGGAATTCTTGATGCGCAATGCCGGCGCGGTGGTGACCCGGGCGCTGATCTTCGAATCGGTATGGGGTTACCACTTCGACCCCGGCACCAAGCTGATCGACGTGCATCTGACGCGGCTGCGACGCAAGCTGGAGAAGGTCGGCAGCCGTTGCTCGATCGATGCGCTTCGCGGCTCGGGGTTCGTGCTGGCGGTCGCCGCCGCGAACGTCTGAATGCGAGCGCGTCTGTCCCGTACCACGGCCTTTCGCCTGACCCTGGGCTACGCCGCCGCCTTGCTGCTTGGCATTCTCATGCTGGTCGGCCTGATCTACTGGCAGACCGCCGAGTACATGTCGCGCCAGGCCGAAGACATGGTGCTGGGCGAGATGCGCCAGCTGATGTACCTGCAAGCCGGGCAGCTTCCCGACGAGATCGAACGTCTGCAACAAGGAGATCTGCGGCGGGTCATCACTTACGGCCTCTTCAGCCCTCGCGGCGACTCGCTCAAAGGGCGCTTGTCCCGCCTGCCTGAAACGCTGCCGGTCGACGGCCATCCCCATGACTGGCAGACGCAAGGTTTTCGGCATGGCAACAAGCTGGTCGCGCAGCGGTTGCCCAGTGGCGAAGTGCTGGCTGTGGGCTACAGCGCCAGGACCCTGGCGCACCTGGGCGAAATCCTTTTCTATTCGTTGCTGTGGAGCGCCGGCCTGATTCTGGCAGGGGGCCTGCTGATGGGCGTGTTGCTGGGCAGCGGGCCATTGCGACGGGTGCGCGAAGTTCAGGACGTGAGCCGGCGTATCGCCGAGGGCGATTTTTCGCAGCGTCTGCCGGTGGCCGAAAAAGGCGACGAACTCGATGTACTCTGCTCGCTGGTCAACCGCATGGTGGCCCAGGTCGGTCAGTTACTCGAAGAGGTCAAGAGCGTGGAGGACAACGTCGCCCATGACCTGCGCACGCCGCTGAACAAACTTCGCGCTCAGTTGCACCGCACGCTGACCGATTGGGACAGGGCGCAGGACGACCAGCTCAAGGCGCGGCTGGAGAAATCCCTGGATTCCACTGACGTCCTGCTCGGCCGTTTTCGGGCCTTGCAGCGTATCGCGCAAATCCGCAGCACCGCGCGTCGCGCCGGGATGGCTCCGCTGGCGCCCCATCTGCTGCTCAAGCAACTGTTCGAAGATTACGAGGCCGTCGCCGAGGAGGCCGGTATCGAGCTGCGGCTGGAAATCGAACGGGTGCCGCCTCTGATCGCCGACCGGGAAATGCTCGCCGAGGCCTTGATGAATCTGCTGGATAACGCCTTGAAGTACACGCCTGCGGGCGGGCAAATCAGGATGCGGCTAAAACGCGCCGGCAGGGCTACCCGAATCGAAATCGAAGACAACGGGCCGGGTATCCCGGACGATCAGCGTGAAGCCGTGCGCAGCCGTTTCACCCGGGGCGAACGTGAAGTTCAAAGTCGCGGAGCCGGGCTGGGGCTGGCGATCGTCGCGGCGGTCGCCAAGGCCCACGGCTACCAGTTTCTGCTCGAAGACGCGCAGCCCGGCCTGCGCGCTACGCTCCAGGCGTCCAATACCTCAGGCTTCGATCTGCACTAGGTCTCCATCGAGCCTGACCTGCCAGACATCCAGGCGTTGTTCCGGGTATTCCAGGCAGGAGCCGTCGCGCAACCGGAAATGCTGCTTGTACAAAGGCGAAGCGATGACCAGCTCGCCGGCGACCTCGCAGATCAGGCCGCGCCCGATCACGTTGACGCCGGACTTGGGATCGCGGTTGTCGACCGCGAACAGCCGCTGCCCGTCAACATTGTCGGGCAGCCAGAACAGCGCAATCTGCCGCCCTTCGAACCAGGCGACCACGCCCGAATTGGCGACCAGGTCACGGCGCTCACACAGCGGCTGCCATTGCACCCGCGATACGTCGCACTCATAGGTTTGTGCCAGTGCAGTGTTGGACAGGCTCATCAGACCACCTCCTTGAACAATGGAATGAGCGACAGCTCTTCGGCGCGGGCTGGGCGGCGCTGGGCGCGTTCCTTGACGAAATGCACATCCGGGTCGCTGCGCTTGTCGTTGACGAAAGTCCGGAAGCGCTTGAGCTTTTCCGGGTCCTTGAGGGCGTTCGCCCATTCGCATTCGTAGCGATCGACGACCAGCTGCATCTGCGCTTCAAGCTCGCCGGCCAGCCCCAGGCTGTCGTCGATGATCACCGCCTTCAGATAATCCAGACCGCCTTCCAGGGATTCACGCCACACCGAGGTGCGTTGCAGCTTGTCGGCGGTGCGGATGTAGAGCATCAAGAAGCGGTCGATGTAGCGGATCAGGGTTTCGTCGTCCAGATCGGTCGCGAACAGCTCAGCGTGGCGCGGGCGCATGCCGCCGTTGCCGGATACATACAGGTTCCAGCCGTTCTCGGTGGCGATCACGCCGACATCCTTGCTCTGCGCCTCGGCACACTCGCGGGTGCAGCCGGACACCGCGAACTTGAGCTTGTGCGGCGCGCGCAGGCCTTTGTAACGGTCTTCGATGCGCAGCGCCATGGCGACGCTGTCCTGCACGCCGAAGCGGCACCAGGTACTGCCGACGCAGGATTTCACGGTGCGGGTCGACTTGCCGTAGGCATGGCCGGTCTCGAACCCGGCGTCGATCAGTTCAGCCCAGATGTCCGGCAGTTCGTGCAACTGGGCGCCGAACAGGTCGATGCGCTGGCCGCCGGTGATCTTGGTGTACAAGTCGTACTTCTTGGCGACCGCGCCGATGGCGATCAGGCCATCGGGCGTAATTTCACCACCCGGAATTCTCGGCACCACCGAGTAGGTGCCGTTCTTCTGCATGTTGGCCATGAAGGTATCGTTGGTGTCCTGCAACGGGACCAACAGCGGATCGGTGATCGGCCGGTTCCAGCATGAAGCCAGGATCGAACCCACCGCGGGCTTGCAGATGGCGCAACCGTGAGCGCCCTTGCCATGACGGGTCAGCAGCGCTTCGAAGGTTTCGATGCCCTCGACCCGCACCAGCGAATACAGCTCTTGCCGGGTGAACGGGAAGTGCTCGCACAGGCTTTTGTCGACGCTCACGCCGCGAGCGATCAGCTCATGTTCGAAGACCTGCTTGAGCAGCGCCGAACAGCCGCCGCAGCCGGTCGCTGCCTTGGTGCAGGCCTTGATCCCGGCGAGGTCGGTGCAGCCTTCGTCGATGGCCGAACAGATCGAACCCTTGCTGACGTTATGGCAGGAGCAGATGGTCGCGGTGGCGGGCAGGGCGCTGGCGCCCAGAGTCGGTGCGCCTTCACTGTGGGGCAGGATCAGGCTTGCCGGATCGGCCGGCAGCGCAATGCCGTTCTGGGCATATTGCAGCAGGGTGTCGTAATAGCTGTTGTCGCCGACCAGCACCGCGCCCAGCACGCGCTTGCCGTCCGCCGATACCACCAGGCGGCGATAGCTGGAGGTGGCTTCGTCGATGTAGCGATAGCTGACCGCGCCGGCCAACGCGCCATGGGCATCGCCGATGGAGCCGACGTCGACGCCCAGCAGCTTGAGCTTGGTGGACATGTCGGCGCCGAAGAAGGGTTGCGCATCTTGCCCGCACAGCTGGGCGGCGACGCCGCGCGCCATCTGGTAACCGGGAGCGACCAGCCCGAACACGCTGCCGTTCCAGGCTGCGCACTCGCCGATGGCATAGATATCGGGGTCGCTGGTGCGGCAATGTTCGTCGATGGCGATGCCGCCGCGTGGGCCGAGTTCCAGTTCACTCTGGCGCGCCAACGCATCCTGGGGACGAATGCCGGCGGAAAACACGATCAGGTCGGTTTCCAGGAACTCGTCGTTGGCGAAGTTCATGCGATAGCGGTATTCGCGCCCATCGCTGATCGATTGGGTGGCGCGAGACAAATGCACGCCCACACCCAGCGCTTCGATACGGGCCTTGAGGGCCGCGCCGCCCGGCTCGTCGAGCTGGACCGGCATCAGGCGCGGGGCGAATTCCACGACGTGCGCTTCCAGTCCCAGCGATTTGAGGGCGTTGGCCGCTTCCAGTCCCAGCAGCCCGCCGCCGACCACCACGCCACGCCGCGCGCGGGTGGCCGCGCGGCGAATGTCATCCAGGTCTTCGAGAGTGCGATACACCAGCCGCGAATTGCCCTCGGCGCCTTCGATGGGCGGCACGAAGGGATAAGAACCGGTCGCCAGCACCAGCTTGTCGTAGGCGAAGCAGCCCTGAGCGGTGATGATTTCCCGCCGGCCGCGATCGATTTCCAGAACGGGCACGCCCAGATGCAGGCTCAGCCCAGGCTGCTCGTAGAGCGACATCTCGCTCATCGCCAGGGACTCGGCATCGCGTCCGGTAAAGTATTCGGACAGATGCACGCGGTCATAGGCGCGTTGCGCCTCTTCACCAAAGACGTGAATGCGGTAGCGCTGCAACGCTCCGCCGGCGATCAGTTGCTCGACACAATGGTGACCGACCATGCCATTGCCGACGACGATCAGGGTTTGCAGTTCGTTGTGGGGGAAGACTGTGGTGTTCATAGCAAGTCCCGGCCGAGGCCCATCAGGTTTTCGTGGAGCAAAAAAAAGGCGCCCGGAACCTTTCGGTTCCAGGCGCCTTTGCCTGTTCTCTTATATAGGGTGGCTGCAAATCGAGCGTCGTTGCCCGGTGCGGCCTTTGCCTGAGTAATGCAGAGCCTGTGCCAGCTTGCGATCATCTGGCTGCAGGGCTTGTGTGCCGGGGGTCGCAGGCCGATCGACGAGCGTTGGCAGGTTCGGGCACGCGGCGCTGTCTTGCCTTGGATTGGTGCGTATGCACCGATTACGCTTTAATGCCGTGCACGCTGCAGGAGCCAATAGGCGGCATCCTATAGCCGCGTGCCTACGATCAACCAGGCCGTTTTCCATGATCTCCATCTCTGAAGTCACGTCTACCGACATCCCTCAGACCCTCGATTTCGTCATGCGCGCCCGCGCCGAAATCTTTCCCATGCTCGACCCGCGCGCCGTGCCGAGCGATCTGGCCCGGTTCGAACAGGTTTACCTGTCAGGGCAGGGCGGTCGGTTTCTGATTGCCAAGGAGGGCGAGCGGATCGTCGCGGCCATCGGCTATCTGCCGTACGACCATCGCTTCCCACAGCTGGATTATCGGGGCAGGCGCACGGTTGAAATCGTGCGGCTGTTCGTCGCTCACGATCACCGGGGCGCAGGATTGGCGGGGCAGTTGTATGACGCGCTCAGGCGGCAGGCGCTGGAAGACAGGGTCGAGGCGCTCTATCTGCATACGCACCCGTTCCTGCCAGGCGCGATCGGCTTCTGGCAGAAACAGGGGTTCGGGATCGTCGACGTCGAATCCGACCCGGTCTGGCAGACCACGCACATGCAGTGCGTGCTCTGCTGACAGGAGTCAGCGCGGGGTGCGCTGGCGGGCGGTCTTGAGCAAGTCCTGCGGCGTGATATGCCCGACCACCGGCGCCGACGCGCTGCCCGGCAGCGGCAGGTCCAGAATGTGGCCCTTCATCTTGCCGACCACATGCATTTCGCAAGGCTTGCAGTCGAACTTGAGGGTCAGCACTTCATCACCCTGGATAAGCTGCATTGGCGCCACTTTGGTCCGCACGCCGGTCACGCCCTTGGCCTGCTTGGGGCACAGGTTGAACGAGAAACGCAGGCAGTGCTTGGTGATCATGACCGGCACTTCGCCGGTCTCCTGGTGCGCCTCGTAGGCCGCGTCGATCAACTGCACGCCATGGCGATGGTAGAAGTCCCGCGCTTTCTGGTTATAGACGTTGGCCAGAAACGACAGGTGCGACTCGGGATAGACCGGCGGCGGTGTGGTTTCAGCCTTGCGGCCGCCCCGCGGGTGCGCGGCGATACGAGCCTCGGTCAGCGCTTCCACGGCATCACGGCGCAGGGCCTTGAGCTGTGAATTGGGGATGAAGAACGCCTGCGGCGCATCCAGCTTCACATCGTGGGCGTGATAAATGGTGGTCCCCAGCTGAGTCAGCAGGTCGCGCAACTGATCCAACGCCTGCTCGGGCTTGTTGGCGGCACCGAACGGACCTTCCAGCTGCACGGCAACGCTCACGCCTTCCTCGCTGGTCGCGGTCAGGCTCAGGCGGTCTTCGCGCAGCACGGCATGCCACTGGATACCGATGCGGCGTTCGGCGGACGTGCGCAACAGCGCCTGCTGCCAATTGTGATCCAGGTTACGGTTCAGCGGATGGTTGGGGCGCAGGCGCGACAGCGCGGCCGGCATCTCGTTGGGCTCGACCCTGTAGCGCCAGCGCTTCTCGCCGTCTTCTTCGAATTCGCCCTTGAGTTCGGCGACGTTGGCCCGGAAGCCGACGACTTCACGCTTGATCAGCACGTTGAGGCCGTCGCCGTTGGACAACGGCTCGTGGGTCACGGCAATCAGATCGCGCTTGCCCAGCTTCTCGACGCTGCCCACCGGCAGGCCGGTGAACGTCGGAGTATCGAAGGCGCCGATGTCGATTTTGCGTTCACTGACGAAATAGTCGGTGCTGCCGCGGTGAAAGGTCTTTTCCGGGTCCGGTACGAAGAAATGCGCGGTGCGGCCGCTGGAAGCACGGGCCAGATCCGGACGATCTTCCAGAATTTCGTCGAGGCGCTGACGGTAGTAAGCCGTGATGTTCTTCACGTAGCTCACATCCTTGTAGCGGCCTTCGATCTTGAACGAACGCACGCCGGCTTCCACCAGTGCGCGCAGGTTGGCGCTCTGGTTGTTGTCCTTCATGGACAGCAGGTGCTTTTCGAACGCGACCACCCGACCCTGATCGTCTTTGAGGGTGTAAGGCAGGCGGCAGGCCTGGGAGCAGTCGCCACGGTTGGCGCTGCGACCGTTCTGCGCATGGGAAATGTTGCACTGCCCGGAAAACGCCACGCACAGCGCGCCGTGGATGAAGAATTCGATGGCGGCATCGGTCGCGTCGGCGATCTCGCGGATCTCCTGCAGGTTCAGCTCGCGGGCCAGGACCAGTTGCGAGAAACCGGCCTGGTCGAGAAACTTCGCCCGGCCCAGGGTACGGATGTCGGTCTGGGTGCTGGCATGCAGCTCGATGGGCGGGATGTCCAGTTCCATGACCCCAAGGTCCTGCACGATCAACGCGTCCACACCGGCGTCGTAGAGCTGGTGGATCAGCTTGCGCGCCGGCTCCAGCTCATCGTCGTGCAGGATGGTGTTGATGGTGGTGAAGACCCGCGCGTGATAGCGATGCGCGAAGCTCACCAGCTCGGCGATGTCGCTGACTTCGTTGCAGGCGTTATGCCGCGCACCGAAGCTCGGCCCGCCGATATAAATTGCATCGGCACCATGCAGGATGGCTTCGCGGGCGATGCTGACATCACGGGCGGGGCTGAGCAGTTCAAGGTGGTGCTTGGGTAACGACATGGCGAACGGGATCCGGGAACGGGCAAAGCGCGCATTGTAGAGATACATGCCCTCTGGCGCACGCTTTGCTGGACGGATAGTTACCGATGAAGACCGATGGTCAGCCACGGTCCACGTAGGAGCCAGCTTGCTGGCGAAGGCCTGCAAAGCAGGCCTGACGCAGTCAGCCCGACTCAGAAAACCCCATTCAACGGATACTCCACCGCCAGCCGCACTTGCTGCCCGTCCAGCTCCGCCTGCGCCGTATTGCCGCGATGGACATTGTGCCGCAACGAAAACGCCGTGCCCTTGGCCGGCCCGCCCTGCACGGTGTACCTGGCTTCAAGGTCCCGCTCCCAGTGCCGTCCGCCCTTGCTATAACCCAGGTACGCGTAGCCGCCGCTCGGATCGACGCCGCTGCCGTCGATATGGCTGCCACGAAGGTAGGCCGCGCTCAGCAGCAGTCCCGGCACCCCGAAGCGCTGCATCGACAGATCGTAGCGCGCCTGCCACGAGCGCTCCTGCGGCGCGTTGAAGTCGGACATCTGTACCGCGTTGCCGAGGAAGATCGCGCCACGGGTGACGTAGTCGAAAGGCGTATCGCCCCGCACCCGCTGATGGCCCAGGCTCAGGGTGTGAGCGCCCCAGGCGTAACTGCCCATCAGACTCCAGGTCGTGTTGTCGATCTGCCTGGACAGCGCCTTGCCCTGGTCGGTGGTGCGATACAGATTCAGATTCAGCGACAGTGACTGGTTGTCTCCCAGCGCGTGGCCGAACACCGCGCCCAGGTAATGCTGGTTCCAGGTGTCTTCGTATCGTGAACTGTACAGACTGGCGCTGAAATCAGGGCCGGCGCTCCAGGTCAGTCCGGCCAGATCGACGCTGTTGCCTTTGACGCCGTTGGAGTAGTTCACCACCAGGTCGCCATTGTGGCCGGAAGCGTTACGGTCGGCGCTGGCGGTGAAGTGTCCGGCGACCAGCTTCAACGGCTCGAATTCATGGCTGGCGAGGAATACGCCAGTGGCCGTTTCCGGCAACAGGCGACTGTCCGACGAACTGAATACAGGCGTCTTGACCCGTTGCTCGCCCCAAGTGAGTGTGGTGGAGGAGGCCCGCAACTTCAGCGCCGCACCGCCCCGGTTGTAGGCATCCTGAGGGTGGCCGTCGTTATCCAGAGCGAGCAGGCGCGCCTTGCCCGCCCGTCCGCCGCCGCTGTCCAGTTGCTGTCCATGGTAGAGGTGGGCGTCGACCCCGACGCCGATCAGTCCCTGGGTAAAACCGGACTGAAAGCTGCCCATCAGCCCGTACGCCCATTCCTCGGCCAGATCGCTGCGCGCGGCTCTCGGCTTGAAAGCGTTGCGGGCGGCGCTGTTTTTTCCGCCGTTCAAATAGTCGCGACGATCATAGACCGTGCGATTGAGCAGGCTCCAGCGGCTGTCCTCGATAAAGCCCTGGGCCTGGGACTGTGCCGATTCCGCGCTGGCCAGCGACGGGTGCGCGACGAGCAAGACCAGCGGGGCGAGGTGTTCAAGGCGATATTTGAGGCGGTACACATCAGTTCCTTGGGTGCATGCTCGGGCCCTGTCGGCAGGGGATTACAGCGAACGCAGACGCAGGATTCGCGCGCCGTCGTGCGGGTCCGTCAGCCAGCGGCCTTCCACGCCGAAGGTGATGCGCAGGCGTTCCGGCGTCAGCACTTCGGCCGGCGGGCCGAGGGCGGCCAGTCGGCCCTGATGCATGACGGCCAGGCGGTCGCATTCCAGCGCCTGATTGAGGTCGTGCAGCGCAATCACCGTGGTGATGGGCAACGCGCGAATTAGCCCGAGAATCGTCAGCTGGTGATGAATGTCCAGGTGATTGGTGGGTTCGTCGAGCAGCAGGATCTGCGGTCGCTGCGCCAGGGCCCGGGCGATGTGCGCCCGCTGGCGTTCGCCGCCGGACAAGGTCTGCCAGACCCGGTCGCGCAGCTGGGAAAGGCCGACATCGTACAGCGCCTGATCGACGATGCTGTCATCGCTGACGCTCCAGGGTTCCAGCGCGGACAGCCAGGGCGTACGTCCCAATTCCACGGCATCACGCACCCGGATGCTGTCGCTGGTTTCAGCCTGTTGCTCGACCACGGCGAGCAGGCGCGCGATCTCCCGGCGTTGCATGCTGGCCAGCACCCGACCGTTGAGACGAACCTCGCCCTGGGTCGGCGCGAGGATGCCGGACAACAGTCGTAGCAGAGTAGACTTGCCCGACCCGTTGGGGCCGACGATGCCCAGGGTTTCGCCCGGCGCGATGCTCAGGCTGACATCGCGCAGCAGGAACTGGCCCTTGATGCCATATGACAGGTCCGTACAGCTCAGTGCCGGACCGGCTGGCGCGGCTGCGGGCACGACCGGTTCATGGGGTTGTGGCAGAAAGGCAGTCATCGCATGGGTTTCCCGCGGACGAGGATCAGGGCGAATACCGGTGCACCCACCAGCGCGGTGATGACACCGATGGGCAGGGTCTGGCCCTTGATCAGGGTCCGGGAAATCACGTCCGCGGCGATCAGGAACAGCGCGCCGCACAGGGCGCTTACCGGCACCAGCCGGGTATGCCGCACGCCCACCAGCATGCGCACCGCATGAGGGATCACCAGCCCGACGAAACCGATGGAGCCGGCGATGGACACCATTACTGCCGTCACCAGCGCGGCGCAGGCGATCAGCACGATCTGCACGCGGCGCACCGGGATCCCCAGCGAGGCGGCCGAATCACTGCCGAAGATGAAGGCATCCAGCGCGCGGCGATGCCACAGGCACACCAACAACCCGACCAGCACCACCGGCACTGACAGCCATACCGAATGCCAGCGCACCCCGCTCAGGTTGCCCAACAGCCAGAACATGATGCCCCGGGCCTGTTCGGAACTGGCGGACTTGGTGATCAGGAACGAGGTCAGCGCGTTGAATAACTGCGAACCGGCGATACCCGCCAGGATGATGTGTCCAGCCGCGGTCGTGCCGCGGGACGAGCGGGCGAGCAGGGCGACCAGACTGAACGCCGCCACCGCGCCGGCGAAGGCACCGGCCGAGAGCGAGACGGCGCCCGCGCCCAGACCCAGCACGGCGACCGATACGGCGCCGGTCGACGCCCCGGCTGAAATGCCCAGCAGATAAGGATCGGCCAGCGGATTGCGCAGCAGCGATTGCAGCACCACGCCGGAAATCGCCAGCCCCGCGCCGCAGGCGGCAGCGACTATGGCGCGGGTCAGGCGATAGTTCCAGATGATGCCCTCGTCTATGGGGTCGAGCACGTAGCCCGCGCCCCACAGCTTGTTGGCCAGGGTCTGAAGGATCGCCTCAGGGCCGATCGCCGTCTCGCCGATGGCCGTGCCGGCCAGCACGGCCGCCAGTAGCAGTGCCGTTACCCAGAATGCATGGCCTAGCGCTGCGGAAAATTTCATGGTGCCTTGCTGAACCGGTCGGCCGCGGCAGCGAGTTCTTCGATGCCGGTGAACAGGCGCAGGCTGGCTTGCATGCCATCAGCGTCGATGATCACGATACGGTCGTTCTTCACCGCGTCCATGTTGCGGGTAACCGGGTCAGCCTTGAGAAACTCCAGCTTCTTGCGATAGTCGTCGGCCGGAAAGCGGCGGCGGTCCATACGCGCGATCACCAGAATGCTCGGGTTGGCCTTGGCGATGGTTTCCCAGCCCACGGTCGGCCACTCTTCATCGGACTCGACGATGTTGCGCATGCCAAGGCTCTTGAGCATGAAGTCCGGGATGCCCTTGCGACCGGCGACGTAGGGGTCGATGTCCAGATCGGCGCTGGAGAACCAGAACACCGCCGACACGTCCTTGTCATGGTTGCGCTGGACGTTGGCCAGGGCGTTTTTCAGACGCTCTTGCAACTGCGCCACCAGCGCCTGGCCGCGCTCCTGGACGTCGAAGATCTGCGCCAGTTGCTCGATGCTGGTGTAGATCGACTCAATGCGAAACGGCTCCAGGCGCGTGCCATCCGCGCCGACCAGATTGTCCTTGCCTTCGCAGTCGGACGGCATGATGTAAGTGGGAATCTTCAGGTCATGGAATTGCTCGCGGGTGCCGACCACGCCCTGGGGGCCGACCATCCATTCCAGCTGCACCGCGACCAGACCGGGGCGCTTGCCGATGACCGACTCGAAGCTGGGGTCGTTGTCGGCCAGACGTTCCACTTTGTCGTTCTGCGCCTTGAAGCGCGGCAGCACGTCATTGAACCAGAGTGAGGTTCCGACCAGCCGGTCGCCCAGGCCCAGTTCGTAGAGCATTTCCGTGCCAGCCTGACCGATGGTGACCGCGCGCTGAGGCGCCCGCTCGAACGTCAGCGGCATGCCGCAGTTCTGCAGTGTCAGGGGGTAATGAGTGGGTGCGGCGGCCACGAGCGACGAAAAACCGGTGGCGCCGATGAGCGCTGCGATCAGGACGGCGAAGCGGGGCAGGGACATGAATGCGATCTCCTATCGTACGTGTGCAGGACGCAAGGTACATGCAGGAAACACATCCCAGGCCAGTGCCGTGCAGGCAAGGCAAGACGAAGCGCAGAAAGAGCGCGCGGAGATGTCCTTCCCGGACACCCCGCCGGTCAGTGTTTGCAGCAGGTCGGCAGGTCTCCTGACTGGCACGTCATCGCCCGGTTCCGGCCTTCCCGGGTCGCCCCAGTGGCTTGCAGATGCTTCGGAACAGGCTCGGTGCCTACAGTTGCGGGGGCAGTTTCGTTTGCGCCTCGGCTGAGCGAAGCGCGCGAATTCCCTGTTAGTTCCTCTCGGAAACCGACGGGGCGCGATGGTAAACGATCAGCCTTGACCTGGCTAATGCTTTGCGCCGGAGACTGCCGATGCCGCGCCCGACGTGCTATTTATGGTGGGCCTATCAACCGATCGAGCAGGTGAAATCCGTGGAAGCACTACGAGAAGCCTTCGCCCAGGCCGTCCGCGAAGACGTGAAGAAGTGTCACGAGGCCGGCTACCATTTTCCCCGGTGGGAGAAAATGGTCGATGAGCAGCACCCGGTGGACGTTGCCATTCATTTCATCGTCTCCGGCCAGTTCCAGGACGGATTCAAACGTCTGGTTCGCGAAGGGCGGGAAGACCTGACGATGGAATCGCTGATGTTGCAACCAAGGTTTGCACCTCTGTTCACCAAAGATCTGCTGGACGTCGCCTTGTGGCGCCTGCGCACCGTGGCCTGGGAAGGCTGAGCGCCGACAGGCCTTATCGCCAGCAAGCTGGCTCCTACCCGGTCCCGTAGGAGCCAGCTTGCTGGCGATGTGCCCGCTGCGAATCCGGCAACTCCACCGTCCTGTCGAACAACCGGCCCACGTTCGGCTGGTGGCTGATGCCAACGACCAGCGTGCCGGGCAGCGCGCGTCGCAGTTTGCCCAGCAACTCGCAGGCGCTGGCGTCATCGAGCTGGTTGGTCGCTTCGTCCAGATAAAGCGTCTGCGGCGCATACAGAAGTGCGCGAGCAAGTCCGAGCCGTTGCTGCTCGCCACCGGACAGCTGACGTGGCCACTCGCATTGCTCATCCAGTCGCTCCGCCAGCTGCGCCAGCCCGACCTCGCGCAGGACTTCCACCAGCCGCGTATCCGGCGGACATTGCGCCGCCGGGTACGCCAGCAATTCGCGCAACGGCAAAGTCGGCAGGTACGGTTGCTGAGGAATCAGCAGGCTAGGCCCTTCACGCAGCGTCCAGTGACCCCGGTAGTACGGCCAGAGCCCGTGCAGGGTGCGCAACAGCGTAGACTTGCCCAGCCCGCTGCGCCCGGCAATTTGCAGCCATTCGCCCGCGTGGCCGGCAAGGTTCAGGTCGTCGAGCAGCACGCTGCCGTCAGGCTGGTGGATCTGTAAATGCTCGACCCGCAAAACCTGCGCCCGGTCAATCGGCCGTACCTGGGCCCTGGTGGCCTCGATGGCCTGATGGAACTGGCCAACCCGCTCTACCGTCGCACTCCATGCGGCCAGGCGAGGGTACATTTCGATGAACCAGCTCAGCGAGCCTTGCACGGCCGTGAAGGCGCTGCGGATCTGCATCAGCCCGCCCAGGGTGATGGTCTTGGCGAGAAAGGCAGGCAGGGCGGCGAACACCGGAATGATCCGGCTTACCCGGTCATAGCTGACCGTGAAGAATTGCAGCTTGCGCATGCGTTCCATCAGTTGCCACCAATTGCCGGCGATGCGCTCGAAACGCTCGGCCAGTTGACGCTTCTCTACCGCCTCGCCTCGATAGAGCGCGATCTGCTCGGCGTGGTCGCGCTTGCGCAGCAGGCTGGCGCGAAAGTCCGCTTCGAAGCGCTGCTGCTGGTAATCCAGTGGCTGCAACGGGCGGCCCAGAAAGTGGGTGAAGGCCGTGCCCAGCGCCGTGTAGAGAATCGCGATCCACAGCAGATACCCGTGAATGACGACGGGCTGGCCCAGCAGCTCGAATTCGAGCACGCCCGACAGGTTCCACAGCACCATGGCGAAGGCGCCGACCTGCGCCACGTTGATGACGAACGAGGCGAGCAATTGCACGCTACGGTCGACCAACAGGTCGATATCCTCGGCGATGCGCTGGTCAGGGTTGTCCGGCTCGCCTTTAAGCCCCAGCCGATAGTAGGCCTGGCCCTGCATCCAGGCGTCGATGGTGCTCTGGGTCATCGCCCGCCGCCAGCGCAGCACCAGTGCCTTTCGCAGCCACTCCAGGTAGACGACGATCAGCACGTAGGCCGCGATGTACAGCGAATACTGGCCCATGAGTGAATAAAGTTCATCGGTCTTGAACTCCCCGAGCGTGTCGTAGAAGGTCTTGCTCCAGGCGTTGATCCAGACGTTGATCTGTACCACGAGCAGGCCCATGCCGATGACGCTGGCCAGCAAGACCCACGACAGCCATTGGCGTCGGTCAAGCCAGTAAGGGCTTGCCAGCCGGTAGAAGGTTTTGAGGGTTTTCACGGAGCGACTTTCCCTGCTGTTGCCGGCAGCAGGCGCAGCGTTACCCGATTGGCAGCGTCGAACAGCTCGCCCGCCAGACGCTGGAGCGCCGGTTGTGTCAGCGCCTCGGTCAGGTTCTGCTGCCGGCTTAGATAACGTGGATCGCCCCAGCGCCGGTCGCTGAGAATGAGGCGCCGCAGTTGGGTCTGATCGTCGGCCTGACGCAGTCGCTCCTGCTGCTTGAGATTCGCCCGGGCGACCGCGACGTCTCTGGCATCGATGGCGCCGGGTAACCCTGCCAGCGTGGTCTGCGCCAGATGCCACAGCTCGTCGATCCGCGCCGGATCGCTGGTGAAGCTGAGGCGGCTTTCGATGCGCTCGCTGTGCGGGTCCAGGGTGGTGTCGAAGACGAGGCTGTAGATGCCCCCGGCCTCGCCGCGCAGTTGGCGTTTCAGCGCGGCATTGGCGATGTCCTTCAGCGCCGCCACGCGGGCCGCGTCCTCGGGCGTCCAGGCGTGTGGGTGAAAGGCATGGGCCTGCAGCGTTGCGCGCGGTTCGACGGCGATGGCCAGCGTATCTTCACGTCGGCCCGGCAACGGCTTCGGGGTCACGGCCTGCCACGCGGCGCCTCGGGGAATGTTCGCCAGCTGCTGCTCGACCAGCGGGGCAAGCGTCGCCGCATCAACGTCCGCCATCAGGTAGTAGGTCGCGGGTGACCGACTCAGTCGTTGCCAGTCTTCATTCAGATCTTCTGCTTGCAGCGCCTGCAATTGCTCCGCGGTCGGCTCCTCCCAGTCTTCGCGTCCGAAACGCAGGACCCGGAGCGCCGTATCCTGCTGCTCGCGCACGCTGTCGCCTCGCCTTGCCTGGCGCTCGACCAAGGCATCCCGCGCGGCCTCGGCGGCCTGCGGCTCGATCACGGTCGAGGTCTGATTCATCCGGTAGGTTTCCAGCAGACTGCGCAGACGTTCCTCGACCGGCAACTGCTGTTTCGCCTCCAGCGTCGACAGGTCGATCTGCAGCCGTCCTGCGGTCTGATCGAGGCCGAAACTTACGCCCCGTTCGGTCCGCCAACGGCGCATCTGGCTGTCGCTCCAGCCGTGCGGCGCGCTCTGTCCGGCAAGCTGAGCCGCCATCTGGCTTCGCCAGGCGGGCAGGGCGGGGCTGTGGAAGCCGGCGCTGGAATCGACCTGCATCATCAAGCGGCCGTCCGTGCTCTTGCGCTTGAGCCACACCAGACGGTCACCGTTGCTCAGCTGCCAGTACTCGACCTGCTCGGCCTCGAAGGCGCGGCGCGAGGTAATCTTCCCGGCCGGAAAGGGAGCAGGCACGGTCGGCAGCGCTTCGGGTTGCGCCGTGATATCGGCTGGTTTCAGCTGCGGCGGCGCCAGTTCGGCGTCGGCGATCTGCTGTTGCAAGGCTTCCACGGCGGCCACCTCTGGCAGAACCAGCGGCGAGGTCCCAGGCGCGCTCAATTGCAGTACGCGGTCGCGGCTGTCGGTCCAGCGCTTCAACCGGCGATCCAGGTCGCGCACCTCGATGCTGTCCAGAACCTCCAGATGTTGGCGGGCGATATCCTGTTTGCTCAGCAGGACCTTGTCTTGCGTGACGGAGTCGTTCAAATCCCGGACCCACTGTTCGAACCCGCGGGGCTGTTCCTTGCTCAGCATGCGTTCGGCAATGGCGCGGATCTTGTCCTTTTCACTTTGCAGGACGGCGGCTGACAGCCCAAAGCGTCGGGCGCGCTCGATCTCGCTCAGCAATTGGCGAAGCGCGGCCTCATGGGCCGCACCCTGCACGCCGGCTGCGATGCCAAGCACGCTGGAGTGCTCGCCGATCAGGCTTTTCTGCACGGTCAGGCTACGCACGCCTTCTTCCAGGGATTGGTCGCGCAGTTGATTCAGCAGAACCGTCAGGGTCAGTCGGTCGATCAGACGCTCGCGCAGGCCGTCCAGGGTCGAAGCACGGCTGGCCGGTTCATGCAGGCGAAACAGCAGCGCCACCTGATTGCTGCCGCTCTGGCTGTCCTGCAGGCGTACGATCTTGAGCTTGTCGTCCAGAGGCAGCTCGCGATAGGAGCGGTCCGGCAGTTCGCCGGCGCGGGCTTGGCCGAACCAGTGATTGATACGCGCGGGAAGCGTGGCGGGGTCGATGTCACCGACCACGGTCAGGACCATGTTGTTGGGCACATACCAGCGCTTCTGGAAGGCCTGCAGGTTGCCAAGGCGAGCCGAGCGGATGGCGCCTTCGTTGCCGATGGTGCGGTGCGCGGGATAGCGTGAGCCCATGCGCTGCGACGCCGTGCGCTGGTCGTTCATGCGCTGCGCCACGCCCAGGCCGCCACGCCATTCTTCGATGACGATCGGGCGCTCGCGCTCCAGGTTTGCGGCATCGTAGTCGCCGGCCAGGGTCAGGGTCGACAAGGCCTGCAAGCTCCGGTCGAGCTGCGCGGCACCGGTGGTGGGGCTGAGCAGATACTGGGTGCGGTCGTAGCTGGTCATAGCATTGTAATGACGCCCCTGCACCCAGCCCCAGCGATTCATCAGGGTCCGGATATTGTCCTGCTGCCCCGCACGACTGTAGAAGTTCAGGTGTTCGACCATGTGGGCCACGCCTACCTGATCGTCGGTTTCGTCGACCGAGCCTGCCTTCACGGTCAGGCGCAGGTCGATCCGTCCGGGTTGCGAAGCTTCGCGCACCAGACGGTATTCAAGACCGTTGCCAAGCTGGCCGCGGGTGATCCGCGGGTCCCAGGTCTGTTGTTGCGGGTGGCCACCAAACTGCGCGCACGCGGTGAGCGTCAGCAGCCCGGTCAGGCTCATGATCAGATACTTCATCAGGGTTCTCGGTTCAGGTGTTCAGACAGTCCCGCTCAGAAGCGGTAACCCACTTCCAGCCAGTACTGGCGGCCAACTTCATAGGTCGTTCCGGCGTTGGCGCGGCTGCTGACGATGGGATTGACCCGGTCGGCGACATTGGTCACGTCGACCGCGACGAAAACCGCCTCATCCCGCCCGGTGGGCAGCTCCCAGTCCAGACGCATGTCCCAGGTGGGCGCGGCGTCGACCCGCGCGGTCTCGTACACCGCGACGTCCTGGCCGTCGATCTGCACCTCGTCGCCGGTATCGATGATCTGGTCGTAGGCCCCGCGGTACCTGAAAAAATTGCTCCAGGTCAGATGCCATTGCGGGATTTCGGTGATGGTCGTCATCCGTGCGGTCCATGGCCGGTTGAAGTTGCTGGCGGGCAGTTCGCTGTACTTCATCAGGTTGCCGTCGTAGAGCACTTCATCGTTGCTCAACTGCTCGGCGTTGATCGCGTCCTCGTAGGTGCCGTAGGCGTCCTTGGTGCGCGACCAGTCGAACGCCAGTTGCACGCTGGTGCGGGTGCCCATGAGCTTGAGTTCGTTGAGCGGAGTAATGCTCAGCGTGACGTTGTCGCTCTCGCTGCGGCCTTCGTTGGTGTATGTGTAGTACTCGGTCTTGTAACCGTCCGCTGCCGGCAGTCCCTGAACACGTGCCAGCGAGCGGTTGATCTTGTCGCGCCCCTTGCGGTTGACGTATTTGAGGCGGAAGTCGGTGTCCAGCCAGCGCTGATCTACGCCAAGGGTCAACTCGTCGTCGTAGGGAATGTCCAGCGTCGAGAATTTGCTCAGGCCGCCTTGCCGGGTGCCGGTCCAGTCGGCGGTCAGGCTCCTGCGGGTATAGTCGGTCAGCAGCGAGTTGCGACCGTCGGCCAGGCGGTACTTGTAGAGGTTGCGGCCGTAATAACGGTTGGCGCCGAATACCAGCACCGTGCTGCGGTCGCCGAACAGGTCATAGTCGCCAGAGAAGCGGGGCGCGACGGTCTTCTTCTCCATGTAATCGTCACCTTCCAGACGCACGCCCGGCCGCAAGGTCAACTGGCCCCACTGGATCTTGTCCTGAATGAAAAAAGCGTACTTGTTCTCGGTAATCTCAATCTTGCCCGCGCCGTACTCGGTTTTGCGATTGGCGTACTGGCGTCTGGAGCCGTTGAGCAACGGGCTGACCGAGCACAGGCTGTCGCCCGCGCAGGTGGTGCCGTTGTCCCGGGTGAAACCGGTGACGGCATTGACCGCCTGCGTTCTTTCCCATGTCGCGATCTGGTGGGACAGCTCCAGGCCAGTGGTCAGGCTGTGCTCGGTGCCTGCCAGTTGCAGCGGCAGCCAGTCGGCCTTGGTGGTGTAGGTGATGCCGCGCTGGGTCTGTTCCAGATCGCCGAACGCGCCTTCGGCGCTGCGCGCATTGTTGGAGTTCGGATTGCCCCAGTTCTTGGCGTCCGAGTAGTACCAGTTGATGTAGTCACTGGATTCCGAGTCGCGAGAGCTGGTGAGGTTGGTCACCGCCAGCTTGTGGGTCCAGGTGGCGTTGTCGGCCAGCCAGGTGCCCTTGACCGAACCCTGCCAGCCGCCGCCTTCGTTGACAAAACCCCCGTCGCGCCGGTCGGCGTAGAAAAAGGCGTTCTCCTGAGGTGCATAGGTCAGCGAAGTATCGAGCGTCAGCCGGTCGTTGACGTTCCAGTAGGTCTTGAGCAGGTAGTTGTCGATACGCCGCGTCTGGTCTTTGCTGTTGTCGCCCGTCGGGCTTTCATAGCCGTCCGCGTAGCCGTTCAGGCCGATCCTCGAGCGCTTTTGCGAGAAGTTGAGGATCGCGCCGAAGTCTTCGGTCAAGTGGCCTTCGAGGGTGCCGCGTACCGTGGTCTTCTCGAACTCGGGCTGGTACTGCTCGTCCGAGGTGTTGGCGAAGTTTTCCTTGTCGTCGCCGCTGATGTGGTACTCGGTCCACTCGGAGCGGGTCATGGATGCGGAGATCTTGCCATGCAGCGCCTGGGTCGGCTTGCGGGTAATGGCATCGACCACGCCGCCGTTGAAACCGCCGTATTCGGCCGGCACGTTGCTGTCGTAGACCCGCACTTCTTCGAGCAGGTCGGCATCCAGGGCGATGCCATGGGAACGACTGGGCGCCGAGTCGAACTGACGCACCGAGTTGTAGCTGTGCTCGCCGGGGTCCAGATCGTTGTTGATCGAGATCCCGTCGATCATGAAATTGTTCTGGTAGTACTTGGCGCCGTTGATGCTGATATCCGCCGGGTCGATCTCGCCGGGGGCGTTGGAGCTTTGCTGGGCGTTGTTGAACTGCACGCTGGGGTGCATGCGCAACAGGGTAGTGATGTCGCCATTGGCGCCGGGGAATGCCTGGATCGCTTTGCGGCCGATGACGGTCTCGCCCTGGAAGGCGTTTTCCTCGGGATTGCCCAGGACCACTGTGTTCTGCAGCTCCATCGGTGCATCGAAGACCTGCCGGCGCGCCAGCTCGAATACCAGCGTGCCCTGTTCGTAGCGCCATTCCACGCCGCTGCCGGACAGCAGTGCGCCCAAGGCCTGCTCGCTGCTCATCCGGCCCTTGACCGCCTGGGAGTAGCGGCTGGCGACAAGCCCGGGGTCGACCGACACCTGCAACCCGCTCTGCTGGCCGAAGCTGATCAGCGCACTGTCGAGGGGCTGCACCGAGATATCGAAACTGCGCAGGCTTTGCAGCATCGGCTCGCGCTCACTGACGGAATCGGCGGCGTGGACGCTGTGGCTGACGAATGCCCAGCACAGGCCGAAGGCACCCAGTCGGGTGGCATGATTCAGGTGCTTGCGGATCGCGGCGCTCAGGCTGAGCGGCTGATCGATGGTCGGTGTCATCCCGTGTCCCTATACGAGCCTTGGCTCGCAGTCATTGAATGAGAATTGATCTCAATGTTTCGTGCGAGTCAAAGGACGGGACAGCAGAAATTTTTTTCAGAAAAAACCGAAAAATTTTTCGGTTTTTTATCGGGCGCTTGCAGAAGCAGTGACGGGCTGGCGATCCAGCACGGTCAGCCAGGGAGTCCACTGATCGAGCCTGACGCCGTGAGGCTGCGCCATCGCGCGCAATGCGGCCTGGGGATTGCGGATGTCATAGACGCCGGTGATGCGCAATTCGGCCAGTTTTTCATTCCTGAGCCAGATCTTGCCCGGTATGTAGCGCTGCAGCTCGGCGACCATGTCACCCAGCCGCGCATTGTCGGCGACCAGCTGTCCATTGCGCCAGGTGGCGACGCGGCTGGCCGGCTGTCGGTCGAGCCGCGTGTTCCAGGCGTCACGGTCATAGTCCAACCGCTGTCCGGCAACCAGACCAGGGCTGAGCACGCGGGTTGAATCATGCTCGCTGACCTTGACCGAACCATGTTCGACCGCGACTTCGATGGCACTGGCTTCAAGATCGACGTTGAAGGCCGTGCCGGTGACGGTTACGTCCAGTTCTTGCGCGTGGACTTTGAACGGGCGCGCCGGATCAGGCCGGACTTCGAAAAAGGCTTGTCCCCGAAGCAGGCGGACGTCGCGCTCGCCCTGGGTAAAAGCCACGGCGAGAGCGCTGTCCGCATCGAGAAACGCGCGGCTTCCGTCAGGCAACTCAATGGTGCGCCGCTCGTTTTGAGCAGTCCGGTAATCCGCTTCGAGTGCAAGACGGAGCGTTGGAGTGATCGCGACGACCAGACACGCTGCCAGTGCGAGCCCGGCGGCCCAGGCCCGCGAACGACGACGTCCGGTACGCGGTGGAGCGGGATGCTGAGCCGGTGCGGTATTCGCGCCCGGGACTGCTGCCGGTTCGGGAATCGGCGGCCACTTGTCCGAGGTGCTCGGCGCAAGCCGGCCGGTAAGCTGCCAGACACGTTCGGCGCGACGCCAGGCCTCGGCGTTTTCCGGGCTCGCGTCGCGCCAGTCCTTGAGCTCCGCCTGAAGCTGCTGGTCATCCGGCGCCTGGCGCGCGCGCAGCAGCCAGTCCATGGCGATGTCCAGATGAGCTTGGCGAGGTTCGGCTTGCGGCATGTCCGGCAAGGCTCCAGCGGCGGAAGAGGGCGACAAGGGTTGCACAGGTACACTTCCCTGAGCAAAGGACGTTTGGTCCGGCGATTTTTTCACCGGCGCCGAAGATGTGCCTTTGGCCGCATCAGTCATGGCCGCGGACCAGCCAGGCCACGCAGTGACTCAAGGCGTCGTGCACCAGTTGATGTGTGAGTCCGACGGAGATGCCCAGGGCGGCGGCGATCTGCTGCAGGGTATATCCCCCGAGTCGATGCATTTCGAACGCCATGCGGGTGCGTTCCGGCAACTGCGCCAGCGCGTCGGCGATCTGTTGCAGTTCATCGCAACTGACGGCGTCCTGTTCAGGCGACGCGCTGCCGGCCGGCATCTGCGCCAGCAGGCTGTCACCGTCGGGCTGGCGTCTTTCGGTGGCGATGCTGCGGGTCAGATCCAGCGCCAGGTTGCGTACGATCCGGTACAGGTAACCGACCGGATTGTTGATCGCCAGACCAGGATCCTGTCGACCATTGAAGCGCAGCCAGGCCTCCTGCACCACGTCCTCGGCACGCGCGCGACAGCCGACAATAGGTGCGGCGTAATCCACCAGCGCCGATCGATGGGCCAGGTAAAGGTCGAGTTTATCGGCAGACGAATCCAAGGACGTTGGCGCTCGCGGGTTGCGGGTTTCGCATCGACGACACGATGCCTTACCCGAATGCGCGCATCCTACCTGTATTCGAGAATCATTACCAAATGAGATGTGATCCCGCATACGCTGTCGCAAGCGCATGCGGGGCAGGCAGGGTCAGAAGATGTAGTCGGTCGTCAGAAAGGTGGATTCGCGGTTGCGGATGATGTCGCTGACCAGCGTCTTGTTGCTCTCCTGGAACTTGGTGGCGACCAGGGTGCGGATGGAAAAGACCCGCAGCGCGTCGTGTACCGAGAGCGTGCCTTCGGCGGAGTTCTTGCGTCCGTTGAACGGGTATTGATCCGGGCCGCGCTGGCACTGCGCGTTGATGTTGATTCGGCCCACCTGATTGGCAAAGGCGTCCACCAGCCGGCCCACCTCCCTGGAGTCGTTGCCGAAGATACTCAGCTGCTGTCCGTAGTCGGAGTCCAGCACGTAATCGATCACTGTATTCAGGTCACGGTACGGCGCCACCGGCACCACCGGACCGAACTGTTCTTCGTGATAGACCCGCATCTCCGGAGACACCGGATACAGCAGAGCGGGGTAGAAGAAGCTCTCGCAGGACTGCGCGCCGCCGGTGTTCACCACCTTGGCACCCTTGCCGATGGCGTCGGCCACCAGGCCCTGAAGATAATCGGTCTTGCCCGGCTCCGGCAGCGGCGTCAAAGCGACATCCGGCTCCCACGGCATGCCCGGCTTGAGCTTGGCGAGCCTGTTCTGGAATTTTTCGAGGAAGGCCTCGACCACGTCTTCATGCACGAACAGGATCTTGAGCGCCGTGCAGCGCTGGCCATTGAATGACAGCGAACCGGTCACCGCCTCGGCGACCGCGTTGTCGAGGTCCACATCCGGTAGCACGATGCCGGGGTTCTTGGCGTCCAGGCCGAGGGCGGCGCGCAAACGATGCGGGCGAGGGTGAAGCTTCTTCAAGGCACTGGCGGCCTTGTTGGTGCCGATAAAGGCAAAGATGTCGATCATGCCGCTGGCCATCAGCGCGCTGACCGTATCGCGACCGCTGCCGTAGATCACGTTGATCACGCCTGCGGGGAAGCTGTCGCGGAATGCCTCCAGCAGCGGACGGATCAGCAGCACGCCGAACTTGGCCGGCTTGAACACCACGGTGTTGCCCATGATCAGCGCCGGAATCAGCGTGGTGAACGTCTCGTTCAGCGGATAGTTGTACGGCCCCATGCACAGGGTCACCCCGAACGGCACGCGGCGGATCTGCCCGAGCGTGTCCTGTTCCAGCTCGAAGCGGCTGGAGCGGCGATCCAGCTCCTTGAGGGCATTGATGGTGTCGACGATGTAATCGCAGGTGCGATCGAACTCCTTTTCGGAATCCTTGAGATTCTTGCCGATTTCCCACATCAGCAGGTTGACCACCGCAGTGCGCTGCTCGCGCATCCGCTTGAGAAAGGTCTCCACGTGGCCGATACGCTCGGCCACGCGCATGGTCGGCCAGCGACCCTGGCCGCGATCATACGCCTGCACCGCGGCATCGAGCGCGGTCATCGCAGTCTGCGCATCCAGCAGCGGCGTACTGCCCAGAATCACCGGCGCAAGGCTTGTGCTGTCGCGCAGACAGACCGGACTGCGCACCGGCGCCAAGGCACCGTTCCAGACCCGAAGCTCGCCGTTGACCAGGTATTCACGCTGTTCGATCGGCTCGCCCGGCCGATACGTTTCAGGGATGTCATCGACGGTCGGGAAGAGATTGGCAAGACTGTTGAGCAGCGGCATGGGGTTCACCTCGTCACAGTGGGTTGAGCGTAGCCTGGGAAAGTACCACCACACTACGCCTCTGCGAGCCGGTCATGAATCCATTCAGCGCCAAGCCCCGGAAATGTATAAGAATTTTTTTCTACAACCCGCTTGACTTAGTTTTTTGACGCAGTAAGATAGCGCTCATTCCGCGATAGCTCAGTTGGTAGAGCAAGTGACTGTTAATCACTGGGTCCCTGGTTCGAGTCCAGGTCGTGGAGCCACTTTAGATTCAAGACGTTGCGCGAGCGTGTAGGATAAGTCCTCACGCTCGCGTTTTCGTTTGCGTCAGATAAAGCGCCTGACCGGCAGTTGGAAAGACGCCTTGTATCATACCTCGAAGCACCATTCTCCGCTGGCCCTGGTCACGCAACGCTGCCTCTGGTCACTTGATCCGAGGCCAGCAATATGAAACTCGCATCTATTGTTTCGACCAAAGGCGTACCGAGCAACATTACGGTCATCGCCAGTCTTCGCGTCTTCTGCGCCGGGTCCAGTCTCCGCACTGATGCACATCACTGGTGAACTGCTTCCAGACTTGGGGCAGGGCAAGCCTTCATGCTGTTCCCGTCCCGGTGGTAGGTCAGTCGGTCATTTCTGCAGCGATCGAGGCGGGCAGCGGTGTCAACATACGACCCTGGCGTTAAATCGAAAAGGCAGTCATCGACCGACTTAACAGCGGCGTATCCGAATTCAAAAGCCGCCATCATGGCTGCATGGACATGCGCAGCCGGTACCGTTACGCCGCCGAATGATAACTCAAGCGTCGCACAGGCGTCATGGATCACAGTCACCGGATACCCCATATCGGCTGCGGCTCTCACGACAGCGTCAATGCACATATGGCTCATAGCGCCGACCACCACGACTTGCTCGACGCCATGAGCATCGAGCTGGCGTTTAAGATCGGTGTTTCGAAAGGAGTTGATGTGGTTTTTGACGATTACAGGTTCACCTGCGGCGGCGGCTACTTCAGGCTGGATCTCTACCCCGGCCGATCCTTTAACGAAGATCGGCGCGTCGCTGTCGTCAAACTCATGACGAATGTGGAATACCGGACAATCCGAGCTGCGAGCATGCGCTATGACGCGCGCGGCGTTGGCGACAGCTGCCTCAATGCCGGACAGGGCAATTTTCCGGTAGGCAGATACTCGTTTTGCAAGTCTACGACGATAAGGCCCTGTTTCATGCTGACTCTCCTCGTTAGTATTTGATTGCGGTGCGCGCCCCTCGACGAGCGGGCGCGGGCACCCTGCTGCTTCAAGCCGCTTGTGCCAGTAAACACAAAGACCGGATGGCTTGCCGCTCGGATGATTTGAACACCAATACGCGGCACGTCCTCGATCAGAACTCCAGCGACGCGCCGTCTTCGGGAATCTCTACACGTTTGTTGATGCCTTCCTTTTTGACGTAAGCACGCAGCTCCTCACGGGTTAACGACATATGGTTGACCGCATCCATATGTACCGCGACGATTTGAGCGTTCTTCGCAGCCTGCGAAGCGCGCAACACATCTTCCTTGCCCATGATGATGGCGCCATCGAAATCGGTCAGACGTGCCATGCCGGCATTGAGAACAATGACTTCGGGACGATACTTTTCAATCGTCTGGTCGACTTCCTTGCGCCAGATGGTGTCGCCGGCGAGATAGAGAGTCTTGTAGCCAGGTGCCTGGAAAACGACCCCCATCGCTTGTCCAAGGAGCTTGGCGACAGCCGGTGTGGCGAACATTTTATCGGTGCCGTGCTGACCACCGGTTTTGCTGAGTTTGACACCACCAAATTCCGCTTCGTCAGTGAGCACTCGCACGTCGGTAAAGCCTTGGGAACGAATCAGCTGTGCATCCGCCTCATGCTGGGTAAACAGAGGGATGTGCTTGGGCAGCGCTTGCTGCGCAGCGTCATCCCAGTGGTCGAGATGGGTGTGAGTCACGATCACTGCATCCACCCCGGCGATAACATCGCTTACCGGCCCAGGCAGGTCGACCAGCGGGTTACGGAGGTTGCTTCGATACGTATTTTCGAAGCCTGGATAGGAACCCTTCTTCGCCAGCATCGGGTCGATCAAGAATGTCGTGCCAGCGTAGGTGATTTTTACGGTCGCGTTTCGAACCTGCTCCAGTTCGACCTTATGATTTGTATCGGAGATCGAAGAGGCGCCGGCTTGGGCGCAAACAGGAATAGCGGTCGTCCCGCAGGCGAGACAAAGAGCGATCGTGAGAGATTTCAGTTTCACAGGGCAAATCCGTAATGGGAAAGTCGCTATTGTTGCCAGACATGCCGGGTGGCAACAGTGGCCTAAATGACATCTTTCGATGGAATTGGGCCAAGCCATTCAGGCTGGCATAGCCAAATGGTTGGGCGCTCTCCATGTCTTCGGTTCGATGGTTTGACCCAATAATTGATAGTCGATAGATTTGGGCCTTCGCCCGATCCATGAGCTATTGCTAGATGCCCGCTATCCGAGTTGCCGTACTTGCTTATGAAGGTGTGAGCTTGTTTCACCTCTCCATACCTGGCGTTGTCCTTGGGGCTGTTGAGACCGTGCCTGACCAGCCTCGATACCGGGTTACCTACTGCGCTGAGCTGCCAGGTATGGTGAAAAGCGACCAAGGCATAGGCATTGAGGTGGTAAATGGGCTTGAACTGATGGCGGAGTCGGAGGTGATCATCATCCCTGCCTGGAGCGACCCGTCAGTAGCGGCATCCGCAGAGCTTGTGGAGGCACTCCGACTGGCCAATACAGAAGGGAAACTCATAATTGGCTTATGCCTAGGCGCGTTCGTCTTGGGCGACGCCGGACTTCTTGATGATAAGGAGGCGACCACTCACTGGATCGCACGTGACGTCTTTGCCCGACGTTTCCCAAGAGCACATTTTCGACCTGAAGTGCTGTACATCAACGCGGATAACATCATGACCTCTGCCGGTACGGTTGCGGCGATCGACTGCTGCCTGCACTTGGTTCGGCAGCGCCATGGCGCTGATGCGGCAAACCGTACAGCGAAAATGCTGGTGACACCTCCGCACAGGCAAGGCGGCCAGGCACAGTACGTCGAGCAGCCGGTACCACAGCTCGCTTCGGAAGCTCGTCTTTCCGATGTCCTTACCTGGGCCAGGGCAAATCTCTCTACGGATTTGTCGCTTGACGCTCTCGCGGATGTGGCGCGGATGAGCAGGAGAACATTTACTCGGCGTTTCAGAGAGGCGACTGGAAGCACGGTGTCGAAATGGCTGAATGGTGAGCGGGTTGCCAGGGCGCAACAGCTACTGGAAACCACCGACTTGCCCATTGAATGCATCGCGGGCGAAGCGGGCTTTGGCACTCCGCTCTCATTACGGCAGCAATTCAGCGCTCACCTTGGTACGTCCCCCTCTGACTACCGTCGGATGTTTTTTCGGGACATGAAGCTGGCTACGAAAAAGCAGGCCAGGCACTAGGTTTCGATTGGTCTGCGCTCCACCGCACGCATGGCCCGAACTCTACGCAATCTGTCCGGTGTCAACATTTCTCTGCTCAAGCGCCCTTTGTCGAATCCACTGTGGCGCGTAACACTCCGTTTCAGTTCGCCAATGACAAGGAAGAGGCGATGAATCGTCAAATAGCAATCCTCGCGAGCGCGCAGGCGCGCACGCTCGCCTCTTACGTCAACGGTCCAAACTGCTCGGCATACAGCTTCGCGATCCAGTCGACGAAAACCTTTACCCGCGGCGACAGTTGGCGGTGATAGGGGTACAGAACGGAAACGGGCATGCCGGGGCTCGCCCAGTCTCCCAGCACCTCAATCAACTCCCCGGTCGCCAGATACTTCTCTACGCCAAAACGCGGCACCTGGATAAGTCCGCATCCGCTCAGCGCACAAGATCGATAAAGCGCCGCATCATTGACCGAGATCCACCCTTGCGGCTGATACTCGACAGGCTGCCCGTCAACTCGAAAACTGAACGGGTAACGAACGTCCTGGCTGTCGGCAAAAAAGCCGACTGCCTGATGATCTCTGATTTGGTCTGGAGAGGCCGGAATACCATGGCGGTTCAGATACGCCGGGCTCGCACACACCACTTCCGGCATCAACGCGAGTCGCTTGATCACCAGAGTCGAATCTCGCGGACTGCCAGCTCGAACGACGCAATCGATACCTTCCTCGATCAGATCCACCAGGCGGTCACCGCTGCTGATTATCAGTTTGATGTCCGGATAACGCTCACGAAACTCAGTGATACGCGGGAGGATGATCCGGGTGGCATGAGAGCCATGCAAGTCCAGCCGCAACGTGCCACGAGGATTCGCGGCAACCATGCTCAGTGCCGTTTCAGCGTCTTCCAGATCACTGAGAATCCGCTTGCAACGATCATAGAAAGCCTGCCCGTCCAGGGTCGGACGCACCTGTCTGGTGGTGCGTTCCAATAGCCTCGCGCCCAGCCGGGCTTCCAGATCCTTGACTGCCAGCGTTGCCGTCGCGCGGGGAATATCCAGTGCATTTGCCGCTCGGGTAAAGCTTCCAAGTTCGACGATGCGGATGAACAGTTGCAACGAATCAAGCTTATCCATGACGGGTGCCGATTGTTTTCAGAAGCTGCACAGTGTTACCAGCCCGTCGGGATTTATCCAGCTCCGTAACGCACACACACTTCACTCCAACCCAGGGCTCACGGCAAATCAGCCCGTGCCTGGCGTGATCCGAACAATGAGTCGTGAATTACAGGAGAGAACGAAATGAATTCAAGCAAAGCGATTTTCCTCACGGGCGCGCTGGGCGTCGCAGGCAGTTCTTTTGCGAGCCCGGCGCCTAAGCCTGTTGACACTCGTACATACGAATACGGCATGTGGCTGGACATTGCAAAAGTGCTTTCGAACGACATTTCCCGCTCCACCCAGTGTGAAGTTGTCGAGGCAAAGATGGCCTATTTGAATTCCGCCGGAGGCGTCGAGGTCCTTCGGTACCTGACCTTGTCCAGCGCCTGCAGCCTGGACTGAGCCCAAAGGAACCGCCGCCATGAAACAACAAGCCTGCGTCTCCACGAGCTCTGCGAAGTGGTTATCTCCCGGATTGGCCCGCTTATACCAACGCGGCGAGCCGCTTGCCTTTGCGTTACTTCGCATCTGCTTCGGCGTCATCATGATGACTCATGGGCTACCCAAATTGATGCGCACCTCTCACGGCTCCATGGTCGACCCCATGGCGGGGTCTGCCTGGCTTATTGAAACCGTGCTGCATCTGCCGCGCCCAGAGTTCTTCGCGATAATGGTGGCGGTGTTGGAAGCCGTTGGAGGCTTGCTGTTGGTATTGGGGCTGGGCACTCGCCTGATCGCGGCAGCAATGGCCATTCAAATGGCAGCCATTTCCTACATCCTTGGCCCAACCTGGCCCTGGATTGATCGAGGGATTGAATATCCGGTGCTTATGTTGTTCCTGTGCGTTTACTTCTCAGTGCGCGGCGCAGGCCGGTATTCGCTGGAGTCACGCATCCGTAGGAGCCAGCTTGCTGGCGAACAGGCTGATTGAGAGCGCAACTAATTCGTCTGCGAACCCGATGACGGACCGGCACATAAGGACCCAAACCGGCCCGCCAACGCTGCCGCACTCTGGAAGCTCAGCCTGGCCGACTGGCAAAGACTTCCTCGGCAGCGAACAGGCTATCAAGCGGCTGTCACTATGGGATCCGGTGCAACCAGTCAGCCGGGCTGGGCCGCAAGGCTGTTGCTGACGTTACGCCCCAGCACAAGCACCGTAACAAGACCGCAGCCTGCCAAAGCCGTGGTCAGACCCAGCAGAACCGAACTGCCCAGATGGTCGACGATCTGCCCGCCAAAGAACGAGCCGAGCGCAATGATTACCTGAAACAAGGCGACGAACAGCGGCATGCCGCGCTCAACGTCCTTGGGCGCCACAACAAACATCCAGATGCTGGCGCAAGCCGGAAAGGCGCCGAAAGCGAAGCCCCAGAGCCCAATCAACATCGCGGCACCGGTCATGCCGGTGGCGAAGTAAGGGAACAGGGCGGTGCTGATGCCGATCATCAGTGCAACCAGCAACAGGGTGTGACGCACACTGCGATTGGCGGCGAATCCGGCGAAGACATTCCCGATCACCCCCGTCACGCCATAGAGCAGCAGCAACGAACCGATAGTCGGCCCGTCGAAGCCGGCACGCTCTTTGAAGAAGGGCGCGACATAGGTGTACGCGGCAAAGTGTGCGAGGCCAATCAACAGTACCGCGATCAACCCGACCCGAGCTTGTGGATTGATAAACAAGGCCGGCAGATCGGCGATGCGAATGGCCTTGTCCGGGTCAAGCCGCGGCAGCAGGAAAATCTGCGCCAGAAGCACCGGTATCCCCACCAGCGCGGTTACCAGAAAAGTCATGCGCCAGCCCATCAGGCCGCTCAGCCAGGTGCCAACAGGTACGCCGAGCACCGTGGCCAGGGTCACGCCGACCATGATGATCGAGGTCGCCTGGGCCACGCCCACTCCCTTAGGGGCAAGTCGGCCGCTGAGAGCAATGGCAGTGGCCCAAAAACCGCCGATGCTGACGCCCAACAGTACGCGGCCGAACAGCAACAGGTTGAAGTCGCTGGCGTAGGCCACCAACGCGTTGGCGATGATCATTATCAGTGTCAGGCCGATAAGCAGATAGCGACGGTCCATGGTGCCGATGCCTACCGACAGCAACGGCGCGGCCAGGGCGGCCATGATGCCGGGGAGGGTCACCATCAGGCCGGCGCGGCCTGCGGTGATGCCCAGATCGCTGGCGACATCGTTGAGTACGCCCACCGGCAGGAACTCGCTGGTCACCAGGGCGAAGGCGCCCACGGCGACCGAGAGAATCGCCAGCCACTGCTGTTTGACGCTCTGTTGATTATGTTCAGGGAGGCCGTGAAGGGCCTGGCTGCTGCTTGGCATGGTGCGATTCCAGAGGGGAGTGCTGCTCGAAGGCAGGCGAAGTAGCGGAGGAAAACGGGGGGCGATTATAGGGGGAGGGTTTGGCAGCCATACAGGCGGAGCGTTCGATAGTAAACATCAGCGCAATCGATAAGATGCGCGGACTAGAGCGGCTGTTCGCCGACTGATGCTGATTGCATGCTCATATACAAAGCGGCTGACCTGATTGACCTCCTGCCCGGATCGCTTCCTGCGGCGAACCAGGCACGGCTGCCATTTGAGTATCGCTCTGGTCGCTACCGTGGTAGCGGTTGCGCCCGGCCTAAGCCGGGTCCGTCAGGGCCTGGTCAGGGCTGTCGGGCTCGTCCTCCTGTGAAGGTTCCTCTCCGTACTCGTCGTAATCGGCTGGCGTGCGGCTGTCGTCGTCCGCCGAGGTTTTCTCGGTGCCCATGATGCTGCTCCCTTGTCGTGTCTGGTATGGATTAGGGAGCAGCCACAGACGAACGTTCCATCGGATCGATGTCGGTCAAGGCAACGCCTGACCCGCGGCCTGCGTCCCGTCCGCACTCGGCACCCTCACGGGCCTGGATACCGGTTCCTTGAGCAATGCGACATAGGCCACTGCCGAGCACGTCGCGACCACTGCGCTTATCACGAAAGCCGAAGAGAATGAGCCGGTCTGCTCCACGCTGAAGCCGGTGAGAATCGGTGCGATAGAGCCTGCGAGGTAACCGCCGAAATTCTGGATCGAACCGAAGGAGGCCACGCGCTCAGACGGCACGATGGTGTTGACGATCATCCAGGCCGTGGCGCTTGAAATGTTGATGAAGAACATCGTCAGGCACAGCAGTACCACGCAAGCCACCACATGGGTGGTAAAGGCCACGATCAGCGTGAACAGCGCACCACCAAGCAGCCCCATGATCACCATCAGTTTGCGACTGGTCAGCACTTTCATGCCTCGCGCCACCAGGTGATCGCAGGCCTTGCCGGCGACAACAGTTCCGATGGCGCCGAACAGGTAGGCCAGCGAGACCACCCAGGCGGTGCGGTACAGGTCCAGCCCATGCTCGCGCTCGAAATAGCCCGGCAGCCAGGTGAGGTTGAGCCAGATCATGTAGATCACACCCATGAAGCCCAGGAACGCACCCCAGGTATTGCGTTCCTTGAACAAGGCAGTCCAGCGCCCCCTTGGCGCGGCCGGGCGCCTGGTTTGTGCGAGCACTGGCTCGGCGCGCCCGGTCTGCGCCATGTATTGCGCTTTGCTCTTGTAGAACGCGAACCAGCACGCGGCCAGCACCAGGCCGATGACGCCCGTCAGCACGAACATGCCGCGCCAGCCCAGGTGCGCCATGAACAAAGTCAGCAGCGGCGGTGCAATGCAGGGGCCCAGACAGGTCGAGGACCAGACCCAGCCGGTGGCCGTACCGCGCTCCTGGGTGTCGAACCATTCCGACAAAGCCTTGGCGGCGGAGGGAAATACCGGTGCTTCGCCGATGCCCAGCAGCACCCGCAAGCCCACCAGATGATGAAAACTGCTGAACAGACCGAAAGCGGCCTGCGCCAGCGACCACACGATCAGCGAGCCGCCCAGCGCCAGCTTACTGCCGAGACGGTCAATCAGTGCGCCGAGCGGCAACTGCGAGAAGGCATAAGCGATTGAAAAGGCCGAAAGCATGACACCCATCTGCATGGGGCTGATGCCCAAGTCTTTCTGTATCGAAGTATTGGCAATGGACAGCGCACTGCGGTCCAGGTAATTGACGACGCCTATCAGGAACAGGAACAGGATCGTCAGGTTCTTGAAGCTTTTTATTGTTCTCATGAGCGCCTCTGTTGAGCGATGAGCCCGTCGCCTACCGCGGGCGTCGTTCACTCTAGTCGGCCAGATGCAAGGCGCCCAATGACAGCTTTCCATTGATCGATAACCGCGGGTTATCGAGCTGCCTGCTGCGCCCGTTGCGCGTCCGCGCCGCTCAGAAGCTCCTGAATCAAGGCCTGTGCCGACCAGCCAGGGCTATCGTCGCGTCGGGTGATGATGCCGTAGTCCGCCAGTACCAACGGAAACGGCAATGCCAGGCGGCTCAGGCGTCCGGCCTGTACGTCAGGCCCGACCATTGACTCGGCGAGCATGGCCACCATGGGTGCGGTTTGCAGCAGTTGCACAATGGTTTGCAAGGAAAGCGTCTCTACCGTGTTCTCGGGCGTCTGCATGCCCGCCTCGGCGAAGGCACGTTCGAGGCGCATGCGCATTGGCGTTCCAGCGGGAGGCACGATCCAGGGCCAATTGCCGAGCTCTGCCAGCGGCAGTTCATGCGCGCCGGCCAGCGGGTGCTGGCTGCCGGTAACCAGACACAAAGGTTCGGGTGCCAGGGGCTGGAACTCGAACAGCTGGCGGTGGCGGTCGGAGGTGAACCGGGCGAGGACCAGATCCAGCTGTTTGTGTTCGAGCATGTTGAGCAGATCCGCGCTGGTTCCCTCCAGCACGTCCAGCGTCAGCAGTGGCCAGCGCTGCTTCACGCCGACTATGGCCGCTGGCAACGCCAGGGAGGTAGCGGCGTAGATGCTACCGATCTTCAGCAGGCCATGGCCGCCTTGGCGCAGATGGTTGATCTGGCCCACGAAGTGCCGCGAGTCGTTGAGCGCGATGCGCGCGTATCGGGCCACGTGGCTGCCCAGGTCGGTAGGCGACATGCTGCGCGGCAGTCGCTGGAACAAAGCGAAACCCAACTGTTTTTCGATTTCGCGCAGCATTTTGCTCACGGCAGGCTGGCTGATGTTCATTTCCAGCGCCGTGGCGTGCATGTTTTGCGTACGCGCCAGAGTGTCGATCAGCACCAGGTGTCGAAAACGCAGCCAGTTGCACAGTTGGCTAAAGCCTAGGTCGGTCATCCGATAACCCTCGGTTATTGAACCTTGAGAATATCTCATTGGCGCTTATCGGCAACTGACTCTAAGTTGGTTTGACGCTGTCCCCAATAACAACAACGGACACTGCCATGACCCTTGCCAAACAGTGGAATCTTGCCAATAAACGCGTTCTGGTCACGGCCGCCGCCCAGGGCATCGGTCGTGCTTCGGTCGTGGCCTTCCAGCAGGCCGGTGCCGAAGTCATCGCCACCGACGTGAATGTCGAGCCGCTGCAGGATATGCCGGACATCCTCGCGCTGCCGCTTGATGTGACTGACCCCGCCGCCATCGAGGCCATTCGTGACCAGGTCGGCACGCTGGACGTGCTGTTCAACTGCGCGGGCTATGTGCACGGCGGTGCATTGCTGGAATGCGACGAGCAGGCGTGGCAGTTTTCCTTCGATCTCAACGTCACGGCCATGTACAGGATGATCCGTGCTTTCTTGCCGGGCATGCTTGCCGCAGGCGGCGGCAGCATCATCAACATGGCGTCGGTGGCCTCAAGCGTCAAAGGTGTGCCCAACCGTTTCGCCTACAGCGCCAGTAAGGCCGCCGTCATCGGCCTGAGCAAATCCGTGGCCGCCGATTACGTCAGGCAGGGCATCCGCTGCAATGCTATCTGCCCCGGTACTGTCGACTCGCCCTCGCTGCGTCAACGCATCGCTGCCCAGGCCCGGGATCAGGGCCGCTCGGAAGCCGAGGTGTATCAGGCGTTCGTCGACCGCCAGCCGCTGGGCCGCCTTGGGCAGGCCGAGGAAATAGCTGCGCTGGCTCTGTACCTGGCCAGCGATGCGAGCGCTTACACCACCGGTGCCATCCACGTGATCGACGGCGGGATGAGCGTCTGACTCCCGTTCTACAACCACTCAGGAGCTGCCTATGAAACTGCTGCGCTATGGTGAAAAAGGCCGGGAAAAGCCCGGCTTGCTGGACACCCACGGAAACATCCGCGACCTGTCAGCGCATGTCCCCGACGTCGCGGGCCAGGCGCTGGAAGCCGCCAGCCTGCAAGCGCTGGCCGCGCTGGACCCGGCTACCTTGCCGCTGGTCGAGGGCTCGCCACGCATCGGCCCCTGCGTCGGCCAGGTGGGCAAATTCATCTGCATCGGCCTCAATTACGCCGACCACGCTGCCGAATCCAACATGCCGGTGCCCACCGAACCTGTGGTGTTCAACAAATGGACCAGCGCCATCTGCGGCCCCAACGATGACATGCAGATCCCGCGCGGCTCCAGCAAGACCGACTGGGAAGTGGAACTGGGCGTGGTCATCGGCAAGGCCGGCCGCTATATCGACGAAAGCAATGCAATGGACCACGTGGCCGGTTATTGCGTGATCAACGATGTGTCCGAACGCGAGTGGCAGCTGGAACGCGGCGGGACCTGGGATAAAGGCAAGGGTTTCGACACCTTCGGTCCCATCGGCCCGTGGCTTGTGACTCGCGACGAAATCGCCGATCCCCATCAGCTGGACCTGTGGCTGGAAGTGGACGGTCACCGCTACCAGAACGGCAACACCCGCACCCTGGTGTTCCAGATCCCCGCGCTGATTGCTTATCTGAGTCGCTGCATGTCGCTGCAACCCGGCGACATCGTTTCCACCGGCACGCCACCGGGCGTGGGCCTTGGAGTCAAGCCCGAGCCGGTGTTCCTGCGCGCCGGCCAGCAAATGCGCCTGGGCATCGCGGGCCTCGGTGAACAATGCCAGCGCACGGTGCAGGCGGACTGAGCCAGGGTTGGCATACCGATCATCCAATAACAACAAGGAGAAACAGGTGCGGATTCTGATCACCGGCGGCACCGGCTTTATCGGCAAACAACTGGCGCGGCGCCTGCTCGACATGCACAGCCTGGCCCTGGACGGCCAGGCGCCACAGGCCATCGAGCGCATCGTCCTCTTCGATGCCTTCGCCGGCGACGAACGCTTCGACGACGCGCGTATCCAGCTGGTTACCGGAGATATCGCCGACCCGCAGGTTGTCGCGAGTATCGTCGATGGCGTCGATCTGGTCTGGCACCTGGCGGCGGTGGTGAGCTCGGCGGCGGAGGCCGATTTTGACCTCGGCATGCAGGTCAATCTCTACGGCCTGCTGAACCTGCTGGAAAACTTGCGCAAGCAAGGGAACCCGCCGCGCTTCGTCTACGCCAGCGGTTTCGCGGTGTTCGGCGGCGCCTTGCCCGAAGTGGTGAACGACGACACCGCGCTAACGCCGCAGTCGTCCTACGGAATGCAGAAGGCCGTCGGAGAACTGCTGGTGGCCGACTACGCACGCAAAGGCTTCATCGACGGCCGCGTGCTGCGCCTGCCTACCGTGGCCGTGCGCCCCGGCAAACCCAACAAGGCCGCGTCGACGTTCTTCAGCTCGATCATCCGCGAGCCGTTGAACGGCGAGCCGGCCGTGTGCCCGGTGCGCCCGGACACGCAGGTCTACCTCACGTCACCGCGCCGGGTCGTCGAGGCCATGCTGCGCGGCATGACCCTGTCGCCCGAAACCCTGGGCGATCAACGCATCATCCCTCTGCCGGGCATCAGCACCACCGTCGCCGACATGGTCGCCGCCCTGCAAAGGGTTGCTGGCGCCGACGTGACACGGCTGATCCGCTGGGAGCCGGACGCCACCATCCAGCGCATCGTCGAAAGCTGGCCGAGCAGGGTAGAGGCGCCCCGCGCCCGCGCGCTGGGTTTCAGCGCCGACGCCGATTTCGATGCCATCGTGCGTGCCCATATCGAGGACACGAGGCCCGTTTGACCAGCCCGCGCACAGGCGCCCGCTGCTGCACCGAATCCCGATAACAACAACAATGCGAGGCCGTGCAACATGATCACTTCACACCCGGATGTCCCGGATATCGAAAGGCAGACCATCAAGCGGGTGACCAGACGCCTGGTGCCTTTTCTTGTCCTGCTGTTCGTAGTCGCGTTTCTCGACCGCAACAACGTCGGCTTCGCGGCGCTGCGCATGAACGAAGACATTGGCATCAGCCAGACCATCTATGGCCTGGGCGCCGGGATTTTCTTCCTTGGCTATTTCATCTTTGAAGTGCCGAGCAACATTCTGCTGCACCGCTTCGGCGCCAGGGTATGGATCGCGCGGATCATGGTGACCTGGGGCATCATCGCGGGCGCCATGGGGTTTCTGCAGACCGCCGGGCATTTCATCACCCTGCGCGTCCTTCTGGGGATCGCCGAGGCAGGCTTTTTTCCGGGGGTGATCTACCTGCTGTCGCTGTGGTTTCCGAGCCGCTATCGAGCCCGCATGATCGCCAGCTTTTACCTGGGCGTGCCCATCGCGCAGATCATCGGCGCGCCGCTGTCAGTGGGTCTGATTGAACTGGGCGACGCCTATGGCCTGGTGGGCTGGCGTCTGATGTACATCGTTGAGGCCGTACCGGCCATCATTCTCGGCGTGGTGTGCTACTTCTATCTCACCGATCGCCCGGCGGATGCCCACTGGTTGACCGCCGAGCAGCGCAAATGGCTGATCAACACGCTGGAGCAGGAGGAGCGCGCCAAACCGCTGGTGGTTGGCGTGCAACCGACCAAAGGCCAGATGATCCGCAAGGCGCTGGCCAGCCGGCAAGTGTGGTTACTGGCGCTGGTGTATTTCGGCATCACTTCTGGCTCCAACGCGATGAACTTCTTTCTGCCCACGGTACTGGCGTCGTTCCGCGCCTCGTTCGGGCTGGAAATCGGCCTGATGCAGAACGGCCTGATCACCGCGATTCCCTACGCCGTTGCGGCTGTGGCGATGATCTGGTGGAGCCGCCGCTCGGACCGTCTGCAGGAGCGCCACTGGCACGCCGGCGGCGCCGCGATGCTGGCTGCCGTCTCCATCGCCGTGGCGCTGCTGATCAACCAGCCGTGGATCATCGTGATCGGTTTCATCCTGCTGGCGATGGGCGTGTACAGCGCCATCAACGTGTTCTGGGCGGTACCCGGCCAGGTGTTGACCGGCGTGGGAGCGGCGGCGGGCATCGGTCTGATCAACTCCATCGGCAACCTGAGCGGTTTTACCGGCCCCTACCTGACAGGCTTCCTGTTCAATGCGACCGGCAGCTACACCCCGGGCTTTCTGATCATCGCCGCGCTGGTCGGCGCCGGAGGCCTGGGCATGGTGCTGATGCCGCGCAACAAGGTGGCAACGATCGGTGAACCCCAGCAGGCAGTGCGCGGCCTTGGAGGCAAGGCATGAACCAGCACACCGTGGCGTTCATCGGTACCGGCATCATGGGTCAGCCCATGGCACTGAACCTGCTCCGGGCCGGTTACCCGGTACAGGCCTGGAATCGCTCCGCAAACAAGACCGCGCCGCTGGCCGAACAAGGGGCGCACGTAGGCACCAGCGCGGCGCAGGCCGCCAAAGGCGCACAAACGTTGATCTGCATGCTCAGCGACGGCCCGACCTGCGACCGGGTGCTGTTTGGCGAGGAGGGCGCTGCCCTGGCCCTCGCGCCGGGTGCGCTGGTGATCGTGATGAGTTCGATCCCTGTGGAGCATGCGGTCGGGCAGGCGCGCCAATGCGCCGCGCTCGGGCTGCGCTACCTCGATGCGCCGGTGTCCGGCGGCGAACGCGGTGCCCGCGACGCCAGCCTTGCGATCATGGCAGGCGGCGAACCTGAAGCTTTCGAGCAGGGCCGCGCCGTTCTGGCGACGCTGGGTCGACCCGTGCATGTCGGTCCGGCCGGCACAGGCGAACTCGCCAAACTGGTCAACCAGCTGATTGTCGCCAGCACCATCGCCACGGTCGGCGAAGGGCTGCTGCTGGCCGAGCGCGGCGGTGCCGACCCGGCCAAGGTCCATGAAGCGTTGCTGGGCGGGTTCGTGGATTCGGTGATATGGCGCCAGCACGGCCAGCGCATGCTGCATGACGACTTCACCCCGGGCGGCCCCGCCAAATGGCAGCTCAAGGACACTCGCACGGCGCTCGCCCATGCCGATTCGCTGGGTCTGTCGCTGCCCGTGGGCAGCCTGGTCAACGGGCTGTTCGAAGCGATGGTCGAGGCCGGCGACGGCGAGCTTGACCACGCCGGGCTGATCCGCCAGTTGCGTCGCCACAACCACTTGCCCGAACAATTTGCCGGAGTTCGACATGACTGACCCAGCCCCACGCCGCCTGCGCAGCCAGCAGTGGTTCGATGACCCCAGCCACGCGGACCTCACCGCGCTTTATGTCGAGCGCTACATGAACCAGGGCCTGACCCGCGCCGAGTTGCAATCGGGGCGGCCTATCATCGGCATCGCCCAGACAGGCAGCGACCTCACACCCTGCAATCGCCATCACATCGAACTGGCCAAGCGCGTCAAGGACGGCATCCGCGACGCGGGCGGCATTCCCATGGAGTTCCCGGTTCATCCTATCGCCGAGCAATCGCGTCGGCCCACTGCCGCTTTGGACCGCAACCTCGCTTATCTGGGGCTGGTCGAAGTGCTGCACGGCTATCCGCTCGATGGGGTAGTTCTGACCACTGGTTGCGACAAGACGACGCCTGCGTGCCTCATGGCGGCGGCCACTACTGACTTGCCGTCCATCGTGCTGTCAGGCGGACCCATGCTGGACGGTTGGCACAAAGGACAGCGCATCGGTTCCGGAACGGTGCTCTGGCACGCTCGCAACCTGCTGAGCGCGGGCGAGATCGATTACGAGGGTTTCATGACGCTCACCACCGCGGCGTCGCCTTCGGTGGGCCACTGCAACACGATGGGCACGGCCTTGTCGATGAACGCCATTGCTGAAGCGCTCGGCATGTCGCTGCCCGGTTGCGCGAGCATTCCGGCGCCATACCGCGAGCGCGGGCAAATGGCCTATGCCACGGGCATGCGCATCGTCGACCTGGTACGCGAGGATGTGCGGCCGTCGCACATCATGACCCATGCCGCTTTCGAGAACGCCATTGCCGTGGCCTCGGCGCTGGGGGCGTCCACCAACTGTCCACCGCACCTGATCGCTATCGCACGTCACAGCGGCATCGACCTGTCCCTGCAAGACTGGCAGCGCGTGGGCGAGGACGTGCCTCTGCTGGTCAATTGCATGCCGGCCGGAGAATACCTGGGGGAAAGCTTTCACCGGGCCGGCGGCGTCCCGGCGGTGATGCACGAACTGGATAAGGCCGGGCGGCTGCATCGCGATTGCCGTTCGGTCAACGGCCAGAGTGTCGGCCAGATCGTCGACAGCGCGGCCACCGGTGACCCTGACGTCATCCGCAGCTACGCAGAGCCGCTCAAGCATCGCGCCGGATTCATCGTTCTGAGCGGCAATTTCTTCGACAGCGCCATCATGAAAATGTCGGTGGTTGGCGAAGCCTTTCGCAGCACGTACCTCAGCGACCCGCTGCAACCCAACAGCTTCGAGGCTCGTGCCATTGTCTTCGAAGGCCCCGAGGATTATCAGGCGCGGATCAATGACCCGGCCCTGGATATCGATGAGCGCTGCATTCTGGTGATCCGTGGTTGCGGTACGGTTGGCTATCCCGGCAGCGCCGAGGTGGTGAATATGGCACCGCCTGCCGCGTTGATCAAAGCCGGCATCGATTCGCTGCCTTGCCTGGGCGACGGTCGCCAGAGCGGCACTTCCGCCAGCCCCTCGATCCTCAATATGTCGCCGGAATCGGCGGTCGGCGGCGGCCTTTCCCTGCTGCGCACAGGCGATCGCCTGCGTGTCGACCTCAATGCCCGCAGCGTGAACCTGCTGGTGGACGAAGCCGAGCTGGAAGCGCGCCGTCAGGAACCCTTGCCAGCATTGCCGCCCGCGCAAACGCCCTGGCAGGAGCTTTACCGGCAACTGGTCGGCCAGCTATCTACGGGCGGTTGCCTGGAACCGGCAACTCTGCACTGGCGGGTGATCACCCAGAACGGCCACCCGCGCCATTCCCACTAAGAGGGTGGTTACAAAATTTCGTAAACGCCCTCTAAGCCCAAGGACCCGTTATGCAAGCGCTGCAACTGACGATTGAAAATTCCATGCCCCAGGACTGGCAACGCGCAACCCTGGTCGGACGCGTGTGGCTGCCGGGTGAACCGGGCGGTCCGGCTGTCGTGGTAGTGCGTGACGGTCAGGTCATTGATATCACCGCGCATTTCGCGACCCTGAGCCTGCTGCTCGACAGCGACACACCGCTGCAAGCCGCTCGCGAAGCCAGCGGCCCACGGCTTTGCAGCGTCGAAGCGCTGCTCGCCAACAGCGGCGAGGTGCGTGACCCCGCGCGGCCGCGCCTGCTGCCGCCCACCGACCTGCAAGTGATCAAGGCGGCGGGCGTGACCTTCGCCGCCAGCATGATCGAGCGGGTGATTGAGGAAAAAGCCGGCGGCGATGCCCAACGTGCCCTGCGGATTCGCGAGCTGGTGCAAGGGGTGATCGGCGACAACCTGCGTGACTTGCGTCCTGGCTCTGCCGAGGCGATGCGTCTCAAACAGGTGCTCATCGAGCAGCAGATGTGGTCCCAGTATCTGGAGGTCGGCATCGGTCCCGACGCAGAGATCTTCACCAAGGCACCCATCCTCGCCGCAGTCGGCAGCGGTAGTTGCATTGGCATTCATCCGCATTCCGGCTGGAACAACCCGGAACCTGAAGTGGTACTGGCGGTGGACAGTAAAGGCTGCATTCAGGGCGCGACCCTGGGTAATGACGTCAACCTGCGCGACTTCGAAGGGCGCAGCGCGCTGCTGCTGAGCAAGGCCAAGGACAACAATGCATCCTGCGCGCTGGGGCCTTTCATCCGTCTGTTCGATGAGCATTTCGGGCTGGATGACGTGCGCCGTTGCGAAGTCGCCCTGCGTGTCGAAGGCCAGGACGGCTACGTGCTTGACGGCAGCAGTTCCATGAGTCAGATCAGCCGCGACCCGGCCGATCTGGCCCAACAGACTCTCAACCTGAACCACCAGTACCCCGATGGCTTCGTGCTGTTCCTTGGCACCCTGTTCGCGCCCACCGATGATCGCGACCAGCCGGGGCAGGGCTTCACCCACAAGGTGGGTGACCTGGTGAGCATTTCCTCGCCGCTGCTGGGTTGCCTTCACAACCGTGTCGTTACCAGCGATCAGGCACCGCCGTGGCGCTTTGGCGTCAGTGCTCTGATGAAAAATCTGGCGCAACGCGGTCTGTTGTAAGAAGGCGACGCCGCGTGGTCTGAGGGCGGGGCGGTTGTCCTCTTGCAAACATTCCTGCCATCGATAGCGCGATCAGGGTCCGTTTGGCAGGGGGCGACTGCCAGCTGCGTTCCCGGATCAACCGCCTCGAAGTCGAGCCGACGCGGCAAGCGTGGGCTGCCACGCCCCGCAGTCATAGTCGGGCAGCCACGAGGCGATGATCGTGCGGGCCTCATCGCTGGCACCGCTTTCCTGCAAGACATTAGCAAGGGCGCAGGCGGCATTGGCGCTCTCACGACGAAGCTCAAGCGTCTGTTCCCTCGACGTGCGGCCATAGGCAACGTTACGGTTCTCCGCGTGTGACCCGCTGCGATAGGTCAGGAAGCCTCAATCGGTTTCGCTGAAATGCGCAGTGTAGCGTTCGCAGGGGGCGACGTGCGCCTGATCATGGTCCGACATGCCGGAGAATGCGAAAAGCCCGAAGACCTTCAATGCCGTTATTGCATTCTTTTCATGACGTCGTGAATTCTGCATTCACTGATGCGCGTGGGCCGGTTCTCGAGAAACTCCACAGGTCCCATGTCCAGCGGTTAAAGCGTAGGCCGGTCTGCTGAACCAACAAGACGCTAGGTTTTGTCTAAGGATGGCGTTTCAATGTCATTTTAGCCCGGTTTTTTTGAATGAGAAATACGCTAGTAAAAGCCTTGAACCAGGCAGAAATATTCTTTATCGAATAGAAGCCAGTATGTAACAGGCAAAACAGCGATTCTTTTAGCAATATCTGACTTATTCAATAAACCTACCTTCTGTTAGGGATAAAGACGCTCCGCCATGGGTCTATTGCGGGCTTGATGGCCTGGGGTCGCCATTACCGATCATGAAAAGTGCAAGTGCTCTTCATTAGGGAGCATTCATGATCGGGGCGCTGAGGATCGTCGAGTGCATGACTGAACTATTAGAAGATTAATTAACGGGTCGCTTCCTGAAGTTTCGGGTGTCCTGATTTATTTAATCCGCTGGGTGTTTACCCTAACGTCAAGGAGGTTTCATGAAATCAGCTCTGTGTTCGGGAGCTTTGGTTGTTTGTTGTCTTGCCTCAGGTGCAGCGGCAGCGGACGGTCTTCAGGCTGGTCATACGCTTGAAAACTATGCCAGGGATGTCAAGGAATACGAGGCCATGCGTGAGCAAGTCGTGAAACGACGCTCGGAGCAAAAGCCTGTCGTGCAGGCCGCTACGGCCGCATTGCTGGATGTCGAGGTGCCTACTGATGATTCCCCGATGTCGGCGGGTGCGACCGGTGATGATGACATGGCTGGAGAAGGAGAATGAGTGTGGCGGATCTGATCAATAAAAGCGGCGTCCTGGCGTGCTGTCTGATTCAAGCGGGGTTCGCTTGCGCAGCCACCGAGCAGGAGGCCAACTCGCTGGAGGCCAAGGTTGAACAATACGTTCGGCAAATGACGGTGGGCGAGCTCATCGACTATACCCGGTCCGAAGGCGGTTACATGATCCCGCCACAGACCAGACTGGGGCTGCCGGGAACGATCACCTATGATTCCTCCATGGCCGTGCACACGACTGATCCGGTTCCAGGCACCCAGTTTCCTTCGCCCTCGTCGCTTTCAGCTTCCTGGAGCATCAACCGGGCCAAGGAGTTCGGGCTTGCGATCGGCTACGAGACCAGAGAACTGGGAGGGCAACAGATCATCGCGCCGGGGCTGAATCTCTACCGCCTGCCGAACGCCGGCCGCGCGGGCGAATATCTCAGTGGCGAAGACCCGTATGTCGGCAGCGTCCTGGGGGCGGCCGTGGCGAACGCGATTCAGGTTCAGGGTGTGCAGACGGTTGCCAAGCACCTGGTTGCCAATGATCAGGAAGCGGATCGTCATCACATCAATATCAATGTTGATGAGCGAACCCTGCGTGAGTTGTATCTGCCAGGCTTCGAATCCGCGGTAAAGAACGCCAATGTCGCATCCGTCATGTGTGCTTTCAACAAGGTCAACGGCGAGTTTGCCTGTGAAAATCATGGCCTGTTGACCGGTATCCTCAAGAACGAATGGGCGTACAAAGGCTTCGTCATGACGGATTACCAGGGGCTAGAAAGCCCGATCAAGGCTGCCCTTGCCGGAACGGACATGGAAATCGGCGGCGGCAATTTCTTTACTCAGAGTAACCTGTTGCCCTACGTCCAGAGTGGCGAGCTTCCCAAGTCGCTGCTGGTCGATAAAGGCCGCCGTAACCTGCGCGCGCTGCTCAGCTATGGCTACGACAAGGGCATTCCTGTCGCGGACGGGATCGACGATCCGAAACGCGGCGCCCGCGCGGCGTTGAATATGGCCCGCGAAGGGACCGTCCTTCTGCAGAACAACCGTATCGAGGGAGGGCGAGCGCTGCTGCCGCTGGATACCGGGAGCAAGATCGCGGTTGTGGGCGGTATGGCGGACGACATCCCGCCATCTCCGTTTGGCTCTCATTACTCTCCACCCACCAACTATCTCAAGGAACTGGAAGGTCTGCGGCAGTTGGCAGACAGCAGAAGCTCGGTCGATTATCTTGAGCAGTACTCGCTGCGTCCTGCCAAGTCCGTCTGGTACCTGGCGAACGACGGGCAGAGCGCACAGGACACCCAAGGCATCAAGGCTGAATACTTCAGCAACACTGAGTTGTCCGGTGAACCGGTAGTGGCGCGAACCGAGCCGGGCGTGAACTGGAACTGGGCGACCGGGACCAATACCACCGATTCGGCAGAGACCACTTTGGCCGGAATGGAAGTGGTCGCCCCGTCAGGAACCGGCTATGCGCTTCAGCCAGATCTGAATCCCGCCGGTGGCAACTTTTCCGCGCGCTTCTCGGGTGTAATCAAACCTCAGGTCAGCGGTGATCAAGTCTTCAAGGTCCATGCGGATGGCGCATACCGTCTCTGGGTTGACGACAAGCTCATTCTGGAAAGTGACGGCGAGCCTGTCGCGACCGATCTGGTCTATTCTGCGCCTGCCTCGGGCAAAGCTCTGCATCTGAAGGCAGGGCAAAGCTACAGCGTCAAGCTGGAATATCGCCGTTTGCGTAATGACTTCGTGACCTGGAACGGAGGTTTCACCGGCGTGCGCATGAGCTGGGCTCCTCTGGCGGCGCCTGCGGATCTGCAGAAGTACGACGCAGTCGTGATCGCAGCGGGTATGAACGGTGAATACGAAGGCGAAAGTTTCGACCATGCCTATGAGCTGCCTGAATATCAGGCGGATCTGATCAACAACTTCAGCAAGGTCAATGACAAGACTGTGGTGGTACTCCACGGCGGCTCGGCGCAGCCTATGTCCTCGTGGGTCGAACATACTGCCGCTGTGCTGCATGCTTGGTATCCGGGTCAGCGGGCAGGGCAGGCGATTGCCGAGATTATTTACGGCAAGGTCAATCCGTCAGGGAAGCTGCCGATCAGTATCGATCGCACCATCGAAGACAACCCGGCTTACGCCAGCTATCCGGATATCATGGCCTACCGTGGCGACAATCCGGCATCGGACATGACCTACAGCGAGGGTTTGTATCTCGGCTACCGTGGTTATGATCGTCGCCATACCAAGCCCTTGTATCCGTTCGGCTATGGTTTGTCCTATACCCAGTTCAAGTACAGCGATCTGCAGCTGTCTTCCGGCGTGCTGTCGCGGGGACAGACCGTCGAAGCGCGCTTCAAGGTGACCAACACCGGTTCCGTTGCCGGTTACGAGGTGGCTCAGCTGTACATAAGCCCGGTCAAGCCGAAAGTCGACCGTCCCGAGAAAGAGCTTAAAGGGTTCGACAAGATCTACCTCAAACCAGGAGAGACCAAGACGGTTACCATACCGATCGATCAGCGTTCGCTGGCGTATTTCAATACGAAAGCTGAGGCCTGGCAGGTTGACACCGGGGCTTTTACAGTGAAGGTTGGTTCTTCGTCGGCGGACCTGCCGCTCGCTCAGAAGATCACCAGTCTGTATGCCGCGCAGTTGAACACTACATCCTCCAACCCCTTGCCCAAACCCGTTCGAAAAGCGGTGCGTGTAAGCACGGCTCGCGCTTACTGATCTGATCATTACGCGTCGCATTTTGCGAGTGGGGAAGCTTCGGCTTTCCCACTTATCAGGCCAATATTCGGCAAGCCATGCGGGAGGGTCTCGGTCGGGCCATCGCTACGAAGGACAGCTCCTGTGCCTGCTGGTGGCCCGGAAAGGCCTCCGCTGTTTTCCCACTGCATAGGCTCTTAGCGAAGCGCTTCTGCTCTTCGTCTGGTGACACTCACACTGCCCGAGTCGCTGGGTACTCATATGGTTTCTGGAAAGAAAAAGCCCGGGAGCGCACCAAGACGACCCCGCAGTCGAAAACGGCCCGGCCAAGATTGAGAGACCGGTTGCCGAAGCGGGTTTGATTTCGCCGGGCCGAGCTTCTGGATGCTCGTTTCCACGATCGGCGCGCGCCCGGCAACGGGGAGCCATTCCCGCCAACGTCCGGACGGACTTTTCAGTGCTCGACGGCCATCGGCCCGGTAGGGCGCTCATCCTGTTGAGGTGGAGCAAAAGCCGATTCGCGCACACAGACCTGCCCGTCGAATATCAGCCGCGCTGTGCGCACCAGACCACACCCGGCCAGTTCGCCGTTATCCAGTAGTAACCGGACACTGAATTCGCCGGTGGGGTGTTCCACCGACACTTGTTGTTCAGTACCGCCTGCCGTCTGTGCGAGTCCCTGGGCAACGGTTCCCTCGATCAGGCATGCCGAAGCCACGCTGACGGCTCCGAACACACCGATCGAGGCATGGCACTTGTGGGGGATGAAGCTGCGGCTGCTGATCGTCCCGCCCGCGACCGGCGGAGCGATCAGCACCATCTTCGGTACGGTGCGTTCGCTGACGTCGCCCAGATTCATCCGCAGGCCGGCTTGCAGCCGAATGGACTCGATGCGCTGCTTGAGATCGGTATCGGCGTCCAGCATCGCGCAGCCTTCATAGCCGCTGCGATCGAGATCGGCGGCGCGGATCAATACGACAGGCATGCCGTTGTCGATACAGGTCACCTCGACGCCATCGAAGCAGTCGACGGGCTTGCCCGTAGGGAGCAGCGCGCCACAGCTCGATCCGGCGATATCGTCGAATTCCACGATCACGCCGGCGGCCGTTCCGGGCACGCCGTCGATTCTGACGTTGCCGTCATAGGACAGGCTGCCTCCTGGGGTCTGGAGGATCGCGGTCGCGATCTGGCCGGTGTTCTCCATGAAAATCCTGACCCTGGTCTGTTCGCCCTGCACGGCGACCAACCCACGTTCAAGCGCGAAGGGCCCCACACCGGCCAGGATGTTGCCGCAGTTCTGGCCGTAATCCACGCGGGGCTGGTCCACCGCGACCTGCGCGAACAGATAATCGACATCCACGCCGGGCCGCCGCGATGGCCGAACGATCGCCACCTTGCTGGTCAGCGAATCGGCGCCTCCGAGTCCGTCGATTTGCCGCGGGTCCGGTGAGCCCATGGCCGCCAGCAGCACGTTGTCACGTACCCGGGGGTCTGTCGGCAGGTCGTCAGCCAGGAAATAGGCGCCCTTGGAGGTGCCGCCACGGATCAACAAGCAGGGAATGCGGACCTGGCTCATGGGTCAGCCCTCCAGTTGTTCAAGACTGTCGTAGTACGTGAGGCCTTTTTCCTGCAACCGCGCGCGCATTTTATAGATGTCCAGGCCCAGCTCACCGGCCGCCAGGCGCATGCGCTTCTGCTCTTCCAGATCGGCGCGTTTGCGGCTTGCCTCGAGCACGTTGGCAAGTTCGCCGCGCCGGACCACGACAACGCCGTCGTCGTCTGCCAGCACCACATCGCCAGGATGGACCAGCTGCCCGGCGCACACGACCGGGATATTCACCGATCCCAGCGTCTCCTTGACGGTGCCTTGAGCATGGACCGCGCGGGACCATGCATGAAAGCCCATCTCGCGAAGGCTGCTGGTGTCGCGCACGCCCGCATCGATGACCAGCCCTCGAACACCTCGCGCCTGCAGCGAGGTGGCGAGCAGATCGCCAAAGAAGCCGTCGGTGCAGGGCGAACTGGGAGCGACGACCAGCACATCGCCCGGCTGGCATTGCTCTACCGCAACGTGGAACATCCAGTTGTCGCCAGGTGCCACCAGCACCGTCACTGCCGACCCGCTCACCGCGATGTCCTGCTGGATGGGCCGAATGCCGGACGCCAGCAGGCCTTTACGGCCGTGGGCCTCATGCACCGTGGCGACTCCATACCGGGTCAGCTCATCGATGAGTGCCAAGTCGGCGCGGGGGATATTGCGCACGACGATGCCGGTCTTGCCTGTGAGGTCATTCATCCCAGATTCTCCGTCACTCGTGGAAAGATGCTCTGGTAGCCTTCGCTGTAGATGATGTCCTTGCTGGCGGTGATGCCGATGTTGCGCTTGGCCTGGACGCCGCGTTGCAAGGCCACCCGCGTGTAGTATTCCCACAGGTGTTCCTGGCCCGCCATGCACTGGATGGCCGCGTACTTCTTGTCCCAGACCGAGGTGATGTCGAGGAGTACGTCGGGTTTCCATTCGCACTGTTCAGGTTGATGCGGCTCGAAGCTGTAGACCGGAGGAGCGCCGACGATTTTCTCGCCAGGCTTGTAGCCTTCGGCCTGGGCGATGATGCGCGCCTCCTGGGTCAGATGGATCGCCAGTGGATGGTCATAGTTGTACGGGTCCTTGAGCGAATGGCTGAGAACGAATTCGGGCTGCACGCGGCGGAACACGTCTGCCAGCCGGAACAGGGTGTCCTTGTCGGCCCGCATCGGATAGTCGCCGATATCGAAGAACTCTACGCTTGCGCCCAGTATTTCGGCGGCCGCCTGAGCCTCTTCCCTGCGCGCGGCCTTGACCTTGCTTTCGGTCATTTCGCTGCCCTTGCGCCAGAGTTTCGCGGACTCGCCGCGCTCGCCGAACGACAGACAGACGATATGCATCGCGTAACCCTGTGCGGCGTGCAGTGCAATGGCGCCGCCGGCGCGCCAGACGAAATCCGCTGAGTGGGCGCTGACGACCAGCGCGGATTTTTGAGCATTATTCATAACGGGGCGGACTCCCTTGTAGGTTTACCGAATGCTGACAGGCTTGCCATATCCGCACTAATGCGTAAGGCTGGTCCTTCCATACCTTTTCTTTATCAGCCCATCCGGAACCGGTCAGGCAGCGATGTTCGAAGCAGATATTCCACACCTGATGCAGGTCCGCGCCTTCATTCGCATTGCTGACGAGGGCAGCGTGTCGCGCGCCTCGGAAGTCTTGCTGCGGGCGCAATCGGTGGTGACCCGGGCAATCCGCGATCTGGAGCAGAGCCTGGCCGTTCCGCTGTTCGAACGTCACGCCAGCGGCATGCTGCTGACGCCCTACGGCAAGGCCATTCTGCCGCGAGCGCGTCGAGTCATGGCCGAACTGGAGTCGATCCCCGCGCTGCTCGGCCATGCGCCGCATGAGCCGCTGTATCTGCTCAACACCCGACGTTTGCAGATATTCGTCAAGCTCTGTGAAACCCAGCACATGCAGACGGTGGCACGATCTTTCCAACTCACCCAGCCCGCGATCAGCGCCGCGCTGAAAATGCTGGAGGACGGTGCCGGGAAATCCCTCTTCGAGCGAACGGCCAGAGGCTTGCGGCCCACCAGGGCCAGCACCGATATCCTGTTTCCGGTACGTCGTGCCCTCAACGATCTGCGCCATATTCGTGCCGATGTGGCACTGATCAAAGGCTCTTTGCAGGGATTGGTGACGGTCGGGGCCCTGCCGCTAGGGCGCACTCGCATCCTGCCGCTGGCCTTCGTGCGCCTGCTCGCCGATCACCCGGGCATTCGCATTGCCACCAACGAAAGCCCGTTCGACCTGCTGGCGCTGGAATTGCGCGCGGGCGACGTGGATTTCGTGTTTGGAGCACTTCGCGCGCAGGACTATGCCAGCGATTTATACGGCGAGAAATTGGTCACTGAAGAAATGGTGATCCTGACCGGCCCGGGGCACCCGTGGTTGAGTCGCCAGGTCACGCTGGACGATCTGAGCACCGCCAGGCTGGTGCTGCCTCGCGCGGATACGCCGGCCCGGCTGCTGCTCGAGGCGCATTTTTCCCGTCTCGGCCGCGCGGCCCCGGAGCCGGTCGTGGAGACCGGAGACATGGCGATTATCCGAGGCCTGTTGATGCGCTCGGACATGCTGGCGATCGTCTCCGAACATCAACTCGAATACGAAATCGCATCGGGTGAACTGCGCCGCCTGGACCTGCAACTGGAAGACACTCAGCGCTCGCTGGGCCTCATCTACCGAACCAACGGCCTGCATTCACCCGCGGCCCAGGCCCTGATCCAGAAGATCCGTGAAGTCTGCGCCGAGATCGCCACTGAAGATCAGCGCGTTCCGCTAGCCTGTCTGCCCGCAACCGAATAAGTGACCTGTTGATTGCGGGTTTTCTGGAAGTCTTCCAGAGACATGCCTTTCATCGCCGCATAGATATGCAGGTTCGAAACGCCCACCACGGCACCGAGCTTTTCCAGCAGGAAGAAAATCACTCCGTAGTGGATCAAACCGCGCCAGTCCCGACGCTCGACCAGATCCTGCTCTTCCCCAGTCAGCGCATGCTCGCGGAACAAGACTTGCGGCTCCGCGAGAAAACGCGCCCGCCATGCCGGGTCGATGAGTTTATGCAGGAAACGATTGAGCCTGTACCCCTTGTGGCTGCGCTCCAGAGTAAACGGGTAGGTGCCTTCGAGTTTTTCGACTCCGGCCAGTTGATGCTCGATGTGCTCGCGGTGACGCGCCAGCACGTCCACCGGCGTGTCGCGCGCATGATTCTCCAGCAACAGCGTGGCGATGCCGGTCATCGAGGGCAGGTAATAGTCCCGATGCAGGACGCTGACGTTGGCCGACAATGCGCCGCGCATGATCAGCCAGGTAATGACCTCGGAGCCTTCCATGCCGCCCAGGGTCGCGTACTCGGCGAGGGTGATTTCCGTCAGCCGCTGGGGGTCGTTGACGAACAGGTCGACGAACTGCTCGTCCCACTCAGGGTTGTTGAAACCGCAACGCTCTCCATGTACCTGATGCGAAACGCCGCCGGTGGCGACGATCGCCACCGACAGGTCTTCGGGATAGCTTTCGATCGCGCGACGCAGGGCCGTGCCCAGGTTGTAGCATCGTCTCGGCGACGGGATCGGAAACTGCAACACGCCCACCTGCAACGGCACTACCTCGACAGGCCAGCCGTCCTTGAACGGCATCAGTGCCGACATGGGCGAAAACAGCCCGTGGTCGATAGGCTTGTCGCGGAAGAACGACAGGTCGAATTCATCGGCCATGAGACTGTGGCCGATGTGCCGCGACAGGGCTGCATGCCCGCCGATGGCCGGCAGGTCCCGCTTGCCGCCGCCCTCGTCGGCGACTTCGTATCGATCATCGACGCCCAGCGCGAAGGCCGAATAGTGATCGAAGAAAAACGAGGTGACGTGGTCGTTGAAAATGTAGAACAGCACATCCGGGCGCTTGTTCGCCAGCCAGCTTCTGATCGGCTTGAAACTTTCGAAAATAGGGGCCCAGGCTGCTTCTTCCTGCTTGTCGTGATCGACAGCGAAGCCGATTGTCGGCGTGTGCGAGACGGCCAATCCGCCGATGATCCGCGCCATGTCATACCTCCGTTGAACTGTTGAGAAAAATTGTCGGATAGCGGGTGTGCCTGAGTGCGTCAGTGACCCGGTTGCACGTTCAGGTGTTTCGCGGCCGCTTTAGGCCCGGCCATGATTGCAATGGCCGCCAGAAGCGCGGGGACGCCCAGCACCGCGAAAACCACATGCATTGGTAGCCCGAGACTCAACAATGCGCCGCCGCTGAAAGACGCGAGGATGCCGCCAAAACGGCCGATGCCCAGCATCCAGCTCACCCCGGTCGCCCGGAAGTCGGTGGGGTACTGACCGGGTGCAAATGCGTTCAGGCCGGTCTGGGCGCCGTTGATGCAGAACCCCGCGGCAAATACCAGCACGCCCAGCGCGGTGGTACCGACTTCGACGAAGCCCAGGGCGAAAATGCACAGTGCGCCGCCGATATAGGCCAGTGCGATGACCGCTTTAGGGTTGACTCGGTCCATTGCGGCACCGACCAGAACGATTCCGATCAGCCCGCCGAACTGAAACATGGCGGTGACGATGGCCGCGCGTTCCAGGCTGACGCCGGCATCCTTGATCAAGGTCGGCATCCAACCGGTCAGCAGGTAAATCACGACCAGCCCCATGAAGTAAGTGCACCACAAGCTGAGCGTGCGCGCGCGATACCGGGAAGTGAAGAGCTGGCTGACCTTGCTGGTGGATTTCAGGTGGACGGGCGAGGCGGCGGTAGCGAACTTCACGTCATCGGCAAACCGTCCGCCCATGCGCCGCAGCACCGCCATGATGCGCTGGCGTGCAAAGCCTCGGTTGATCATCAGGTCGACGGATTCAGGCAGGAGAAAGTACAGGATCGGCAGTAACAGCAAGGGCAGCACGCCGCCCAGCATCAGCACCGCATGCCAGCCAAACTGAGGGACCATCCACGCCGAGACGAAGCCGCCCGAGGCCGATCCCAGTCCGAAGCCCATGAACATCAGGGTGATCAACAAACCCCGGAGGCGCTGCGGAATGTATTCAGACAGCAGGGTCGTACAGTTGGGCATCGCCGCGCCAAGGCCCAGCCCGGTCAGGAACCGCAGCGCGGCCAGTTCCGTGGGCGTGCGGGCAAAGGCGCACAGCAGGCTGAACAGTCCGAAGCCGGCCACCGACCAGAGCAGGACGCGGCGACGTCCCAGCCGGTCGGACCAGGGGCCGGAGATCAATGCACCGGCTGCAAGCCCGACCATCGCCGCCGCCATGATGGGACCGAACGCGGCGCGGGAGATGTTCCAGTCCTGAATGACCGCCGGCGCAATGAATCCCATGATTGCCGCATCCAGTCCGTCGAAGGTGACGATGAGAAAGCACAGCAGAAGAATCATCCACTGGAAAGCTGAAACAGGACGCTCATCGATCCACTGCTTGATATCAACGGCAGAGTTGTTCATGGGCTTACCTTTTTATTATTTGTGAGTGTGGTCCCCATACCGATTGACGACTTGGGACAGGCTCAGCTTATGGGAATACCGAGCTGTGAACGTCTGTGAAGTGTTTAATGAGGAATCGCTTTTCTTTATAAGGCCTCCCGTCAAGGCTCAGCGCGTGCCGCGCATCCTTGCTTCACTTCGTCAGCGGACGACGAGGGGGCCGGCACTGCGACATCGACCGCGGAAAGGTCCGCGCCGGTGGCGTTTGGCAGGCAGAGCGCGGCGATAAAGCCGATCAGGTACGAGCCGATGGCGAAGCTGCCCATCGCCGCAGGCAGGCTCATATGAAGGGAGGCGAAACCCACCGCCGCGGGCATGATCGAGCCGAAACCACGACCGAAGCTTGTGCAGAAGCCAGCGCCGTTGGCCCGGATGCGGGTCGGATAAAGCTCGGAGAACGTCAGCGGCAAGCCTGAGGCCAGGCCACCCTGGAAGGCGCCGAGCAACAGACCGAGCGCGAGGATGACGTTCATGTGCAGGTCGGCAAACATGTAGACCGAAACCACGGTCGCCTGGCAGGTCAGGAACAGCATGAAAGCGCGGCCCCGTCCTATTCGGTCACTGAGCAGGCCGTAAATGAACGGGCCTACCAGCGAGCCGATGATATTGACCGCCAGGTAGCCCGACGTCGAGGCAATCGGCAGGTTCAGCACGGTCCGCATGTACGTGGGAAGCCAGGTGATCATGATGTAGGCCCCGCCGAAAATCCCGCTGGCCAGTACGGTACTGATGATCGTGACGCGCCTGTGTTCAGCGGCGAAGACGGCCTTTACATTGAGGCCGTTGCCGGTTTTACGGGTCTGATTGAAAGCGGCCGACTCGGGCACCAGGCGCCGTATGAACCAGACGAGCAGGGCTGGCAACAGACCGATCGCAAAGAAAGCACGCCAGGCCACATCCTCCGGCAGGAAATTGAACAACACCGGCATGGTTGCCAGCGAAATCGCGTAGCCCACGGCATATCCACTCTGCACCGACGCAGCGACCCGCCCGCGCAGCGCGGGTTTGATGGCTTCGCTGATCAGCACGGCTCCCACCACGGCTTCACCGCCATAGCCGATGCCTTGCAGAAAACGCACAGGCATGAAACTCCAGAACCCGGTGCAGACCGCCCCCATGCAGGTGAATATTGCGACCCACAAGACCGTACCCTGCATCACTTTGATACGCCCATAGCGGTCGGCCAGCATGCCGGCGCCCCATCCACCGATTGCACTGCCAATCAGCGTCACCGAGCCCAACAGACCTGCGTCGGATTTGCTCAGACCCAGGATGGTCATGAGTACCGGCATCACCAGGGCGAATATGGTCGCGTCCATGGAGTCGAGAGTAAACCCGCCAAAGCACGCCCAGTAGGTGCGCTTTTCGGTGGGCGTCAGATCGGAGTACCAACCCAGTCGCATGGGATCATCCTTATTGTTATGGCTTTGATGCGGCCAGCTTATAGGGACGCAGCGGCGGGCCCGGCTCGAATGTCTTAACGAGCCAGCGGTTTTTCTTATGAGCAATGTCTCGCCAGTCAGCCAAATACGCCAAGCACTGGGCAGAGCCTCGCTATTTGCCAAGCCGGCCGGTTCATCAGCGCCATGGGAAGGGCATGCTATTTGCTTTGCTAACAATATCTTGAATGATCGCTAGCAAAGCTAAGGCCCCAACCCATGATCGCTACTTCCAGTCGTGCTGTGATTTGTACGCCTCATGCTCAGGCAAGTGCCGCGGGCATGAGGGTTCTTGATGCGGGTGGCACGGCCATCGATGCGATGTTGGCGGCCAGCGCCATGCTGGCGGCGGTGTTCCCGCACATGACCGGCCTGGGCGGCGATGCGCTATGGATGATCCATGACAGCCAGGTGCGCACCATTGTGGGGATCGGGCAGGCCGGGCAACGCTTGCCTGAAGGCAGCAGGATAGACGTACGCGGTCCGGCGTCGGTCGCCAGCACGGCGGGTGCGATGGCGAGCTGGCAAACGGCGGCGAATATCAGTCGTTATCAGTGGGGATCGAGGCTTGGCTGGAGCGATCTTCTCGAAGATGCCGCGAGCATGGCGGATGCCGGGGTGCGGGTTTCGCAATCGCAGCTGTTCTGGCAGACCCTGCGTCAGCCCCTGATCGAGCAGCTGCCAGATCTACATCGTTTGTGCAAGATCGACGGGCGCTGGCTGGGCGAGGGCGATACCCTGCGTCAGCCTGAGCTGGCCAACACCTTGCGACATCTGGCGAGACACGGAGTCGAGGATTTCTACAAAGGCGAGCTTGCGCAGGCCTTCGGCGATGCATTCGACCGGCTTGGTTGCGGCTTGACCAAGGGCGATCTCGCCGCCACCGAGGCGCACGAGGCCGCGCCGATTTCCGTGCGCTATCGCCAGGGCCGACTCTTCAATGTCGCGCCGCCGTGTCAGGGCCTCTACACCTTGCAGGCCATGGCGGCGCTGCGGCACAAGCCGATCGCCGAGGTCGGCAATGGCAGCGCGCTGTACTACCACTATCTGGTGGAAGCCATCAAACAGGGTTTACTGCGCCGCAACCAGCAGTTATGCGATCCGCTGAGCACATCCTGGGACTTCTCGGCCGATCTCGACGACGCGCAGATCCGTCGTTACGCCGAAGCCATCAATGACCAGCGTGCTGCGCCCTGGAACGAGCCGGGTCGTCCCGCCGACACGGTCTGGATGGCCGCGACCGACGCCGAGGGCCGGACGGCCTGTCTGATCCAGAGCCTGTTTCATGATTTCGGTTCGGGGTGCATTCTGGGTGACACCGGGGTGTTGTGGCAGAACCGCGCCGCGGGCTTCAACGCCGACCCCGAGCACGTCAACGGCTGGGCGCCCGGCAAGCGCCCGGCGCATACCCTCAATCCCTCCTGCTACCTGGCTGACGACGGCCGGCGCTGGTTCTTCGGCACCCAGGGCGGCGATGGGCAGCCCCAGACCCAGATGGTCCTCGCCACCCAACTGATCGACTATGGACAGCCAATCGATCTGGCTCTGCAAACGCCCCGTTTTCTGCTGGGCCGCAGCTTTTTCGACAGCACGGACAATCTCAAGCTGGAGGCCGATATGAACCCCGCGACCATAGAAGGGCTGGCCGCGCTGGGGCATGAAACCGAGATCATTCCGGCTCGCAGCCCGATGACCGGCCACGCCGGAATCATCGCCATCGATGCTCTGGGACGGCGCAGCGCCATGCATGATCCGCGAGGCGAGGGCACCGGGCTGGGCCAGGCTGGCTGATCGGCCACCGGGCATTTGCCGGGTGCGGGCGGCTGGCGGATAATGCCGCCGATTGTCCGCCGTCCGCAGCCTGTGCGGATTGGCATGAAGCGTTCTGGACGGCAGAGGAAAGGATGGGGTCGAGCACTGTCACCGCCAAACAGCTGGAAGTGCAACGGATTGCCGATGCGCTGTTCAAGGCTATCGCCCAGCATCGACTGCCGCCGGGCACTCGACTGGTCGAAGCGCACATCGTGGAAACCCTGCAGGCGAACCGCAACCATGTGCAGGCGGCGCTGCAACGCCTGGCCATGCAGAAAGTGGTCACCATCGAAGCCAACCGCGGCGCCATGGTCGCGCAGCCCACTGCGAAGGAAGCGCGGGATATCTTCAGCGCCCGTCGAGCCATCGAACGCGCCATTGTCGAAGCCATCACTCCGGCCATCATGCGCAAACAGCGCCAGCGTATCGCCAGCCACATGAGCAATGAGCGCAAGGCCACCAACGACACGGATCGAAGAGCCATCGTCCGTGAGTTGAGCCAGTTTCATCTGTTGCTGGGGGAGATCAGCGGCAACGCGGTACTTAGCGACATTCTCTCCAACCTGATGGTCCGCAGTTCCCTGATCGTGGCGCTGTATCAGCGCAACGACGTCCCGTCATGCGCCTCCGACGAACACCAGGACATCGTCACCGCGCTTGAGCAAGGCGATAACGACAAGGCCGTGGCTGTGATGCTCGAACATCTGGATGAACTGGAAGGGCAACTGGCGCTGGAAGAGCAAGCGTCCGAAGAGTTCAACCTCGCCCAGGCCCTGCGCGGCGTCTGATGTTCGTAGGAGCGGCCGGGCGGCGTTGCGCTTCACCCGCGAAGCGTCGGTGCATCCAGCAGATTCGCGTTGGTCCTGACACGGCTTTCGCGGATGAATCCGCTCCTACATTCCAGCGTCCACCAGCCGCGAAGCAGTTGGTAATGGCTCAGCCCTGCGGCTTTAGCAGTTCCCCCGCCGGCCGACTGAACGTTTGCCGCCCTCCTTTGAACCCCATCAGCGGCGCGCTGATTTCGGCGATCACCGCGGCAGGCGAGGCGGCATCGAACACGATGAAATCCGCGCGACAGCCTGGCGACAGGCCGTAATCCGTCAACCTCAACAAACGCGCCGACTCGCTCGAGATCCAGGCAAGGCACTGCAACAGCTCCGGCACCGTGCCCATCTGGCTGACGTTGGCGAAAAGGTTGGCCTGGCGAATCAACGAAGCGTCGCCGTAGGGCGTGAACGGGTTGCCGATGTTGTTGGTCGACACCGAACAGGTCACGCCGCATGCGTGCAAATGCGCCAAGGGTGCAAGCCCTCGGGGCTTGTTGTTGAACGCCTCGCGACCCATCAGAAACAGATCGGTGCTGGGCAGACAGGTTACCTGAACGCCTGCCTCGGCCAGATCCAGCGCCAGTTCGGTCAAGGTTTCTTTGGGTAAAGTCGACAGTTTGGTCGCGTGGCCGATGGTCACGCGTCCGCCCCAGTCATGCAGCCGTGTGCAGCGGGCGACTTCCATGACGGTCATGCCTTCGGGGTTCAGGTCGAAATCCAGATGCAGGTCGAGATCGCAGTCATAGCGCGTCGCCAATTCGAACAGGCGCTGGATCTGCCCCAGTGGATCGCGGTCCATGTACGGGCAGCCACCGAGGACAGTTGCGCCGCTTTCCAGCGCCAGGCACAGCAGCTCTTCGGTGCCCGGATTGTTCAGCATGCCTTCCTGGGGAAACACGCAGATTTCCAGGCTGATCGCCCAGGCATAATCAGCCTGCAGGCGGCGGATGGCGTTGAAGCCAGTCAGGCCGATCTGCGGGTCCAGCTCGACATGGGTGCGCATGTGCGTCGTGCCTTGCACGATGGCCTTGTCCAGTACTTGGGAGCCGCGTCGGTAGACATCCTCTTCGGTGAACCCGGCCTTGGCCGCCCGGGTCTGGGCCACCGCTTCGGCGAGCGTGCCTTCGCGCAAATGACAGCGGTGCATGATGCAGGCTTTGTCGAGGTGGATATGGGTTTCGATGAGCCCCGGCATGATCAGGCGGCCTTGCAGGTCCAGGATGTCCCGCTGCGCCGCAGCCGGGCTCAAGGCCGTGACAAAACGACCGTTCTCGACACACAACTCGGTGAGAGGCTCGGCGGTGCCGAGCCGTGCATTGATGATCTTCAAAGCCTTCATGCGCTGGCTTCCTCACCCAGGTAAGCGGCCGCCAGCTCCTTGTCGTTGCGCAGGTCGGCGGCACTGGCGGCTTTGACGATAACGCCGGTTTCCAGCACGTAGGCGCGGTCGGCCACTTGCAGCGCCAGGTTGGCCATCTGGTCGACCAGCAGAATGGTCACGCCCTCGTCGCGCAGCGCGGCGAGTGCGTCGTACAGTTCGCCAATCATGGACGGCGACAGGCCCAGCGAAGGTTCGTCGAGCAAGAGGATTTTCGGCTTGGCCATCAGGCCACGGCCCACCGCGACCATCTGCTGCTCGCCACCGGACAGCAGCCCGGCTGGGTTGTCGATGCGATCGCGCAAGCGTGGGAAGCGCACAAGGATCGCCTCGATCTCGGCGGCGGCATCGAAGTCTTCATTGCGCGAATAACCGCCGAGCAGCAGGTTGTCGCGCACGCTCAGGTAAGGAAACACCTGACGGCCTTCCGGGACCAGCGCCAGGCCCTTGGCCGCGATCATGCTGGCATCGGCCTGTTCGATGTTCTCGTTGTCGAGCAGGATGCTGCCGCCGCTGGCGCGGTGCAGGCCGGCCAGGCATTGCAGGATGCTCGACTTGCCGGCGCCATTGGCACCCAGGATCGCCACCAGTTCACCGGGGTTGACCAGCAGACTGACCTTGTCGACCACCGCCGACGCGCCGTAATCGATGACCAGATCCTTGACGTACAAACGTGCATCACGACTGCCGGCCCAGCTCTGCGCGCGGGGCGTGGCCTGATAGTCGGTACCGCCCAGATACGCGGCGATCACCTGCGGATTCTGGCGAATGTCGGCTGGCGGGCCGCTCGCAATCGGCTTGCCGGCGTCGAGCACCAGCAAATGCTCGGACACCGACATCACCAGCGACATGTCGTGTTCGACCAGAATCACCGTGAGGCCGAAGTCCGCCAGCCTGCGCAGCAGCACGGCCAGTTCATCGGTGTCGCGACGGCTGAGGCCCGCGGCGGGTTCGTCCAGCAGCAGCACCGCAGGCGCGGTCGCCAGTGCTCGGGCGATTTCCACCAGGCGCCGGTCTACGTGGGGCAAATCCTCGGCAGCGATGTTTACCTCGCCGCGATAGCCGACCAGTGCCAGCAGGTCCAGCGCCAGGCTGCGCTGTGCCTCAGTGGCCAGGCGGAACGGCAGACCCAGCCGGCCTTTCTGCATGGCGACCAGCAGGTTGTCGAGCACCGACATTTCGCCGAACAGCAAGGTGGTCTGATAGGTGCGGGCGATGCCGGCGCGGGCGCTTTTCCACGCCGGCAGCCCGGCCAGCGGCTGTTGCAGTTCGATCTGGCCGCTGTCGGGGGTGTAGAAGCCGCTGATCATGTTGAGCACTGTGGTCTTTCCGGCACCGTTAGGGCCGATGATGCTGGTGATACTACCGGCGCGGGCATGCAGGCTGACGTCTCGCGCTGCCTGCACGCCGCCGAAGCGAATGCCGATATCGGTCACTCGCAGGCCTGACGAGGGGCCACGGCTGCGCAGATGCGCGGCGATGCGCTGTTGGTCGATCTGCGTCGGCGGCAGGAGTCGGGCGGGCTTGATCCAGCGCCGGGCAATCGCACCCAGCAGGCCCTTTGGCGCGATCCACAGCACGATCAGCAGCAGTACGGAAAAGATCAGCAGACGATATTCCGCGAAGTCCGACAGCAATTCCGGCACCAGCACGATCAGCAGCGCGCCGACCGGCGGCCCGAACAGCCTGCCGCTACCACCGACGATCACCGCCAGCACGAACAGAATGGACTGCGAAAACGGAAAGGATTCGGGATTGATGAACATCAGCAACGGCGCCAGCAGAGCGCCCGCCAGTCCGGTCAAGGCGGCGGACAACGCAAACGCCAGGGTTTTGCTGATGACCGGGTTGAAGCCCAGCGAGCGAGCCGCGATCTCCGAGGCTTTCACCGCGCGCATCGCCTTGCCCCAACCGCTGCGGCTCATGCGCTGATAGAACAACAGCGCGCCGATCATCAGCAGGGCGGCCAGCAGCGCCAGCAGAACCGAGGGATCGAGACCGGCGAATTCCGGCGCCGGAATCCCCATCAGACCATTGGACCCACCGGTGACATCCCGCCATTCGATCAGGCTGTGATGCACAACGAAAGCAAAGGCAATGGTGATCATCGCCAGATAAGGCCCGCTGACGCGCAGCGCGGGGATCGCCAGCAGCGCGCCGATCAGGGCGGCGACCAGCCCGGCTGCCGGCAGCGCGAGCCACAACGGCCAGCCGGCCATGGTCAACAGTGCCGAGACATAGGCGCCGATGGCATAGAACGCGATATGCCCGAAGGAAATCTGTCCGCTCAAGCCGATCAGGATATTCAGACCGACACCCACCACCGCCGCCAGCGCGCAGAGGGTGAAGACCAGGAGCGAGTAACTGTCGAGGGTGAACGCCATGACGCCGCACGCCAACGCGAGCAGGGCGATGAACGCCGGGGCGCCCCAGGTAGTGATGTTTTTCATACTTTGACCAGTGCCTGGCTGCCGAACAGACCGTTGGGACGAATCGCGAGCGCCACGATGACCAGCGCAAACGTGAAGATCTGCGTGAACGCAGAACCGAAGTACAGGGTGATCAAGGCTTCGGTCAGACCGAACAGCAGCCCCGCCGCAAATACACCGCCTGCGCTGCCGATCCCGCCAAGAATGGCGACCGCGAAGGCCTTCAGGCCGAACAGCATGCCCATCTCCGCGTTGACGCTGAACAGCGGGGCGATCAGCAGGCCGGCCACCGCCGCGAAAACCGTGGACACAGCGAAAGCGATGGCGACCACCCGATTGACGTTGATGCCCATCAGCATCGCCGCGCGCGGGTTCTGCACGCAGGCTTCGAGTACTTTACCCAGCCGGGTGTAGCGCCGCACCAGATACAGCACCAGCGCAATGGCCGCACCCGCCAGCGGAATCAGCAGTTGCAGGGCGCCGACGTTGCCGCCGAACAGCTCCAGGTTCATATTGGCAAGGCTGCTCTCGAACTGGCGAGGCTCCTTGCCAAAGGTGAACAGCGCCAGGTTGTCCACCAGAATGCCGCCTGCCACCGTCGCCATCAGCCAGGCCTGCGAGCCGCGACTGTGGAAGGGCCGCACCAGCCAGCGTTCGATCGCCAGGCCGTAGATGGCGCAGAGCACCAGCGTCAGCGGCAGGGCTAGCCACATTGACCAGCCCCAGGTCATGCAGAACGTGTAGCCCAGCACCGCGCCGACCATCATGGCGCTGCCCTGGGCGAAGTTGACGGTGCGCGATACGACGTAGGTCAGGTGAAAACCCAACGCCAGCAATGCGTACATGCTGCCCAGGCCGAGGCCGGTGATGATGGCGGCGGTGAACATGGTTACTCTCCGGACGTGAGCGGTACGATCTGGTCGTTGACGAAGTGGGTGAAGACATAGTCGTCCGGCCCCAGCGCGTCATGCCTGGTGGCACTGAATGGCTGCTTGTAATGCTTGATCAGGCCGTCGTAGTCACTGATCGCATAAAAGCCGTCGCGTACCGCCTTGCCGTCGGTGCTACCGGCTTTTTCGATCGCCTGCGCGGCCAGATGCAGTGCGTCGTAGGCGTTGGCGATGCCGACGGCCGGCGTCACGTCGGCCAGTGTCTTGATCTGCGGGTAAGCGGTTTTCAGGGCGGCCAGCAGTGCATCGCCCTTGGCGTTGTTGTGTTCGGTGAACACGTAGGTCTGGATGAAGTGCACCCGTGAAGCGTTCGGACCGGCCAGCTCGCCGAAGCGGCCGCCCGCCGGACCCCAGTGGGAAACCACCGGCACGTCCCAGCCCATGCGGTCCAGGGATTTGACGACCTGCGCCGAAGGGCCCACGTTGCCGACCATCAGCAGGGTGTCGGCACCGGCGTTTTTCAAACGGGTCAGTTGCGGTACCACATCCAGATCACTGTCCTGAATGCGCTCGACGCCGGCATTGGCCAGGCCGCGTTTTTCCAGGGCGCGCTTGAAGCCTGCTTCGTTGGACTCGCCCCACGGGTTATTGATGAGGATCATGCCCGGCTTCTTCATGCCCTTGTCTACGCCGTACTTCACCAGCGCTTCGTCCACCAGCTCATCGACCGCGGAAACCCGGAACACGTAGTTATCGGCCGCGCCGTTTTCGGTGATCTTGGTGCCGGCCGCCCAGATGCCCATGAACGGGACTTTCATCTGGTTGGCCAGCGGCACGATGGCCAGCGAAACCGGCGTATCCAGGCCGCCGAACAGAACGGTGACCTTTTCACGCTGGACCAGCTCGCGCGCCGCCAGCATGCCCTTGGACGGGTTGCTTTCATCATCGCGGCGCACCAGTTCCAGCTGGCGCCCCAGCACGCCGCCACTGGCGTTGACTTCATTGATCGCCATGGTCAGGCCCCGGGTCAGGGCTTCGCCGGACTTGGCGGACTGGCCGGAGAGGGCCGCGACCAGACCAACCTTGATCGGCGGCTCGGCCGCTTGCGCGCCGCCGAACATGGCCATGTTGAGCGTGACTGCCGCAGCCACGGGGAATAGCAGACGTTGCAGGTTTGGAAGCCGGAAGGCCATGATGATTCTCCTGATTGCTAGCAGTTGCACAATTATTGCTAGCAAGTAGGATGCCAGTCATCGCCGCCCGGGAAGCTGCGGGGCTGGCGCGAATCGAGCGCTTGTAAACGCGCCGATTTGAGGCGGATCGCACCATGTAGAGGCGCTTTCCATTCACCGGCTTTTTGGCAAAGGGTTATTTTCATGTCTCGGATGAACCAAGACGTACAGATTGTCAGCGATTTCCTTGAAGCATCCATGGCTCCGGATCCGGTCCGGGCCGCGACCTTCATGAGCGACGATGTGAAGATCACCTTCACGGGCGGGCGCGCAATGCCCGATCCTCAGGCGATCACCGCGTTCAACGGCTCGCGCTATGCCTGGGTCAAGAAACAGCTGGGCAGTTTCGACTGCATGGATCGTGGCGATCACACCGTGGTGTATTCCAACGGGACGCTGTTCGGCGAATGGCCGGACGGCAGCAGCTTTTCCGGTAATCGATACCTGGATCGTTTTGAAGTGCGCAACGGCAAGATCACGCGCATGGACGTCTGGAACGACAGCGCCGAATGGCTGCTGACCCCGGAGATCGCTAGAAGCTGAGAAGGGCAGGGGCGCTCCCGCGTCGCGGGAGCGCCTTGTCACGATCAGTTCAGACGGAACGCGATCACGCTGTCGCCCAGCGTGGTGCCGAGCGAGCCGTGGCCGCCCGCTGAAATGACCACATACTGCTTGCCATCACTGCCCATGTAGGTCGATGGCGTCGCTTGACCACCGGCAGGCAGCTCGGTTTGCCAGAGTATTTCGCCGGTGTTGATGTCGTAGGCGCGCAGGAAGTTGTCGGCGGTCGCGCCGTGGAACACCACGCCGCCTGCCGTCACCAGCGGACCACCATGGGCAACCATGCCCATCGGGAAGCCGATCGGGAAGCGGCCCGGCAGGAAGCTGGTCTTCAGATTCTTGCTGGTGCCGACCCGGCGCAGCCACTGGGTCTTGCCGGTATTGAGGTCAACGCCGACCATCCGGCCCCAGGGTGGCGCGATGCACGGCACACCCAGCGCGGAAGCGAACTGCTTGATGCGAATGGCGTAGTCACCCTGGAAGTTCTCGTTCCAGTAAGGCGTGCCTTCTTCGGAGAACAGACGCTTGTCCGCCGTTTCCGGGGTGCGCTTGATCAGGTTGTAGGTGTAGGCCAGGCGCACAGGCGCCGCGATGAGGATCTGGCGATCCGGATCGACCGCCACCGAACCCCAGTTGAACGCACCGATGTTGCCGGGGAATATCAGCGAACCGGTTTCGGTACTTGGCGTCCACGGGTTGCCGTCATAGCGCAGCTTGTTGTAACTGATACGGCAGGACATCTGGTCGAATGGCGTCAGACCCCACATGGACTTTTCGGTCAGCGCTTCGGGAATGAAGTTGATGTGCGACACCGGCTGGGTCGCGGCGAAACGCTCGCCCGGCACGCCGCCATCGGTCCTGACCTTGACCTGATCCACCGGCACGATCGGCTCACCGGTCAGGCGGTTGAGCACGAAGATATTGCCGACTTTGGTCGGCAGCACGACGGCCGGCTGCTTGTTGTCTTGCGGCCCTACATCCATGAGCGTCGGCTGCGAAGGGTTGTCGCGGTCCCACAGGTCGTTGCTGGAGGTCTGGAATTTCCACTTGAAGGCGCCGGTTTTCAGGTCCAGCGCAACCAGGGTGTCGCGGAATTTCTCGACGTTGCTGTCTGGATCGCGGTCAGTGCCCAGTTCATCCGGCGACGCGTTGCCAAACGGGACGTAGACCAGCCCGTTGTTCACGTCGGCGCTCAGGGTCGCCCAGGCAATCGGCGTGTCCTGAGGGTAGTTCTGGCCGGCCGCGATTGGCTGGGTGCTATCCGGGTTGGCCGGGTCGAAGTTCCACACCAGCGCGCCGGTCACGGCGTTATAGGCACGGATCACGCCCGACGGGTTGCCGGCCTTGAAGCCATTGTCCATCACCGAGCCACCGACGATGACCAGATCGCCCGCTACCAGCGGGGCGGCGGTCTGCATCAGAGCATGCGGACGCACCTCGCCCATGTTGGCCTTGAGGTCGATGATGCCGCCCTGACCGAAGTCGCCGCACAGCTTGCCGGTGTCCGCATCCAGTGCCACCAGACGCGCGTCGGCGGTGGCGGTGATGATGCGCTTGGCACACTGGCCGGAATTGGCGTTCGAAGCTGTCGCCGAGTAGTAACTCACGCCCCGGCAGGTCTGATGCTGTTGCAGGTACGAGCGATCCTTCTCCGGCGCGTATTTCCAGTCCAGCTTGCCGGTTTCGGGATTCAACGCGTGCACTTCGTTATGCGCCGTGCAGACGTAGACCCGATTGTTGACCTTCAAGGGTGTGGCTTCGAAGGTGTACTCGCCGGCATCCTTGGCAGGATCGCGCAGATCACCCGTGTGATACTCCCAGGCGACCGACAGCTTGTTGATGGTGCCGGGGTTGATCTGGTCCAGGCTTGAGAAGCGCTGACCGTTGCTGGTGCCGCCGTAAGCGACCCAGTCGTTGCCGGCCGCCTCGGTGCCGCGGGCGGCGGCCGGGTTGTCGATCTTGCGGTGAACCGGGACCGGATCGTAGAACATCACCGCCAGCACGATCAGCATCATCACCGCGACCGTACCGCCCAGCAACGGGTGAAAACGGCGGCCAGTGACTGCCGGGTCTGCCTGATAGAGCGGGCGGACCACCCAGGGCAACGCCAGCCAGAGGCCCAGCAAGGCGAACACATCGCCGCGAGGAATCCATTGCCACTTGTCGAAACCGACTTCGGAGACGATCCATAGCAAGATGCCCCACATCAGCAGCGCATACAGCGTCAGCGCGGACCTGTCCTTCCGGAACAGCAGCACCGCAGTCGCCAGCACGCCCAGCGCAATGATCGAATACGCGGGCGACCCCCCGGCAGCCACCAGCTGCGCTCCCATGTACAACAACGCAATAGCCAGTATCGCCATCACGATACTCGTCGCTCTCAGAATCATTTTTATTCCTGTTATTCGATCGATATAAGAACGCCCGGGCGGGCGCTGAATGAATCGCGCAGGATTATCGCGGGGCTTGCGGGCAAAATCATGTAGAAATGTTTCAATATTTTGGGGTTGGCACGATATTTAGCTTTTCAGTCCGCGCAGCTCGCGTTACTGCATGATGAACCTGGAGAAATCACAGGCCTGCCGAGTGACCGCCAGGACACTGTTCATGAACGGGTCATCTTCAAGGCTGCGGTGAATGGCCTTGTAATTGAGCGCCGGCAGGGCCGGAGTGACGTCCAGAACGTGCAGCAGGTTGCTGCTCAGCATTTGCGCAAGACATGCCCTGGGCAGGTAGGCGGTTGCCAGGCCGCTCGCGGCCAGACCGATCTGGGCCAGCAAATTGTTGCAAGTGATGGAGCGGGTAATGTCGACTCCCTGACTCTTGAACCATTGCCCATAGGCTCGGCCCATGCCCGATTGTCCACCCTGGACCACCAGCGTGCGGGTCGCCAGATCTTCGAGGGTCAGCCGGGCCTGATTGCCCACCAGGCTCGGGGCGCACATCCAGGCGTTCTCCACCGGCGCCAGCATCTGTGCCGGGAAGCGATTGTCCTGAAAGATGTCCGGCACGATGATCAGATCCAGAGAGTTGCTGGCCAGTCGCTCGAACAGGACGGGACTGACATCCACTTCCGGGATGATTTCCACCAGCGGATACGCGCTGCGAATGCCGCGTACCAGATCGGGAAGCCAGGTCAGCGCCGTGAGTTCGGTAACCCCGAGACGCAATTTCCGATACAGGTTTTCCGGGCTTTCCAGGCGTTGCAGGATCACGTCGCGCTGGTTGAGCAGGGAAGTCGCCAGCATCGCGATTTCTTCGCCCAGAGCGGTGAGCTTTGCCGTGCGTCTGGACCGGTCGAAAAGTGGCTGGCCGTAGCGAGTCTCCAGATCCTGAATCCGCTTGGATACTGCTGACTGCGTGGTATTCAGATGCGCCGCTGCCGCTTCGAAGCTTCCCAGACGTGAAACCCAGAACACGGCTTCGACCTGCTTGATAGTGATCACTGGCGAATCTCCCTGGCCTCGATGTATGCCTAAATGCGATGGAATGCAGGGATAAAATATCGTTATTTCTTGATCGTTGCATACCCTAACCTCCAGTCATCAAGCAGTCACTGACAGGTCACCACCCCATGAGCTACCCACTTTCATCCCGCCTGGCGCGTTTCAGTCCCTCGGCCAGCGTAGCGGCCAAGGCACGCGTCATGGAACTCGAAGCCAGCGGGAAGAAGATTCTGGATTTCACCGTGGGTGAGCCGGATTTCGTCACCCCGACCCACGTCATCGACGCGGCCTGTGCCGCCGGCAAGGCAGGCGAGACGCGCTATACGCCGACCACCGGCACCAAAGGCCTGAAGCTCGCGGTCCAGCGCAAGTTTCGCGAACAGAACGGCGTGGACTACGCCTTGAACGAGGTCGTGGTGGGATCGGGCGCCAAACAGCTGATCTATACCGCGTTCACTTGCACCGTGGATGAGGGCGACGAGGTGATCATCCCGGCGCCTTACTGGGTCTCCTATCCCGACATCGTCAAGCTGAACGGTGGCGTTCCGGTCGTGGTGCAGTGCCCGGATTCCCAAGGATTCAAGATCACCCCCGCGCAACTGGAAGCCGCGATCACGCCACGCACCAAGTGGCTGGTGCTCAACACCCCCAACAATCCGAGCGGTGCGATCTACAGCGAAGCCGAGCTGACCGCGATCACTGAAGTGCTGCTTCGCCATCCGCATGTATGGCTGATGACGGACGAGATCTACGAGCACTTCAACTACCTGCGGCAGCCGTTCGCTGCACCGGCGCTGATTGCACCCGCGCTCAAGGAACGCACCCTGGTCATCAATGGCGTATCCAAGGCCTATGCCATGACCGGCTGGCGCATCGGTTATGCCGGCGCCCCGGCCACACTGGCCAAGGCGATGGACAAGCTGATGTCGCAAAGCATCGGCGGCGCGGCATCGCTCAGTCAGGCTGCGGCCATCGAAGCGCTGGACGCCGGCAGTCATTTCGTGGCCGAGGCGGCCGCGGTGTTCGGCGAGCGCCGCGACCTGATCATGAAGCTGCTCAACGAGGTACCAGGGCTGTCCTGCCTGCCGATCGAAGGTGCGTTCTACGCCTATCCCAACTGTGGCGGTCTGCTGGGCAAGCGCACCCCCGAGGGCGGGATTCTGGAGACCGATCTGGACGTCAGGAATTACCTGCTCGAAGCGGCCAACGTTGCCGTACTGGACGGGGCTGCGTATGGTTTGTCTCCTTACCTGCGACTGTCTTTCGCCACCTCGACACAGACGATCATCGAAGGTTGCGGACGCATAAAAGAGGCGTGCCAGGCCCTGGTCTGAGCATCCCGAATCCCGAAACACTTCTTCAGGCTCGATTTGCTTGCTTCTGCCCTCACCACAAAAGAGAAGTGACTATGAAAAGGGCGATCCTCGCTTTGGCAGGTTTACTCGCGTCCACGGCCGTACTGGCCGATGGTCTGCAAGACATCAAAGAGCGCGGCACTTTGCGTTGCGCAACGCTTACCGACAGTGTGCCCCTGGGCTTCCAGGACCCCAAGACCCGGGAAATCATCGGCCTCGATGTGGACCTGTGCAAAGCACTCGCCACGCATCTGGGAGTCAAGCCTGAACTTCAGGGCATCGCCGTCAGCGCGCGTATCCCGACCCTGATTTCCGGACGCGCTGACGTCGTGGCCGCGGCGCTGGGTTATTCGAAGGACCGGGCGCAACAGATCAATTTTTCCGCGGCCTATTACCAGGTGCCGATCAAGATCCTCGTCAAGCGCAGCAGCGGCATCAACAGCTTTGCCGATCTCAAGGACAAGCGCATCAGCGCCATCAAGAGCTCGACCCCGGAGCTGTATGCGCGCCAGCAGTTGACCGAGTCCAAGGTCGTCGGCTTCGAAGACGCGCCGTCCGCGTTCCTGGCCCTGCAACAGGGCAAGGTCCAGGGCATGGCGATGACCGAACCCGCGGCGATCCGCTTTCATGTCCGCAGCGAAGACATGCAGTTCCTGAGTCAGGCCCTGCATTTCGAGCCCAATTGCATCGGTATCAAGAAAGGCGAGGACGTGCTGACCGCCGCCATCGACAAAGCGCTGGTCGACATGGAAGCCAGCGGCGAGCTGCAGGCGATGTGGGATCACTGGTACGGCGAGGGCACGGAATACCGCCTGGCTCGCGAGAAGAAGCTGACCCAGATCTCCGACTTTCAGTGACTGATGGCAGGCCGCGTCGAGCGGCCTGATCGAGGTGCCCGTGTCTCTGTTCAATGGTTTCTCGTCGCTGTTTCAAGGCGACTACCTGCAGCTGTTTCTCAATGGCGCCGGTCTGTCGCTTCAGCTCTGGGTGATATCCGGGGTGCTGGCTTTCCTGTTGGCGTGCGTGTTGATGGGCATTCGCTTGATACCGGCGCGGCTGTGCGACCTGCTGGTGATCGCCTTCGTGGAATATCACCGCAACGTGCCGACGCTGGTGCAGTTGTTCGTCTGGTATTTCGGCGTGCCGCAACTGCTGCCCGCTGCGGTTCAGGAGTCGATCAACGCAAGCGGTGGCGAGGTCATCTTCGCAATCATCGCCCTGACCCTGAACTCGGCTGCCTATGTCGCCGAAGACCTGCGCAGCGGCTTCCGTTCGCTGCCCGATGGCCAGACCGAGGCGGCCAAGGCGCTGGGGTTCAGCTATCTGCAAACCTTGCGCAAGGTGCTGATACCCCAGGCCATTCGCGCCTCCGCGCCTTCACTGGTCAACCAGGCGCTGGGCCTATTCAAATCCACCGCGCTGGCGATGGCCATCGGCACGGCCGAGATGATGTACATCACCCGCCAGATCGAGGGTGAAACCTATATGACCTTCCAGACCTTCGCGGTGGCCAGCCTTTTCTACCTGATCGGATCCTGGACCATCATGTCGCTGGGGGCTCTCTGGCAGCGGCGCATCGAACTACGGATGGCGAGGTAATCATGCTGGAGATCATCAACGACTACGGCATCATGATGCTGGTGGGTCAATACCCCAACGGGCCGCTGGGCGGCCTGGCGCTGACGGTCATTCTGGCGCTGCTCAGTCTGGTCGTGTCCTTTCCGCTGGCGGTCCTGATCGGCCTGGCCCGCACATCCACGCTGGTGCCCGTGCGCTGCTTTGCGGTCGGTTATACCTATGTGGTACGCGCGGTTCCTCTGGTGCTGCTGATCTTCTGGGCGTATTTCGTGATCCCGCTGATCACCGGATACAACATCTCGGGCACCGTCACCATGGTGGTCGCGCTGGTCATCTATGAAGGTGCCTATCTGGGCGAAGTCGTGCGCGCCGGCATCAACGCCGTACCCCGCGGTCAGGTGGAAGCTGCGCGCGCCATCGGCATGTCCTACGGGCAGTGCATGCGCAAAGTGGTCCTGCCGCAGGCGCTGGTCAACATGCTTCCGAGCATTCTCAACCAGTTCATCATGATCACCAAGAACACCTCGCTGGCCTATCTGATCGGCACCCAGGAGGTCACCTTCGCGGCCTATCAAGTCAACAACCAGCTGCTGACCAAGCCTTTTCAGGTCTATCTGCTGCTGGCCGCCTTCTACTTCGTGCTGTGCTTCTCGCTGAGCCGTCTCGCCAAATGGCTGGAAGCGGCGATCGAGCGCAAACGCTCCGGAGCTTCGTCGCGAGATGCGGCGAGCGTGTCCGGCAACCAGATTCTGGCAGGGCAGACCAAATGATCGAATTCAAGAACGTCAACAAGTGGTACGGCCAGTACCGGGCGCTGCACGACATCAACGAGACGGTGGCCCAGGGCGAAGTAGTAGTCGTGTGCGGACCCTCTGGCTCGGGCAAGTCGACGCTGATCCGCACGGTCAACCGCCTCGAAGAAATCCAGGATGGCAGCATTCTGGTGTCCGGCGAGGATGTGCACGCTGCGCGCAAGGAACTCAATGCGCTGCGCAGCCGCATCGGTTTCGTGTTCCAGCAGTTCAACCTGTTCCCGCACATGAGCGTGCTGGAAAACGTCATGGTCGGCCCCATCACGGTGTTGAACGCCGACAAACAGCAATCGGCCGAAAAGGCCCGCGCACTGCTCGCCAAAGTCGGGCTGGCGCACAAGGCCGACGCCATGCCGGCGCAGCTTTCCGGCGGCCAGCAGCAGCGTGTCGCAATCGCTCGCGCGCTGGCCATGGAACCGCCGGTGATGCTGTTCGACGAGCCCACCAGCGCGCTGGACCCGGAAATGGTCGGCGAGGTGCTCCAGGTGATGAAAGAACTTGCCGCCGAAGGCATGACGATGATTTGCGTGACCCACGAAATGGGCTTCGCCCGTGACGTGGCCGATCGCATCTGGTTCATGGACGCCGGTCAGGTGCTGGAGCGCGCCGTGCCGGAGACGTTCTTCACAGCGCCGGAACACCCGCGCGCGGCGAAATTCATCTCCGATATCAGGGCGCATTGATGAGCCGGCCCTCCAGCGGAATATCCAGCGCCTCGCCGCATCTGCCCGTTCGCCCGGACTGGCTGGCCCAAGTGGTCGAGGCGCCGATCGATCCGGACCTGCCGATCATCGATGCGCACCATCATCTGTGGGACCGACCCGGCAATCGCTACCTGTTCGACGAGTATCGCCAGGACATCGACCACGCCGGCCACGCGGTGCTCGCATCGGTTTATGTGCAGTGCCGGTCGATGTTCGATGCTGACCGCGACGGCGCCTGGGCCAGTGTCGGCGAGGTCGAGTTCGCCAACGGCGTCGCCGCCATGAGCGCCAGCGGTCTGTACGGCAAGGCGCGGCTGTGCGCGGCCATCGTATGCGGCGCGGACTTGCGGCAGGGAGATTTCATCACGCCAGTGCTCGAGCAGATGCGCGAGCGGGCCGGGGCACGCCTGAGGGGAGTACGCAACACCACCGCCTGGCACGCCGATCCCCGGGTAGTGACCAATCCCAATCCGCCGCCGGCCGGGGTTCTGCGGGAGAAGGGCTTTCGGACAGCGGTAGGGCGCTTGCGTGAGTTCGAACTCGCCCTGGATATCTGGGGGTATCACACCCAGCTCGACGACATGCTCGATCTGGCCCGAAGTTTTCCCGATCAGCTTATCGTCATCGATCACGTCGCAGGCCCGCTGGGAACAGGGCCATACGAGGGCAGGCGCGGCGAGGTACTTGAGCACTGGAAACGCGGCATCGCGCTTCTGGCTCAATGCCCCAATGTCAGGATCAAGCTGGGCGGGCTGGGCATGTCGGTCAGCGGCTTCGCACTGCATACGCAGCCGCTGCCGCCGGATTCGGCCCGACTTGCGCAGCTGTGGCGGCCTTATCTGATGCACTGCATCGAGCAGTTCGGCGTGGAGCGATGCATGTTCGAGAGCAATTTCCCGGTTGACAAGGGCATGTACGGCTATTGCGTGATGTGGAACGCGTTCAAGCGCGTCACGGCCGATTTCAGTCCTGACGAGCGCGACTGGCTGTTCAACGGAACCGCAGCCCAGACCTACGGCATCACCCTGTCCGGCTGACCGGGCGTACCTCCTGCCGGACTCTGGCAGGACTTCACAGTGCATTTTCTATCGTTAAATGATTCGGACGAGGACTCACCATGTCTGCAGGTTTCAGAGTGTTGCAACGTACCCGGCAGGTGACTGCTGCCCAGGTGGAAAACTTTCGTGCCTTGCCGGTCGCGAACGTCAGCGATTCGATGGAGCGCATGTTTGCCGGCGGGGCGCGCTTGCGGCCCTTGCATCGTGACGGCGTTCTGGCCGGCCCCGCGCTGACAGTCAAGTGCCGTCCAGGCGACAACCTGATGATCCACCACGCGCTGGACATCGCCCAGCCGGGCGATGTGATCGTGGTCGACGCCGGCGGCGATCTGACCAACGCGATGATCGGCGAACTGATGACCACCTATGCGCAGCACAAAGGGCTCGCGGGTTTCGTCATCTATGGGGCGGTCCGGGATTCACGGGCGATTGCCGACAACGATCTGCCGGTATTTGCCTGTGGCGTCACCCATCGCGGCCCCTACAAAGACGGGCCGGGCGAAATCAATGTCGGCATCGCTATCGAAGGCATGGTCATCGAGCCGGGCGACCTGATCCTGGGTGACGACGACGGCGTGGTCTGCGTACCTCATGCCGATCTGGATGAGGTCTACGCCAAGGCCAAAGCCAAGTCGGACGCCGAGCATGCCCAGTTGCAGGCAATTGCCGAGGGGCGTAGCGACCGTGGCTGGGTTCTGGCCGCGCTGACTGCCAGACGCTGCGAGTTGCCGTCGAACTGAGCAGGGCCAGAGCCTGTCGTCGGTGGGCGTGCTGCAGGATCGAGCGGGAGGGCAACCTCCCGTCTTTCGGCGGATAGAGAAAACCCGCCCCAAACATGGTTATCTGTTGCTCTTGTCTCCTTGAAGTTGAGCAACACGATCATGCTGTATCGCCACCTGATAAAAAGGCTCGATCTGATTTCCCTGCAATTGTTCGTGGCCGTGCACGAAGAAGGGACACTGACCCGCGCAGCCGACCGGGAAATGATCGCATTGTCGGCCGCCAGCAAACGCCTTCAGGACATGGAGCAGATGCTCGGCATCGATGTCTTCGAACGCCAGGCCAAAGGCATGAAGCTGACCGCGGCGGGCGAAACCCTGCTGTTCTACGCGAAAAAGATCCTGATGGACGTCGAGAAAATCAGCATCGATGTCGGCGAGCATCTGGAAGGCATTCGCGGCCATGTGCGCATGATGGCCAACATTTCGGCCATCATCGAATTCCTGCCGGAAGACCTGCAACAGTTCATCGCCCACCATGCGCAGGTCAAGATCAACCTTGAAGAGCGCCCCAGCACCGGGGTAGTGAGAGGCCTGTCCGAAGGGGCCGCGGATCTGGGTATCTGTTCGGGGGAAACGGACATTGGTGAGCTCTTCGCCGTGCCTTACCGCCAGGACGAACTGGTGGTGGTCATGCGCCAGGATCATCCTCTCGCCAGCCGGCAGCGGCTGCTGTTCTCCGACACGCTCACGTTCGACCATGTGGGCCTGCACTCGGACAGCTTCATTAACCTGCGCACTCAAGCTGCCGCCAGGAGCAGCGCCAAGCCGCTCAAGCAACGTATCCAGGTGCCCGGCTTCGACGGTGTATGCCGCATGGTGCAGGCCGATCTCGGGATTGGGGTCCTGCCGCTGAAAGCCTTCGAGCTGATTGGCAAACCGCTGGGCCTGTGCGCCGCCGCAATTGAAGACAGCTGGGCGCAACGCACGCTGTCCCTGGTCGTGCGCGACACCGAAACGCTGTCTCCGGTGAGCCGGCTGCTCTATGAGCATTTGCGGCAAGGTCCAGATTGAGCCTTCTCGATTCACGAAGGCCTGTTGAAAATTCACGATTAGCCCTGATGTGGATGCGGCTCTAGGATTGGCTCAAAATCCAAGAAAAAAGAGGCCATACCTCCATGACAGCTCTCACCGGACTGCGGGTCATCGAGATCGGGACCCTGATCGCCGCGCCGTTCGCCGCACGCCTGCTGGGCGAATTCGGCGCCGAAGTCATCAAGATCGAGTCCCTGGGCAAGGGCGACCCGCTGCGCAAATGGCGCAAGATGCACGAGGGCACCTCCCTCTGGTGGTACTTGCAGTCGCGCAACAAGAAATCCCTCGCGCTCAATCTCAAGTCTGCCGAAGGCGTGGACATCATCAAGCAGCTGGTCGCAAGTGCCGACGTACTCATCGAAAACCTGCGGCCCGGCGCGCTGGAAAAACTCGGTCTGGGCTGGGAAGTGCTGCATGCTCTGAACCCCGGCCTGACCCTGGTGCGCATTTCTGGTTATGGCCAGACCGGCCCCTATCGTGACCGCCCCGGCTTCGGCGCCATCGGCGAAGCGATGGGCGGAATCCGTTACACCACCGGCACGCCCGGCAGTCCACCGGCCCGGGTGGGTGTGAGCCTCGGCGACTCCCTCGCCTCGATGCATGCGGTAATCGGTGCCCTGATGTCTGTGCTGCGTGTAAAAACCGGCCAGGGCGAGGGGCAGGTGGTCGATGTGTCGCTGGTCGAAAGCGTGTTCAACGTGATGGAAAGCCTGGTGCCCGAGTACGCCATGATGGGTCATGTGCGGGAGCGTACCGGCGGCGCGCTGCCCGGCATTGCCCCGTCGAACACTTACCCCACTCAGGACGGCGCCTACGTGGTGATCGCCGGTAACAGCGATCCGATCTTCGTCCGCCTGATGCACGCGATCGGCCGGCCCGATCTGGCCGAGCGCGAGGACTTGCGCCAGAACGACGGACGCGCCCCGCAGAGCCAGATGCTCGACGACGCGATCAGCGCCTGGACCGGCAGCCATTCGATCGAGCAGGTGCTGAGCGTGCTGGAAAAGGCTGAGGTGCCCGCTGGCCGCATCTACTCGGTGGCCGACATCGTCGCCGATCCTCACTATCAGGCCCGTGACATGATCCTCGACGCGACGTTGCCCGGCGGAGCCGAAGTGAAGATGCCGGGTATCGTGCCCAAGCTGTCGGAGACCCCCGGCCAGGTGAACTGGCAAGGCCCGCAACTCGGTCAGCACACCGACTCGGTTCTGGCCGATCTGGGCCTCAGCGACGACGACATCCGGCAACTGAAGAAGGGAGGGGTCGTGCAATGATCACTGACTACACCGACCGTCTCATCGTTCAGGAAGTCTCGCCGCGTGACGGCCTGCAGATCGAGCCTCGATGGGTCCCGACCGCCGACAAGATCGCGCTCATCGACCAACTCTCACGGGCCGGCTTCTCGCGTATCGAGGCCGGGTCCTTCGTATCCCCCAAGGCCATTCCGGCGCTGCGCGATGGCGAAGAGGTGTTTCAAGGACTGACCCGCCAGCCTGGGGTCGTCTACGTGGCTCTGATTCCGAATCTCAAAGGCGCGCAGCGTGCAATCGGCGTCGGTGCCGACGAAGTCAATCTGGTGATGTCCGCCAGCCAGACTCACAACCGCGCCAACATGAGGATGAGCTGCGAGCAGTCGCTGAGTGGCTTCGCGGACATTGCTGCCGCGGTGCGAGACAAGGGCCTGGGCATGAACGGTTCGGTCGCGACCACTTTTGGCTGCCCGTTCGAAGGCGGCATCGCCGAAGATCGCGTCTGCGAAATCGTCGACCACTATCTTGAGCTGGGAATGACCGGCATCACACTGGCCGACACCACCGGCATGGCCAACCCCCGCCAGGTCGAGCGAATCGTCAGGCGTGTGCTGCAGCGGGTTCCGGCGGCGGGCCTGACGCTTCACTTCCACAACACCCGAGGCCTTGGACTGTGCAACGTGCTGGCCGCCTACGAGGCCGGCGCCAGACGTTTCGATGCCTCGCTCGGCGGTCTTGGGGGATGCCCGTTCGCCCCAGGCGCCTCGGGCAATATCTGCACCGAAGACCTGGTCAACCTGTGTGACGAGATGGGCATCGAGACGGGTATAGACCTGCCGCTGTTGCTGCAACTCTCGCGAACACTTCCGGACCTGCTTGGGCACGAGATGCCAGGGCAGGTCGCCAAGGCCGGTCGCAACCGCGACCTGCATCCCGTCCCGGTGTTCGACGCCTGAACCGAAACCCGCCGCTTTCGACCACTGGGTTACATCCAGAGCACAACAATAATCGAGTCCCATCAAGGGCTCATCTGGAGATTGACATGAGTCTGACCGCAACTTCCCCCGCCGTTCCCGTCGACGACGTGAGCGCCGAAAAAGCCATCGTGCGCAAGGTTGCCTGGCGCCTGATGCCGCTGATCATGGTGTGTTACCTGTTCGCCTTTTTCGACCGCATCAACATCAGCTTCGCCAAGTTCCAGCTGCAAGCCGACCTTTCCTTGAGCGACACGGCCTATGGCCTTGGGGCAGGCCTGTTCGTGGTGGGTTACGTGCTGTTCGAAGTGCCGAGCAACATGATGCTCTACAAGGTCGGCGCGCGGCGCTGGATCGCCCGCATCATGATGTCGTGGGGCATTGCGACGGCGTTGATGATGTTCGTGACCACCGAATGGCAATTCTACGTGCTGCGATTCGTGATCGGCGCCATGGAAGCAGGGTTTGCCCCCGGCGTTCTGTACTACCTGACGCTCTGGTTCCCGCAGAGCTACCGCGGCCGGATCACCTCCACGCTGTTCCTGGCGTCCGCTTTCGCCGGTTTGATCGGCGCCCCGGTGTCCGGGCTGGTGCTGGGCCACATGGACGGACTGCTCGACCTGCGCGGCTGGCACTGGTTGTTCCTGGTGGGAGGCATTCCTTGCCTGCTGCTTGGTGTAATGGTTCTGAAGATGCTTCACGACCGGGTCGAAGACGCCCCCTGGCTCAGCGCCGACGAGAAAACCTACCTCTCCAGCCGCATTGCCAGCCATGAAGCCAACAAGCACGGGTCGCTGCTTTCAGCCATCAAACTGCCGGGCTTTCTGCTGTTGGGGCTGATCTACTTCCTGATCCAGGTGGCGTCCTATGGCCTGAATTTCTGGGCGCCGCAGCTGATTCGTAGCTCCGGCATCGACGATCCGATGAAGATCGGCTTCATGACCGCGATCCCCTATATCTGCGGCGCCATCAGTATGGCGGTGGTAGGGCGGCTGTCGGATGCGACCGGTGAACGCCGCAAGTTCGTGTGCGGGCTGGTGGTCGCCGGCGCCCTGGGGTTCTTCAGCGCGGCGGTGTTCGCTCACCACGTCGTGCTGCTGATGGCTTCTCTAGCGCTACTCGGTGCCGGCATTGTCGCTTCCATCCCGGCGTTCTGGGCACTGCCGCCCAAACTGCTGGCCGGCGCGGGTGCCGGAGCGGCGGGCGGTATCGCGCTAATCAATACCCTGGGCCAGTTCGGCGGGATCGTGAGCCCGGTCATGGTCGGCTACATCCGCGACATGACCGGCAGCACCACCCCTGCGCTCTACGTCATCGGCGTGACGAGTCTGGTGGCGGCTTCACTGTTGTTCTGGGCGTTGCCGGAGCGCTTGCGCAGCCGAGACAAGCCAGGCGTGTAAACACCGGTTTCAATGACGCTGCACCGCGACGCACTTGATCTCGACCAGCAAGCCTGGGTGCGCCAGTTCACTGACACCCAGGCAGGTCCAGGCACAGTGGCTTCTTGGAAAGACCTGATCCTTCACGCGCCTGAACACCGGCATGTGGCGGTGCAAGTCGACGTGATAAGTCGTCAGATCGACCACGTCTTCGAAGCCGCAGCCACCGGCGGCAAGGACCAGCCGCAGGTTCTCCCAGGCCGCCAGGAACTGCTGCTCCGGGTCTTCGATCACGGCCAGTTGCGGCGTACGACCGACCTGACCCGCGCAGTACAGCGTTTTCCCCACCTTGACCGCAGGCACGTAACCGGCACGTTCGGATATCAACTGCATTTCATCCGGGATGATGAGCTGACGGTCATTCATGGTTCTGGAACTCGGAAGATAAATGGCTATGCCAGTGTACATCCGAGAGGGAGCCACACACGACCTGGGTCAGGCAACCCGGGATGGCCAAGGTCATGGCATCACCGGCGGCAGATACTCCAGAGTCCGTGAGAACGCCCAAAGCATCACCAGCACCAGCGGGGTATGCACCAGCAGTTGGGTGAAGGTGAAGCCGACGACATCCCTGGCCTTCACCCCCAGCACGCCGAGCAGCGGCAGCATCCAGAACGGGTTGATGAGGTTGGGCAGTGCTTCGGCAGCGTTGTAGACCTGTACTGCCCAGCCCAGGTTGACCTGCAGTTCGTTGGCGGCCTGCATCACATAAGGCGCTTCGATGATCCATTTGCCGCCGCCGGACGGGATGAGGAAACCCAACACCGCCGAGTACACGCCCATCACCACGGCGAAGCTTTCGCTGTCGGCGATGGCCACGAACACCGAGGCGATGTGGTGGGACAGGGTGGCCCCGTCGATGCCCTGCGCCTTGGTCATCATGAAGGCGATGGCGCCATAGAGCGGGAACTGGATGAGCACGCCTGCCACCGAAGGCACGGATTTGGCGATGGCATTCAGAAAACGCTTGGGTCGCCAGTTGAGCAGCATGCCCAACATCAGGAACAGGAAGTTGTAAGTGTTGAGCGAGGAAATCGCGAAGATCGGGTCCTTGGTGGAGAATTCCTTGACCAGCCAAATGGCGCCCAGTGCGACCAGCAACAACGTCAGCACAGGGCTGTATTCCAGCCATTCTCCAGGGCGACGTGGCGGGGAGATCGTGTTGTCGTCGGTGCTCAGGTCCACCCCCATGTCCTGCGCGGTTCGCGCACGGCTTTCACCGGGCGTCGAGAACCAGGCGACCAGCAGCGACACGACGATCAGCACCGCAGCCATCGCCATCGACTGCCAGAGGAAGATGGTCTGCGAAAACGGAATGACGCCGGTGATATCCAGAATCGACTTGGGCAGGCTGGCGGGGTTGGCCTGCAACTGCGCGGCCGCCGAGCTAAGACCCAGTGCCCAGGTCGCGCCCATCCCCAGATAGGCGGCGGCGCCGGCGGCGCGATAGTCCATCTTCAGGCCGGTTCGCCGGCCGAGCGCTCGTACCAGCAGGCCGCTGAACACCAGGCTGATCGCCCAGTTGAACAATGACAACACCATGCTGATCAGCGCCACGAAGGTGACCGCGCCGCGCGCGCTTTTCGGCAGCCCGGCCAGCTTTTCGATGAGCGCGGAAGCGGGTGGCGACACGGCGACCACATACCCCGAGATCGCCACCAGCGCCATCTGCATGGTGAACGGGATCAGGCTCCAGTAGCCGTCTCCAAAGGCGCCGGCAACCGACTGAACGGGCGCGCCGCTTGCCAGGGCGCCGATGGCGACCAGTACGACGGCCAGCGCGGCGAAGATATAGGAGTCGGGGAACCAGCGCTCCGACCAGTTGGAAACGCCGATGGCGATTTTTTCGAAGAACCCCAGGTTTTCTTTGTTGTGACCCAGGTCTAGCACGGACTCTTTCATGGTTGTCTTCCTGAACATTCGGGCGGAAGGCAGAAACTCAATAAGTGCGCGGGTTTCTAGTTATTGTGTGACGTGGACATAAACCAGTTGCGCGGCGGCCAGGTCCTCCAGCGCTGTTCCGACTGCCTTGAATACGGTGATCTGTCGATCATCGGCCCGGCCGGCGTGATGCTTGCGGCACAGGCTTGCCAGGTCGGCGCGGATCGCCGAGCGCGCAAGCACACCGTTCTGCATCGGGCTGAGCAAATCTCCGGCTTTCATCGCGGCTTCGTCGGTGTCGACGAATACGTCCGTGTCGCCGAAACAGTCATCGTCGCTTTCACGCATCTGCGGGGTGAAGCCTCCGATCAGATCCAGGTGCATGCCTGGCTTGAGCCAGGCCCTGCGAATGAGCGGTTCGGTCGACAGCGTGGCGCAAGTCACGATGTCTGCCTGCGCGCATGCGCTTTGCAGGTCCTCGGCGACGCTGACATCGAAGCCGTCCAGTCGAAGCTGATCGACCAGCCGTGCTGCCTGAGCCAGGTTGATGTCCCACACCCATACACGCTGGATCGGACGAACCGAGCGGTACGCATAGGCGAGCAGGCTCGCGACCCGGCCCGCGCCGACCACCAGCAGGGAGGCGGAGTCGGTGCGGCTCAGATAACTGGCGGCGAGCGCCGACGCAGCAGCGGTGCGGCGCGAGGTGATCTCGTTGCCGTCGATCAATGCCAGCGGCGCGCCGGTTCTAGCATCGTGAAGCATGTAGGTCGAATGCAGTCCCGGTACGCCGAGGGCCGCATTGTTCGGATAGATGGTGACCGTTTTGATGCCGAAGAAATCGCGATTCCAGGCGGGCATCAAGAGGACTGAACCTGGCGCCGCCGAGTCGGGGTTGATGGGATGATTGTGGCGAAGCGGCACTTCGACTTCATTCTGAAACGCCTGCTCCACTGCCGGAACCAGATGCTCGAACGGCAGCAGTTCCCGGGTTCGTTGCGCGTCGATGATCAGCATGTTTCACCTCTTGTTGGGTTTGATTTCAGGCGTCCAGGGTCACGGCGCCAGTCGGGATCGCCTGGCAAGCCAGGCAGACTGAACGGTCCTCGACCTGGTGCCCGTCGAGATGCACGATGCTTCCCTGCACGACTTTCACCGCGCAGCTTTCGCACTGCCCGACCCGGCAGCCGCTGGGCAGGCGCACCCCGAGTTTCTCGGCGAAACTCAGCAGCGGCCCGTCCTCCGATACCCATCTGGCGGTGATGCCGGACCGGCTAAAGTGCACGTCGAATTGTTGGCCGGGGGTGATGACCGGTGTAATCGGTGACTTGAACGTTTCCTGCTGGATGTCGAATCGCAGCACGCCGCGCTGCTCCAGGTCTGCGCGCAGGTCGGCCATCATTTGCGCGGAGCCGCACAGGTAGAAAAGCGCGCGCTGCTGAGTCAGCGACTGCGCAATCGCGGCGGCGCTGACCCGGCCAGCCATGTCGTAGTCCTTGCCCCGTTGATCGTCGTCGCCGGGCTGGCTGTAGAAATTGAGCAGGGTCACCGTGGGCAGGGACTCTACGAGCGCCTTGAGCCTTTCTTTGAATGCATGACCGGTGCCATTTCGATTCCCGTAGAGCAGCAGAATGCGGGGTGGGTCCTGACGTCCGGCCAGTGATTCCAGCAAGTTGAGAAAAGGGGTAATGCCGATGCCCGAAGCGATCAGGACCAGAGGCCGCCTGGATCTCACGGGCAGGATGAACACTCCGGATGGGGCACGCGCCAACAGTCGGTCGCCGACCTTGAGCCGTTCATGAACGAATCCTGAGCCTTTACCCGGTAGCGCAGGCGCCTGGTCGTCGCGGGTGAGCGCCCTGCGCACCGATATCTGATAACCACGACGGTTGCGCTGCTCGGCAGAACCGGTCAGTGAGTAGGAGCGTAACGTGGGCTCGTCGGGCGTATCGAGTTGTAGTGTGATGTGCTGGCCGGGTTGAAAGTCCGGCAGTGCCGCGCCGTCCGACGCCTCGAAAGCGACGGTGAGAACGTCGGCGGCTTCACGGGTGAGGGCAGTGACCGTAAAGGCCCGAAAGCCTTCCCATCGGCGCCTTGTTGCGCTGACATGGTCGCGGGTCACGGCGCAGCGATAGGCGCGAAGGGGAGACGAGCCGCTGATCGGGTCGACAGCGGCGTTCGCGATCAGACTGTTGAAGTTGCTGTTGCCGGCACCGCGCACCGCCCGTTCTTCCTGGCCTAGCGCTTCGCAACTCTGCCACCAGCCATACTCGCCCACTACCACCGAGGGGTGAAGGTCTTCGAGGATCGAGGCGCAGAAACGCGCCTGCCCCGCATCGGTGCTTACCACCACGACGTCGCCCGTCTGGATGTCTTCCCTGGCGGCCATCACTGGCGATATTTCGAGCGTCGGGTGCAAGGCCTTGCGGCGCAGCGAAGCCAGACTGCGATGCTGGCTGTGGCAGAAATAACCGTTCTTGGCCGAGGTGAGCATCAGGGGGAACCTGCTGCGCAGGGCGTCGTCCTCAGGACCCGGTGCGTTGCCGCGCGGCACAGGCGAGTAGCCGTGATCCAGCAGCCGCTGCGAGTACAACTCGACAAGGCCCGTGGGAGTGTTGAATCCCTGATGCCGAGGCTGCAGCGCGTACTTGCAGGGCTGGTCGGGAACGTCGACAGACACGCCCGCGGGATTGGCCCGCAGGGTTTCGACGTTCAGTCCCAGCGGAGCGAGCATGTGATTCCATCCCGCTTCCAGCGAACCGCCGAAAAACTGTTCACCCATACCCAGCCTGCACGCCAGATCGAACACGATATCGTTGTCCGAGCGAGCGTCGCCACGAGGCGTCACCATGCGCTGGCGCAACTGCACCCAGCGATCCGCCTCGGCGGAAATTTCGAAACCGATCCGCAAGCCTTCGCGCTCCCACGGCGTATTCACCGGCAGAAAGATGTCGGCATAACGCGCGCTCGGGGATTCGAACAGGTCGCAGTGCACATAAAAGTCGAGGTTCTGCAGCGCCTGTTCGCCCAGATGAACGTCGGGCTGGGACATCAGCAGGTTGGTCCCGAAGGCCATGAGGGTTCGTATGGCGTAGGGCTTTTCGTGAACGATGGCCTGATAGAGGTCCCGCGCGGTGACCCAGCCTTGCGACGGCGGCCCTAGCGGGCGCTGGTCCAGGCCCAGTGCCTTGGCGCGCTGCTCCGGGGCCAACAGATCGAAGGCCATGACCGGGTTGAAGGGCGGCTTGCGGTACTGACGATTCCCGCCATCGCGGTCGAAACTGCCGGTCAGCGCATACAGACACGCCATCGCGCGATCTGTCTGTGACGCATCCTGCTGTTGGCCCACTCCCGACCAGGCATGAAAGGCTACCCGCCTGGAAGATGCGATGAGGCTCGCGGCATGCTCCAGGCGTTCGACGCTGACATGGGTCATCGCTTCGACCCGTCGTGGCGTGTAGAGCGCGCACTCTCGGGCATAAAGCTCGAACGCGGGTGAGCACTCGATACGGGTGGACTGGTCGGCGAGCGTGATCGAGTAAGTGCCGCGCAGGCTCGACTGGGCAAGGGCCTGTTCATCCAGAGGACGGGAAGCGGTCGGTGCATCGAGAAGGGCGTCCCACACGACATAATCCTGATCGCCCTCGATGCCGATGTCCGCGCAGCTCAGGAAGCGACCGTTATCCGCGCGGATCAGCAGCGGCGCATTGCTCCACTGGCGCACGAACGCCTCGTCGAAGCCGTAGCGGCTGATCATGAGGTTCGCCAACCCCATCGCCAGCGCAAGATCGCTGCCAGGGCAAACCCGCAGCCAGGCGTCCGCCTCGGCGGCCAGGGGCGTTTTGCGAGGGTCGACGACAATCATCCTGGCGCCGGCCGCACGACCCGCGCCGATGGCTTCGGCCTGCGCCAGCCAGGTGCTGGTGGGATTATGGCCCCACAGAAGAATCAGGTCGGCCCGGCGGTAGTCAGCGGTCGGCATGCCGCAGCCGAAAGTGAACGCATGGGCGTGGTCCTTGTGCCAGTTGCAGATCTCGGTGGCGTAACAGGTGTTGGGGCTGCCGTACACACGAATGAAGCGCTCGATCCAGTCGATGCTGTCGCTCAACGGCGTACCGCTGGGCGTCGTGACGGCAAAGGCCACGGACTCCGCGCCATGCCGATCGCGGGCATTGCCGAGTCGTCGGGCGACTTCCTCCAGCGCTTGTTCCCAACTGATCACTTCCCAGCCCGGATCCGGGTGGCTCTTGGGATGGGTCCGGCGCATGGGGAACAACTGACGATCTGCGCTGTGAACCAGTTCAGGCGCCGCCTTGCCCTTGAGACACATCGCCTTGCCGGTAGGGTGTTCAGGGTCGGGCCGGACCTCGATGAGCCGATCGTTTTCAACGACGTTCAGGGTGCCGCACCGTGAACGGCACAGCGTGCAAAAGCCCGCCTTGCGCTGAATCTGTGGATCGCTCATCGGTGTTGAATCCTTGCCCGGTCACTGAATCCGATGGTATTACTCGGCCACGTAGTATTGATAATTCAATTAATCGCTAACGCAATATCGAGTCCGTCGATGCGACCGAGCCTCAAAAATCTTCAGCACTTCATCGCGATAGCCGATACCGGTCAGGTCTCCAGAGCCGCCCAGCGCTGCCACGTCACTCAGTCGACGATGACAGCGTCGCTCAAGGCGCTGGAGGAAATCGTAGGGGCTGCATTGTTCTCGCGACATGCAGGCGGCGTTCGCTTGACCGAGGCCGGGAACCGTTTTTTACGTCATGCCCAGCGGATCGAGGCCGTCATGGACGAAGCCATGGATTGCGTCGCGCTGATGCCGTCGCGAATCACCGGGCTGATGAGGATAGGCGTGACTGAAACCATCTCCGCCTACGTATTGACCCCACTGCTCCGCGAACTGGAAAAGAAGTTTCCGGAGCTCGAACTGAGCTTCGTCGAGGAGGATCGCGCGCAGATCGAAGAGCGAGTGCGCGACGGCAGTCTGGACATGGCCATCCTGCTGGCCTCCAATCTTTCCGAGAATGCGTCGCTGCCTTGTCAGCTGCTGATGCACTCGCCCAGGCAACTGTGGGGCCACCCCGAGCATCCGCTGATGAGCGCCAACCGCGTCCGGCTTTCCGATGTGGCGAGCCAGCGCTATATCCTGCTGGACATGGACGAACATGTGTCCACGGTGGAGAAATACTGGCGCCACTACCGCTTGCAGCCCGACGTGGGCTTTCGCAGTTCTTCCATAGAAGCGGTGCGCAGCCTCGTGGCCGCCGGTCGCGGTGTCACCATCCTCTCGGACCTGGTCTACCGGCCCTGGTCGCTGGACGGGCACCGCATTGTCCGGCGGCAACTGGCCGATCCGGTGCCGTCCATGGACGTGGGCCTGGTGTGGGACCCCGAGCGGACTCAAGGCCAGGGATTTTCTGAGGTAAAGGACTACCTGCTCGACTCGTTCCGCACCATCCTCAAGGCCTGATGCCTCGCATCACATGGCTCGGCATACACGCTTTCGCTTACAAAATCCCCCGCAATGCCCAAGGATGGACGATTTCAGCCGCGTCAAACGATCGGTAAGATGACCGCCCGCATTGAACGACAAAGGAACGGGCATGCACAAACAATTCATTGAAGTCGATGGAGCGAGGATGAGCTACGTCGATATCGGTCAAGGCTTTCCCCTTGTGTTGGGGCATAGCTTCCTCTGGTCGGCCGAGATGTGGCATCCCCAGATCCAGGCTCTGGCGAAAAGCTTTCGGGTGATTGTTCCTGAGCTGTGGGGCCATGGGAGCTCTGACGCTCCGCCTGCCACGACAACTGATATGAGCGCTCTGGTTCGACAGCACCTGACGCTGCTTGACGCTTTGAACGTCGAACAATGTCATCTGGTGGGCTTGTCCGTTGGCGGAATGTGGGGGGCAGAGTTGGCTCTCGAGCATCCGCGGCGCGTTGATCGCCTGGTGCTGATGGACACGTTTCTGGGCGCCGAGCCAGAAGAAACGCGACTGAAGTATTTCGGCCTGCTGGACGCCGCGAGCGAAGCCGGGTGCTTTTACGATGATTTGCTCGATCGGGTAGTTCCGCTGTTTTTCCATCCCGCAGGAACGACGGTTCCGGACATTCGTAAACACTTCCGGGCAACCCTCAAGGCCACCAGCGCCGAACGCATCCGCCAGAGCATCGATCCCATGGGGCGCATAATCTTCGGTCGAGCGGATCTGCTGCCTGCGCTTGCCAATCTGGCAGCCGAGCGCACGATTATCCTGTGCGGTGATCGGGACATACCCCGCCCACCGGAAGAAACGAATGGCATGGCGCGCATTATCGGCTGCCTGGCAGCGCAAATCCCCTGTGCCGGGCATATCTCCAATCTGGAGAACCCGCGTGTGGTCACCGATTTTCTCCTCGACTGGCTGCCGCAGAACCGGTAACGCTTCAGAACTGATCTGGAGCCGTCCGTTTACCTTTGATCGCATCCAGCAGGCGTCCACCGCAATTGGTTCACGACCACGCGAAACGCCGCAGTCTGCTGGCGGCGGCTGGGATAGTAAAGGTGGTAACCCGCAAACGGGTCCGACCAGTCGGCGAGAATTTCCTGCAACGCGCCCTTGTCCAGCCAGGGCTGCACCAGGGCATCGGGCAGTTGCGCGATCCCTACGCCGGCGAGACATGCATCGAGAATCTGTAGCGCACTGTTGAGGATCAAGGGGCCATTGACTCGCACCCGGAACTCCTTCTCGCCGCTGCCGAACTCCCAGGGGTAAAGGCCCCCGTGGGTGGGCAGCCGCAGGTTGATGCAGCGATGCGAGGGCAAGTCTTCGGGTCGCTGCGGCGCGCCGTGCTTTGCCAGATGGCCGGGGGAGGCCACCGTGACCATGCGCATCTCCGGCCCGATGGGCACGGCGACCATGTCCGCATCGATGATGCCGCCAAGGCGCACGCCCGCATCGAAGCGCTCGGCAACGATATCGGTGAGCCCGTAGTCGGTGATCATTTCGATGGTCACTTCCGGCCAGGTTTCGAGCACCGGCAACAGTCTGGGCCAGAGCACATGGCGCACGGCGAATTCGTCGGCGTTGATGCGCACCGTGCCCGACGGTCGCAGGCTCAGATCAGAAACGGCGTTGAGGTGAGTTTCGATCCGGTCGAGCAGCGGCGCGATGTCGCCCAGCAGCTTTTCCCCTGCCTCGGTGCGGGTGACGCTGCGGGTCGTGCGAGTCAGCAGGCGCACCCCCAGACGCTCCTCCAGACCGCGCAGCGTCTGACTGACTGAGGAGGGTGAAACGCCCAGGCAGGCAGCGGCCCGGGTGAAACTGCCTTCTCGCGCTACGGTCACGAAGACACCGAGATCATCCAGTCCGTTCACCGCCATTGTTAATCTCCGCTTCATACTGATTTCCGAATTCCGTATATACACGAAGTAATCGCCGGCACGTACAGTCCATGCAGGTCTTTCACATGGGGTGTGCGTAACGACTCCATTTTCGTGTTCCGGGAGGTAGTTGAAATGAGCAGACAGATCATCAACGCGGCGCTGTGCGCGGCTGCCCTGCAGGCGGGTGCGGCCAGCGCCGAAAAGAGCGCCAGGGAGGGGCAGGAGATCAGCCGCGCCGGCGAGCAGGCCTCCATCGCGGGTCCCGAGCAGTTCTTCACGGGTCGCGTGCGTATCGATCCGGTATGGCCGGCCAATGAGCACATCAGTGCCTCCGGCGCGCTGGTCACCTTCGAGCCAGGGGCGAGGTCAGCCTGGCACACGCATCCGGCCGGTCAGCGTCTGGTGGTCACGTCCGGCGTCGGCCTGACCCAGGAGTGGGGCAAGCCGGTGCAGATGATCCGCCCCGGCGACGTCATCTGGTGCCCGCCGGGCGTCAAGCACTGGCACGGTGCTGCTCCGGCGACGGCCATGACCCACATGGCAGTGACGCCGACTCTGGATGGCAAGAACGTCGACTGGATGGAGAAAGTGACCGATGAGCAATACACGCAAACCCGTGAGCAGTAAGTCGGGCCTCACCCTGGGCGCGATCGGTGTCGCCCTGGGAATGAGCGACTTTGCCCAGACCGCCATGGCTCAGGAGCCGCCACCCATGAAGCAGGCCGCCGTATCTCAAGTCCGCGAAACACTCGATGCCCGCCAGCAGGCGATCATTCCGGTAGCGGCCTTTGCCACTGCCGGCGATATGGCCGGGTTAAACATGGCGCTGAATCAGGGCTTCGACAATGGCATGAGCATCAGCGATGCGCGCGAGGTGCTGGTGCAGCTGTATGCTTACGCCGGCTTTCCACGCAGCCTCAACGCGCTGGGCGAGCTGATGAAGGTCGTCGAGGCGCGCAAGGGCAGGGGCGTCGAGGATGAACCGGGTCGCGAACCCAGTCGCCCGGCGCCGAAGGGCGACGCGCTGCTGGCGGCCGGCACCGAGAACCAGACCCGCTTGTCCGGCGCGCCGGTGGCCGGGCCGCTGTTCCAATTCGCTCCGGTCGCCAACGAATACCTGCGTACCCATCTGTTCGGCGACATCTTCGAGCGCGATAACCTGGACTGGCAAAGCCGCGAACTGGCGACCGTGAGCATGCTCTCGGCCCTGCCGGGCGCAGAGGCGCAATTACAGGCGCACATGCGCATGAGCATGAACACCGGCGTCAGCGCCGAACAGCTTCGCCACCTCACGCAGGTGCTGGCCGAACGGGTCAGCGTCGAAACATCCCGACGGGCAAGTGCGGCGCTGGAACGTCAGCTGACGAGCAAATGACCGACCGATCATGCATCCGCCGCTCCCGGGCGGCGATCGCCAAGCGTCACTCATTTCATCAGGACAACCCGCGCGCCTCACTCCAACAGTGGGGCGCCCGGCGATCGTGTTTCAGAGAATTTTTCCAGGCCCGGCACTTATATGGCGAAATGCAGTCACATCCACGCGCTGTGGATGAGGGCGTTCGTCACTCTGGAGGCGACTCTACGGCTGCTGCCGTGGAGTCGACACCCTTCGGACATTCGGCGCACGGAATGCGGCCAGCACTGAATTATTTCTCACCGGTTGTCACTCTATGCGCTTTCTCCTGGACCCTCGTCATGACATCGATGCAGCGCTGCTCGGCTACCGCCGAGTGTTCTGGGCGCTGGCGCTGTTCAGCGGCGTGATCAATCTGTTGGTGCTGGTGCCCTCGCTGTACATGATGCAGGTCTATGACCGGGTGCTCACCAGCCGCAACGAAACCACCCTGTTGATGCTGACCCTGATCGCGCTGGGACTTTTCCTGTTCAGCGGGTTGATCGAATGGGTGCGTGGGCAGGTGATGATCCGCATGAGCGCGGGCCTGGACGACGCGCTGGGCGAGCGGGTCTTCGATGCCGCCTTCGCGCGCAGCCTGCGCGAACACAACGCCAACCCGGCGCAAGTGCTGAGCGACCTCGCCTCCCTGCGGCAACTGATCACCGGGCAGGGCCTGATCGCGCTGCTCGACGCGCCCTGGCTGCCGATTTTCCTGCTGGTGGCCTTTATCTTCCATCCCTGGTTCGGCGTGCTCACTCTGGTGCTCGCGCTGTTGCTGATCGGTCTGGCGCTGTGGGGCGAACTGGCGACCCGCACGCGGCTGGAGCAGGCCAACCGCCTGGGCGTGCAGTCGGCGGGCTACGTCAACAGCACTCTGCAAAACGCCGAAGTGATCCAGGCGCTGGGGATGCTCGGGCCGCTGCGCGATCGCTGGAGCCTCATGCAGCAGCGCATCATCGCTGCTCAGGCCCACGCCAGCGACCGCGGCGCTCGCATCACGGCGGCGACCCGTTTCGTGCGTATCTCGGGCCAGTCCTTGTCTCTGGGGCTGGGTGCCTTGCTGGTGCTCGAAGGGCAGTTGTCCGCGGGCATGATGATCGCCATGTCGCTGTTGCTGGGCCGAGCGCTCGCGCCGGTGGAAATCGCGATAGGTTCATGGAAACAGTTCACCGCCGGACGCCAGAGTTATCAACGGCTAGGCCAGTTGCTGCATCGACACCCGCGCGAGCCGCTGCGCATGCCGTTGCCGCCGCCTACCGGAGCGCTGCGCCTCGAACAGCTCCATGCCGGTCCGCCCGGTACCCTGCAGCCGAGCCTGCGCGGTATCAACCTGGCCCTGAACAAAGGCGAGGTGCTGGCCGTCATCGGCGCCAGTGCCAGCGGCAAATCGACCCTGGCCCGGGCGATCGTGGGCGTCTGGCCGGCAATGGGCGGTTCGGTGCGTCTGGACAATGCCGAGATCAGCCAGTGGTCCCGCGATGCGCTGGGGCCTCATCTGGGTTATCTGCCCCAGGACATCGAGCTGTTCGACGGCAGCGTGGCCGACAATATCGCCCGCTTTGGCGAGCAGGACGCGGACAAGATCATCGCCGCCAGCCGCCACGCCGGTATTCACGACATGATCCTGCGCTTTCCGAAAGGCTACGATACGCCGCTTGGTCCTGGTGGCCTGGGTCTGTCCGGGGGGCAGAAACAGCGTCTCGGCCTGGCGCGGGCACTCTACGGCGCCCCCGCGCTGATCGTGCTCGACGAACCCAATTCCAATCTGGACGAAGCCGGCGAGCTGGCGCTCATTCAGGCCATCGCCACGCTCAAGACAGCCGGCAGCACGGTGGTGCTGATCACTCATCGCCCCAGCGTTCTGGCGGTCGCGGACCATATCCTTCTGCTCAAGGACGGCACCCAGCAGGCGTTCGGGCCGCGAGATGCGGTGCTCAAAGCACTGGCGCCGGTTACCAGAGCGCCTGCCGTCCGGGAGGCCGGACACAATGCGTGACGTAATGCCAAGCCCCGATGCGCGGGGCGACCAGCGCTTGAGTCTGCGCAATGCCGAGATGCTGACGCAAGCCAGTACCGATGCCGGCAGCGCGGCGCGTTACGGCGTCGGCTTTCTGGGCGTCGCGCTCGGCGGTTTTCTGTTGTGGGCATGCCTGGCGCCCCTGGATCAGGGCGTGGTCGGCAGCGGCAAGGTGGTGGTGGCCGGCGAGCGCAAGGCAGTGCAGTCGCGGGTAGACGGCGTGGTCGAAAAGATGTTCGTCAGCGACGGCGATCACGTCACGCAGGGACAGTTGCTGGTGCAGCTCAACACCTTGCAGGCGCAGTCGCAGCTGGACGTTACCCTGGGCAAGTTGCTCAACGATCGCAGCATCGAGGCGCGGCTGATGGCTGAACGGTTGGACAAGCCAGCGATCCAGTGGCCCGCCGAATTGCTGGAGCGCGCCGACGAGCCGCGCGTCAAGGCGGCCATGGCGTTGCAAAGCGAGTTGTTCCAGACCCGCCGCGCCGAGCTCGGTAGCCGGGTACAGATCCTGGAGCACGAGGTGCAGTCCCTTCAGCAGCAACTGCAGGGTTATGAAGGCGTGAAGCGCAATTACGACGCGCAGATGCAGTTCCAGCAGCAGGAGTTGTCGGGGCTGCGCGAGCTGGCGCGGGAAGGGTATGTACCGCGCAACAAGCTGTTCGAAGCCGAGCGCAACGCCGCGCTCCTGGCGGGGCAGATCGCCTCGGGGGTCGGTGACATCGGCAAGACCCGACAGGCCATCAACGAAAGCCGCCTGAAGATCCTGCAGGCCCGGCAGGAATTCCGCCGCGATGCGGAAACGCAGTTGAGCGAGGTGACCGCCGAAGCGGCAGGTTACGCCGATCAGATTCGCGCGCTGCAATTTCAGGTGGACAACGGTGCCGTTCGCGCGCCGGTGGCTGGCCAGGTCATGGACTTGAACATTCACACCGAAGGCGGCGTCACTCAGGCCGGCCAGACGCTGATGCAAGTGGTCCCGCTGGATGCGCCGCTGGCGATCACCGCGCGTTTCGAGCCGCTGATGGCCAACAAGCTGCGGCCCGGCCTGCCGGTGCACGTGCATTTCACCGCGCTGCAACGGGTCGATACGCCCACCGTCACCGGTACGGTGAGAACCGTCTCGGCGGACCAGTTGCTGGATGAGCAGACCCGTCAGCCCTATTTCTCCGCCAAGGTCGATATTCCCGCCCAGACCGTCGCGGCGCTACAGGATGCCGGTCTCTCGGTGCGCCCCGGCATGCTCGCCGATGTCACAGTGGTCACCGGCGAACGGACCCTGATGAACTACCTGATGAAGCCGTTGCGCGAGCGCCTGATCGCAGCCTTCAAAGAGGAATGAGATGACTGACCGCAACCGCTTCGGCCTGCGATTGCTGGCCGGTCTTTTCGCCGGCTGGGCGGGTTCCGTTTCGAGCCTGGCGGCCGGGGCGGGCTTGAGTCTGACTGCCATCTACGACGCGTCGCGAGCCAACGATCCGACCTTGCAGTCGGCCAGTCATGCGTACCAGGCTTCGCGGCACGAAGAAGACATCGGCCGGGGTGGTCTCTATCCGCAGGTATCGCTGAGCTCGCGTTACGGCAATGGCGGTCGTACCGACGGCGGCGATGACACCGGTTACGTCAACAGCAACGACTACCAGGCCAACAACGTGACTCTTGCCGCGCAGCAGCCGTTATACGACAAGGCACGCTGGGCCGCCTTTCAGGAAGGCAAGGCACGGGGCGCGCTCGGCGTCGGGCAGTTCGATGTCGCCAGCCAGAGCCTGTTCGACCGGGTCGCCAAAGGCTATTTCGACGTCGCTCGTGCTGAAAACGAAATCAAGTTGATCGGCCAGCAGAAGTCGGCCATTGCCGGCCTTGTCACGCAGAGTCAGAAACTCTACCAGGCCGGGCAGGGCGCGATCACCGATATCGACGAAGCCCAGGCGCGACTCGATCTGGTCGACGCTCAGGAGGCCGAAGCCCGGGCCCGACGGATTGCCGCCTTGCGCGCGTTGTCCGGGCGCACCCGGATGCTGGTGGACGATATCCAGCCCATGCGCGAGGACGCGGGCGCCAGCAGCCCCATTGCGCCGGAACAGGATCTCGCTTACTGGACCGCTGTCGCCCGCGATGCCAGCCCCGAACTGGCGGCGCGCCTGGCGGCGGTCAAAGTCGCCGAAGCTCAGGCCGAGACCCAGCGTGCCGGACACTATCCGACCTTGTCGCTCACCACTCAGGTGACCCGCCGCGAAACCCGGCAATACCAGGAACTCGATCCTCGCCAGGACACTTACTACGTCGGCGTGCAGCTGGATATTCCGCTGTACCGTGGCGGCGCGGTACGCGCCTCGGTCGCCAAAGCCGAGGCGCAACTGGCCGGCGCGCAGTCCGACTATGACGTCCAGCGCCAGCAACTGGCCGAAGACATCGAAACCGACTACCTGGGCGTGGTGGCTGGATTCAGCAAGAGCAGGGCGTTGCAGCGCGCGGTAGAGTCCAACCAGCGGGCGCTGACCTCGACCGAGAAAGGCTTTCAGGGTGGCGTTCGCTCGACTGTGGACATTCTCGATGCCCAGCAGCGGGTATTCCAAGCGCGTCGCGACCTGCTCGATGCCAGGCTGGACATGTTGCAGAGCTACGTGAGCCTGCATACCCATACCGGGCAGATGAACCGAGCCGTGCTGGAGAAGGTGCAGAGCCTGTTCTGAACCGGGCTTGGGCACGGCGCGTGGCTCACGCGCTCGGCGTCATTTGCACGATTCGTGTAGGAGCCAGCTTGCTGGCGATGCCGGTTGCGCTGTCACCGCCAGATCCAACGCCATCGCCAGCAAGCTGGCTCCTACAGCGATTGTGCAGCGCCGCTGAGAGCATCGTCGGTGCACCCGAATGCGGTGGAGTCTAACGAGCGGGCGCTGACCTCGACCGAGAAAGGCTTCCAGGCGCGTCGCGACCTGCTTGATACCAGGCTGGATATGTTGCAGAGCTTGTTCTGAACCGAACCTGAGCACGGCGCATGGCTCACGCGCTCGGCGTCATTTGCACGATTCGTGTAGGAGCCAGCTTGCTGGCGATGCCGGTTGCGCTGTCACCGCCAGATCCAACGCCATCGCCAGCAAGCTGGCTCCTACAGCGATTGTGCAGCGCCGCTGAGAGCATCGTCGGTGCACCCGAATGCGGTGGAGTCTAACGAGCGGGCGCTGACCTCGACCGAGAAAGGCTTCCAGGCGCGTCGCGACCTGCTTGATACCAGGCTGGATATGTTGCAGAGCTTGTTCTGAACCGAACCTGAGCACGGCGCATGGCTTACGCACTCGGCGTCATTTGCACGATTCGTGTAGGAGCCAGCTTGCTGGCGATGCCGGTTGCGCTGTCACCGCCAGATCCAACGCCATCGCCAGCAAGCTGGCTCCTACAGCGATTGTGCAGCGCCGCCGAGAAGTCTCCTACGGCAAAAAAGAAGGCCTCCATTGCGGAGGCCTTTTTGTTTTCACAGGGGCGGTCAGGCAGCGAAGTCGCTGGCCTGCAGTGCCTTGACGCCTACCAGCTGGATTTCGAAGTCCGGCGTCGCGTCGGCGTTGACGCTGCCGTACAGGATGCCGTCGGCGAAGCGCAGCTGGCCGGTCGCGTCCGTGGCGTCGAACGCGTCGCTGCCGATGAACCTGAAGGCGTCGATTCCGGCGGTCAGCGGGTTGGCATCCATGCCGGTGAAGTCGAGCAGGTCGCCCTCGGCGCTCTTGAAACCGCTGATTACGTCGCGCAGCGCGCCTGTGCCCAGTTCCGCCAGCGAACCGAACACGTAAGTATCGGCGCCCGTGCCGCCGGTCAGCGAATCCGCGCCTTCGCCGCCCACCAGCCGGTCATCGCCGGAGCCGCCTACCAGGACGTCATTGCCGGCGCCGCCGATCAGCACGTTGGCGCCACTGTTCCCGGTCAGGGTATCGGCGTAGGCGCTGCCGGTCAGATTCTCGAAGTTCTTCAGCGTATCGAGTCCGGAGCCGACCGTGTCCTGCTGCGCCGAGGTCGAGAGGGTCGCGGTGATTCCGGCCAGGGCTCGGGCGTAGGAAACGGTGTCATTGCCTTCGCGTCCGTCCAGCACGTTGTCGCCGAGGCCGGCGAACAGCACGTTGTCGAGCGCGTTGCCAATGCCGTTGGCGGCATCGCTGCTGTCGATGTACAGATTCTCGACGTTGCTTCCCAGGGTGTAGGCCGCCAGGCTGCTGCGCACGCTGTCGACACCGCCCGTTAGCCGGTCGGCATTGGTTTCGATCACGTTGTCGCCGCTGTTATCGACGATATAGATGTCGCTACCGTTGCCGCCGCTCATGCTGTCGGCGCCGCCCGCGCCATCCAGCACGTTGGCCGCCGCGTTGCCGGTGATGAAGTTGCGCAGCTCGTTGCCCCTGCCGTCGATGGCGGAGACGCCGGTCAGCACCAGGTTTTCCAGGTTCGCGCCCAGCGTCCAGCTCACCGACGCCTGCACGGTGTCGATCTGCGAAGGCGAGTCGCTGCTTTCGGTCACGCTGTCGAACGCATTGTCGACGATGTAGATGTCGTTGCCGTCGCCACCGTTCATGCTGTCGGCGCCCAGGTCGCCATCGAGAATGTCATTGCCTGACGTTCCGACAAGCGTGTCGGCCTGATCGGTGCCGAAGATCTTGCCGCCTTCGTTCTGCGCATCGTCGAATATCGCCTGCACGCTGTTGTTGTCGGTCGGATCCCCCTGGAAACCCAGGTCATCGGCAATGTAATCGGCCAGTCGCTGGCCGACGATCTCGGCGGATTCCTCGTGCAGGTGCCAGACGTCGTCGGGGTAGACCAGCGGGTCGACCTCGTGGCGCAGCGGCAGGTCGGTATAGTCCACCGCCAGCTTGACGTCGTCGCGCTCAGCGGCGATTGCTTCCTGCACGGCGCGGACGTAATCGACGCCCTCCACGATACCGGCGATCTTCTCTTCCGAGAAGCCGCGGGCGCGCGCCGCGTCCTGGTCGTAGTGACCGGTTTCCATCATGTACACGTTGAAGTCGCCCAACTGTGCATGCAGGTAGTCGAACACGGCGAGCGTCGCGGCCTTGTAGGCTTGCGCGGCAGCTTGCTTGTCAGAGGCGCGGGCGATTTCCTGCGCGGCTTCTTCGCCCTGGCCCCAGATGATGCCCATGGTCACGTTGTCGATCGCGCGCAGTTCGCTGAGCTGGTCCTGCAACAGGACCACGGCGCGCAGCAGAGCCGGGCCCGGCTGGTTGGTGTCGGTCAGCCACCAGCACAACTTCAGTTCTTCGGCGCCGAGGGTCGATACGCCGTTCACGGTGCTCCCACCCACCGCGATGTCGATGCCGTTGCCATCGGCGTCGTTGAACTGACTGCGCACGTCATAGGTGGTGTATTTGCTCAAGTCGCTGACCAGCGCCGAGGTGCCGGACTGGTCATCGTCCTCGGTCATGCGCAGCAGCCGCGCGTTCGACTGGCCGAGGGTCGGCAGGAAAAGAATGTCCTGCGGGGCTCGTTCGCCGAACACGAAGTCGTCAGCGGTCAGGGTATCCAGATAGTTGCCGCTCAAGGCGATCTCGAAACGGTTGCCATCGGCGTCCGCCTCGCTGGATTTGATGTAGGTCTTGTCGCCGGCGGCGTTCAGGCTCAGGTAGAGCGTGTGGTTGCTGCCGTCGCCCAGCCCGAGGAAACCGAGGGCCGACACGTCGATCTTGTCCTCCCCGTGGGTGAAGTCGTAGATCGTGTCGGTGGCGGTCACGCCATCCGCGCCGTAGTCCCGGTAGCTGTCCTGCACGCGGGTGTAGCGGAACGTATCGGCGCCTTCGTCGCCATACAACGAGTCGCGTCCCGCGCCGCCGTCGATGATGTCCGCTCCCGCGCCCGCCCGGATGGTGTCGTTGCCACCCAGGCCCAGAATCAGATCCTCACCGATTGTGCCCGACAGGGCCTCGGCGTTGTCGCTGCCGGCGATGGTGCTGGCGGGGGCATCCGCGACCGTCAGGGCGAAGCGGTCACTGACCGATGCGCCCGACGGGTCGGTCGCCTTGATCAGCAGGGTGTAGGTGCCTGCGGAGGTGCTGGTCGGCGTGCCGCTGAACGTCAGACTGGCGCTGTCGAAGCTCAGCCAGTCCGGGAGGGCGCTGCCGTCGTCCAGGGTGGCGGCGTAGGTCAGCGAGTCGTTGTTGCCGTCCGAGAAGCTGTTGCCGGCGACGGTATAGGTAAAGGGAGAGCTTTCGGTCGCGTTCTGGTCCAGCAGCGGGATCACCACCACAGGCGCAACGTTGCTTGGAACGGTCTGCTCGGCGAACACGAAGTGACTGGCGTTCAGCGTAGCGGCCAGATTGCCCGCCAGCACGATTTCGAAGCGATTGCCGTTGGCGTCCGCCACGTTGTCCTTGATGTAGGTACGGTCATTACCGGCGTTGTAGATCACCTGCAGCGTACCGTCGAGACCGTTGCCCAGGCCGCTGTAACCGAGCGCCGAGAGGTCGATTTTGTCGGCGTTCACGTCGAAGTCGAGGATCTGGTCAGCGGAGCTGGCCGTAGCCGTACGGTAACTGTCCATTTTCGAGCTGAAGCGGTACACGTCGGCGCCGGCGCCGCCGGCAAGTTTGTCCGCGCCGGCTCCGCCGATGAGGATGTCATTGCCGTCTCCGCCATTGATGACGTCGTTGCCCGCGCCGCCGAATATCTGCTCATTGGCGGCGGTGCCCGTCAGCGTATCGCTGGTCGGCGTGCCGTTGATCACATCCAGCGCGTCAGGCACGTCCTGCACGGCGAGGGTGAACTGGTCACTGACGCTGGCGTTGCTCGCGTCGGTCGCGGTGATCCTGATCGCGTAAGTGCCGGAAGCGCTGGCGCCCGGCGTGCCGCTGAGCGTGCGGGTGGTGGCGTCGAAGGTCAGCCAGTCGGGCAGTGCGCTGCCGTCGGCCAGGGTCGCGGTGTAGCTGAGCGTGTCGTTGTTCGGATCGGTGAAGCTGGTGCCGGGCACCACGTAGCTGAACGGCGTGTTCTCGGTGGCGTTCTGGTCCAGCAGCGCGTTGGCGACCACCGGCGCCTGGTTGACGACCGGGGGGGTGGCGAAAACGAAGTTGGCGCTGGTGAGCTTGTCCAGATAGTTGCCGTCCAGCGCGACTTCGAAACGGTTGCCGTCGGCGTCGGCGGTGAGCGACTTGATGTAGGTCTTGGTGCCGGCTTCGTTGAGCACCACATAGACCGTGTCGTTCATGCCGTCGGCCAGGCCCGTGAAGCCCAGCGCCGAGAGGTCGATCTTGTCGGTGGTGACATCGAAATCGGTAATCAGGTCGCCCAGGTTGGCGCCGCCTTCGCTGTAATTGCGGTAGCTGTCGGTACGACTGGAGAACACGAAGGTGTCAGCTCCGGCGCCACCGCTCAGGGTGTCCTGTCCGGCGCCGCCGTCGAGCCGGTCGTCACCGCCGCCGCCCGCCAGGCTGTCGTTGCCGGCAAGGCCGAGCAGCGTGTCTTTGCCGTCGGTGCCCTGCAGCGAGTCGTTGGCTTCGGTGCCGGTGAAGGTACGGTTGAAAATGAAATGGTCAGCGGTGAGCGTGTCGACCAGGTTGCCGGCGAGGATCAGCTCGAAACGATTGCCACTGGCGTCGGCATCGTAATCCTTGATGTAGGTGCGGTCCTGGCTCGCGTTGTAACTGACCTGCAAGGTGCCGCCCCGGCCATTGCCCAGGCCGGTGAAGCCCAGATCGGCGAGGTCGATCCGGTCCTGCGTCACGTCGAAATCGGTGATGACGTCCACGGAACCGGTGGTGGCGGTGCGATAACTGTCCGACTGGCTGGAGAAGCGGAAGATGTCCGCGCCCGCGCCGCCGGTCAGGTTGTCCACGCCCGTGCCGCCCACCAGGATGTCGTCACCGGCGCCGCCGTTGATCGTATCGTTGCCCGCGCCGCCCTGAAAAATCTCGTTGGCGTCGCTGCCCGACAGGGTGTCATTGCCGTCGGTGCCCGGAACGGCCACGACCGGGATGGTTGCGCTGACATAGCTACCGTCGCCGTACAACAGGGTGTCGCCTTTGCTGGTGTTGCTGATGGTGTTGGCAATGATTGCGTTGCGGTCGGTGCCGTCTTCATTGCGCTCGGCCACGCCGTAGGTCGATTGCGCGCCGCCAGTGATGGTGTTGCCCTGAATGGTGTTGTCGCTGCCGTTGAAATACTTCCCCGATACACCGGTGGTGTCGTCGTAGGACTGAATGATGATCTCCGGCACCGCGCCAGCCGTGCCATTGTTGCTCAGCGTGTTGCCGATGACGTCGACCTGGGAGCTGCCATAAATGCGCACGCCCGCGCTGCCGTTGTCATGGATGCCGACGCCGCTGACCGTAACATCGCTGGACAGCTTGACCAGCACGCCTTCGGCGCCGTTGCCGTAGACCTCGCCGCCGGTGATGGTGATGTTGGCCGGCGATGGGATGTTCTCGCTGCCGCGCTGCACGACGATCCCGCCGCCCCCGTTGCCGTAGGCCACGTTATTGCTGAGCGTGAAGTCGTGGGTGCTGGTGACGACGTTGAACCCGTGCCGGTCGTTGTCGTAGGCAATGTTGTTCTCGAAGATGCTGTCGCTGAGGAAGTCGGCCACGAAGCCGTCCAGGCCGTTGCCGTGGGACACGCTGTTCTTGATAACCATGTTCACGGTCTGTTCGTGCGGGTCGAAGCCGTAGCCGGAGCAGTCCTTGATTTCCACGCCGTCGAGGGTGACGTTGGAGTCGTAGCCTTCCTGACCGGGGATGTAACCGTTGAACCAGCCGTCGATCTTGCCGGTAGTGTTGTCCCGGTTGCCGTCCAGGGTGAGATTGCTCAGGCCGAAGTCGTGGGTCTCTTCACCATACGCCGAGCGGATGATGCCGGTGATCTTGGTGTCCGAGCCGTCGGCCACCTTGATGTTCGAGACGCCCATGCCGTCGCCGTACATGTAGACGTTGCTCTTGAGCATGAGACAGCCGTCGGACGGTTCCTCGCCTCCTGACACTATCCAGGTACCGGGTGGGACGTAAACCTGTCCACCGCCGGCCGCTGCCGCCGCATCAATCGCTTGCTGGATGGCCGCCGTATCGTCGGTGACACCATCTCCTTTGGCGCCAAAATCCTTGATGTTGAAAATCATGCATTTATCTCCGGTCACAGGCTGGGATCACACTGCATGCCAATATCCGATCGGCGAGCATGGTGGGTATGACTCCTGGAATCCGGAAAGTTATTGCCGTATGTCGGAAAATTGTCGGATTGTATCGAAGTGATGGTTTACGGATATATTGGCGCCATTTCGTTGACTATTTATGGGCGCGCTTTTTTTGCGACGTAGTGGGAAATAGCGTGCACCATGCTTTGATCAGCATGGATTTGACATCGAGCGGGTCCGATCATAACGGTGTGAATTCCGTCGGAACGCTGTATCTGTTTTGAGACGCCGGAGGGGGCGGGAGCCTGCGGAGAGGACCTGCCCCGACCGCACTGGCTCGGTCCGGGTGGTGTCAGAAGATTCGTGCCAGCGTTAGGAGGCTCAGAGCACCTTGAATCCGTGGGTGCCGTCGCGATCGAGCTGGGCGATCAGACCGAATTCCCAGTCCAGATAACCCTGCATCGCTTCACGCGGGTTATCGGTGCCTTCATACGGACGCCGGTAACGGTCGCTGCGCGGGACCGTCACATGGGTTTCGCCGGTTTCCAGCGGCCGTCCGGCGGCGATCCAGCGCGCGGTACCGCCTTCGAGCACATGGACCGGCGTGCGGGTCAGCGTCTGCAAGTCGCGTGCGGCGAAACGCGCTAGCAGACTGCTGCCACAGGTCAGGACGTAGCGGCGCGCCTGGGGCAGACGTTCCAGCGCCTCGGGCAACTGGGCGCGAATCGCCCAATGGGCTCCCGGTATATGACGTTTGACGTAGTTGGCGCTTGTGGTGAAGTCCAGCAGCACGGTGCCGTCGTCCTCCAGCCAGTCAGCCAGTTGTTCGACACTGATCTCGCTGGCTGCGGGCAGCTCCGGAAGCGGTGGCTGCCATTCGCCACTGGCGCTGAAATCGGGACGGCTCAGGCTGTCGAGCACCGCGACCTCCCAGCCCATCTGGGCCAGCCACGACGCACTCATGTTGGCGCGTGCGCCGTCGTCGTCCACCAGCACGATACGCGCCCCACGCACGCTGGCGACGTGGTCGGTTTCCTGTACGAGCTGACCTCCCGGCACCGAGCGACTACCGGGCAAATGGCCGGCGCTGTACTCCTCGGGCGTGCGCACGTCGAACAGGTAGGTGGTACGCGCCGCGTCAGCCTGCCAGTTGGCGAGGCCTTCTCGGTCCAGACGCAGCACGCCGGCGCGGTCTGCCACCGTACGTGCCTGACGCGCTGCGTTGGCGCGAGTGTCGGCGCCCACCTCGGCGAAGCGGCGCTCCTGGCCGTGGGCCAGTTGCTGACCCGCCAGCGTCCAGCCGATGGTGCCGTTGCGCAGCGCGGCAACCGGGTTGGGAATGCCGGCGTTGACCAACGACTGGGTGCCGATGATGCTACGAGTGCGGCCAGCACAGTTGACGATCACCTGGGTGGTCGGGTCCGGCGCCAGTTCGGCGACCCGCAGCACCAGCTCGGCGCCGGGCACGCTGATGCCGCCGGGAATGCTCATGGTCTGATACTCGTCGAAGCGCCGGGCATCGAGCACAACGACATCGGCTTTCTCATCTAGCAGTGCCTGTACCTGTTCGGCCGCCAGCGACGGCGTATGGCGCACGCTTTCCACCAGTTCGCCGAACGCCTTGCTCGGCACGTTGACGTCGCGGAACAGCTCGCCACCGGCGTCGCGCCAGCCAGCCAGACCGCCGTCGAGCACCGCCACATCGCTGTAGCCGAGCGCGAGCAGACGCTGCGCCGCCACGCTGGCGAGGCCCCCGCCATCGTCATAAACCGTGGCCGAAGTATCGCGCCGGGGCACCCGGGCATAGATCTCCAGCTCCAGTTTCGAAAGCGGGATGTTCGCGGCGAACAGGGGATGGGCCTGGGCGAAAGGGTCCTCTTCACGCACGTCGATCAGGGCGAATTCTTCATGGGCCAGCAAGGCGCGGCGGATGTCTTCGTAGCGGCGGGTACTGACGGTCATCACTTAGTCTTCTCTTTGGATAGATCCCAGATATTGGGCAGACGGCTATTGGAATAGCCGGAGATGAAAGGTTTTTCGCTGCCGTCCTCGGCGTACACGGCACGCGAGACCGCGCCGATGTTGCCGCCGTAGACGTGGATGCTGATCGACACCTGATCGGCAAAGGCATTGCTGACCTGATGGATATCGCCGATACGCGGCGACACGGCTTCCATCTGGCCGGGCGTCAGCCGCACCGGCGCCTCGTGCGGTGTCAGGCCTCCTTGAGCATCACGAACGAAGCTCTGCGCATCTTCGGCGCCGCGCAGCATGCCGATCAGGCCCCAGACCCGGTGGTCATGCACCGGGGTGCGCTGGCCGGGTCCCCAGACGAAGCTGACCACCGAAAAACGCTGGCGCGAATCGCAATGCAGCAAGTACTGCTGATAGCGCTGCGGGTCAGGCTGGGCGAATTCATCCGGCAACCAGTCGTCATGGGCGACCAGTTCGGCCAGCAGATTCTGGCCGCGATCGAGGAGGGTGGCCTCGTCGGGTTGCTGATCGACCAGTCCGGCAAAGCGATCAATGAAGTGGCGCAAGCGCTCCAGGTGCAGGTTCTGGCTCATGGTCGAGGCTCGGTATTCGGGTTTGGTGTCACCCTAGCAAAGACCTGTTCTATTCTCAAAATGCAAAATGTGCATAAGCTAATATGCATATAATGCATTTACAGTTTGGGTTTTATGCTCTCAAATGAAATCTGGCAAAGGTATGAGCTTATGACCAAAGCGAATTTCACAACGAATATTTAGGCCTATAGCTTATAAAAAAGTCGTCTACTCGACTCGTTGAGATCTACCCTCTATTCATCGAAGGTCCCCCACATGAGCGTTCAATTCATTGGCATGATTGGCCACCGGCTGTCCTCGGAAATCACCGCGCCGCAAGGTCCGATCTTTGACAAGGACTACATCACCCGTTTCGCCCGTGCCCATGAACAGGCAGGCTTCGACCGGATTCTGGTGGGTTACTGGTCCGACCAGCCGGACGGTTTCCTGGTCACCGCGCTGGCCGGGCAGGCCACGTCGCGCATTCAGTTTCTGCTCGCCCATCGTCCCGGCTTCGTGGCGCCGACCCTGGCTGCACGCAAACTGGCGACCCTTGAACATCTGCTCGATGGTCGCCTTGCGGTACACATCATCAGCGGCGGCAATGATGTCGAGCAGCGCAAGGACGGCGACTACCTGGAACATGACCAGCGCTACGCGCGCACCGATGAGTTTCTGGAGATCGTGCGCAAGGTCTGGACTGAACAGGCGCCGTTCGATCACGAAGGCACCCACTATCAGGCGCAAAATGCGTTCTCGGCGATCAAGCCGCTGCAACACCCGCATCTGCCGATCTACTTCGGCGGTTCGTCGCCGGCGGCGCTGGAGGTAGCGGGCAAGCATGCCGATGTGTACGCCTTGTGGGGCGAGTCGCTGGAGCAAACGGCGGAAACCATCGCAGCAGTGCGTGAGCAGGCTGCGAAACACGGTCGCGATGTGCAGTTCAGCGTGTCGTTCCGGCCGATCATCGCGGCGACCGAGGAGGCGGCCTGGGCCAAGGCCGAAACCATTCTCGGCCAGGCCCGGCAGCGCATCGAGCAGGCGGGGCCGGTGATTGCCAACAAACCGCAAAGCGTCGGTGCCCAGCGCCTGCGCGACACCGTGGCCAAGGGCGAGCGGGTCGACGAGCGTTTGTGGACCGGCATCGCCGCGCTGGTCGGCGGCGGACATAACTCGACCGCGCTGGTGGGCACACCGGAGCAGGTCGCCGACGCGTTGCTGGCCTATTACGACCTGGGCGTTACGAGTTTCCTGATCCGCGGCTTCGACCCCCTGAATGACGCCGAGGATTACGGCCGCGAACTGATCCCCCTGACCCGCGCCAAGGTTGCCGCGCGCAGCGCCTGAAACCTGCTTCATCACTGACAAGACATGCCTGACGAGACCGCACGCGCGGATCGACCTTACTTGCCCCGACGGGGCATCTGGAGACGAACGTGCGTTACTTCAAGCAATTGGCCGCCACTGTGCTGGCCGCTACCTTCAGCCTTGCCGCCGCCGCCGAGACCCTGGTGGTCGGCGATCAGAGTTACAACGCCCGCGCCGTGATGGAAGCGGCCGGGGTGCTCGACGATCTGCCCTATACCCTGGAATGGAAGCAATTCACGGCTGGCTCGCCAGTGGCTGAAGCGCTCAACGTCGGCAGCCTCGACATCGGGTTGCTGGGCGATGCGCCGCCGCTGTTTCTGGGCGCCCTCGGAGCGCCGATCAAAGTGATTGCGGTCAGCCGACAGAACCTCGAAGGCGTTGCGATCCTGGTGCGCAAGGATTCCCCGATCAAGAACCTGCAAGACCTGCGCGGCAAGCGCGCGGCCATCTGGAAAGGCTCTTGGAGCCAGCAACTGCTGTTCAACGCCCTGGACAAGGCCGGGGTGCCGCGCGACACGCTGGACTTGCGTTACCTCAGCGCGCTCGACGCCTCGCATGCGCTGGACGGCGGCTCGGTCGACGTGATCGCCACCTGGGAACCCTATGTCACCCAGCAGGAACGCCAGGGCGCCCGGGTGCTGGCGACCGCCGAGGGCGTGATTCCGGCGCAGAGCTTCGTGGTCGCCAATAGCAAGGCGGTCGATGCCAAGCGCACGCAGATCGCCGATTTCCTGCAGCGCTTGAAAAAAGCGCGGGAATGGACCCTGAACGATCCGGCCAACACCGAAGCCTACGCCGATGCCTGGGCCAAACGCACCCGCGCCGATCGTGACATCGCCCGTATCTGGTTCGCTCGCGCCCGCACCAACCTGGCGCCGCTGGACCCGCAGGTGGTGGTCGACGCGCAGAAAACCGTGGACTTCTTCGCCGGGCTCGGCCTGATCAAGACGTATCCGGCGCAGAACCTGTTCGACACCTCGTTCAGCGCCGCCTTGCAGCAACCCACCGTCAGCAGCCACTGAGCAGGAGCGCCCCATGAGCAAACGACAGATCAAGCTGGGCGCCCTGACCATGGGCTGCGGCGGCCCCGGCCGGCACAATCTGTGGCTCGATCCCGAGCTGCCCGCCGACGCCAGCGTCAATATCGACTGGTACATCGATATCGCCCGTCAGGCCGAAGCGGCGCTGTTCGACCTGATGTTCATCGTCGACAGCCAGTTCATCACCCCCGGTTCCCCGTCGCACTATCTCAATCGGCTCGAACCCCTGACGCTGCTTTCGGCGCTAGCGGTCAGCACGCGCCATATCGGCCTGGTCGGCACGCTGACGACGTCCTATAACGCGCCCTACAACGTCGCCAGAAGACTCGCCTCGCTGGACCTGATCAGCAAGGGGCGCGCCGGCTGGAACGTAGTCACCAGCGGCGATGCCGGCACGGCGGGTAACTACGGCCTTGATGAGCATTACGATTACGACACCCGCTACGCTCGCGCCGAGGAACATGTGCAGGTGGTGCAGGGCCTGTGGCGTTCCTATGAAGACGATGCCTTTCCCCGGGATCGCGACAGCGGCCGTTTCCTCGATCCCTCAAAGCTGCATGCGCTGCATCATAAGGGCGAGCATTTCTCGGTAACCGGTCCGCTCAACATGCAGCGCTCGCCCCAGGGCCAGCCGGTGATCTTCCAGGCCGGTGATTCCGAACAGGGTCGCGATCTGGGCGCCGCCACCGCCGATGTGGTCTTCACCCATGCCGCCAGCATCGAGCAGGGCCAGGCGTTCTACCGCGACATCAAGCGTCGCGCCGAGCGTCTGGGACGTGACCCCGAGCAATTGCTGGTGCTGCCGGGAGCGGAAATCCATGTCGGCGACACCGACGAGCATGCCCGGGAAATCGAGCGTCATTACCACCAGACCGATCACAGCTTCGAATTGGCGCTCAAGGAGTTCGGCCGCAACTTCGGCTGGCACGATTTCACCCAGTACGACCTCGATGCGCCATTCCCCCAGGAAAGCCTGGAATATGCCCGCAGCAGCTTTTTCACCAATGCCAAGCGCATCGCCGATCAGGCTCGCGACAAGGGCTTCACCTTGCGGCAGGCAGTAGATTTCGGCCGTCAGCTTCGTCCCGGCGCCTTCGTGGGTTCGGCGCAGACGGTCGCCACGAAAATGGCCGAGTGGTTCGAAGCGCGGGCGCTGGACGGCTTCAATATCTACATCGGTCATCCCGGCCAGTTCCGGCGCTTCACCGACGAAGTGGTACCGCTGCTTCAGGAGCGGGGTGTGTATCGCACGGCCTACGAAGGCAGCACGTTACGGGAAAGCCTGGGGCTGAAGATTCCGACGTTCAGACGCTGATCACAGGTGGAAGGTAGCGCCACACCGGCGCCGGAACCAAATCCGGTGCGCCGGTGTGGCGCTTTTTCATCAGTCTATCAGTTCCGGTACTCGACGCCCTCGCGTTCCAACTGCCGGATCAGCGCATCCCAGTGTCGCTGGATACCATCACTTTGACCCTCGCGAACGCGCAAGGTCTGTTCATGCACCTTGGCGATCGCCGCCGGTGAGGCATGCAGCAGCTGGTCGTTGCCCCCGGCCTGGGCCGCGATCTGGATATTGCAGGCCCGTTCGAGCCCATGCAGTTCGCGGAAGGCCTGTTCCACGCTGACGCCGCCGGTCAGCAGTCCATGATTGCGCAGGATCAGAATATTGCTGTCGCCCAGATTGGCGACCAGCCGCTGCTGCTCGTCCAGGTCCAGGGCAATGCCTTCGTAGGCGTGATAAGCGACCCGGCTGTAATAGGCCAGCGCGTGCTGGGAAATCGGCAGCAGGCCATCGCGCTGCGCCGACACTGCCGCGCCGTCGCGGGTGTGGGTGTGCAGCACGGCTTTCAGGTCGGGACGGGCGCGATGAACTGCGCTGTGGATCACGTAGCCCGCCTGGTTGATGCCCAGTCCCAGCGGATCATCGATCAGTGTGCCGTCGACGTCCACCTTGACCAGATTGGACGCGGTGATTTCGTCGAACAGCAGGCCGTAGGCATTGATCAGGAAATGTTCGTCCGGTCCCGGCACCCGGGCCGAAAAGTGGGTGTAGATATGGTCGGTCCAGCGGAACAGGGCGGCCAGGCGGTAGGCGGCGGCGAGCTTGACCCGCACCTCCCATTCTTCGGCGTTGACGCGCTGGCGTACGGTGTGGGTGCGCAGGGTGGTGGAGGACAGCGAGTGCATGGGGGTTCATCCCTGAATGACGGTCGAATGCTCAAGACCGTATGCGCAGGGATGCAGGCTGTAAAAGTCTTTTTGGTTCTATGCTAATTATTTATCCATGGCATCTTTTATCAAGAATTATATGCATCGCATGCATATCAGGCTGGCTCTGCCAGCAGGCGGTGCCCGGCCACTTCGCCGAACAACTCGACCGGTTCCTGCAGGTTGCCCAGGTAGCGTGGATGGAACAGCCAGAGATCGACCTGAGGCTTGAAGTCGCTGACGTTGATCACGTCCAGCGCCTCGCGATGCCGGCTCGCCAGCAGCAGGGGCTCGGGCACCAGCCCCAGTCCCTGACCGTTGGCGACCAGACCCAGTTGCAACTCGGTGCCGAAGGTTTCCAGATTGATCGACAGACTCAGCCCCTGTTCGCTCAATGCCCGTTGCAGCCCGGCGCGAAAACCGCAGCCGTCGGGATTGAGCACCCAGCCGCGGGTGTAGCAGTCCTTGAGCCGGGTGTTGCGCCTGGTGATGCTGCCCTTGGCGGCGACCACCTTGAGCGACATGCGCGCCAGTGAATGGCTGGCGATCCCTTCGGGAAAGATCTTGCCGGTGGGGAACAGCGCGGCGGCGGCATCCAGTTCGCCGTTTTCCATGCGCGCGATCAGGCTGCTGCCCCAGCCGCTGGTGACCTGAGTGCGCAATTGCGGGTAAGCGTCGCGGATCCGCGCCAGGGCGTCGAGCAGCACCACGTCGCCGAGGGTCTGCGGCACGCCCAGGCGCAACGTGCCCGACGGCGCGCCATCGTTGGCCACCAGCTCGCGCAACAGGTCGATCTCGCGCAGGATTGCCTTGCACTGCTCGTACACCCGCAGTCCCATGGGTGTGGGCTTGAGCGGCTTGCTGTTGCGGTCCAGCAGGGTGGCGCCCAGATCGTGCTCGAAGTTCTGCACCCGGCGGGTGATCGCCGGCTGGGTCAGTTGCAGCGACTGGGCGGCAAGGTTGGTGGACTGGCATCGAATGACCGCCACGAAGGCGTCCATATCATCGATCTTCATGGTCGGCGCTCACTGAGTCGAACGAAAAAATAAAGCGCTAGCATAATCTGTCCGCGAGGTAATGCCACTGACATGCTCTCAGGGATAAGGCGGGAGCTGGTAGAAATGCATATTAGGATATTCCTAAAATCAATTTAATTTATCGTGAAAACCTCGCTAGAGTCGCTCGTCACGGTCCGCGCAACGCGGCCCCGCCATGACACCGAGGAGCACCATGTCCATCCGAACCCAGCTCTTGACCCTTGCCGCGGCGCTGCTGCTGATCGGCCAGGCCAGCGCCGACGAGCGCCTGACCCTGCGGATCGGCGACCAGAAGGGCAACATGCGTGCCCAGCTGGAAGCCGCCGACGCCTTGCGCGATCTGCCCTACGACATCCGCTGGGCGGAGTTTCCGGCGGCCGCGCCGCTGGCCGAGGCGCTCAATGCCGGAGCGATCGATGCCGGCATCATCGGCGACGCGCCGCTGCTGTTCGTGCTGGCCTCGGGTGCTCCGGTCAAGGCCATCGCGGTGGACAAGTCCGACCCCTACGGCACGGCGCTGCTGGTCCGCCCGGATGCGGCCCTGCATAGCGCCGCCGACCTCAAGGGCAAACGCATCGCCACCGGGCGCGGTTCGATCGGCCATCACCTGGCGCTCAAGGCGCTGGAGCAGGCCGGGCTCAGCGAGAAGGATGTGGAATTCCGTTTCCTCGGCCCGGTGGACGCCAAGATCGCTCTGACCAACGGTTCGGTGGCCGCCTGGTCGACCTGGGAACCCTATACCGCGCTGGCCGAGGTGAGCGGGCAGGGGCGCGTGCTGGTCAACGGTCGCGGCCTGTCCAGCGGCAACAGCTTTCTTGCGGCCACCGACAAGGCGCTGGATGAGCCGGCGCGGCGCGCGGCGCTGCAGGACTACCTCAACCGGCTGGCCGGCGCGCAGGTGTGGGCCAACCAGCATCTGGACAGCTATTCGAAAACCCTGGCGGCCATCATCGGCTTTCCCGAGAACGCCGCGCGTCTGCAGTTCGAACGGCGCAAGCTGCGCTGGCAGCCCATCGATCCCCAGACCGTGGCTCAGCAGCAGGACACCGCTGACTTCTACAAGGCACACGGCCTGATGAGCGAACGCCTCGACGTGGCGCCGACCTTCGCCACCGGCTTCACCGTCCCCGACAACGCGAAGCTGGCCGCGCAACCCTGAACCGGAACCTCATCATGCCCTTGAAAACCTTGCGCCATCTGGCCGTCGCGCTGCTGGTCAGCGCTGCGATCCCGAATATTGCCAATGCCGAGCAGACCCTGCGCATCGGCTACCAGAAATCCTCGACCCTGTTGACTTTGCTCAAAGCCCGCGGCGGTCTGGAGCAGCGTCTCCAGGCGCAGGGCATTCGCGTCAGCTGGCATGAATTCCCCAGCGGCCTGCCCTTGCTGGAAGCGCTGAACCTGGGCAACGTCGACGTATCGGCGGACGTGGCCGACACCGTGCCGATCTTCACCCAGGCCGCTGGCGCCAGACTGACCTATTTCGCTCGGGAAGCACCTTCGCCGACCGCGCAGGCGATCCTGGTGCCTGCGGAGTCGCCTCTGACGAGCCTGGCCGACCTCAAAGGCAAGCGCGTGGCGGTGACCAAGGCTGCCGGCAGCCATTACCTGCTGATCCAGGCCCTGGCCAAGGCCGGGCTGACCTTCAAGGACATCACCCCGGCGTACCTGATCCCGGCCGATGGGCGCGCCGCCTTCGAAAATCGCAAGGTCGATGCCTGGGTGACCTGGGACCCGTACGTCGCCAGCGCCCAGCATCAGCAGGGCGCCCGCATCCTCGCCGACGGCAAGGGTCTGGCCAGCTATCAGCGCTACTACCTGGCCGGCAGCGATTATGCCAAGGCGCATCCGCAAGTCCTGCAGCAGGTGTACCTGGCGCTGCGTGAAACCGGTGCCTGGGTCAAGTCCGACCCGGCGTCGGCGGCCGCCATCCTCGGACCCCTGTGGGGCAACCTCGACAGCACCACCGTGCAGCAGGCCAACGCCCGGCGCAGCTATGACGTGCAGCCGGTCAGACCGGAGAACCTGGCCGAGCAGCAACAGATCGCCGATGCGTTCTATAAAGAGGGATTGCTGCCCAAGGCGGTGGATGCGCGTGCGGTGACGCTGTACGAGCCGCGCGAGCAAGCAGATAGCCGGTGAAGCGGCATCGCTTCGCCTGCGGTGTGTCAAATGAATCTGCGTCGCCAGCAAGCTGGCTCCTACAGGGCCTGTGTCGTGCGCTGGCTTAGCGCGCGCCTCCGGACAGCTGCTGAATCAGCGCCACGGTCAGGTAAAGCCGTGGCGCGATGCTCGACAATTCGATGTATTCGTCATCTGCATGCAGGCCCGCGCCGACCATACACGACCGCGTGGGAGCGGCGTTAGCCGCGATTGAATACACGAGCGCAACATTTTTTTCGTCTGATCGATTGTTTCCAGCAGCGGGCTTTCTCAAATGTTTTGTTCGCTCAACGTCTGTGACAGCAGGCGCTGACAGAGCTGTTCGCCGGGGCGCTCGGCTCCGAACAAGGTTCGGAAAACAAGCGGAGCGACCAGGCCGTCCATAAGAGCATCCAGATTTGGCGCTGCTTCTCCACGGGATTTGGCCCGCTCAAGCAACAGTTCGAGCCGCTCGCGGGTCGGTTCAGTACAGCGCACCGCGCACCCTGGATCGGTGGAGGCCAGAGCATCCTTGAGCATCGCCTGGCCGGGTGTGGAAGAAAGGTCATCTACGTAGGATTCCAACCACCGTTCGAGGTCGCCACGCAGGCTGCCGGTATCCAGAGGGGGCTGGTCCGGACGAAGCTGGCACAGATCAACATCGGCCAGCAGAGTTGGCAGATTGCCCCAGCGCCGGTAGAGGGTGGACGGAGTGACGCCAGCACGCGCGGCAATCTGGGGGAATGTAAGGGATTCACGCGACTGTTCGTTCAGCATGGCCAGCACGGCATCATGAATGGCTTGTTGGACGCGGGCGCTACGGCCTCCAGGACGGGCTTGCTTGGTATTCATGGCAACAGGATACCTTTCATTTAACGCAAAAGCATTGCTTTAGTCAGTGAAAAGGCTCAGTCTTTAAAGCTAATTATTTGCTTTAGGGTTGGGCGATGCCTTCTTCGACTTCCACATCCACGGCGCGCTTGAGTCTGCTCGGGACTCTGCTATTCACGTTCATGGCGGCTTCGGCTGCTCCAACGCCGCTTTATGCCAGCTATCAGCAAGCCTGGGGATTTTCCACCTTCTGGCTGACCTGGGTGTTTGCGGTCTATGCCTTTGCCTTGCTTGCCGCGTTGCTCGTGGGTGGACGGCTGTCTGATCACCTGGGGCGTCGACCGGTCATCCTGAGCGCGTTAGTGCTGGAGGTGCTTTCCATGCTGCTGTTCCATCAGGCCCAGGGGCTGACAGACTTGGTGTTAGCTCGTACCTTACAGGGCATAGCCACGGGCATCGCCACCAGTGCAGTGGGCGCTGCGTTGCTCGACGTGGATCGTGAGCGAGGCCCTTGGCTAAACAGCCTGGCGCCGCTGCTGGGAATGGCGGGTGGTGCTCTGGGGTGCGGCCTGCTAGTGGCGTTTGCGCCGGCACCCCTGCAACTAGTGTATCGGCTGTTTCTGCTGCTCTTTGTGCTGCAGGGCCTGTTGCTGCTGCGCCTGCCCGATCTACTGCCTCGTCGTCCAGGACTGCTGGTCGCGCTGCGTCCGCAACTGGCGGTTCCGTCCCAGGCGCGTGCTGTACTGTGGCGTGTATTGCCGGTGGAGCTGGCGGTTTGGGCAGTGGGCGGCTTCTATCTTTCTCTGATGCCGGGGCTGATCAGGGCGGCGACCGGAACAAGCTCGGTTTTGATCGGAAGCGGGGTAGTGGCCTGCCTGACGTTGAGCGGCGCTGCAAGCCTGCACGGGCTACGGCTCTGGACTGCCGGCCGCCTCCTGCGCCTCGGTGCCAGCACCTTGGTGGCAGGACCGGTGCTGCTATGGCTGGCGGTGTTGAGCGGCCAGCTTGGATTCTTCGCGCTAGGTACTGCTGTCACTGGGATCGGCTTCGGTAGCGGCTTTCTCGGGGCAACTCGCGGCGTGCTTCCGCTGGCCGAACCGACACAACGTGCCGGCTTGCTGGCCGCGTTCTACGTGCTCAGTTATCTCGCGTTCTGCCTGCCGGTCTTGGCGGTCAGCACCTTGGTACCCCGGCTGGGCCTGGATGGCGCGGCGCAGCTGTATCTAGCTGGTGTAATCGTGCTGGCGCTGTTCGGCGTGCGCAACAGCGCCGCGCGCCCCTGCGTTCAGCCCGGTTGAGAGCCATGTGGCCAGCACTTCAACGCATACGTCTCCCCAGGTTCTGTATTAAACGTATTGCCGCACACATCGTAGGCTGAAGGCCAGGGCTGACCCTAACTGCAAAGCGCCTGGTCAGCTTGTCGTAGCGGGGATGTCCAAATTATCGCTGTTGGAGCTTAAATAGCTACAACGGCGATTTACGAGTTGTTGCTGAGAGCCGGCCTGCTGGCGACTGGCAATACCCGACACACCAGCGTCGGCTGGATTTGCTGTGGCATTGCGGCAGATCGCGAGCAAGCTCACTCCTACAGGGCCTGTGTCGTGCGCGGGCTTATCGCGTGCCTTCGGACAACTGCTGAATCAGCGCCACGGTCAAATAAAGCCGTGGCGCTATGCTCGAAAGCTCGATGTATTCGTCGTCGGCATGCAGGCCCGCGCCGACCACACCCATGGTTTCCAGCACCGCCGGCTTTTCGCTGCCGGGCACGTAGGCGTAGCCTGCGTCGGTGCCAAAGCGCATGGCGATGGGTTCGATCGTGCGACCGATCTTTCCATAGAGTGCCTGGGCGGTCTTCGCCAACTGGTCGGAGCCGGGGTTCTTCGCCAGGGGCGGCCGACCTTTATCAAGGCGCAGGCTGACTTCGGTTCCGTCAATCAGCTTTTTCTGCGCGATGCGCTGGGCGTCCGCCAGTACGCGGTCGCTTTCACTCAGGTCCGAGTAGCGCATGTCGGCTTCGGCCGACGCGCTGGAAGGGATGATGTTGCGCTTGTCGCCGGCTTTGAGCAGCGTCCAGTTGACCGTGGTGCCCTTGGCTTGATCGCCGAGATCCTTGAGTTGCAGCAACTGGTGCGCCAGTTCCATGGCCGCGTTGCGCCCGGCTTCTGGCGCCGACCCCGCGTGCGAGGACTTGCCCTTCACGTCGAGAAACACCCCGTTGATGCCATTGGTGGCGACGGTCACCGCATCCTTGTCCGGCGGCTCGTACGAAAACACGTAGTCGTGCTGGCGAGCCAGTTCGGCGATGATCTTTTTCGATCCGCTGGAGCCGGTTTCCTCATCCGGGTTGAACAGTACAGTCAGGGTGCCGTAATCCTTGAAATTCTCGTCGCGCAGCAGCTTCAACGAGTGCAGGATCATTGCTACGCCGCCCTTGGCATCGGCGACGCCCGGGCCGTAGGCGCGCTCGCCCTCGACCTTGAAGGGCCGCTTGGCAGCGGTGCCCGGCAGGAACACGGTGTCGTAATGCACCATCAGCAGGAACGACTTGCTGCCGTTACCCTTAAAGGTGCCGACAATGTTATCGCCCGCCGAAGGCGAGGCCGGACTCGTGGCGACTTCGGCGCCCAGTGCCTTGAGTCGTTCCACCAACACAGCACTGATGGTTTTCAGACCTGGCTCCTGGCCCGTACCGGTGTCGACGTTCACCAGTCCCTTGACAGTGGCCAGGTAGGATTGCTGTTCGGCTTCGGGTTTTTTCAGCAATTGATCGGGCGCCAGATCGGCGGCCAGTGCAGAAAGCGACAGGAATGAAAGGGCGATTGCAGAGGCGATAGCTGAACGTCGAATGAGCATGCGGGTTCCTTCACATCGATGCGGGTTGAGTCTGCAGCTTTGACCATTGGCGGCTTTCTCGCCAATTTGATCAAGTTACTGATGGGTTGAAACGGCGCGGCTTGTGCTGCAAACAGACTGCGTCTCCGATGAAAAAAGCACGAGTGCAAAACAGAAAAACCAGGCATCGGCCTGGTTTTTCTGTGCTGCCCATTGCTCAGCGGAATGCCGGTACCACGTGCTTGATAAACAGCTCCAGCGATTTTTTCTTTTCCGCGTGCGGCAAGCTGTTGTCGCACCAGAAACTGAATTCGTCGACGCCCAGTTCCTGGTAATAGCGAATGCGCGGGATGATTTCCTCGGGTGTGCCGATCATGGTGTTCTTGCGAATGTTCTCCAGCTGAAACTCGGGCCGCTCGGCGAACTTCTCTTCGGGGCTGGGCGCCAGAAAACCATTCGTTGGCGTGGTCTTGTTGCCGAACCAGGCATCGAAGGTGCGATAGAACTTCGAAATGGCGGTGGCTCCGACTTCCCAGCCTTCCGGATCTTCCGGGCTGTGCACGTGGGTATGGCGCAGCACCATCAGCTGCGGACGTGGCACGTCCGGATTGTTCGCCAGCGCCGCCTCGAATTTGTTCTTGAGGTCGACTACTTCCTCGTCGCCCTTCATCAGCGGGGTGACCATCACGTTGCAGCCGTTGCGCACGGCAAAGTTGTGCGAATCCGGGTCGCGCGCCGCGATCCACATCGGTGGGGTGCCGACCGGTTTCGGTACGCTGGTGGACGTGGGGAATTTCCAGATCTCGCCGTCGTGGGCGTAATCGCCTTTCCACAGCGCGCGAATCACCGGAACCATCTCGCGCAGCGCCTTGCCGCCTTCGGAGGCAGGCATGCCGCCGGCCATGCGATCGAACTCGACCTGGTAAGCACCGCGGGCCAGGCCGACTTCCATGCGTCCGTTGCTGATCACATCCAGCAACGCACATTCACCGGCGACCCGCAACGGGTGCCAGAAGGGCGCAATGATCGTGCCCGCGCCCAGCCGGATGGTGTCGGTTCTGGCCGCAAGGTAGGCGAGCAACGGCATCGGGCTCGGCGAGATGGTGTACTCCATGGCGTGATGCTCGCCGATCCAGACCGTGCTGAAACCGCCTTTCTCCGCCATCAGCGTCAGTTCGGTCAGATCCTCGAACAGCTGACGATGGCTGACACTTTCATCCCAGCGTTCCATATGTACGAACAACGAAAATTTCATGACTCACCCTCGTTTTCAATCAGAGTGCCCGCGGACAGGCGATAAAGCGGTGTGATACGCGTGAGCTGATCATGCGAGTTCTGGCAACGCCGCCATCTGGCCGCGGCAGTACACCAGCGGCGCGGCGGGCTGCTCGGGCAGGATCAGATTCTTGACCGCGCCAACCATGATCGCGTGATCACCGCCTTCGTATTCGCGCCACAGCTCGCATTCGATGATCGCCGTCGCGTTGGCAAGCAGGGGATTGCCCAACTCGCTCAGGGTCCAGTCGATTCCGGCGGCTTTGTCCTTGCCTTTGCGCGCGAATGCATAGGCCTCGGCTTGCTGAGTGCCGGACAGCAGGTGAATGGCGAAACGCCGGTTGCGGATCAGTGTGGGGTAGGAGTCCGAGCTGTAATTGGGGCAGAACAGCACCAGAGGAGGGTCCATCGAAAGCGAGCTGAAGGCGCTTGCGGTCAGGCCGACCACTTCGCCGTCGTCGTTCAGTGTGGTGATGACAGTGACACCGGAAGGGAACGAGCCCAGCACGTTCTTGTAGGCAGTTGCGTCGATCATTGTAATACCTCTGCGGCTGCGCCGGAGCGATGAATTATTGTTGTCTGATGGTATACCGTAATATTTCGATGGCAAGCGTTTTTTCTGATGGGCTGCGCGACTCACACGAATACCCAATGTAAGTGGGAGCGAGCTTGCTCGCGAAAGCGGTGCGCCGGTCGACATCGAGGTCTCTGACAGATTGCATTCGCGAGCAAGCTCGATCCTACGGCTACGCGGATATCACGCATCGAGCCGCCCGGCTGGATCACGGCAGTGTCAGAGCCGCTCCATGAGCGCGCTCGTCGGGAGCCTGGTTGCACCACCAAGCGGGGGTTGCGTGATATTGGCATACCATAATATGGTGTAGCCAAAGTGATCGGCAGAATCGGCCTGCGCATGTGTCGAGATCCAGCTACATGTACCGCAGATCCCGTCACGATTTGGCTCAATACAACAACAATTCAGGCGAGACAATGTTCAAGAACTCTACTCAAAGCTGCCCCCTCACGTTATACGGACTCCTTCCATCGCCTCGACAGCCAGACGTTTGCAGCGGACATCGGCCTCCAGGTTGAAGCGACCGCCCAGGTTCGCTTGGTTCCCTGCGTAAAGCTTCGGCCCGCGATATCCGTATCGACGAAGCCGTCCGCTGCCTGATTCGTTCCGGCGGCTGGCAGCGTCGCGGTCACGCGCATCCGAAGCCTACGTCTCCGGCGCCTCGACAAAGACGCCAGGCCCACGGTTTCGAGATCCAGACTATGTCCCAGAACAATGCTTCCGCTCCCCTGATTGAAAACCACACCGTCGATTACGTGCCTCTGGCCGAACGTCATGGCAAGGCCAGAGACCTTTTCACGCTGTGGTTCAGTACCAACATAGCGCCGCTGCCCATCGTGACCGGCGCGATGGCAGTGCAGGTGTTCCACCTTGATTTATTCTGGGGTCTGCTGGCGATCATCGCCGGCAACATGATTGGCGGACTGGTGATCGGTCTGGCTTCGGCGCAAGGTCCGCGCCTGGGAATCCCGCAGATGGTGCAGAGCCGCGGCCAGTTCGGACGCTACGGCGCCTTGCTGATCGTGTTCATCACCGCACTTATCTACGTCGGCTTTTTCATTTCCAACATCGTGTTGTCGGGCAAGTCGATCCAGGGCATCGCGCCCTCGGTATCGCTTTCCAGCGGCATTCTGATCGGTGCCTTGAGTGCCACAGCCATTGGCGTGGTCGGCTACCGTTTCATCCATACCCTCAATCGTATCGGGACCTGGGTGATGGGGTCGGCGTTGCTGGCGGGATTCAGCATGATTTTCCTGCAGGATCTGCCTGCCGATTTCTTCCAGCGCGGCGGCTTCAATCTGTCCGGCTTCCTCGCCACGGTGTCGCTGGGGATCATCTGGCAGATCAGCTTCTCGCCCTATACCTCCGACTATTCCCGCTACCTGCGCTGCGATATCGGCGTTGCCAGGCCATTCTGGGCGACCTATCTGGGGGCCTCGCTGGGCACCATTCTGTCGTTCAGTTTCGGCGCAATCGCGGCGCTTGCCACACCCGAAGGCACCGAGGCGATGGCGGCAGTCAAGCAGTCGACAGGTATTCTCGGGCCGGTGCTGATGGTGTTGTTTCTGTTCAACATCATCAGCCATAACGCGCTGAATCTGTACGGTGCGGTGCTTTCCATCGTCACCTCGATCCAGACCTTCGCCGGCCGCTGGACGCCGAGCGTCAAGGTCCGGGTCATGCTGTCGACGGTGGTGCTCGCCGGCTGCTGCGCAACCGCGCTTTCGGCCTCCAGCGACTTCATCAGTCAGTTCATCGGCCTGATCCTCGCGCTGCTGATCGTGCTGGTGCCCTGGGCGTCGATCAACATCATCGACTTCTACCTGATCAAGCGCGGCGAGTACGACATCGAGTCGATCTTCAAGCCCGATGGCGGCGTGTACGGCCTGTTCAATCCGCACGCGATCGTTGCCTATGCCATCGGCATTCTGGTTCAGATCCCTTTCGCCAATACCGCGTTGTGGGTCGGCCCCTATGCCAACTACATCGAAGGCGTGGACCTGTCCTGGCTGGTCGGGCTTGCGGTGACCTGTCCGCTCTATTACTGCCTGGCGACCCGGAGCAAAGCCCAGGCGGTTCGAGTCGCGCGGCTGCGCTACAACGACTGAACGTCTGGCAGATCGCAAAAGCCCCGGGTTCGCGCCCGGGGCTTTTGTGTTTGGGGAGGTTGATGAACGTGCGCCGGGTGGTCGGCTTTGTCATCTGTGGCGGTGGCCCGAAAACGACAATGCCCTCCGAAGAGGGCATCGTCAGTTATGGGCCGTTGTCGCTCAGTGCGCGCCGGCGGCCTTGTTCAGGTCGCTTTCGGCCCATTCGGTGTAGACGCAAGCATCGGCCGCGGCCCAGCGAACCCGCACCGCGTCTCCGGCCTTGAGCGGCATGCCGGTGGCCGACAACGCCTTGACGGTCATTGCCGAGCCGTTGGCCGTCACCACCGAGCAGGTCTGGCTTTCGCCCAGGAACAGTACTTCGGTCACAGTGGCCGCAACCTCGTTCCATCCCGGTTCGAGCGGCACCTGCTGAGCCTGTGCGGGGCTCAGGGCCAGAGCCTTTTCGGGACGGATCATCAGCAGCACGTCCTGACCGTCAGTCAGTCCGGAGGTGAGGCGGATCGCCTGTGGCTTGCCTTCAAAGGTTGCCACGCCGTTGCCCTGAGCCTTGAGCCGGAGGAAGTTCGAATTGCCCAGAAACGAGGCCACGAACGCATTGGGCGGGTTCTGGTACAGGTCATAGCCCGTGCCCAGCCCGACGATCTTGCCATGACTGAAAATGGCGATGCGCTGTGACAGACGCATCGCTTCTTCCTGGTCATGGGTCACATAGACGATGGTGATTCCCAGCCGCCGATGCAGCTGACGCAATTCGTCCTGCAGGTCTTCACGCAGCTTTTTGTCCAGTGCACCGAGGGGCTCGTCCATCAGCAGAATGCGCGGTTCGTAGACCAGCGCCCGGGCGATGGCCACGCGCTGCTGCTGGCCGCCGGATAGCTGGGCGGGACGGCGGTGGGCGAAGGCTTCGAGTTGCACCAGTTTGAGCATGGCGTCGACGCGCTTGTCGCGTTCAGCCGCCGGCAGTTTGCGAATCGCCAGCGGGAAGGCGATGTTGTCGCGGACCGAGAGGTGCGGGAACAGCGAGTAGCGCTGAAACACCATGCCGATGTCGCGCTTGTGCGGCGGCACATTGACCAGCGATTGTCCGCTGACAAGGATTTCGCCCGAACTGGGCGTTTCGAATCCCGCCAGCATCGACAGCGTCGTGCTCTTGCCCGAGCCGCTGGAGCCGAGGAAGGTCAGGAATTCGCCATCGACGATATCCAGGGAAATGTTGTCCACCGCGGCGAAATCGCCATAGTGCTTGTCGAGATTGCATAGGCTGACGAGGGTCTGCCCGGGTCGTTCCTGCATGACGGCACTCATGATGTGCTCCTGGCTTCGTTGCGGTTTCGCAAGGTGGTGGCAATGATCATCACCAGCACCGACAGACCGATCAGCAGCGTCGAGGCGACGGCGATGACCGGGGTCAGATCCTGACGCAATGTGGTCCACATCTTGACGGGAAGGGTTTGCAGGGTAGGGCTGGCCATCATCACGCTCAGCACCACTTCGTCCCATGAGACCAGAAAGGCGAACAGTGCGCCGGCGATCATGCCCGGACGAATCCCCGGAAAGGTCACCCGATAGATCGCCTGGATCCGTGAGGCCCCGCAGATGACCGCGGCATCCTCAATGGACTGGTCGAACAGTTTCAGGGAGTTGATGATGGAGATGATGGTAAACGGCAACGCCACAATCACGTGGCTGACCACGAACGAGAACAACGTGCCGGTGTAACCGAGCTTGAGGAACAGCGCATAGACTGCTACCGCGATGATCACCAATGGCACGATCATCGGCAGGGTGAACAGCCCGTACAGCAGGTCGCGGCCCGGAAAGCGACCGCGCACCAGAGCGAATGCCGTGGGCAGGCCCAGCGCAACCGCGGCAATGGTGGTCAGGATGGCGACCTTGAAGCTGGACATCGCCGCCGCCATCCACTCCGGATTGGAGAAGAACTGTTCATACCATTTGAGTGTCCAGCCGGGCGGCGGAAACACCAGCCACTGGGACGAGCCGAATGACAACAGGATGATGAACAGGATCGGCAGCAGCAGAAACAGCGCGATCAACCCCGTGGTCAGGTAAAGGCCGCCGCGCAGTCCGGGGCCCATGGCGTTGGGAGTCAGGAGCATGGCGACTTACCTCGCGTGACTGGCGCCAACCGGTGATTCCGGCTGAAGCTTCAGGTAGAAGTAGAACAGCACCAGGGTGATCACGATCAACAGGGCCGCCGCCGCACTGGCCAGTCCCCAGTTGAGGAACGACTGAACCTGCTGGACGATGAACTCGGGTAGCATCATGTTCTGCGCGCCGCCCAGCAGCGCTGGCGTGACGTAGTACCCCAGCGACATCACGAACACCATCAGCCCGCCGGAGAACAGACCCGGACGACACAGCGGCAGGAACACCTTGAAGAAGTTGGTCCGGGGACTGGCGCCGCAAATCGAGCCCGCCTGCAACACCATTGGATCGATGGCCTGCATGGTTGCCTGCAAGGGCAGGACGATGAACGGGATCATGATGTAGCTCATGCCAATCACGACGCCGGTCAGGTTATGCACCATCTCCAGCGGCTGGTCGATGATGCCCAGGGCCATCAGTGTCTTGTTGATGACCCCGGAGGCCTGCAGCAGCACCAGCCAGGAGTAGGTACGCGCCAGCAGGCTGGTCCACATCGACAACAGCACGATATTGAGGATCCAGCGTCCCCAGCCGCGTGGCACCAGCGTGATGACCCATGCCAGCGGAAACCCCAGCAGCAGGCTGAACAAGGTCACCAGTCCCGCGACCGAGAAGGTGTTGAGCAGGACCCGCGAATACGCCGAGTTGGCGAACAGCTGCTCGTAATTGCCCAGGCCCGGAGTCGGCTCCAGCACGCCGCGCAGCAACAGACCGATCAGCGGCGCGAAGAAGAACAGGCCCAGGAAGATCAGTGCCGGCAGCAGATTGCGACTGCCGCGCCAGCGTCTGCTGGACGGCACCGGCGGCAGGGTTCCTGCGTTGATGGCGGCGGCGCCTGGCCCGCGACGGGCCAGCATCGGCATTTTCATTTGACCAGCCATTCGTTCCACCTTGTCGCGATCGCAGGACCGTTCTTGGCCCAATACGCGAAGTCCAGAGTGATTTGATCGGGGGCATAGGCCGTTGGCAGATTGGGCGCCAGCTTGGTATCGAGTTGCTGGACGCTGTCCAGGTTGACCGGGGCGTAGGCGCTGAGGTTGGAGAAGTCGGCCTGGCCCTTGGCGCTGGTGGCGTCAGCGATGAACTTCATCGCCGCGTCCTTGTTTTTCGAACCCTTGGGGACGACGAGGAAATCGGCCATGACCAGGTTCTGCTTCCAGCTCACGCCGACCGGTGCGCCGTCCTGCTGCAAGGCATAGACGCGACCGTTCCACATCTGGCCCATGGAGACTTCGCCCGAGGCAAGCAATTGCTGGGACTGCGCGCCGCCGCCCCACCAGACGATGTCCTTTTTGATGGTGTCGAGCTTCTTGAAGGCCCGGTCAAGGTCCAGCGGGTAGAGCTTGTCGGCGGGCACGCCATCGGCCAGCAGCGCCAGTTCCAGCGTGCCGGGGCTTGGCCACTTGTAGAGCGCGCGTTTGCCGGGGTAAGTCTTGGTGTCGAACAGGGCAGCCCAGTCGGCTGGCGCTTTACCGCCTGTCTTGCCCTCGTTGTAGCCCAGCACGAACGAGAAGAAGAACGAGCCGGCGCCGTGATCGGACACGAAGCGCGGGTCGATCCGGGCGCGGTCGATGGTCTTGAAATCCAGTGGTTCGAGCAGTCCTTCGGCTGCGGCGCGCAGGGCGAAATCGGCTTCGACGTCGACCACATCCCACTGCACGTTGCCGCTCTCGACCATGGCCTTGAGCTTGCCGTAGTCGGTCGGGCCGTCCTGCACAACGGTGATGCCGGTGGTCTTGCTGAACGGTGCTGCCCACGCCTGTTTCTGCGCGTCCTGGGTGGTACCGCCCCAGCTGACGAAATTGACGCTTTCAGCCGCCAGTGCACCAAAGCTTGAACAGGCTAGCAGCCCTGCGGCCAGAATGGCCGTGGCATGTTTTTTCAACACCATTTTTACGCCCTCATTTTCTTGTGTTTGTGAGCGGGCTTTGCTGACCCGCTGGATCGGGAGCAGGGTCTTGCGACCTTAAAACAGGTGATCGATCAGGCTTTTTTAAGGTTTTCCCAAGCCGGACGGCCTTATCATTCGGCCGGCTTCTGGAATGTCATATTATGGTATTCCAAACTTTGCGCAAGCGATTTCCGGTATCCGGCGGTGCGAGGGCGACAGCGGACTCGACACGTTACTGCCGAGGCCCGGCGAATGAGCTGGAGCCACTGGCGTGCGATCAACCGGCGAAGGGCACGCTTTCGACGACCTCCAGGTCATAACCCGTTAGCCCGGCATATTTCAGGGGCGGCCCGAGGTGACGCAACTTGCCGACGCCCAGATCCTGGAGAATCTGCGCGCCTGTACCCACTTCGGAGTAAATCCGCGATTGGGAGCGGGTGTACTGACGCGGTGGACGGGTCAGATGCGGGACGCGTTCGAGCAGCGCTTGAGAAGATTCATGGTTGGCCAGCACCACCACGACGCCACGGCCTTCCTGTGCGACTCGCTCAAGCGCCGCCCACAGCGTCCAGTTGGCGGGACCTGTGTATTGCGCACCGACCAGATCGCGCAGGGGATCGACCACATGCACCCGGACCAGAACCGGCTCGTCCCGGCGGATATCGCCCATGACCATTGCCATGTGCACGCCGCCTTCGATCCGGTCTTCGTAGCTGAACAGCTGGAAGGTGCCGTGCACCGTAGGCAGTTCCCGCTCACCGATGCGTGCGACCGTGTGCTCGTGGCTGAGCCGGTAATGAATCAGGTCGGCAATGGTGCCGATGCGAATCCCGTGTCTGGCGGCGAAACGTTCCAGATCGGGGCGACGCGCCATGGTGCCGTCATCGTTCATGACCTCGACGATCACCGAAGCGGGGGTGAAACCTGCCAGCCGCGCCAGATCGCAGCCTGCTTCGGTATGCCCGGCGCGCGTCAGCACGCCGCCGTCCCGGGCTCGCAGAGGGAAAATATGGCCCGGCTGAACCAGATCCTCGGCAACGGCGTCAGGATGCACGGCCGCCGCTACGGTTCGCGCCCGGTCCGCGGCGCTGATGCCGGTGGTGACGCCGGTAGCGGCTTCGATGGAAACAGTGAACGCCGTCGCGAATGCGCTGCCATTGGCGGGCACCATCTGCTCCAGACCCAGGCGTGTGCAGTGCTCGTCCGTCAGGGTGAGGCAGATCAGGCCGCGTGCTTCGCGCGCCATGAAACTGATCGCTTCAGCAGTGCAGCGATCGGCGGCAAGCAGCAGATCACCTTCGTTTTCCCGATCCTCATCGTCGACCAGCAAGACCATCTTGCCCTGTCGGTAGTCTTCAATAATGTCTTCAATACGATCGAATGCCATGACGAGATCTCGCAGGAAATGTGCGTATCATGGTATACCATAATACGTATGTTTCGCAGGCTCATTCCATCATCCCAGGGAGAACATCATGAAGGCTTACTGGATAGCGCATGTCGATGTCAGCGACCCCACGCAATACGGCGAGTACACCCGACGCGCACCCGCTGCGTTCGAACAGTTCGGCGGAAAGTTCCTGGCGCGCGGCGGCCGCTCGGAAGCGCTGGAGGGCGGAGCGTCTCCGCAGCGCTCGGTGGTGATCGAGTTCGACAGCTACGAGCAGGCGCTGGCGTGTTACCGCTCCGAGCAGTATCAACAGGCGATGAGCCACCGCAAGGATGTGGCGCAGGCGCGGATCGTCATCGTGGAGGGCGTGGAGACGCCTTGAGAGCAACAGGCGCGGGTACGTGACGGCGGTCAGCGAATGAAATGCACTTTGCCGCTGTCGTCATTGCCCATGTAGATGCCGTAAACCCCGGCCTGCCGTTCGGCGATGTAGCGCTCCAGAATCTGGCGGATGGCCGGGTAATAGATGCTGTCCCAGGGAATGTCTTGCGGCGCGAAGAACTTGTAGTCCAGGGTTTCAGGTCCGAACTGGCCGGTGATTTCCAGGGCAATCGCGCGAAAGACGATGTAGACCTCGCTGATCTTCGGCACGCTGAAGATGGAGTAGGGCGAGACGATCTCGGCGCGCACGCCGCTTTCTTCCCACACCTCGCGAAGCGCGGCCTGCTCAGTGGTTTCGCCGCTTTCCATGAACCCGGCCGGAAGGGTCCAGGTGCCGGGGCGCGGAGGAATCGCCCGCTGGCACAGCAGGTATTTGCCATCCTGCTCGATGATGCAGCCGGCGATGATCTTGGGATTGATGTAGTGAATGTACTGACAATCCGCGCACATGAGCCGCAGGTGGGTGTCGCCTGGCGGCGTGCGCTGCGCCAGGCTGGCGCTACCGCATTGGGGGCAGAAGCGCGGGGTTGGCATGTCAGTAGCCTATGCGAGGTTCTTTGAGACCGACGGGCGCGACGATCTCGCGGACAGGGGCGTCGTCGTCCTGCTTGGACTTCAGATACTCCAGCGCGATTTTCGCAGCATTGCGCACGTGGTCGACCGATGCCTGGTGAGCCGCGAGCGGGTCACCGCTCTTGATCGCCTCGACCATGCGTTCCATTTCCTGATTGCTGGCGCCTCGACGGTTCTCCTGAGAGACCGATGTTGCGCGCAGATAGCTGATACGTGCCTGCAACTGGCGCAACTGGGTGGCGGCGACGTGGTTGCCGGAGCCTTCGAGCAGCACGTCATAGAAGCCCTGAACCGAATCGATGACCTGCTGCAGTTCGCCGTCCTTCAGCGCCTTGCGGTTGGCGTCCAGGGCTTTTTCCAGTGCGCGGATATCCTTGGGCTTGGCGCGCAGCGTGAACAGCTGGACGATCAGCCCTTCCAGCACACAGCGCAATTCATAGATGTCGCAGGCGTCTTCCAGGGTGATGATGGCGACCCGTGGCCCCTTGGCGTCGGCGAATTCCACCAGGCCTTCGGATTCCAGGTGACGCAGCGCCTCGCGCACGGATGTGCGGCTGACGCCCAGCCGGTCGCATAGGTCGCGCTCGACCAGACGGTCTCCTGGCAACAGCTGGAAGTTCATGATCGCGCCACGCAGCTTGTCGAGCACGATCTCGCGCAGCGTGACGGGGTTGCGATTGACCTTGAAATTGTCGTCGAGTGGCAGGCGTTTCATCGGCGGTGCTCAGAGGTGGTCTGTCCAGAATACAACCGCGTTCGGCGCAATGCCGCGCGGCGCGATGTAGACAATGGCCCGGGACGAACCGGGCCGCTGCCGCATGGCTGGGTCATCCAGACCCAGGCTGGCGAGTTTATCACGCTGGCCGTCACATCCACCAAGAAGCCCCGCTTGCTCGCCGGTTCAGGCCAGCCCCGGCAGAGCGCCCAGCTTGCCGCGGTGATACAGCATCGGCGTAGGCGGCGTCTGGGGCAGGATCAGGTTCTTCACGGCGCCGACGATGATCGCGTGGTCGCCGCCGTCGTATTCGCGCCACAATTCGCATTCAATGATCGCGGTGGCTTTGCCGAGCAGCGGGTTGCCCAGCTCGCTCAAGTGCCATTCCACGCCTTTGGCCTTGTCCTTGCCTTTGCCGGCAAAGGCGTAGGCTTCGGCCTGTTGATCAGCGGACAGCAGGTGGATGGCGAACTGTTTGCTCTCACGCAGCACCGGGTAGGTGTCCGATGCATAGTTGGGACAGAACAGCACCAGCGCCGGGTCGATGGACAGAGCGCTGAAGGCGCTGGCGGTGATACCCGTCAGATTGCCTTCGGCGTCCAGTGTAGTGACGATCGTGACGCCCGAAGGAAACGACGCCATGACTTCTTTATATATGCCGGGTTCGATCATCGCGGGTGATCTCCTTCAACGCATCACGAATGGGTCTGGCATGGGCGCCTGGGACAGGTTGATCCATACCGTCTTGAGTTCGGTGTAGGCGAGCACCGAATCGATGCCGCTTTCGCGCCCATAACCGCTGTTCTTGAAGCCGCCGATCGGTGCCATCGCCGATACCGCGCGGTAGGTGTTGACCCAGACGATGCCGGAGCGAATATCACGGGCCATTCGGTGCGCCCGGCCGAGGTCTCTCGTCCAGATGCCGGCCGCCAGGCCGAACTGCGAGTCGTTGGCAATAGCCAGCGCTTCGGCTTCGTCCTTGAAACGGATCACCGAGGCGACCGGGCCGAAGACTTCCTCCTGCATGATCTTCATCGAGTTGCGATCGCATTCGAACAGCGTCGGTTCGTAGAACCAGCCGTTGCCCGGCATATCAGGGCGCTTGCCGCCGATCCGCAGGCGCGCGCCTTCGGCCAGCGCATCGGCGACCAGTCCTTCGACCACCGCCAGCTGCTGGGCGGTCGCCATCGGTCCCATTTCGCTGTGTTCGTCCTGCGGATTGCCGATGCGGATATGGCTGGCGCGCTCGACCAGCCGGGCGACGAACTGGTCGTAGATCTCGTCCTGCACAAGCAGGCGGGAACCGGACACGCAGCTCTGGCCCGAAGCGGCGTAGATGCCGGCGACGGCTCCATTGATGGCGCTGTCGAGGTCGGCGTCGGCGAAAATGATGTTCGGCGATTTGCCGCCCAGCTCAAGAGACAGCTTGGCGAAGTTCTCGGCACTGCTGCGCACCACATGGCGAGCCGTGGCTGCGCCGCCGGTGAAGGCGATCTTGCGCACCAGAGGATGCCTTGTCAGCGCCGCGCCGGTGCTCGGACCGTACCCGGTCACGACGTTGACGACGCCGGGCGGAAAACCTGCTTCAAGCGCTAGGCGCGCCAGTTCCAGAATGGTCGCAGAAGCGTGCTCGGAAGGTTTGAGCACGATGGTGTTACCTGCGGCCAGTGCCGGAGCCAGCTTGATGGCAGTCAGGTACAGCGGGCTGTTCCAGGGAATGATCCCGGCCACGACGCCCATGGGTTCGTGCACGGTGTAGGCGAACAGATCGGGCTTGTCGAGAGGCAGGGCGCCGCCTTCAAGCTTGTCGGCCAGTCCCGCGGTGTAGTGGAAGAATTCGGGGAGGTAGCTGACCTGGCCGCGAGTCTCGCGGATCAGCTTGCCGTTGTCGCGACTTTCCAGCTGAGCCAGGTGTTCCTTGTGTTCGGCGATCAGGTCGCCCAGGCGACGCAGCAGTTTGCCGCGCGCGGTGGCGGTCAGCCCGCGCCAGGCCGGATTGTCGAACGCGTTCTGCGCGGCCTGGACCGCGCGGTCCACGTCGGCCTCGCTGGCATCGGGCAATTGCGCCCAGGGTTCGGCCAGCGCCGGGTTCAGGCTGTCGAAGGTATTGCCGGACAGCGCATCTACCCACTGTCCGTCGATGCACATCTGAAAGCGGGTGAGGCTCATGCAACTATCCCCTTGATCGAATGTAGGCCTTTGATCGACTTTTCCAGGAACTCCAGCAGCACCTGATTGACCAGTCGCGGCGATTCCACCGGCATCATGTGCCTTTGTTCGGCCAGAATTACCGCCTCGGCGCCGGGAATACGCTGCGCCAGTTGACGCGCCATCTCGGGTGTCGAGCCGGGGTCCAGTTCGCCGGTGGCGACCAGGGTCGGCACTTTGATCTGGGCAAGATCCTCTGCGCGGTACATGTCCTGAGTGGCGAACAGTTTGTAAGTGGTCAGGTAACCCTGGGGATCATTGCTGGCCAGGTTCTGCCGAATGGCCGCCATCTGGGCAGGATTGGCCGCCTGATATTCGCGACTGAACCAGCGCGACAGGGCCTCTGCGGCATTCGCATCCGGGCCGTGCTCGGCGGCCTGACTGGTGCGCGCGATAACGCTGGCGCGCTGTTCCGGGCTGCGGTTGAACACGCTATTGAGCGCCACCAGCCCCGATATCCGGTCGGGAAAATGCAGTGCGAAGGCGCGTGCGACGAGCCCGCCCATCGAGAAGCCGATCACTGTCGCCTGATCGATCCGCAGATGGTCAAGCAGGTCGCGCAACTGTTCCGCGTAGCCCAGCAGACCGGTTTCGGACGCCGGGCGCGGGCTGGCGCCGTGGCCCAGCATGTCGTAGGCAATGACCTGGTAGCGCGGGGCCAGGCCGACGACCTGCCCGCCCCACATTTCCTTGTTCAAGCCCACCCCGTGAATCAACACCACAGGATGGCCTTGGCCGGTCACCAGATAGCTGGTGCCGGTCGGGGTGCGTTCAGCGGTGAGCTGAATCATGGAGTACTCCTGCGCAGCACTGAGAACGAGAGGGGATCACTGCGCCTTTTCAGCGGCCAGTTCTTCCAGGTCGATATAGCGATTACCGATGCGAGGATGCAGGCGCCCGCCATTGGCCGCGCCCAGTACCACGATGATTTCGTCGGCGCGCGGTGCGTCTTCGATCTGCATTTCCAGCGTGATGTAGTGCGAGCGCAGACCTTCGTCGTCCTTGTGCATCATCGGGATCTGAATCGAAGTGCCCGGGCCGCCGCGCTTGTTAGTGAAGCTCAGATAGCTTTTGGCCTGGACCGCTTCGCGGTAATGGTTACCAAAGCGCAGGGTATGGATCACCGCGGAAGCATGCTCGATCTCGCCTTCGGCGCCCACTACGGCTGCCTTGCCGTATGCCTCGATCTTGTCGGCGCCGCCGATGGCGTCGGTCAATCGCTGAACCATCAGTGCGCCCAGATCCGAACAGTTGGCGCGGATTTCAGGCTTCAGGTCTTCGACGAAGCCACGGCCCAGCCAAGGGTTCTTGATCACCACCGCAAGGCCGACCATGGTGACCGGCTTGTCGGTCGCCTTGCCGCCTTCGATGAAGGTTTCTTCGGTGTAATTGACGATCTTGCGGATTTCGAAGCTCATGCGTCTCTCCCGATGTTGTATGGGCTGTATTTGGTATGATGGTATACCATAAGACTAAATGTGCAAGAGCTTTCTGATGTAGTCGCAGGAGGAGGGGGCAGGAGTGCAGCAATACGGATCGCCAGCAAGCTGGCTCCTACGGTCCGTGTAGGAGCCAGCTTGCTGGCGATTGGTTTCGGCGGCGATCTGCCGCGCAGGGTTTTCTATGCCGCGGTTGCCAAGTCCGTCCGGGATCGCCACGCAAAAACCACCACCATGATCAACCCCAGCCCGGCCATCGCAGCTCCGGCCAGGGAGATGGCCGGATAGCCCAGCCCCGCGTTGATCACCGCGCCGCCCAGTGCCGCACCTATCGCATTGCCCAGGTTGAACGCGCCGATGTTCACGGCCGACGCCAGGTTGGGCGCGTCCTTGGCCGCTTCCATCACCCGCATCTGCAACGGAGGCACTAGGGCGAAGCTGGCGATGCCCCAGATCAGAATGCTTACAGCGGCGGCGATCGGCCAGCGCATCAGCAGGGTGAAGGCCAGCAGCACCAGGATCAGCACGCTCAATGACACGATCAGGGTGCGGTCGATGGAACGGTCAGCGGCTTTGCCACCCCACATGTTGCCCAGGGTCAGGCCCACGCCGAACAGCACCAGCATGGCGGTGATGAAGGAGGTGGAGGCGTGGGTTTCGCTGCTCAGGATCGGCGCGATATACGTGAACACCGTGAACATTGCGCCCGAGCCGACCACGGTCAGGGCCAGCGCGCTCAGGACCGGAGCGCGCCCCAATACCCGGATTTCTGCGAGAACGCCGTCACTTTTCGGCAGCGGCAGGTTCGGCAACGCGAACCACAGCGCTGTCATGGTCACGACTCCCAGGCCTGCAATGCCCCAGAACGCCGTGCGCCAGCCAAGTACCTCGCCGAACCAGGTGGCGAGCGGCACTCCGCCGATGGTCGCCAGCGTCAGGCCCATGAACATGGCCGCAACCGCCCCGGCGCGCTTGTCCGGCGCGACCACGCTGGCCGCCACGATGGAACCGACGCCGAAGAACGCGCCATGGTTGAGCGAAGTCACCACACGGGCGATCAGCAGGCTGTAGTAATCGGTCGCCAGAGCGGACATCAGGTTGCCCAGGGTGAAGATCGCCATCAGCCCGATCAGCAGCTGGCGGCGGGGTATCTTTCCGGTGGTCAGGGTCATCAGTGGCGCGCCGAGCAGTACCCCCAGGGCGTAGGCGCTGACCAAAAGACCGGCTGCGGGAATGGAGACACCCAGATCGGCGGCGATGCCGGGCAACATGCCCATGGGCGCAAATTCGGTGACGCCGATGCCGAAGGCACCTGTGGCGAGTGCTATGAGAGGTGGGTTGATACGCATGCAGAGCTCCTTATCTATGCCGCCAATGCTACAATCGCCCCGCCAAGCCCGGTAGACGGGTTTTCTGGCAAACACCTTTGCGCGTGAGGCACAAATGGATTCAGGCGGCAGATCAGGAGAGATGGCGGTGTTCGTTACCGTCGCGCAGGAAGGCAGTCTGTCGGCCGCCGCGCGGGTGCTTGGCCTGACGCCTTCTGCCATCAGCCGGGTCATCGCCCGTACCGAACAACGCCTAGGAACTCGTCTGCTGTTACGCACCACCCGGGCCATTACCTTGACCGCTGAAGGCGAGGCCTATTTGCGTGCCGCGCGACGAATCCTGGCCGACATGGCCGAAGTCGAGGAGGCCATCGCCGATCAGGGCGTGCCCAAAGGCCGGCTGCGAGTCAGTGCCGCGCTTGGCCACGGTCGCATGGCGATCGTGCCTCTGGTCGCGGCCTTCAGCGCCCGCTACCCGAACATCGTCGTCGACCTTAACCTGGGTGATGAGGTGGTCGATATCCTTGGCGGTCAGGCCGATGTGGCCGTTCGGTTCGGCCATCTGCCGGACAGCCCCCTTACGGCGAGGCGCATCGGCGAGACCCGGCAGGTGGTAGTCGCCTCGCCTGAATATCTGCAGCGCCATGGCACCCCCGAGGAGCCGGCTGACCTGTTGCGACACAACTGCCTGCGCTTCAATTTTCGCCGCGCCGAACCCGATTGGCCGTTCAGCAAGGATGGCACCGGCTTTTCCCTGAAAATCAGCGGTAACATCGAATGCAGCAGTGGCGAGGCGCTTGCCCAGTTCGCGCGGGAAGGAGCGGGCATTGCGCGCATCGGTCGCTTCACGGTCGCCGAGGATCTGCGACGCGGTGATCTGGTGCCGCTGCTGGAAGCCTGGAACCCGGGCGATGAGGAGCCGATTCATGCGGTCTTCATCGGCGGGGCGACCATGCCGGCGCGGGTGCGGGTATTCGTGGATTTCCTGCTGGAACATCACCGCATGTGAGGGGGTCTGCTGAAGTGACCTACAATCGAAAGGGCCGGCCATTCTCGGCCCTCACCGTTTTCGGGGGATACAGTGCCTACGAGCCAAAAACAACGCACCTTCGACCTGATTCTTGATGCAGTACTGCCGGAGTTCCGGGAGCGCGTTGCCGACTATATCGACGCTTACGAGCAGGTGCTTACCCGGCCCGAAGCGCCCGCCGAAGAACTGCGTGCCTCGGCCGAGCAGCTCAAGGGCTACCTCAGGGGGCTGAACACGACCAGGGTGCTCGGCATGGCGGACATGGAGCAGCTCGATCGGCGCATCGACGAGTTGTGGCTGTCATCCTGACCCGGGCTGAATATTTCGAACCTCTTTTTTACCGCGCCACTTGCCGGTCATGCGATACGAGGCGATGCTCAGTGACTTCCTCCCGCCAAGCGAGTCGTCATGTCCAGCATCGCGCAACTTCCCGCTCCCTCAGCCGCCGACGAAACTTACTGGAGCCAGGTCGCGGCTCGTTATCCCCGTGACAATGGCCCGATCAATCTGGACAACGGGTACTTCGGGCGCATGAGCGACGACGTCGTGCAGGCTTACGAACGCGCCATCCGCCATGTGAATCGCAGCAACGCCGTGCATGTGCGCGAACACTTCGAACGTCATGAAGCCGAGGACATCCGCCAGCAATTGGCCGCTCTGATGGGCCTGGCCGCCGAAGAGCTGGCGTTCGCGCGCAGTGCGTCCGAAGCGCTCCAGGCGCTGATCCGCAACTATAACCGCCTGCAACCAGGCGATCAGGTGCTGATCAGCGACCTCGATTACGGCTCTGTCCAGGACGCGTTTCACTGGCTGGCAAAGGCGCGCGGAGTCGAAGTCATCCGCATCGAGCACCGTCACCCGGCCACTTACGATGGTCTGGTACAGGCTTATACCGACGTCTTCGCAGCACATCCGCGACTCAAGCTGATGGCGCTGACCCACGTGACCCACCGCACCGGACTGGTCATGCCGGTCAAGGCCATCGCCCGGTTGGCCAAAGCCTGCGGCATCGATGTGATCCTCGATTGTGCGCATTCGCTGGGTCAGCTGGAAGTGGACCTCGCCGACCTCGGCATCGAGTTCGCCGGTTTCAATCTGCAGAAATGGATCGGAGCGCCCTTGAGCCTTGGCGTGATCCACGTTCGCAGTGACCGCCTGACCGACTTCGACCCAGACATGGCCGGACGCAGCTATCCCGCTGGCGACATCCGTGGCCTGTCGCCTTACGGCACGCCGAACGTCCCGGCATTGATGAGCCTGCCCGCCGTCTTTGCCGAACATCAGGCGGTGGGCGGATGGCAAGCGAAGGGCGCGCGCCTGCGTTATCTGCGCGACCTGTGGATGAACGAAGCACGCCAGCTGCCGGGCATCGAAATCCTCACTCCCGACGATCCGCGGCTGACCTGCGGCATTGCCTCGTTCCGGTTTGTGGACACGGCGGACCAGGGCGAAAAAGTCCAGCGCCTGCTCAAGGATTTCAACCTGTTCACCGTCATTCGCGAAGGCTCCGCCTGCGGGCCCTGTATTCGCATCACTCCCGGCTTCAACAGCCGGGTATCGGATATGCAGGCGCTGGTAGCGGCGCTGAGGGTGATGGCCGGTTAGACACCACGGGCTGGCAGTGCTCTCGGCGAAGCGCTTTTGTCGCCGTGGAGCGTCGCAGCCAGTGCAACCCGGCGCTGTTCCTCCTGGCCTGTTTTCCGGGGGCGACGCGCCAGCAACCAGGCCGGGATCTTGCTTGGGCACTGTTCGTCCTCCACAAATCCCCACCCCGAACATGCAACGCAATCCTCGCGCAGTACAAACAAATCATTGCAGTGCGAGCACTTGCGAAAGATCGAAAAATCCTGCGCCTCCCATAGCCGCAAATACTGCTCGAAGTCGCCGTGTTCCAAGGCCAGCGTCGCCGCATCGATCAGCGAACGATACCGGTCCGGATCGTCCAGCCGCTGACAGAGCACACCCTCGATTTGCCGGTTCAGCTCCACCAGCGTCAGGCGCTGACCGTCCTCGGTATGAATGAAGCGCTCTTCCAGTACGCCGTATCGGGCGTAAGTCCCGGTAATGATCGAATTGTCTTCCTTGAGAAAGGCAAAGTATCCCGCATGCTGCGGGTCCTGGTCCGGGCGATGCAGGTAATAGCGGCCATGGATCAGACTGCCGATCTGCACCGCATACGCGTCATACACCGCGTATTGGCCCGCCGGGTGTCGCCATTCGAGGTTGCCTTCCTCGGTGTAGTGAAAACACGCCGACCGCGCCAGCTCTACCAGATCGAAGCGCTCCAGCGGATCGATGATCGCCGCGGACTGCATATCGTCCGCCATGCGCATCAGGAACCGATGATGAAGCCATGGCGTACGCCACCCGCGCTTGTCATCGAGACGTCGGTGCCACTCGGTCAAGAGCTCCGTCTTCTTGTTGTAGTCCATAGGTTAAACACTTGTGGGAAATGTCTGTATGGATATACAGTAGTGGCAAAGCGTGCTGGTGGGCAAACCGTGTCCGACGGGAGGCAAGATTTTCTAAGTTGTTGTAATTGCAGGACTCTTTCCGGAGTGCAGGAATAGACTCGCTGCAGATGAACAAGAGTAGTGACGTGGATCGCTGCAGAAGCGACCTGGGCTTTAAACCTTTACCTAAACCGAAAACCGCGCATTCCGCTCATCCACCCGATACTTCGGCAGCCATTCCCCCGCATTCCTCGCCAGATCCATCACCGCCTCGATAATCCGCTGTGCCTGCTCATCACTGTGCAAGTAACTGAAGTTCAACCGCACCCAGCCGGGCTTTTCCAGTTCCTTGCCCTGTTGCAAGGTATCGAACAGCAGTTCCGAGCGTTGCTCGTCGATGTCCAGCAGGTGGTGCGCATAAGGCCCGGCGCAGGCGCAGCCGCCTCGGGCCTGGATGCCGTGGACGTCGCTCAGCAACTTGGTGAAGAGTTGGTGATGCACCAGGGTTCCGTCTGGCTGGCGAACCTGAAACGAGAAGATTGGCAGGGCGTCGGCGTTAGTTGCGGCGCCGAGCAGGCGCAGCTGTGGGAGGTCTTGCCAGTGGCTGAGGGCGCGTTGGCGTAGTTCGGTCTCTCGCTGGTGGATGAAGTCGAGGCCGACGCTGTGTTTGACGATCATCGCCAGGGCGGCGCGAATGTCGCCGACGATGTTGGGGGTGCCGGCTTCTTCCCGTGCTTCCACGCGGGCGCTGTAGTTGTGGCCCCAGGGTGAGACGAAGGTCACCGAGCCGCCGCCGGGCGCGGTCGGGCGGTCGGGCAGGCACAGTGAGTCGCGGATGATCATTACGCCGGATGCGCCCGGGCCGCCGGGGAATTTGTGCGGGGAGAAGACGATGGCGTCCTTGGCCAGTTCGCCACTACCCATGTCCATGGCGATGTAGGGCGCGACTGCGGCGTAGTCCCAGATGGCGAGTGCGCCTGCGGCTTTCAGGCGGCGGGTGACGGCGTCGACATCGGTGAGAACGCCGGTGACATTGGACCCGGCTGAGAACGCGCCGACGATCAAGTCGCCGTGGTCGGCGGCCGACAGCTCGACATCCAGGTATTCAAGGTCGATCACGCCTTCCGGAGAAAGGTCAATCTGGACCATCTCGGCGCCGCTTTCGCGCCACGGCAGGATGTTGGAATGGTGCTCGTAGGGGCCGAGCAGCACCTTCACGCGCTGACCGGCCGCGAGGCGCGTCGGGATGTCGAGCAGGCGCACGATGCGGTTGATGCCCGAGGTTGCGCCGGAGCCGGTAAAGATCGTGTGGCAGTCCGGGCCTGCATTGACGTACTCGCCGATCTGGCGTCGCGCCTGTTCCCGCAGGCGGGTCATGGCGGCGCCGCAGAACGAGGCTTCGGTGTGACTGTTGGCGTAGAAGGGCAGGACGTGTTCGAGGATGAACGTTTCGATCTGGCGCAGCGCCCGGCCGGAGGCGACGTAGTCCGCGTAGAGCAGGGTCTGCATGCCGAAGGGGGTTTCGAACGCCTCACCATCACCGATCAGGCCCGCTCGCAAATCGGCAACCAGCGTCGGACTTTTCAGGCTGTCTTGGAACTGTGCGAGGGATGTCATGGCAACTCCTGACTGCTGATGGCCGCCTGAATCGCGAGGGGACCTGGCTGGCATGTGAAAACCTGGGACGCTTTGACCATAGCCAAACTCAGATTCTTGGGCAATTTTTTCATATCTCAGAGTTTGTACTGGGTACGCAGGTTATACGTTCTGTTTATATGTATATGGCAAAGCTTTCGTGTTGTCTGATCGATTGTTTCGCGGATGAATCCGCTCCTACGGTCATGGCTATGGATCAAAGAACCTTCGGCTGGCACTATGCGCACCCTCAAGCGCAGCGCCCCGATTCGGTGCGCGCTAGCGAGTTTTTTCCTATGTTCAGAGAACATATTTACTAATTTTCCGGTCACCCGGTTTCGCGCAAGATCCCTTCCGTGCACTGGCATTGCCAGTCGCTCGAACAAAAGGTTCAGGACGCCACAGAGTGTCCAGCCAACGCCATTTTGACTGCCCCGGATCACAACTATAACAGCCGTGAGGGAGTTGCTTGCCAGTCGGAGACGTCCATGTCCGGCTGCAAAGGTGTCCCGAAAGCGCAGTCATCACCCGGCCCGTTACTCGCCCGGCAATGACGCGTCGCACCTCAGGCTGTCGACCGTTTTCCTGACTCTGTTCGCGGAGCGGGAGAGCGTTGTGGTTCCGGCCACTAACGACTGGAGTCTTTATGTCTACGCCTGCGAATCAAGCGCCGCTGATCGAGAAGCACACGATCGGCTATGTTCCCCCCGAGGACCGACACGGCAAGGTCCGTGACCTGTTCACCCTGTGGTTCGGTGGCAATATCGCGCCGCTGCCGATCGTCACCGGCGCCCTGGGCGTTCAGCTGTTCCACCTCAATCTGGTCTGGGGCATCGTCGCCATTCTGGTCGGCCACCTGATCGGCGGCGTGCTGATGGCGCTGCACTCGGCCCAGGGGCCGCAGATGGGCATTCCACAGATGATCCAGAGCCGGGCGCAGTTCGGTTCCCTCGGCGCCTTGCTGGTGGTGATCATTGCCGGGATCATGTACATCGGCTTCTTCGCCTCCAATATCGTGCTGGCCGGCAAGTCGCTGCATGGCGTCGCCGACAGCGTGCCGGTGCCGGTGGGCATCGTGATCGGCGCAGTGGGGTCGGGGGTGATCGGTATCATCGGTTACCGCTTCATCCATGTACTTAATCGGATTGGCACCTGGGTGCTGGGCATCGGCATCGTGGTCGGGTTCGGCTATATCCTGACCCACGTCCAGAGCGACGACTTCCTGACCCGTGGCGGTTTCAATATCTCCGGCTGGCTGGCGACGGTGTCGCTTGCCGCGCTCTGGCAGATCGCATTTGCGCCCTATGTCTCTGACTACTCCCGTTACCTGCCGGCCGATGTGCCGGTGGCGTCGACCTTCTGGGCGACCTACCTGGGATCGGCGCTGGGCTCTTCGCTGGCGTTCATTTTCGGCGCGATGGCCGTGCTCGCGGTGCCGGCCGGCGTCGACACCATGGACGCCGTCAAGCAGGCGACCGGGGCCATCGGCCCGTTGATGCTGGTTCTGTTCCTGCTCAGCGTGATCAGCCACAACGCGCTCAACCTGTATGGCGCGGTACTGTCGATCATCACCCTGGTGCAGACCTTCGCCTGGCGCTGGATTCCCACGGCGCGCAGTCGCGCGGTGCTGTCGGTGATCGTGCTCGCGGCCTGCTGCGTAATGGCGGTCTCGGCGGCGGCCGATTTCATCGGTCACTTCGTCGATCTGGTACTGGCGCTGCTGGTGGTGCTGGTGCCTTGGACGGCGATCAACCTGATCGACTTCTATGCGATCCACAAAGGCCAGTACGACATCGCCTCGATCTTTCGTGTCGATGGCGGCGTTTATGGACGCTACAACCCCCAGGCGCTGCTGGCTTACGCCATCGGTATCGCGGTGCAGATTCCGTTCATGAACACGCCGCTGTATGTCGGTCAGGTGTCCGCTTATATCAACGGCGCCGACCTGTCCTGGCTGGTGGGCCTGGTCGTGACATCGCCGCTGTATTACTGGCTGGCAAGCCGTGACAGCGCGTATCGCCGTCGCCAGACCAGCATCGCGACAGGCGCGGGGCTTTGATGCGCGGCGCTCGGGATACCCCGGCGAAACATGGTCAGCCGCAAGGTTAATACTAATTTACCGGCGGCAGGAGGCTCCTTACTCTGCCGCTGAACGCAACGGCCAACTTCTTTTCATGGCCGCTGCCCGGATGAAGGACAGTCGATATGTCACTGGATCAAACAGTCATTGATACCCTCGTGGTCGGCGCCGGTCAGGCCGGTGTCGCCATGAGCGAACACCTGAGCCAACAAGGCGTGCCGCATCTGGTACTGGAGCGCAGCCGCATCGCCGAAGCCTGGCGCACCGGGCGCTGGGATTCGCTGGTCGCCAACGGCCCGGCCTGGCACGACCGCTTTCCCGGCCGCGAATTCGACATCGCACCCGATGCCTTCGCGCACAAGGATCAGGTCGCGGCCTATTTCGAAGCTTATGCGAAGCAGATCGACGCCCCGGTTCACACCGGCGTCGAAGTCAAGCGGGTGACGCGTAACACCGGCCGCACCGGCTTCACCGTCGAGACGTCCCACGGCACGATCCAGGCGCAGCGCGTGGTTGCCGCCACCGGGCCTTTCCAGAAGCCGGTGATTCCCGCCATTGCACCTAAGAACGAAGCGCTGCATCAGATCCATTCCGCGCATTATTTCAACCCCGAGCAGTTGCCCGCCGGGGCGGTGCTGGTGGTCGGCGCCGGATCTTCCGGGGTGCAGATCGCCGAAGAACTGATGCGTGCCGGTCGGCAGGTCTATCTCTCGGTCGGCCCCCATGACCGTCCGCCGCGCGCCTATCGCAATCGCGACTTCTGCTGGTGGCTCGGCGTGCTGGGCCTGTGGGACACCGAAACCATGCAGCCGGGCCGCGAGCACGTGACCATTGCCGTCAGCGGCGCGCGAGGCGGGCATACCGTGGACTTCCGGCGTCTGGCCCAGGCAGGCGTCACCCTGGTGGGGCTGACCGAAACCTTCCACGGCGACAGCGTCAGCTTCAAGCAGGATCTGGTGGAAAACATCCAGCGTGGCGACGAGAACTACCTGGCGCTGCTGGACTCGGCCGACGCCTACGTCGAGCGCAACGGTCTGGATCTGCCGCTGGAACCGCAGGCCCGTGAGCGGGTCGCGGACGCTGCCTGCATCACCGATCCGTTGCGTGAGCTGAATCTGGCCGAGGCCGGCGTCAGTTCGATCATCTGGGCCACCGGCTACGCCACCGACTACAGTTGGCTGCCGGTCGATGCGCTGGATGCCAAAGGCAAGCCTCGCCATCAGCGCGGTGTGTCGAGCGAGCCGGGCATCTACTTCGTCGGTCTGCCCTGGCTGTCGCGACGGGGATCGGCCTTCATCTGGGGCGTCTGGCACGACGCCAAGCACGTGGCCGGACATATCGCCACCCAGCGCTCGTATCAGCAGTATCAGGAACCGGCCCGGCCACCGAGCGCGGCCGCGCCGGTCGGCACCGCGTCTGAGCACACAGTCACCGCTTGATCACATTTCAGGCGTCCGGCCCCGTCGGGCGCCTCACCACGGAATTACACGATGAGCACACCTACCCATACCCGCATCCGCATGTTCAACACCAAGGAAACCTATCCGAACCAGAGCCTGGATAATGACCTGTGCCAGGCGGTCCGCGCCGGCAACACGGTCTATGTGCGCGGCCAGGTCGGCACCGACTTCGAAGGCAATCTGGTCGGCCTCGGCGATCCTGCGGCGCAGGCCGATCAGGCGATGAAGAACGTCAAGCAGTTGCTGGAAGAGGCGGGCAGCGACCTGTCCCACATCGTCAAGACCACCACCTACATCATTGATCCTCGTTATCGCGAGCCGGTCTACCGCGAAGTCGGCAAATGGCTCAAGGGCGTTTTCCCGATTTCTACCGGGCTGGTGGTGTCGGGCCTGGCGCAGCCGCAGTGGCTGATGGAAATCGACGTGATCGCCGTGATCCCCGACTGACAGGAGTGCAGAGATGACATTTTCCATCGTGGCCCGCTGTCCGGATTCGGGTCAGTTCGGCATCGCCATCAGTTCATCCAGCATCGCCGTCGGCGCGCGCTGCCCCTGGCTGCGGCCGGGAGTCGGCGCCGTTTCGTCGCAGAACATCACGCTTCCCGCGCTGGGACCTGAGACCCTGAACCTGCTGGAGCAGGGACTCGCTCCCGAACAGGCGCTGGACAAGGTGCTGACCAGCAACGGCTACAGCCAGTACCGACAGATCACCGCCATCGACGCCCATGGCCGCACCGCGCATTTCAGTGGCGGCGAGACCCTTGGCGTACACAACGCCGTCAGTGGTGAACAATGCGTGGCGGCCGGCAACATGCTGGCAGGTCCCGGCGTGGTCGATGCCATGGTGCGGGCGTTCGAGGCCGCGCAAGGGCAGTTGGCCGACCGTCTGCTGGCTGCGATGCAGGCCGGGCTGGGCGAGGGCGGCGAAGCCGGACCGGTGCATTCCGCGGCGCTGGTCGTGGTGGGCGATCTGACCTGGCCCATCGTCAATCTGCGGGTGGACTGGGCCGACGAAAACCCCATCGGCGAGCTGGACAAACTCTGGCAGGCTTACCGCCCGCAGATGCAGGACTACATCGACCGCGCCCTCAACCCGGCGCAGGCTCCCGGCTACGGCGTGCCGGGTGACACGCGATGAGCAGCGCGCAGATCCTGGCCCGGCTGGTGGCCTTCGACACCACCAGCCGGGAGTCGAATCTGGCGCTGATCGAATACGTGCAGGGCTGGCTGGCCGAGCACGATGTCGCTTGCGAGCTGGTGTACAACGAGACCCGCACCAAGGCCAACCTGCTCGCCACCATTGGCCCGGCGCAGGTGCCCGGCATCGTCCTGTCCGGCCATACCGACGTAGTGCCGGTCGACGGCCAGGCCTGGAGCAGCGCGCCTTTCGAACTCACTGAGCGCGACGGCAAGCTGTATGGCCGCGGCGCGGCGGACATGAAAGGCTTCATCGCCTGCGTGCTGGCGCTGGTGCCGGCCCTGAAGGCCGCGCCGCTGCGCATGCCGGTGCACATCGCGCTGTCCTACGACGAAGAAGTCGGCTGTCTGGGCGTGCGTTCGCTGCTGGATGTATTCGGCGCGCGGCCAGTCAAGCCGCTGCTCTGCGTGATCGGCGAGCCGACCGAACTCAAGCCGGTGTTGGGCCACAAGGGCAAGCTCGCCATGCGCTGCGATGTGCGCGGCGCGGCCTGTCACTCGGCCTATGCACCTCAGGGCGTCAATGCCATCGAATATGCCGCGCGCCTGATCGCCGAACTCGGCCGGCTGGGCGATGCGCTCAAGGCGCCCGAGCAGCATGACCAGCGCTTCGATCCGCCGTTCTCGACCGTGCAGACCGGCGTGATCCACGGTGGCAAGGCGTTGAACATCGTGCCCGAGGATTGCCGTTTCGACTTCGAAGTCCGCGCGCTTCCGGCCTCGGACCCTTGGCAGGTGGCCGAGCAGTTGCAGCACTACGCGGCCACTACTTTGCTGCCCGCCATGCGCGCGGTGAGCGGCCAGAGCGACATCCGCTTCAGCGAGCTGTCGAGCTATCCGGGCCTGGCGACTTCGGCGCAAAGCCAGGCGGCGCAGTGGGTGGCGCAGTTCTGCGGATCGAACGAGTTCGGCACCGTGGCGTTCGGCACCGAAGGCGGTTTGTTCGACCAGATCGGCATTCCGACCGTCGTCTGTGGACCGGGCAGCATGGACCAGGGTCACAAGCCGGACGAGTTCGTCAGCCTTGCGCAGCTCCGGGCCTGCGATGCCATGTTGCAGCGGATTCTGGCGTTCTGTTCAAGCCCGTCGGCGGCGTAACCTTCCGCAGGGGAAGCGACGTCCGATGGCGAACGTCGCTTCCCACCTTTCTAGCGTTTCAGACGCGCCAGTTCCTCATTGCAGTGCTCGACGAACAGCTGCGCGGGTTTGGTCAAGTGCGAACGACGCAGCCAGGCCGCCGACAGCCCGGAGCCGGTGACGTCTTCGGCCAGCGGCACGCAGGCCACCTGCTTGCCGTCGTAGGTGTAGTCCGAGAACGGACGGGTCACCAGAATCGAATAGCCAAACCCCTGGGCGACCATGCCGCGCACCATCTCGATCGACGGCGAGCTGAAGGTGATGTGCGGGTTGAGTCCACGCTCAGTGAAAATGCTCACGAAATAACTGCGGCTGGGCATGGTGTCCAGCAGGATCATGGGTTCGAGCACCAACTCGTGCAGCGACACCTTGTCCTGGGCGGCGAAGCGATGATCGGCCGGCAACAGCGCATAGGGCTGGCGGGGCGGTGTGAGCGGCGCGGTTTCGATGGTCGAATCCAGTTCGTGCTCGAACAGGATCGCCAGGTCGATGCTGCCGCTGGTCAGCGCTTGCACCAGCTCCTGCTGTTCGCCGTCGCGCAGACGAATTTCGACGCCGGGCCACTTGGCGCGAAAGCCGGCGATGAGCATCGGCATATACAGCGGCGCCACGGTCTCGTAGCAACCGATATCGATCTGCCCGGCGACGGTATCGTTGTCGGCCAGCGCGTTCTGCTCGAATTCATGGGCCATGCGCAGCAGTTCCATGGCCTTGCGATAGAAGCGTCCGCCGGCCGGCGTCAGGGCCATGCCCTGAGCGTGCTGGCGGATGAACAGCTGCACGTTGAAGCTTTCTTCGAGCTGGCGGATGGCCGTGGAGACCGACGGCTGGGCGATATACAGCTTGCGGGACGCCTCCGCCACGCTGCCGCAGTCCACGACCGTCGTGAAATATTTGAGTTGTCTGAGGTTGTATGCCGCCACGGGGCCTCCTGTCTAGTAACGCGCCCTGCGCGAGGCGAGGCGCAAAGTCCGAAGGCGCGCGATCGCGTCCCAGTATGAGCCCGATGAGCCGGGACGCGAAACAACACTTTTGCTTGCGGTTGGAACCGAAAAAACGATCTTTTCAGTCGATCAATGGCCGCCCTTCATGCGTCGCGCCACGCAATAAAGGCCCAGACCGGCGAGCGCGGTGGCGGCGCCGATGTAGCCGGTGCTGGTCCAGCCAAGACCCGCGGTGATCGCGATGCCGCCAAACCAGGGGCCCAGGGCGTTGGCGAGGTTGAAGGCGGCGTGGTTTGAGGCAGCGGCGAGGCTTGGCGCTTCATGGGCAATGTCCATCAGCCGGATCTGCAACGGAGCGGCGAGGGCGATCATGGTGCCCACCAGACCGATGCCCAGCAGGATCGACCACAGCGAATGAGCGGCGAACGGGAAGAACAGCAGCACGGCGATGGACCATACCAGCACCACGCCCACGGCGCGGAACTGCAAGCGGTCGAACAGCTTGCCGCCGACAATGTTGCCGATGATGCCGCCGGCACCGAATGCCGCCAGACCAAAGGGAATCCACTGCGGCGATGTCCTGGTCACTTCCAGCATGGTGGGCGCCAGATAGCTGAACACGCAGAACATGCCGGCGAAGCCAATGGACGCAATCGCCAGCGCCATCCACACCTGCGGCAGGCGAAAGGCTTGCAGCTCTTTGCGCGGATCGCTACGGGCTTCGTCGTGACGCTGGGGTACGAAGCGCCAGACCAGGGCGATGGTACACACCGCCAGCAACCCCACCAGCACGAAGGCCGAGCGCCAGCCAAAGTATTGGCCCAGCAAGGTCGCGACCGGGTTACCCAGCAGCATCGCCAGTGTCAGGCCCATCATCACCCGCGCGACGGCCCCGGCGCGTTGATGGGTTGGCACCATGCTCGATGCAACCACCGCCGCAATGCCGAAATACGCCCCGTGGGGCAGGCCGCTGATGAAGCGGAAGGCGACCAGACCCGCGTAGGAGGGCGCCAGCGCAGTGGCGAGGTTGCCCAGCGCATACAACGCCATCAACAACAGCAGCATGTGTTTGCGCCACAATTTGGCGCCCAGTATCGCCAGGGTCGGCGCGCCGACCATGACCCCCAGCGCGTAGGCGCTGATGGCGTGGCCGACCTGCGGCTCGCTCAATTGCAGGTTGCCTGCGATATCGGGCATCAGGCCCATGATCGCGAACTCGCCGGTGCCGATGGCAAAGCTGCCCAGCGCCATGGCGGCTTCCATCTTGGCTACAGTCGTTTTCGACGCCGCCAGGGGCGGCGCTTCCTGAATGGACATTCACTTCCTCGAAATAAGCTGAAACGATTAAACGAGGAATGTTAACAGCGTCCAGCAGGGCCAGGCCACCCGCAGGTCCGCAGGTCAGCCCTTGCTCACCTGAAGCAGGAAATTGTGTACAGACTTGACATCGGGTGCAGTCAGACTGTCCCGGTTCCAGATCAGGCCAAGCTCAAGCTCCGGCGGCGGGTCGATCAGCGGGCGGGTTTCCAGCCTTCGTCCTTCCAGCGACCAGGAGCGAAAGACCATTTCCGACAGGATGGTCACGCCGAACCCATGGGCGACCAGATCCCTGAGCGCCTCCATGGAACCGGTCCTGAACGCGACCTGAGGCGCCACGCCCGACGCGGCCCAGTAACGGCTGGACGAGGCTTCGCCCTCGTCGACGGTGAGCATGATGTAGGGAAACCGTTCGATGTCCTTGAGCCGGATGTGCGCCTGCTGCATCAACGGATGATCGGCCGACAGCCAGATATGGCGCGGCGAGCGCAGCAGCACGGTTTTCTCCAGCGCCAGATCCGGGCTGGAATTGGACAGAATGATCAGGCCCAGATCCAGCTCGCCGGTGGCGACCGCCTGTTCGATGGCCTCTCGATCCAGGTCCCTGAGATCGAAATCGATGTTGGGGTAGCTGCGTCGAAAGCGTGCCAGCAGGCCCGGCAGGTAGTAGCCCAGCACGGTATAGCTGGCGCCGATGCGAACCGTGCCGCTCAAGGAGGCGTTATTGGTCAGCGGCTCGCTCAGCGCATCGTCGACCTCATTGAGGATCGACTGCGCCCGTTCGAAAAAGCGATAACCCTCCAGGGTCAGCCGCACGCCATGGGGCAGCCGCTCGAACAGACTTACGCCCAGTGTCAGTTCCAGCTGGCTGACCGCCGAGGTGATCGCCGATTGGGATATATGCTCGTTGGCCGCAGCCTGGGAGAACTGGCCGGTCTCGGCGGCGGCCGCGAAATACCTCAGTTGGCGCAAAGTCACGTCACGGGAACTAGGCATCTATTATTTTTATACCTGATGTCTGTTTTTAGAATTTTACGATAGCGCATTGCGTGACTAGGGTGTTTGAAATGAGCACTCTTTCATCGCATGCCGTGTTTGCTGTACCCCAATTCCAATAAAAAGACGGAGAACACCATGAGCCATCTGCCCGGATTGAATTTCTTCCTGGGTGAAGAAATCGATATGTTGCGCGATTCCGTATCCGGTTTCGCCGCCAGGGAGATTGCTCCCCGCGCCGAAGAAGCCGACCGCACCGACCAATTCCCCATGGACCTGTGGCGCAAGTTCGGCGACATGGGACTGCTGGGGCTGACCGTCAGCGAAGAATACGGCGGCTCGGGCATGGGCTACCTGGCCCATATGGTCGCAATGGAAGAAATCTCCCGCGCCGCCGGTGGCATCGGCCTCTCCTACGGCGCCCATTCGAACCTGTGCGTCAACCAGATCAATCGCAATGGCACCGATGAGCAGAAGCGCAGGTTTCTGCCCAGGCTGATCAGCGGCGAACATATCGGGGCGCTGGCCATGAGCGAGCCCAATGCCGGATCGGATGTGGTGTCCATGAAGCTGCGGGCCGACCGTAAAGGCGACCGTTACGTCCTCAACGGCACCAAGATGTGGATCACCAACGGCCCCGACTGCGACGTGCTGGTGGTCTATGCCAAGACCGATCCGGCGGCAAACGCCAAGGGCATGACCGCCTTTATCGTGGAGAAGGGCAGCGCCGGATTCTCCGTCGCGCAGAAGCTCGACAAGCTGGGGATGCGCGGTTCGCACACCGGCGAACTGGTGTTCCAGGATGTGGAAGTTCCGGCGGAAAACGTACTCGGCGGAGTCGGCGAAGGGGCCAGGGTGCTGATGAGTGGCCTGGACTACGAACGCGCCGTTCTGTCCGGTGGACCGCTTGGCCTGATGCAGGCCGCCATGGACGTCGTCGTGCCCTACATTCATGACCGCAAACAGTTCGGCCAGAGCATCGGCGAGTTCCAGTTGATTCAGGGCAAGATCGCCGACATGTACACCACTCAGCAGGCCTGCCGCGCCTATCTTTATGCCGTGGGCAAACACCTCGACGCATTGGGCAGCGGACATGTACGCCAGGTTCGCAAGGACTGCGCGGGCGTCATTCTGTATGCCGCGGAAAAAGCCACATGGCTGGCCGGCGAGGCCATCCAGATTCTCGGCGGCAACGGCTATATCAATGAGTTTCCGGTTGGCCGCCTGTGGCGCGACGCCAAACTTTACGAAATCGGTGCCGGAACCAGCGAAATCCGGCGCATGCTGATCGGGCGCGAGCTGTTCAACGAAACGCGATGACAGCCATCACGCGCTGCTGCTGATGTCGAATCGGGTAATAACAACAAGAGGTGGCCATGACCAGACTCAACACCCAGATCAACCCCAGGTCGGCGGACTTCCTCGCCAGCCGGGACGCGCTGCTGGCGCAGGTCGCAAACCTGCGCGGACTGCTGGCCCAGGTATGTGAAGGTGGCGGAACCGCCGCGCAACAACGCCATACCGGGCGTGGCAAGTTGCTGGTCCGGGATCGCATCGACCGCCTGCTGGACCCCGGCTCGCCGTTTCTGGAAATCGGCCAGCTTGCCGCCTTTGAGGTCTATGACGAGCAGGTCCCGGCCGCGGGCGTCGTCGCCGGGATCGGCCGGGTCGAGGGCGTTGAATGCATGATCATCGCCAACGATGCCACGGTCAAAGGCGGCAGTTACTACCCGCTGACCGTGAAAAAACATCTACGTGCCCAGGCCATCGCCCAGCAGAATCGCCTGCCGTGTCTGTATCTGGTGGATTCGGGCGGCGCCAATCTGCCGCGTCAGGACGAGGTCTTTCCGGACCGCGAACACTTCGGACGCATCTTCTTCAATCAGGCGACCATGAGCGCCCAGGGCATTCCGCAGATCGCCGTGGTGATGGGCTCGTGCACCGCGGGCGGCGCCTACGTGCCGGCGATGAGCGACGAAACCATCATGGTCCGCGAGCAAGCCACCATCTTCCTGGCCGGCCCGCCGCTGGTAAAAGCCGCAACTGGCGAGGTGGTCAGTGCAGAGGATCTAGGGGGCGCGGACGTGCACTGCAAGGTGTCCGGCGTCGCCGATCATTATGCCGAAGACGACGCGCACGCCCTGGCGCTGGCGCGCCGCTGTGTTGCCAACCTGAACTGGCGCAAGCTCGGGAAACTGGAAAGCGTCGAGCCGGTTGCGCCGCGTTACGCCGCCGAAGAACTCTACGGCATCATTCCGGCCGACCCCAAGCAGCCCTTCGACGTGCGAGAAGTCATCGCCCGCATCGTCGACGACTCGGTGCTCGACGAATTCAAGGCATTGTTCGGCACCACATTGGTCTGCGGCTTCGCGCGCATCCACGGCTACCCGGTGGCAGTGCTCGCCAACAACGGCATTCTGTTCGCCGAGGCGGCGCAGAAGGGCGCGCACTTCATCGAGCTGGCCTGCCAGCGCGGCATTCCGCTGGTGTTCTTGCAAAACATCACCGGCTTCATGGTCGGCCAGAAATACGAGGCCGGCGGCATCGCCAAGCACGGCGCCAAGCTGGTGACTGCCGTGGCCTGCGCTCAGGTGCCCAAGTTCACGGTGATCATCGGCGGCAGTTTCGGCGCCGGCAACTACGGGATGTGCGGGCGGGCCTACGATCCTCGCTTCCTGTGGATGTGGCCCAACGCGAAGATCGGCGTGATGGGCGCCCAGCAGGCCGCCGGTGTGCTGGTGCAGGTCAAGCAGGAGCAGGCGCAACGTGCCGGGCAGTCTTTCTCGGCCGAGGATGAGCTGCGGCTCAAGCAACCCATCGTCGATCAATACGAACGTCAGGCCCACGCCTTTTACTCCAGCGCGCGACTCTGGGACGACGGCGTCATCGATCCGGCCCAGACCCGGGATGTGCTGGCGCTGGCGATTTCCGCCAGCCTCAACGCACCCATCGAGCCCACCCGGTTCGGCGTATTCCGCATGTAACGCCCGATGCACAAGACTGACGTCGAGGACTGCTTCATGAGCGACTACACCACCCTTCAGATCCAGCGTAGCGCGGCAGGTGTCGTGACGCTCTGGCTGGACCGGCCCGAGAAGCACAACGCGCTCGATGCGCGGATGATCGCCGAGCTGGTCAATGCGCTGCGCGAGCTGGGCGCCGACGAGGCCATCCGCTTCCTGTTGCTGCGCGGACGCGGCAAGCACTTCTGTGCCGGGGCGGACCTGGCCTGGATGCAGGCCTCGGCGGCACTGGATTACGCTGCGAACCTCAAGGATGCCCATGAACTGGGCGAGCTGATGAGCCTGCTGTATCACCTGCCTTTTCCAACCCTGGCGGTGGTTCAGGGTGCCGCTTTTGGTGGCGCGGTCGGGCTGGTCAGTTGCTGCGACATCGCCATCGGTGCCGAGGACGCGCTGTTCAGCCTGTCGGAGGTGCGCATCGGCCTGGTGCCCGCGGTCATCAGCCCGTATGTGGTGCAGGCGATCGGTGAACGCGCGACCCGCCGCTACGCCCTCAGCGCCGAACGCTTCGGCGGCGAGCGCGCGCGTGAGCTGGGTCTGCTCGCCGAAACCTGCCCCGCAGGCGAACTTGAAACCCTGGTCCAACGCTGGACCGGCACCTTGCTGCAGAACAGCCCGCAAGCCATGCGCGCGGGCAAGGCACTTTTGCAGGATGTCGGCAGCGGCGTGCTCAACGAAGCCCTGCGCCAGCGTACCGAAAGCACCATTGCGGGCATTCGCGTCAGCCCGGAAGGGCAGGAAGGCTTGAACGCCTTTCTGGAAAAACGCAAACCGGCGTGGACCTGAGCGGCCCATGAGGCTGCGGGCCACTGGCCCGTGGGAGCGAGCTTGCTCGCGATGAAGGCGACGCGCGGTATCAGGCGAATTGCGTGACTCCACGGTCGCGAGCAAGCTCCCTCCCACAGAGCCGATGTGCGCCAGGCATCTGTGGGAGGCAGCTTGCTGGCGACGGAAGCGACGCAATGGCCAGGCGGGTTATCGCCAGCAGGCTGGCTCCCGGGGCGTGGATGTCGAAGCGCGGAATTCTAATTGCCAAGGCGAGATGACATGAACAAAACAACAATAAACACAGTGCTGGTCGCCAACCGGGGAGAGATTGCCTGCCGCGTCATGCGCACGGCCAAGGCGCTGGGGCTCGGCACGGTAGCTGTGCACAGCGAAATCGACCGTACCGCGCGCCACGTGCGCGAGGCCGATCGCGCGGTCAACCTCGGTGGCGCCAAACCCGGCGACAGTTATCTGCTGATCGACAAGATCCTCGACGCAGCGATTGCCAGCGGCGCTCAGGCCGTCCATCCCGGCTATGGCTTTCTCTCCGAAAACGCGGAATTCGCCCGCAGGCTGGAAGCCGCCGGCCTGGTGTTTCTCGGCCCGCCGGCCAGCGCCATCGAAGCCATGGGCAGCAAGTCGGCGGCCAAGGCGCTCATGGAGCAGGCCGGCGTGCCTTTGGTACCCGGCTACCATGGCGAAGCCCAGGATCTCGACACCTTTCGCGAGGCGGCCCGGCGCATCGGCTATCCGGTGCTGCTCAAGGCCACGGCGGGTGGCGGCGGCAAGGGCATGAAGGTCGTCGAGAGCGAAGGCGAACTGGCCCAGGCGCTGTCCTCGGCGCAGCGCGAAGCCCAGTCATCGTTCGGCGATGCGCGCATGCTGGTGGAAAAATATGTGCTCAAACCCCGGCATGTCGAGATTCAGGTCTTCGCCGACCGTCACGGCAATTGCCTGTATCTGAACGAACGTGACTGTTCGATTCAGCGTCGTCACCAGAAGGTGGTCGAAGAAGCCCCCGCGCCGGGCCTGTCTCCGGCCTTGCGCCGCGCCATGGGCGGAGCCGCGGTGCAGGCCGCCAAGGCCATCGGCTACGTGGGAGCCGGTACGGTGGAGTTCCTGCTTGACTCCCGGGGGGAGTTCTTCTTTATGGAAATGAACACCCGGCTGCAGGTGGAGCATCCGGTGACCGAAGTCATCACCGGGCTGGACCTGGTCGCCTGGCAAATCCGCGTGGCGCGGGGCGAGCCGTTGCCGATCACCCAGGAACAAGTGCCGCTCATGGGTCATGCGATCGAAGTGCGGCTGTATGCCGAGGACCCGCAGGGTGGTTTCCTGCCGGCCAGCGGGCATCTGGACCTTTATCGCGAACCCGCGCCGGGCCCCGGCCGGCGCGTGGACAGTGGTGTGGAGCAGGGCGACGAAGTCTCGCCGTTCTATGACCCCATGGTCGCCAAGCTGATCGCCTGGGGTGAAAACCGCGAGGAAGCCCGCCAGCGCTTGTTGGCGATGCTGGCCGAGACGGCGGTCGGCGGCTTCAAGACCAACCTGGCGTTCCTGCAACGCATCCTCGCTCATCCCGCATTTGCCGCTGCCGAACTGGACACCGGCTTTATCGAACGTCACCACACCGATCTGCTGCCCAACGCCGAAGAGTTGCCCGACGGCTTCTGGCAACGTGCGGCGTCGGCGTTCCTGTCAACCGACGCCGAGCGCCGCCGCGCCGACGACCCCTGTTCCCCCTGGGCAGCGCGCAATTCCTGGCGCAGCGGGCTGCCATCCGTGGACAGCCAGAGTCTGGTCTGTGGAGAGCTGCGCCGGGAGGTCTCCGCCGAGCCTTCACAGGCAGTGCAAAAGCACAGCGATATCATTCGCCACGCCGACACCCTTTACCTGCGCTGGGGGTACGAGTGGTACCCCGTGAGACGCTTCGATGCGATGACGGCCGCGCAGAACGCGCACGTTCACCACGGCGGACTGACTGCGCCCATGAACGGCAGCATCGTGCGGGTGCTGGTCGAAGCCGGACAACAGGTGGAGGCAGGCGCGGTGCTGGTGGTCCTGGAAGCCATGAAAATGGAACACAGCGTGCGCGCCCAACAGGCGGGGACGGTCGTTGCGGTCCATTGCAGCGAAGGCGAATTGATCAGCGAGGGCACGGTGCTGGTGGAGCTGGAGGACGCGTCATGAACCTGCCTGATCGCGTGCGGGTGGTCGAGGTCGGGCCGCGGGACGGCCTGCAGAACGAACAGCATCCGCTGACCTCGCAAGACAAAATCCGCTTCGTCGACGCGTTGTCCGACACCGGGCTTGGCTATATCGAAGCCGGCAGTTTCGTCTCGCCGAAATGGGTGCCGCAGATGGCGGGCAGCGCCGCGGTGTTTGCGGGAATCATCCAGCGGCCAGGGATTACCTACGCGGCGCTGGTGCCGAACCTGCTAGGCCTTGAAGCCGCGCTCGTAGCCGGCGTGCGAGAGGTGGCGGTGTTCGCCTCGGCATCGGAGTCCTTCTCCCGACGCAACATCAATTGCTCGATTGCCGAGAGCCTGGCGCGCTTCGCGCCGGTCGTGGAAACAGCGCGGCAGCAGGGTGTGCGGGTCCGAGGCTACGTATCCTGCGTGCTGGGTTGCCCGTATGACGGAAGCGTCTCGCCCGTGCAAGTCGCCGCCGTCGCCCGCGAACTGTATGACCTGGGCTGCTACGAAATTTCGCTGGGCGACACCATCGGCGTTGGCACCGCGTCCGCAACCCGCACGCTGATTGCCGAAGTGGCGGCGCTGATCCCACGCGAGCATCTGGCCGGACACTTCCACGACACCTACGGCCAGGCACTGACCAACGTCTACGCCAGCCTGCTGGAAGGGCTGGCGGTCTTTGACAGCTCGGTTGCCGGCCTCGGCGGCTGCCCCTACGCCAAGGGCGCATCGGGCAATCTGGCGACCGAAGACCTGCTGTACCTGCTGCACGGGCTGGGTATCCAGACCGGCGTGGACATGGCGAAAGTCATCCGAGTCGGGCGCGATATCTCCGGCCTGCTCGGGCGTGCGAATGGCTCGAAGGTGGCTGGCGCGGTGAAAGTCTGACCTACACATCCCCCGTGGGATTTCAGATAAATCGCGTCATTTTCATCGCCAGCAAGCTGGCTCCTACAGGACGAGTAGGAGCCAGCTTGCTGGCGATGCCATGCTAAACCGATGTAATCAGACAGACCCCGCGCGAGCCCCCAGAAACGCCAGAAAATCCGCGCATGCCCGGGATTGGGCCGCGCCCGTCTTGGTGACGATCTGGAAGCGGCGGGTCGCCCAGACGTCGGTCAAGGGAATGGCCACCAGCCCGCCGTCGGCGACATGGCTGATGGCCTGGCGCGGGATGATGCCGATTCCCAGCCCGGCCTCGACCATCCGGCACACGGCGTCGAAGCTCTTGACGTGCACTTCATAGTTGATCTTTTGCCGCGCGGCCCGCGCCGCCTGATCCAGTCGGCGGTACAGCGGGCTGTCCTTGTGCAGCGCGACGTGGTTGAAGGCCAGGGTTTCGCTGAACGCCAGCGTATCCCTGTCACTGAGGGGATGATCGGGCGCGAGCACCACGACCAGCTGATCGCGATGATAGTCGGTGAGGATCAGTCCTTTGTCATCGACCCCGCTCAGTTCGGTGCCGATGCCCACGTCACTGAGATTGCCGCTTACGTCGTCCACCAGCTCTTCGCTGGTTCGCTCGTGCAATTCCAGCTTGATGCCGGCGTGCGCCTGGCGCCAGGCGCGAATGTCGCGGGGCAGGAACTGGACGATGCTGGAGCGGTTGGCGCTGATGCGCAGGTGGCCTTGCTCACCATCGGCGTAGCGCGACAGCGCGGCGGACATCAGGGTCATTTCGTCCAGCACGTGCCGCGCGTGTTCGAGCAGGCAAAGCCCGGCCGGGGTGGGCTGAATACCTTTCTGCAGGCGATACAGCAGCGCCGCGCCCACCGCTTCCTCAAGCTCGGCGATCCGTTTGCTTAGCGCCGAGGGCACCAGGCCTTCCTTTTCGGCCGCGCGGCCGAAGGTGCCTTCTTCGCAGGCCGAGATGAACAGCCGCAGCGTGGTCGGATCGAATCGCCACAGGTTATGCACGCCGCCTCCCAAGAAATTTTCTCACGCTAAGCATCACTTTTTACCGTTACCCAAGTCGCCGAACTGTTCCTAGCATGTCTGCATGATGAGGAGACGGCCAGTATGACAACAAAAATCGAATTCTCCGGGCGCTTTCTGTTTTTATGCCGCGACGCAGCAGCGGTAAGCGACCAGCTTGCCGGCGCCGACCTGACGCTTGCGCAGGCAGGGCCGCTGCGGGATGACATTTCCACCGATGAAATCACGCCGGTGGTGATCATGATGACCTACGACGAGCGGCTCGGAAAATATCCCTACGTGGGCTTCAAGACCGAGGGCGTGCTGCCTATCGGCGAGAACGCAGTCAAGGACGCGGGGTTCGAAATCACCGTCGCCGGCAAGCGCTATGGCAAGGGCTCGTCGCGGGAGTCCAGTCCGCTGGCGGAAAAATCCGCCGGCATTCGCCTGATCATCGCGGAAAGCTTCGAGCGGATCTATCGCCAGAACTGCGACAACATTGGTATCTACACCTCCACGGACTTCGGCCTTATCGAGCGGATCAGGGCCGGCGAAGCCATAGACATCGAAGAGTTTCTCGAGGGGCGGGATGCGGTGACCCAGGCCGTCATCAAGGCTGGCGGGCTGCTGCCGTACAGCAAGACCAGCCTGCCTGCGATTGCCCGCAAGGTTTTCAACGAGATCCCCGGCGAGTGGCCGCTGACGCTGGTGGAGAAGATCATCGAACGCCGCCGCGTCGCGCCACAGGGGCCGGTTGCGAAGGGCGACGGCGTATTCCTCTCGGCGGACTGGCGCTTCAGTCATGATTATTTCACCGGCATGTGTGCGCACCTCATGCACGAGGCGTTCGGTTACGACCTGACCTTGACTCGCCCCGAGGAGATCATTGCCTTTCAGGATCACCTGATCCTGGCGAACCAGAGCTTCCCACACGTGCGCGATAACCTGCTGGCGGCCGTGGGCGGGCTGGCGAGTGCCCACGATGAGTTCGTGCGCCGCTATCCGGTGCGCAGCCACGGGGCCTTGCGGGGTGAGGCGGGTTCCGAGGGCATCTGCCATGCCTTGATGACCGAGATGCACGCGCTGCCGGGGCAAGTGGTGGTCGGCACCGATTCCCACACCCCGCATTCCGGGGCGCTGGGTTGCCTGGCGTTCGGTGCCGGGGCCACAGACATCGCCAACAGCTGGGCCACCGGCTTCATTCGTTGTCGGGTGCCCGAGGTGATTCGCGTCGAACTCAACGGCCGGCTTGCGCCCGGCGTCACCGCCAAGGACCTGGTGCTAGAGCTGCTGCGCAGCGAATCAATCAGGCAGGGCCACGCCATCGGCGCCGTGTTCGAATACGCCGGCGACACCGTCGCGGCCATGTCCATCGACGAGCGCGCGACGCTGACCAACATGGTCGCCGAGCTGGGCGGCTTTACCGGCATCGTCGCGCCGGACCGCAAGGCGGTCGAATTCATCCGCGAGCGTCGGGGTGTCGACGTCCGGCTGGAGCCGTGGATGGTCAGCGATGAAGGCGCCGAGTACAAGGAAGTGATCGCCATCGACTGCGCCCGGCTCACCCCACTGGTAGCGGCGCCCGGCGATCCGGGCAACGGACTGGCGATCGACGAACTGGCCGGCCCGGTCAGGATCGACATTGCCTACGGCGGCTCCTGCACGGCGGGCAAGCGCGAAGACTTCGATTACTACCATGAGGTGCTGGCCTGGGGGCGGGCGCGCGGGCTGCGGCTGCCGGCCGACACCCGGCTGTTCCTGCAATTCGGGACCCTGGCGGTGCGCGACTACTGCATCTCCAAAGGTTACCTGGAAACTTTCGAAGCCCTGGGTGTGGAGCTGATCATGCCCGGCTGCGGCGCCTGCGCCAACTGCGGTCCGGGTTCCTCGACCCGCGCCGATCAGGTGACAGTCAGCGCCATCAACCGCAACTTCCCCGGCCGCTCGGGGCCAGGGCAGGTCTGGCTGGCGAGCCCGTATACCGTCGCGGCCAGTGCGCTGCTGGGGCGCATCTGCAGCTTTGACCAGCTGCAGCAGGTGGTCGGACAGCGCAAGGCGTTGGCATGAACACGCCGACCGCGGATCTCTGCGACGCCCATGACGCGGGGCAAGGGCAGGGCGAGTTGATGATCCTGCCCGGCGAATGGCGCTGGTTCGGTCAGGAGCGATCGTTCAGCGGGCCGGTCTCGACCGTCGAAACCGGCGGCAGCAATTACCACATCCGCCAGGCCCTGGCCGAACCCGGCGCGGGGCGTGTGCTATTGATCGATGCCCAGGGTGACCAGCGAGCCTGCATCGGCGAAAACCTGGCACTGCTTGCCCGGCGAAACGGCTGGGCGGGCGTTGTCGTGCGCGGCAACCTGCGTGACGCCGCGCAACTCAAGGACATTTCGCTGGGCGTTGTGGCGCTGGGCACCTGGCCGGCGCGCACCGAGAACAACGAAGGGGGACGCCGTGACGTCCCCGTTTTGCTTGAAAACCGACCGATCCTGCCGGGTGACGTCGTTTGCGCAGACGAAGACGGAGTGCTCATACTGCGTCATCGCTGAATCGACCGTTTACCCAAATCTCCGACAATTACAATTATGGAGAATCGAAATGGCTGCAATTGATAGCTCGTCCCGTGGCGCCTCGACCGAAATCGACGAAATGCTGCTCTATCGCCGGATCGCCTGGCGCATTCTGCCGCTGACCATCGTCTGCTTCCTGTTTTCCTACTTCGACCGGATCAACATCAGCTTCGCCAAGACCCAGATGCACGCCGAGCTGGGCCTGAGCGACGCGGCCTATGGTCTGGCCGCCAGCATCTTTTTCGTCGGTTACGTCCTGTTCGAAGTGCCCAGCAGTTTCGGCCTGAAGAAATACGGCGCGCCGAGCTGGATCTGCCGGATCATGGTCTCCTGGGGACTGGCCACCGCCGCGCTGGTGTTCGCCTACAACGAGTACACCCTGTACTTTTTGCGCTTTTTGATCGGTGTCATGGAAGCCGGTTTCGGGCCGGCGCTGCTGTTCTATCTGGCGTGCTGGTTTCCGAAGAAGAACCTGGCGAGCATGAACGGCATCTGGTTTCTGTCGATTCCCTTGTCGGGCGTGCTCGGTGCGCCGGTCTCCGGGCTGATTCTGGAATACATGAACGGCTTTCTTGGCCTGGCCGGCTGGCACTGGCTGTTCGTGCTGTCCGGGCTGCCGTGCAGCGCGCTGGGGGTCATCGTACTGTTCAAGCTCGACCGTGACATCCAGTCGGCAAAATGGCTGAGCCAGCCGGAAAAAGACCTGTTGCAGCGTAACCTGGACAACGACCGCAAAGAGTCCAGACCCATCCACACCACCTTGCTCAAGGTGCTGCTGACCCGCGAAGTCGCGATCCTGTCGGTGATTTACTTCATGATCAAACTGACCGGCTACGGCCTCAACTTCTGGATGCCGCACCTGATCGGTTCGGCCGGGGTCAAAAACCAGTTGTGGGTCGGTGTGCTGACCGCGATGCCCTACATGGTCGCGGCGCTGGGCATGATCTGGGTGACGCGCCTGTCCGATAGGTCCGGCGAACGCAGAAAGTATCTCTGGCAGTGCATGCTGGTCGGCGGTATCGGCTACTTCGCGGCGCTGTATTTCAACGACAACTACGTGTTGCTGACGTCCTTCCTGGTGCTCGCGACCGCAGGCGTATTCATCGCGATTCCGATCTTCTGGACCATCCCGCAACAGGCGTTCAGCGGCCTGGCGATCGCCGGCGGCATTGCGGCGATCAACACCATCGGGCAACTGAGCGGCATCGTCGCGCCGCTGCTGGTGGGCTACGTGAACGATCTGACCGGCAATACCTACATGGGCATGCTGGCGCTGGCGCCGTTCTGCCTGATCTGTGCAGGCGTCATCCTCTGGGGCGTACCGGACGACAGGCGTCCGAAGAAACCGGCCGCGGGCTCCGGACCGTTGGCTGCGACGAGCCGGTGATGGCGGGCGGGGCCGTCTCAGGCCCGGCAGCGCCGCGCTATCGCGCGCAACATACGCCGGCGGATCAACCCGCTGACGGGGCGGATCAGGTACCAGTAGGGCCTGAACCGCCCCAAGGCCTCGGCGTCCAGACAGTGCACGCGGGTCTCGGTGGTGATTCGGGTCAACCCCGACGGCAGCAGTTCGCAGACGAAACTTACTCCCAGCTTTACCGTGCCCGGCTCGTTGAATTGCCCGAAGCCATCGGCATCCGCAATACGCGCCTGTCCGAAGTCGGTTTGCCAAAGCTTGCCGGCCAGCCCGTAAACGACCTCCCGGTCGCCATCGCGAGCGATCAGGGTGAAGTTGTCCATGCCGAACGCCGCCGGTCGCAGGCCGCCGCGACGCAGTAGGCGCATGGGCAGTTCGCGGATACCGATGGCGTAACGGAACAGGCTGTCGTGTTCCGGCCGCCAGGCAAGCACTTCGCGCATCGCCCGGGAAGGTTCGACCGGGATATCCACGGAGTGCGTTTCGCTGAACTGGTGGAGGGGAAGGTGCAGGTCCATCAGACGCATGCTGGGGCGGTTTCCTGTGTTGTAGGAGTCAAGGTGTAACTGTATATAAATACAGCCCTGACATCCATCCTTGACCGCCGGCCACGCAGGAGTGGTATTCACAAATCCTGTAGGAGAGGATTCATCCGCGGAAAGGCGAAGAAATCTCCGGAGATGTGTTGCCTGACCTGGCGCATCGCGGATGAATCCGCTCCTACAGGGTCTGCGAAACGCTGCTGCCCTCATATCTTCGTAGGAGCGGATTCATCCGCGATCTGCCGCCGAGCGGCAGCGGGAAAACGACGCGGTGCATCAAGCGCGGCGTGGCTTCGATTATCGCGTTCCTCGGCCGGTTACAAATCCCGCGCCCAGGTCTGGCCAGTCAGTTTCTTGCCGAAAAGCTGCACCTGTTCTTCTTCCACCAGGCTGAAGCCCGCTTTTTCATACAGCGCACGGGCGCCGGTGAGGACGCTGGTGGTCCAGAGGACGATTCGCGTGTAGCCGGCCTGCCGTGCGAAGTGCAACGCTTCTTCGACCAGCCGCTTGCCGATGCCCAGGCCGCGGACGTTCGCGTCGACGTACAGCATGCGCAGTTTCGCGGTGGTTTGATCCTGGCGTACCACGAAGACTGAGCCTGCGACCCGGCCATCTTTTTCCGCGATCCAGCAACGGTCGCCGGTGGGATCGAAGCCCCGCAGGTAGCTCGCGGCCAGCTCCGCGGCCATGGCTTCGAACTCGCTGTTCCAGCCGTATTCGCGCGCATAGAGTTCCGCCTGCTGCTGGACCACCAGCCCCATGTCTCCGGGGCGAGGATCGCGCAGCAGATACGAGGGGCTGGCGTCGCCCAGCAGTGCCCGGATGCGGTCCATCGCCTGCACCAGTTGTTCCTGGCCGGACTCCGGCATTTCCCGCAGCAGTTCCATGACTTCGTCCCGCGCACCTTGTTCGAGATCGCTCAGGACCGCGCGACCCTGGTCGGTCAGTTCGAGCACCACGGCGCGGGCGTCACGTGTCGAGCGGGTCCGGCTGATGAGGCCCTTGCTTTCGAACCCGCTGACGATTCTGCTCAGGTAACCCGCGTCCAGCCCGAGCATTGCGCGCAGGTCAGCGCTGGTCAGCTCCTTGCCGGCACCCAGTTCGTAAAGTATCCGGCTTTCGGTCAGCGACAACTCAGCACGGGCCAGATGTTCACGCAGGGCGCCGATCCTGCGGGTGTAGGACCGATTGAAACGGCGTACCGCTTCGGCCCGCTCCAGAAGTACAGATGACATAAGGATTTCCGTTTGTTTGCTCTAGGCAATTATATGTTTGCCTTAAGCATATATGTCAACGCGGCCCTCGTGGCATTCGATGAAAACGCGAACAGAGCGGTTATCTGCGCAATCAGGGAGCAGCATGCGCAATTGGGGAGGCCGGTCCGCTTGCGGCTGGGTAGGTTCGATGGCGACTACCCTCGGCAACGGACAGGCTTATGTATCGACCATTGATGCTGTACCGCTTCCTCTGTATGGGCGCGCTTTGTAGCTGGAGCATCTGGTCGCATGCGGCCGATCAGCCGCCTCGCGCGCAGGCAGCAAGCGGGCCGCTGGAGCAGGCCCGTCCGACCCGCCCCGGTCCGCCGCGCTGGATCGAGGACTACCGGTTTCTCGATGACCCGAGCCGGCGCACGGATGCGTTCGACGGGTTGCGTTTCAACCGGCTCTCCGAGTCGGCGTGGCTGCAGATCGGCGGTGATCTGCGTTATCGCTATGACGTCAACGAGCGGCCGTTCTTCGGTCTGCGCGGCCTGCGCGACGATAGCTATCTGCAACAGCGGGCGATGCTGCATGCCGATCTGCATCTGTTCGACGATGCGTTGCGCACCTTCGTGCAACTCGCCAATACCCGTAGCTGGGGCAAGGATCTGACCGCGCCCACCGACGAAAGCCGCACCGATGTGCAGCAGGCGTTCATCGACGGCAACCTGAACACCGACAGCGGTCGCCTGACGTTGCGGGCGGGGCGGCAGGAACTGTACTTCGGCAACATGGCGCTGGTAACGGTGCGCGATATTCCCAACATTCGCCGCTCGTTCGACGGCTTCAAGCTGGCCTGGAGCGGCCGCGACGGGCGCCGCCTCGATCTGTTCGCCGCGCGGCCGGTGGCGCTGGACGCCGAAGGCTCGTTCAACGATGGCACCGATAACAACCAGCGATTCTTCGGCGCCTATGGCACGCTGCCGATCACTTCTGCGCTCAGCGTCGATCTCTACGCGCTGGGGTTGCAGACCGAGCAACGCAGCCTGGCGGGGCTTGCGGGGCAGGAGGATCGCTACAGTGTCGGCGCCCGGCTGTTCGGCGCCAGTGGCGGATTCGACTGGACCTGGGATCTGGTCGGTCAGTTCGGCGACCTGGACGGGCAAGACATCCGGGCCTGGGGCGTTTCCAGCGACAGCGGCTATCGTTTCGCCGACGCCTGGGACACACGGCTCGGGATGCGCATCGATGCGGCGAGCGGCGACCGTGATCCCGGTGACGGCAAGCTGCAGACCTTCGATCCGCTGTATCCCAACAATGGCTGGTATGGCGAGATCGGCCTGACCACGCTTTCCAACATCATCCTGGCCGGCCCGACCCTGAGCCTCGCGCCGACTCCGTCGCTGCGTCTGGAGCCTGGGGTGTTCGCGGTGTGGCGCGAATCCACCGACGACGCCATCTACACACCCGGCATGGTGCCGGTGCCGGGTTCGCAAAACGTCGATGAGCGCTACACCGGAACTATCTACCGAGTGAACCTGCGCTGGAAAGTGACCACCAACATCACCCTTGACGGTGACTACAACTATTACGATGTCGGCTCCGCGATCCGCGAGGTCGGCGGCACTGATGCGCAGTTTGTGTCGGTACGCACCACGTTTCGGTTTTAAGCGGTCCTGAAACCGCCGCACGCCTGTCCAACATAACAACAAGAGGTCGACCGCCATGCCTGATTGCTCTGCATGCTCCATTCTCACGCCTGCGCCTTGCAGGCTCCTGCCGCAACACGCCCGGCTCGCCCTTTGCTTGCGCTTAGCGCCGGCAAGCAAGCGTGAACCGAATTCTGCCGGTTGCCCGGCCGTCGTCATCAGGAGCCCGCGTCAATGAACTCGCCCGTCAAGGATTCACTCCTTCAGCAACAGCGCAAGAGCTACGTGTATGAGTGGTATGTGGTTGGCCTGTGCATGGTCGCCTACATCTTCTCCTTCGTGGATCGCCAGATCCTGGCGTTGATGATCGAACCCATCAAGGCCGACCTGCACCTGAGCGACACCCAGTTCAGCCTGCTGCATGGTCTGGCGTTTTCGCTGTTCTACGCTTTCATGGGCATGCCGATCGCCTATCTCGCGGACCGCTTTTCGCGGCCCAGGATCATCGCCGTCGGCGTGGTGTTCTGGAGCATCGCGACCGCCGCTTGTGGCCTGAGCAAGAATTTCCTGCACATGTTTCTCGCCCGGATCGGGGTGGGCGTCGGCGAGGCTGCGCTGTCGCCCTCGGCCTATTCGATGTTCAGCGACATGTTCCCCAAAGAGAAGCTGGGGCGCGCGGTGGGCATTTATTCCATCGGCTCCTTTATCGGTGGCGGCCTGGCGTTTCTGGTGGGCGGGTATGTGATCGCGCTGCTCAAGGACACCACGGCGTTCGAGCTGCCGATTCTCGGCTCGCTCAAGGCCTGGCAGCTGGCGTTCTTCATCGTCGGTTTGCCGGGCATTCTGGTCGGCGTGCTGATCTGGCTGACCGTGCGCGACCCGCAGCGCAGGGGTTTGCAAACCGATGCCAGCGGTCGCGCCAAGCAGGTGCGCTGGAACGATGGCATCGGCTTTCTGAAGCGCCACCGCGCAACCTTCACCTGTCACTACCTGGGGTTTTCGTTCTACGCGATGGCGCTGTTCTGCATGATGAGCTGGAGCCCGGCGCTGTACATCCGCAAGTTCGGGCTGACTCCGGTCGAGGCCGGCTACATGCTCGGCACTGTCCTGCTGCTTGCCAACACCGCCGGTGTGCTGTTCGGCGGCTGGCTGACCGACTATCTGGCGCGGCGCGGCCGCAGTGACGCGGCGATGCGCACCGGGGTGATCGGCGCGCTGGGCATGCTGGTGCCGGCGGTGGCGTTTTCCCAGGTGGACCAACTGTGGCTGTCAGTGACGCTGCTGGTGCCGGCGATGTTCTTCGCATCTTTCCCGATGCCGGCTTCCACAGCTGCCATGCAGATCCTGGCGCCCAATCAGGTACGCGCCCAGGTCTCGGCGGTGTTTCTGTTGATCAGCAACCTGCTGGGGCTGGGGTTGGGCACCACGCTGGTCGCGCTGCTCACCGACCGGGTGTTCATGTCGCCGGCGGCGGTGGGCAACTCCATGGCGGTGGTGATCGCCGGCGCTTCGCTTCTGGCACTGCTGTTGCTTTACAAAGGCTGCGCCTGCTTCCGTTCGAGCCTCGAACGGGAGCGACCACGACTGGGCTGAACGGCCGGTCGACAGCAGCGGCGCCCCGATGTGGCGCGGGGCACCTGGGGGAGGGACTCAATGCTCAACGATATCCACCTGTTGGAACGGCACCGTTTGCTGTGCTCGGCCGATTACGCCGAGATCAAGGAACAGGTGAGCCGTTACCTTTGCCCTCACCGGTTCGAGATTCTGTGTGATACGCCGGTGCACACGCACCTCAACGGGGTGTTCTTCGGCGCCTGCGCGCTGCTCGATCTGCGTTATGAGGCGCCGGTCGAGATCAGCGTGGGCGATATCGCCGACCATTATCTGTTTCGCATCACCCTGCAAGGGCACTGCGAAGTCGCCCACGGTCCGCGCCAGGCAGCCATGCAGTCCGGGTGCCTGAGCGTCTCGTCGCCGTTCGCGTCGAGCCGGATCAGGACCGACGGCAATTGCCGCAACCTGATCCTGCGCCTGGAGCGCGAAGCGCTGGAAACCCAGTTGCAACGCCTGCTGGGACGCAGCTTGCGTACACCTTTGATCTTCGACGTCAGTGTCGACCAGTCCAGCAGCGGGGTGGCCGGGCTGTTCCACACCCTCGATTACATCTGCCGCCTGTATGACGGCAGTCTTCAGGCTTCGGTGCTGGGCGGCAGCCTGTCCGACTATCTGATTCAGCTGGTGCTGACCCAGTTACCCCATAACAGCTCCGACGAGCTGCTGGGCCTGGGCCGCCGCGCGCTGCCGCGTCACGTCAAGCGTGCCCGGGACTACATCGACGAGCACCTGCACGAGCCCATCAGCCTGGCGACCCTCAGCGATCTGTCGGGGGTGTCGGTGCGCACATTGCAGAACGGCTTCAACCAGTTTCTGCAACAGACGCCGGTGGAATACATGCGCGACCGGCGCCTGGCGGTGATCCACGAAACGCTGCAACGCGGTGCGCCGGGCGACACCGTCACCGATGTCTTGCTACGACATGGCATCAACAGCTTCGGCCATTTTTCCAGCGCCTATCGCCAGCGCTACGGCTGCCTGCCGTCCGAGACCCTGCGGCGGCGCAGTCACTGATCGGTTGCGCAATCGGTAACCCGTTTGCGCGATCCGGAGCGTCATGGCTCGCCGGCGGGACTAGCATCGAGCCTCCCAGTAAAGGAGTGAACCGATGAAAATTGCAGTGCTTGGTGGTGGACACGGCTGTTATGCGGCCGCCGTTGAAATGGCGGAAAACGGGCATTCGACCTGCCTGTGGCGTCGCGATGCCCATGCGCTGGGCGAGTTGCTCGCCATTGGCGCCCTGACGGTCAAGGATTACCGGGGCACCCGGACGCTGTCGCTCGGCAAACCGGACGACAGGCTGCAATTGAGCGTGGATCTGGCGCAGGCACTGGACGGCGCGCAACTGGTGGTGATCCCGCTGCCGTCCACGACCCACGAAGAACTCGCCCGCGAAGTCGCGCCCCTGCTGCGTGACGGCCAGGTGGTGTTTCTGCCGCCGGGTACCTTCGGCTCGCTGGTGTTCGCCAAGGCCATGCTCGATGCCGGCAACTGCGCGCGGGTGGCCTTTGCCGAAACCGGAACCCTGCCGTACCTGGTGCGCAAGCATGGCCCGGCAGATCTGGTGATCAGCGCCTATGCCACCCGGCTCCCCACCGGCGTTTACCCCGCGGCGCTGGCCGATCAGGCGTTCGAGGTCTTGCGCGCGGCCTATCCAAGCGTCGAGCCGATCCAAGACGCGCTGAGCGGCGCGCTGATGAACGCCGGCCCCATCATCCATCCGCCGCTGATCATGATGAACGCGGGTCCGCTCGAACACTTCGATAAATGGGACATTCATCACGAAGGCACCCAGCCTTCGATTCGCCGGGTCACCAGCCGGCTGGACGCCGAACGCATGGCGGTGCGCGAAGCGCTGGGTTATGGGGCGCCGCATTTCCCGCTGGCCGACCACTACAACACCACCGAAGGCGATGAATGGATGTACGGCCGTGGCGCCCACGGCAAGCTGACCGACAGCGGTGACTGGCGTGAGGACATCGACCTGCAACGCCATCGTTACATGCTGGAGGACACCCGCCTGGGCTTGTCCTTCCTGGTGTCCGTGGGACGCTGGGCCGGGGTGCCGACACCGGTCGCCCACGGCCTGTTGTCCATTGCCTCGGCCGTCGCCGAGCGGGATCTTTATGCCGAGGGCCGCACCCTGGAAAACCTCGGGCTGGCGGATCTGGATTCAGAACAGATGCAGCGCCTGCTGCGCGAGGGGCTGGCCGCATGACAGAGCTGCTACGGAGCGTGGGAGTGGTGGGAGCCGGTCGCATGGGCGAGGGCATTGCCCTGTCGTTCGCCTATGCCGGCGTGCCGGTGGTGCTGCTGGACGTCAAGGCACGTCCAGCCAACGAGCGCCAAGCCTATTTTCAGAGCGTGCGGGATAACCTGCGGCGCGAGTTGCAGATGCTGGTGCGTCTGGAGCTGTTGCAGGACAGTCAGGCGGAAGACGTTCTGGACCTGATTGTGGTTGGCGCCAAGGATCAGCTGACCACGCCACTGGCCGCCTGTCAGCTGGTGTTCGAAGCGGTGCCCGAGGTGGCGTCGGTCAAGCGGGAAACCTTTGCCTGGATGGGTGCACAAGTCGCTCCCGATGCGATCATCGCCTCGACGACCTCGACTTTTCTGGTCACCGAGCTGGCGGAAATGGTGCAAGGCCCCGGTCGCTTCGTCAACGCCCACTGGCTAAACCCGGCGCACCTGATGCCGCTGGTGGAGATCAGCCGCAGTGAAAACACCGACGACGCGGTAGTGGAACGCCTGCTGTCGCTGCTCAAACAGATCGGCAAGGTACCGGTGGTGTGTAACGCCAGCGCCGGTTTCATCGTGCCCCGCATCCAGGCGTTGGCGATGAACGAGGCTGCGCGCATGGTCGAGGAGGGCGTCGCCAGCGCTGAAGATATCGATACGGCGGTGCGGGTCGGCTTCGGTTTGCGTTTTTCGGTGCTGGGACTGCTGGAGTTCATCGACTGGGGCGGCGGCGACATTCTGTACTACGCCTCCCGCTATCTGGGCGACGCCCTGGACCCGCGCTTCCATTCGCCGCAGGTCATCTCCGACAACATGCACGGTGGGCGCAACGGCCTGCGCGACGGCGTGGGTTTCTACGATTATCAGGGCGTCGACCTGCAAGCCTACAAACTGCGCCGCCTGGGTGATTTGGTGCGCAAACTGGAATTGTCGGGGCTGACGCCAATCTTCGAAAGCGCCCTTCGCGGATGAATCCGCTCCTACGGGCCGGCATTCCAGCCGTCGCTTGCACGAACGGGTTTTTGTAGGAGCGGATTTATCCGCGATCTGCGGCGAAGCGGCGGCAAAGAGGACGCTGCGGAATCCAAGGCATTGCGCGGCGTCATTGATCGCCAGCAAGCTGGCTCCTACGGGTGAGGGGGGCTTCACGCCGGTCCGCGTTCAGCCTGCATCTTGCGCACCATGGCGTCGAAGAATTTGGTGGCGAAGCCGCTTTCGCGGATCAGCATCTCGGTGAGGTTGGCGCATTTCTCGGCGATGCCTTCGTCGAGGAGGTGATCTTCCCCGCCCAGGGCACCGGCCGCGCACTGGTTTTCGGCGGCGCGCTGGACCGTCCAGAGCAGGAAGAACGCCTTTTCGATGCTGCTTTCGCCAACCGCGATGCCATGGTTGCGCAGTACCAGCACGTGCTTGTCGCCCAGGCTTTCGATCATGCGTGTTTTCTCGTCATCGAAGAGGGTAATGCCCTCGAACGCGTGATAGCCGACGCGGCCATAGAGTTGGGCACCGTAGAAATCGTCATGGCCGAAGCCGCGCTTTTTCTGGGCGACCGCCGAGATCGGCGTGGTGTGGGTATGGATCAGGCACTGGATGTCGTCCCGCGCGCCGTGCACCGCACTGTGCAGGGCGAAGCCGGCCGGGTTGCCGTCGTAAGGGGATTCTTCGAGCTTCTTGCCGTGCAGGTCGACCTTGAGCAGATTCGCCGGGGTGACTTCCGTATAGTTCAGGCCGAACGGGTTGACCAGGTAATGGTGGGCCGGGCCGGGCAGGCGGGCGGAAATGTGGTTGAAGATGGTTTCCGTCCAGCCGAAGTAGTCGACCAGGTGATAGCAGTGGGCAAGCTTGACGCGCAGCGCCCATTCTTCGTCGCTGCAGTGGGCGGGCTTGGTGTGTTTGGTCATGGCGTTCATGGGGGCCTCTTTTCAGTGTGCAAGTGCCTGGGCGCCGCGAAAGCGCGCCAGGGTCAGAATGTCGCGTGTGGTGGGCATGTTCAGGCCTTGGTAGCCGGCCAGCTCGATCACCGCGTCGCCGATGGCGGCCAGCTCCAGCGGTCGGCCTTGTTCGAAATCCTGAAGCATGGACGTACGCACCTGGCCCATGCCGGCGCCCAGTTCCATGAAGGTCTGCGGGTCGAACTGGATGCGCGCGCCATAGGCGGCCGCGGTCAGAAGGGTTTCCTGAACGATCTTGATGACCACCTCTTTCAGCTCGCCGGTGCCGTACAGCTGTGCGAGGGTGGCGCCGGTGACCACCGACAGCGGGTTGGAAGAAAGATTGGCGATGATCTTGGTCCACAGCTGATCGCGAATGCGCTCGCTGGCCCGGGCTTCGATGCCGGCGCGCTCGATCAGCGCGCGCACGCGTTCCAGTCGCTCGCTGAGACGTCCGTCCGGTTCACCGAGAATCATCAGGTGCGGATTGACCGAGCGTGCCACGCCCGGCATTTCGGTTTCGGCCGTGATGAACACCACGCAGCCCAGCACTTTGTCCAGATCGAGCGCTGTGCTCAGCACCCGGCCGGGATCGACCGCTTCCACATGGCGTTCGGCGAAGCGGCCTTCGACGCCATGGAAGTACCACCAGGGAACGCCGTTGACCACCGGCACGACCACGGTTTCGGGACCGATCAGCGGCTGGAGCGTGGGCAACAGCGTCGCCAGCGCGGGCGCCTTGGTGCAGATGAATACCAGATCCTGTTCGCCGAGCGTCGCGCAGTCGTCGCTGGCGTTCACTGTGCAGCGATGCTCGCCGTCCAGGTCGTGCAGGCATACGCCATCGCGACGCAGTGCCGCGAGCGTCTCGCCACGGGCGAGCATGCTGACCGGCTGTCCGCTGGCGCCGACGCGCGCCGCCAGGGTGCAGCCAATCGCGCCGGCGCCCGCGATACAGACGCGGTAGGGAGATGAAGACGCCATGATGTTCTCCTTCAACTGGCGAGCATTTCCTGATGTTTGCTGGCAAGGCCCAGGTAGGCTTCGATGACCCGCGAGTCGTCGGCCAGTTCGGCAGCCGGACCCTGCATGGCGATCTGGCCGGTCTCCAGCACGTAGGCATAATCGGCGACGCGCAGCGCGGCCCGGGCGTTCTGCTCCACCAGCAGGATGGACACGCCCTGGCGGCGCAGGTCGGCAATGATCCGGAAAATCTCGCGGGTGATCAGCGGCGCCAGGCCAAGGCTCGGCTCGTCGAGCATAAGCAGTTTGGGTTTGGCCATCAGCGCCCGGCCGACGGCCAGCATCTGCCGTTCGCCGCCGGACAGGGTCGACGATTCCTGGGTGCGACGCTCCAGCAGGCGCGGGAACAGGCCGTAGACTTCCTCAAGCGTCTGGCCGAGCTGCCTGTCGCCCTTGCGGTAACGCATGAAACCGCCCAGCAGCAGGTTGTCTTCGACACTCATGCTGGAAAACAGCTCGCGCTTTTCCGGCACCAGCCCCAGCCCGCGGCCGACCAGTACCTCGACTTCCGGAACCGCTTCCAGCGTCCCGTCGAATCGCACCTGACCTCTGGAGCCCAGTACGCCCATGATTGCCGACAGCAACGTGGTCTTGCCGGCGCCGTTGGGGCCGATCACGGTCACGATCTGGCCTTCGCCCACGGTCAGGCTGGCGTTGCTCAAGGCCTCGACCTTGCCGTAGGCCACGCTCAGGTCTTTGACTTCGAGCAGGGTGTTTTTCGGTTGATTGCGCATGGGTTCACTCCGCTCCGCCAAGGTAGGCTTCCAGTACCGCCGGGTCTTGCTGGACGGCATCGGGCAGGCCCTCGGCGATCTTCTGGCCGAACTCCATCACCGTGACCCGATCCACCAGGCCCATGACGAAGTCCATGTCGTGTTCCACCAGCAGGATCGCCATGCCTTCGCCGCGCAATTTGCGCAGCAGGTCGGCCAGCGCCTCTTTTTCCTTGTGGCGCAGGCCGGCAGCCGGTTCGTCGAGCAGCAGCAGGCAGGGATCGGCGCACAAGGCGCGAGCGATTTCCAGGATGCGTTGCTGGCCCAGTGCCAGAGAGCCGGCTTCTTCATACAGATAGTCGCCGAGCCCGACGCGCTCCAGCTGCCGCCGCGCTTCGCGCAGCAGGTCGGCTTCCTCGTCTCGGTCCAGACGCAGCAGGGCTGGCACGATGCCTTGGCTGCCGCGCAGATGCGCGCCGATGGCGACGTTCTCCAGAACGCTCATGGTCGGCAGCAGTTTGACGTGCTGGAACGTACGGCTCATGCCCATGCGGGCGACCTGCCGGGACGGTAGGCCGTTGATCTTCTCGCCCATGAAGATCACATCGCCTTCGCTGGGCGCGGTCACCCCGGAAAGCTGGTTGAACATGGTGCTCTTGCCGGCACCGTTGGGACCGATCAGGGCCAGGATCTCCCCGGCATTCAGCGTCATGTTCATCTTGCTGTTGGCCACCAGCCCGCCGAAGCGCTTGGTCACGTTGCGGGCTTCGAGAATGCGTTCGCCGCCGCGCGGCAGGTCGCGCCGGGACAGGCCGCTGGGCCGATCGTCGGCTCGCGGCGCGTTGCCGTTCTGACGCCAGCTGGCCGGGGTGAGCCGCACCAGCAGCGGCCACAGTCCGCCCGGCGCGCGTTGCATCAGCAGCACCACGAGCAGGCCGAAGACGATGGTTTCGTAGTTGCCCTGACTGCCCATCAGCATCGGCAGCCAGTCCTGCAACCACTGTTTGAGCAGAGTCAGGATGCCCGAGCCGAGCAGCGCGCCCCAGACGCTGCCGACGCCGCCGATCAGGGCCATGAACAGATAATCGATGCCCATATGCAGGCCGAACGGCGTGGGGTTGACGAAGCGCTGGGTGTGCGCGTACAGCCAGCCCGAAACCGCGGCAAACAACGCCGAGATCAGGAACACCACCAGCTTGGCGCGGAAGGTATTGACGCCCATGGACTCGGCCATGACCTGGCCGCCCTTGAGGGCGCGGATCGCCCGGCCTTCGCGGGAGTCAAGCAGGTTGCGGGTGACCAGGATCGCCACCAGCAGCACCGCCCAGATCAGGTAATAGATCTTGTCGCCCTTGTCCAGCGCGAGGCCGAACAGCGAGATATAGGGCAGGTCGGTGATGCCGGTCTGGCCGCCCAGCCCGTCGACGGTGCCGAACAGGTAGTACAGCGAGATGCCCCAGGCGATGGTGCCCAGCGGCAAATAGTGGCCGGACAGCCTCAGGGTCAGGGCGCCCAGCAGCAGCGCCACGCAGGCAGTAAGGGCAATGCCGACCAGCAGCGACAGCCAGGGCGAACCCGCGGTCCAGGCCAGCCACGCCGGCAATTGCTCGGTGGTGGTCAGGTACGCGCTGGTGTAGGCACCCAGACCGACGAACGCGGCCTGGCCGAAGCTGGTCATGCCACCGACGCCCGTCAGCAGAACCAGACCCAGCACCACCAGGGTGTAGAGCCCGATGTAATTGAGCAGCGTGACCTGAAAAGTCGGCAGCAGCAGCGGCGCCAGCGCAACGACAACGATAAGCAGCGCAACGAGAAGACGCGGTTTCATTCATCTTCCTCCACATGTCGGCTGGTCAGCGAGCGCCACAGCAGGAACGGGATGATCAGGGTGAACACGATGATTTCCTTGTAGTTGCTGGCCCAGAACATCGAGAAGGCTTCTACCAGTCCGACCGCCAGGGCACCGAGCGCGGCGACTGGATAGCTGATCAGGCCGCCGATGATGGCGCCGACGAAGCCTTTGAGGCTGATGACGAAGCCGGAATCGAAATAAAGCGTGGTGATCGGTGCGATGAGAATGCCGGACAGTGTGCCGATGAAGGCGGCCAGGGCGAATGTCGCCTTGCCCGCCAGCGTCGGCGAAATGCCCATCAGTCGCGCGCCCATGCGATTCACGGCCGTGGCCCGCAGGGCCTTGCCGTACAGGCTGCGCTCGAAGAACAGGAACAGCCCGACGATCAGCGCCAGGGACACTGCGATGACCCACAGCGTCTGGCTGTTGAGCATGACCGGTCCCAGTTCCAGGCCCGCTTCGGAGAACGGCCGGGTACGCGCGCCTTCCGGCCCGAACAGCAGCAGGCCGATGCCGACCATCGCCACGTGCACGGCAATCGAGACGATCAGCAGCACCAGCGAATGGGCGCCCGCCACCGGCTGGAAAAATAGCCGGTACATCTGCGGGCCCATGGGCACCAGCAGCGCCAGGGTCAGCAAGGTCTGGAGCGATACGCCAAGCTCGGCCAGAGGGAGCGTCTGCACCAGCGCCAGCATGATCACGGCATAGACCAGCTTGACCGGTGTCCATTTCGGCAGCCGAAAGCGCTGGCCCGAACGCGCGGCTGCGAACAGATCCAGCGCACAGTCGATCAGGGTCAGGGCCAGCAGCAGCCACACCAGACGGGTGGCCTGACCCGCCTGCAAGGCGGCCATGGTCAGGGCGCCGAAGGTGACGAATTCGCCCAGCGGGATGAGCAGGATCCGGGTCACGGTAAACACGAGCAGAATGGAAAGCGCCAGCAGCGCATAGATGGCGCCGTTGGTCACGCCATCCTGGCCCAGCAGCATGGCTATCTGAAAGTTCATTGCAAGGCATCCCTCAACGGCCGGCGTCGCCGGCGGCACACGGTAGGCTTGCGGTCCGCAAAGGCCGCTCGCTCTGGCGGCCCCGACCGCCGCGCCACGCATCGCGCCCGGCGGCCGGAACCTGTGGTTATGGCGCTTACGGTTGTTCGAGCAACGCCCACTGGCCGTTCTTGACGGTGATCAGCTCACGACCGCGCACATCGAAGCCGCTGTGGTCCTGCGGGCTCATGTTGTAGACGCCCTGAGTGCCGGCCAGCTCGTGGGACTGCTCCAGCGCATCGCGCAGTGCCGCGCGGAACTCGGCGGTGCCGGGCTGGGCTTTCTGGCTCGCCAGCGGGATGGCTTTTTCCAGCAACAGCCCGGCGTCATAGACGTTGGCGCCGAAGGTGGCCGGCTCCTTGCCGTTGAGGCGGGTGTAGTCGTCGATATATTTGCGCGCGACGGCCTTGGAAGGATGGCTGTCGGGCACCTGGTCGATCACCAGCATCAGGCTGGCGGCCAGGATGGTGCCGTTGACCTTGTTGGCGCCCAGTTGCAGAAATGCTGGCAGCGCGGCGCCGTGAGTCTGGTACATCTGGCCCTTGTAACCCTGGTTGAACAGGGTGGTCTGAGGCATCACCGCCGAACTGCCCGGCGCGGCGACCAGCACGGCGTCGGGTTTTGCCATCAGGATCTTCAGGCCCTGGCCGGTGGTGGAGGTGTCCTGCCGCTGGAAGCGCTCGTTGGCGACGATCTTGATGCCGTTCTTCGCCGCCAGCTCGGTCATGACCTTGCTCCAGTTCTCGCCGTACGGGTCGGCGGTGCCGATCAGACCCAGGGTCTTCTTGCCGGTCTTGACCATGTGCTCGATCAGCGCCTGGGCGATCAGGTCATCGTTCTGGGTGGTCTTGAACACCCATTTCTTCTGATCGGTCATCGGCAGCACCACAGCGGCGGTGCCCACCGGCGCGAGCATCGGCGTGCCGGACTCGGCGGCGAACTGAATCACGCCCATGGCATTGGGCGAACCGCTCGGGCCGATGATTGCGTCGACGCGCTCTTCGTCGATCAGCTTCTTGAACGCTTTGACCGAAGCAGTCGGATCGCTGCCGTCGTCCAGCGAGATATAGGTGATGTCCTGGTCGCCGATCTTCTTGGGCATCAACGCCACGCTTTCCTTCTGCGGGATGCCGACCAGTGCGATGGGGCCGGTGGAGGAGGTGATCACGCCGATCTTCACCTCGGCATGGGCCATGGATGCGCAGATCGCACTCAGCAGCAGGGTGGACAGAGCTTTCTTGAACCGCATGTCTTTCTCCATTGGCAAGGCTGCAACGGGCCTGTAACGGCCTTCTCGTGGGGCGGATGACCGCCGGTGGCTCGACACGCCGCGCAGGGCGAGACAGCGAAGCGGAAATTGCAGATTGCATGCCAGCGATTGCGGCGCACCAGGATCGCGCCGGGCACCGGACGTCGTTTGTGCTGTGTCGCGAGGAGCGAGCACTCGGCGTCAGCGTGTGGGCAAAAACTTCAATCGGATCAAGGATCCAGCACGTTTTTTGGGTGAGAAAACCGGTCCAGAAAACTAGCTTAAAATCAGCGTTAATCAGCCGAAAAAATAATTTTCAAGAGGTTGTTAATCTCTGGTTCTGTTACCACCTGTTCCCGCTCGCGGTAACGACCGGGTAGAACATCGAAAGCTGTCTTGAATCGTTTAAAATACTGAAAAATAACGATTTATCTGCTGGATCTGCCCTGCAAATATGCGATTTCCATCGTGTTACCGTTTTGCACGCTGATGGTGCTTTTACGTGAAAAGTGCACCATTTCTACACGCAAAATATTTCGCATAATTCAATTGACAATTCACGTAAATATGGCGATTTTTGATTTACGCAAGGGCTGCCCGGCCCGGCACCTGATTCCGTCGCAGAGGCGAAGTGGCATGTCGATAGTGATTGAACGATTGAACCTTGGAGGCACCGGCCCGACGGTGATGGTCAAAGACACCCTCGACGTCGAGGGTTACCCGACCCGCGCTTCCAGCCAGGCATTGCGGGACGCTCCTGCCGCCGCGCGTCATGCTGTGGTCGTCGAGCGTCTGCTGGAACACGGTTGCCGGCTGGTCGGCAAGACCAGCCTGCATGAGCTGGCGTTTGGCACCACCGGCATCAACCATCACGTGGGCACCGCCGAGAACCCGCGCTATCCGGGACGCATTCCCGGAGGCTCTTCGAGCGGCTCGGCTGCGGCCGTTGCGGCAGGTCTCTGCGATTTCTCCGTGGGTACCGACACAGGCGGCTCGGTGCGCATACCGGCGTGCTGCTGTGGGGTGTTCGGCTTCAAGCCGACCTTCGGACGCATCGATCGCAGCGGCGTCATGCCGGCGCAGACTTCCCTGGATTGCATCGGAACCTTCGCCGCCGACATTGCGCGGCTGACCGAATCCATGCGCGCCATCGACCCGGGCTTCGGAGAACTGCCGGGGGTCAACGGCGTTCGACTCGGGGTCGTGTCGGTAGACGCTGACAGCGAAGTGCGCGAAGCCATCGACGCAGTACTGGAAGCTTCGGGTTTCGAGCTTGGAGCAGTGCAGCTGCCAGGCATGAAAGCTGCCTACGACGCGGGCATGGTGGTCATCAACCGCGAAACCTGGAATGCCTGCGGTCACCTGCTGGAAACCGGGCGGGTAGGGGCGGACATCGCCGGCCGTCTGCGAGCGGCCGGAGAAACCAGCGACGAAGCGCTGGCCGCCGCCGAGGCGACGCGTCGTGCCTTTACCGCAGAAGTCGACGCTGCGCTGGCCCGGTACCCGGTCCTCGCATTGCCGACCATGCCTGAATATCCGTTGCGCCTGGAAGACGCCGCCGACACCCGGGCGGTGCTGGGCATGACCGCTTTCGTGCGACCCTTCAATCTTTCCGGCCACCCGGCGCTGACCATTCCCTTCGAAGGAAAATCGCGTCTGCCGGTGGGTCTGCAACTGGTCGCCGCCAAGGGCGCCGACGAGCTGCTTTTCGCAGTCGCCACCGAGCTGCTGCGCCGCCTCGATTCCAACGTGGAGCTTTCCCATGACATCGCTTAACGCGGCCGGCCTGCGGCCGACGGCTGCTCTTTTGTCGAGCGAGGCCTTCAGATCACTGCTCGACGATGTACGCGCGCGTGGACGCGACGGCGAATTCGACCGCCTGGGCCATATCGCCCCGGATATCATCGAACGCTTCAAATCGCTGGGCGTGTACCGCGCCTGCGTGCCCAAGCGCTTCGGCGGGGACGAGTGTTCGCCCGCCGAATTCTGCGCGCTGATCGAAGCGATCTCCGCCGCCGACGGGTCGGCCGGTTGGGTCGCCAGCTTCGGCATGAGCCCTGTGTACCTGGCCTCGCTGCCGCTGGAGACGATCAATAAGGTCTACGCCGAGGGCCCGAACGTAGTCTTCGCTGGCGGCATCTTCCCGCCGCAGCCGGCCGACCCGGTCGAGGGCGGCTTCAAGGTCAATGGCCGCTGGAAATACTCCAGTGGCTGTGTCGGTGCCTCGCTGGTGGGTGTCGGCATCGCGCCGCGCAACGGCGACAAGCTCGACCTGCCGCGTCTGGCGGTGATGCCTCAGGACAAGGCGCGCATCGAGCGCACCTGGGACACCGTCGGCCTGCTCGGCACCGGCAGCCACGACCTGGTGGTCGAAAATGTGCTGGTGCCTGAAGAATGGACCTTCGTGCGCGGCGGCGCGCCGAATCTGGACGAAGCCTTCTTCCGTTATCCGTCCCTGTCGTTCGCCACCCAGGTGCTGTCGGTGGTGGGGCTGGGCGTGGCCCGCGCCGCCCTCGACGAACTGCGCGACATGGCCGCCGGACGGGTTTCGGTCACCGGCGCCCCCGCCGTCGCCGACCGGCCGCTGGCCCAGGTCGAGATCGCCAAGGCCGAGGCCGCGCTGCTGGCGGCACGGGCGTTCTTCTTCGACTCGATCGAGGAGGCCTGGCTGAGCGTGCTAGCCGGCGACAAGGTGTCGGCTGAGCAGACCAATTTGCTGCGCCTTTCCTCGACCCATGCCACCCGCGTGGCGGCGGACGTCGCACGCACCGCGCAGATGCTTTCGGGCATGACCGGCATCTACAACTCAAGTCCGCTGGCGCGCTGTGTCAATGACACCCAGGTGGTGACCCAGCATGCCTTCATGGGCGATGTCACCTACCAGAACGCCGGCGCGATCTTCTTCGGCAAGCAGCCCTTGCCAGGCTATCTCTGACCCTTTTCAGGAGCGAAACATGAGCGAGAAAAAACCCCTGCGCGTGCTGTTCTGCATGGGCATCAACCAGAACTTCTTCGACGCCCCGCGTGAAGAGCAACTGGAAGTCTGGGCCGCATTCAGCGCCATGTGGAACGGCATCCACGACCTGCCGGGCGTGACCGTGTTCGGCAACATGGATGACGACCAGAGCATGGTGGGCCCTTCGAACGGCTATCCGTGGACCACCTATCTGCTGGCCGATGTCCCGGACATCGAAACCGTGCATGCGGCGTGCAACCTGTTCCGCACCACGCCGGTAGGCCAGGGCACCTACAAGCTGTGGCGCTACGCGAAAGTCGAGGCCCGCACCGGCCGCGAACTGATCATCCAGCGCTCGTGACCGCCATGTCGACCCTTGCCGAACTCCAGACCCGTCTCGAACGTTTCGAAACCGAACATGCGGTGCGTGCCTGCATGAACCGCTACATGGTGCTCTGCGACGCCCTTGACGCCAGCTCGCCGCTGGACGAACTGGCCGGACTGTTCACCACCGACGCGCTGTGGGAAGGCAAGGGTGCCAGATACTCCGCCAGCTTTGGCGGCTACCGAGGGCGCGAGGCGATTCGCGCCATGTTCGCCACTTACATGAAGACCCCGGCGCACTTCGCGCTCAACGTGCATTTCCTCACCAGCGAGCTGATCGAGGTAGACGCGGGCAGCGCTACGGGCAGCTGGGTGATGTTGCAGACCTCGACCTTCGCTGATGGCGCCTCACACCTTAACGCCGCGCGCCTGACCGTGCGTTTCGCCAGGCAGGAAGGCGCCTGGCGGATGGCCCATTTTCAGACCGAAAACCTGTTCAGCCGCCCGGTCGGCGCCTGGAACAGCGAAGCCACATTACCGGTGCCCAAGAGCACCGAATGATTCCGGATTTTCAGGAGCCAACCGTGAATAACATGATCGATGTCGTGAACCTCGAATGCGATCCCGCCGAACTGGTCAAGCCTGACCGCGTGCATACGTCGCTCTATACCGACGCCGCGCTGTTCGACGCGGAGATGGAAAAGATCTTCTACAGCACCTGGGTCTGGGTCGCTCACGAGAGCGAGATTCCCGACGGCGGCAGCTACAAGAGCACCTACATCGGCAAGCAACCGGTGATCGCTGTGCGCGACCGCAAGAAGCACGTGCATGTGCTGCTCAACCGCTGCCGTCACCGTGGCGCGACGGTATGCGAGCACAAGAAGGGCAAGACCAACAGCTTCGTCTGCCCGTACCACGGCTGGGGCTACGGTCTGGATGGCTCGCTGCGTGGTATTCCGCATCCGGACAGCTATGGCGATTGCCTGGACAAGAGCGAGCTGCCGCTGGTCAGCCTGCGTACCGAAACCTACGCGGGCATGATCTTCGCGACCTTCAAGGACGATATCGAACCGCTGGTGGATTTCCTGGGCCCTGCGAAAAAGTGGATGGACCTGTTCATGAAGCAGGGCGCCGGCTATGGCATCAAGGTCCCTGGCGAACATCGTTTCCGCTTCCCCGGCAACTGGAAGATCCAGCTGGAAAACACTACCGACGCCTACCACTTCCCGCTGGTGCACAAGTCGTTTCTGCACTCGGTGGACCAGCAGACCATGGACATGCTCGATTTCGTCGACGGTTCCGGTTACGTGGAAGACCTGGGCAACGGCCACAGCGTCATGGTCATGATCCCGGATCTGATCGATCTGGAAGCCAACCTCGACGCGCCGATCCCGACCCGTTTCGAGAGCCTGGCCCAGGAGCTGCGCGACGAAGGCATTGAGGAGATGCAGGTGCGGCGCATCGTGCGCGCTGTTGGCGGCTCAGGCTTCAACCTCAACCTGTTCCCGAACATCGCCTGTTCGATGGCGTTCTTCCGGGTGCTGCAACCGATCTCTGTCAACGAAACCGAAATCCACCACTCGGTGATCACCATGGACGGCGGTCCGGCCGTCGCCAACCGCTATCGCCTGCGGCTGCACGAACACTTCCAGGGACCGATGGGCTTCGGTACGCCCGACGACTCCGAGGCCTGGGAGCGGGTGCAGAAGGGCGCCAACGCCGGCGAGGACCTGTGGATCATGCTCAATCGCGGTTTACCGGGCGAAAAGCCGAGCGAGGACGGCCGCGTCAGCGACGTGTCGGCGGAAACCGGAATGCGCGCTGCCTACCAACAGTGGAAAAAGATGATGTCGGCCTGATCGATGGAGACCCGAGACATGAACCTGCAACTGCTTCAAGAAGTCACCGCTTTCATCTGGCAGGAAGGCGACATGCTCGACCACAACGAGTATGACGCCTGGCTGGCGCTGTGGACCGAGAAGGGGACCTATATCATCCCGATCGACCCCACCGAAGAGGATTTCGAGAACACGCTCAATTACGCCTATGACGACGCCCATATGCGCCAGTTGCGTGTGCAGCGGCTGATCGGTGGCGAGTCGATCTCCACCAGTCCGCAGCCGCGCACGGTGCGCGCCGCCTCCAACTTCCGCATTCTCGAAGCGCAGGGCGACACCGTACGCGTGCGCTGCTCGCAGCATCTGCGCGACTTCCGCAAGGACGTGCTCAAGCACTACAGCGCCGATCTCACCTACGACCTGGTGCGCAATGGCGACAGCTTCCGGATCCAGCGCAAGCTGATCCGCCTGATCAACTCCGACGATACCCTCGCGGGCATCGGCTACATCCTGTGAGGGCCTGACATGACGCAGATCGCACTGGTCACCGGCGCCGCCCAGGGGTTGGGTCAGGCCATCGCCGGCCGGCTGTTCGCCGCGGGCTACGCGGTGGTGCTCAGCGACCTGTCGCTGGAGCGTGCCCAGGAGGCGGCGTTGACCCTGGACGCCAGCGGCGAGCGGGCGCTGGCACTCAAGCTCGACGTCGCCAGCAAGGCCGACTTCGAGGCGGCGCTGGCCGCGACCCTGGAACGCTTCGGCGCACTGCACGTGGTCGTCAACAATGCGGCGATGACCATGACCACGCCGGTCATGCAGATCAGCCCCGAGGAGTTCGATCGCGTGCTGAGCCTCAACACCCGCAGCGTGTTCGTCGGCTGTCAGGTGTTCGGCGCGCACATGGCGGCGGCCGGCTACGGGCGGATCGTCAACATGGCCTCGCTGGCCGGGCAGAACGGCGGCACCGCGACCGGCGCGCATTACGCTGCTTCCAAGGGCGCGATCGTTACGTTGACCAAGATCTTCGCCAAGGAGCTCGCCGCCGGCGGGGTGACCGTCAATGCCATCGCGCCGGGGCCGATCGACTCGCCCATGGTGCGCGCCGCGATTCCCGCCGAGCGCATGGACGGCCTGCTGGCCAACATTCCGGTCAGGCGCCTGGGCAACGCGGATTTTCTTGGCGATCTGGTCGTGCAACTGGCACGCCCGGAAGCGTACTTCACCACCGGGGCGACCTGGGACGTGAACGGCGGCCTGTTCATGCGCTGAGTGACACCCGACCCATGATGCGACGGCCGCAACACGGCCGCGTTTACCTTGACGTGCAATGCGGGGGAACCCGAGATGACTGAAGAATTACTCAAAGTGCAGGTGCACAAGCGCCAGCTGCAAGGCGCCGGCGTGGTGGTTATCGACCTGATCCCGGTCGGCGACGCTACCTTGCCGGCGTTCGAAGCCGGCGCCCACGTGGACATTCATGTGGCCCCGGGCGTGGTGCGCCAGTACTCGCTGTGCAGCGACCCGGCCGACTGCGCGACCTATCGGCTCGGCGTGCTCAAGGACCCGGCCTCCCGTGGGGGTTCCACCGGTGTGCACGACACCCTGCTCGAAGGGGCCGAAGTGCAGATCAGCGCGCCGCGCAACCTGTTCCCTTTGGCGAGCGATGCAACACGCTCGGTGCTGATTGGCGGCGGCATCGGCATTACCCCGATGATCGCCATGGCCTACGCGCTGCATCGCCAGGGCGCCGAGTTCGCGCTGCATTACTGCGGCCGGTCGCGCAGCCACAGCGCCTTTCTCGACGAGCTGGCCGGCGCGGCGTTCGCCGACCGGGTCTTCACCCATTTCGACGACGAAGCCGCCGAGCAGAAGCTGGACATGGACGCCGTCCTCGGACAGGCCGAGGCGGGTGTGCACGTCTACACCTGCGGTCCTTCCGGTTTCATGGACTGGGTGATTGGCGAGGCGGCCAAGCGCGGCTACGCCCAGGACCATATCCATCGCGAGTACTTCCAGGTGGAAGTTGACAACAGCGGCGCGGGCTTCGAAGTGGTCGCCGCGCGTTCCGGCAAGACGGTCCAGGTCAGCGAAGGGCAGAGCATTCTCGAAGCCCTCGGCACCGTGGGCATCAAGATCGACGTGTCCTGCGAGCAGGGCGTGTGCGGCACCTGCATGTGTGAAGTGCTGGAAGGCGAGCCGGACCACCGCGACGTCTACTTCACCGACGAGGAAAAAGAAGCGAACGACCAGATCCTGGTCTGCTGCTCGCGCGCCAAATCGAAAAAACTGGTCCTGGACATCTGAGGAGAACGGACATGGTCGACGTAACCGGCTTCCGCAATGCCATGGCCCGCCTGGGCGGCGCTGTCTCGGTCATCACCACCGACGGGCCCGACGGGCGTTTCGGTTTCACCGCCTCGGCGGTCTGCAGCGTCACCGATTCGCCGCCGACCCTGCTGGTGTGCATGAACCGCGCTTCCACCTCCAATGTGCATTTCAAGAATAACGGCGTGCTCTGCGTCAACGTGCTGAGCGCCGAGCTCAAGGAGATTTCCGGCGTGTTCGCCAACCGCGAACTCGATTCGGCGCAACGCTTTGCCGCCACTACCTGGACCACAATGGAAAGCGGCTCGCCGGTCATGCAGCAGGCGCTGGTCAACTTCGATTGCCGGATCGCCCAGGTTCACGAGGTTGGCTCGCACAGTATTTTCTATTGCGAAGTGCTGCGCATCAAACAGGGAGACACCGAAGAAGGCCTGGTCTACTTCAACCGCGCCTATCACAAGCTCTGCGAGGCCTCCAAGGCCGCGTTCTAGACCCGTTTCCACTCTACAAGACCCCGGCGTCCGTGCGCCGGGGAAGGGCTTGCATTGCCCGCTTCGCGGATAACCGCGCCGTTCAGAGCGCCCGCGAATTCACTGCCAAGTTTGTTGATCTGCTCATACCTACAACACCCGGGATACCGGAAATAAAGGAGCGTCACATGCACCAGCACTCTTCGCTTGCACGCGTGTTAAAGAGCCTTGGCCAGTTGGGGGTGGTCATGGCACCGATGGTTGCCCACGCCGACCTGGTGTCGGACAGCCACCTGCGGGTGGACATGCGAAATTTCTATCTGAACCGCGACTTCACCAACAGTGACGCCGCCCAGTCCAAGGTCGGCAACTGGTCCCAGGGCTTTGACCTGCAATTCACCTCGGGTTACACCGACACGCCTGTCCAGTTCGGTCTGGACGTGGATGCGCAGTACGCTATCCGCCTGGATTCCCACGGCGATGACGGGTCCTTGCCGATTGATTCCAGCACCGGCCGGGCGGTGGACGATTACAGCCGTGGTGGCGCCACTTTCAAGATGAAGTACTCCAGGACCGAGCTGAAGATCGGCGACATGCGTCCCGAGCTACCGGTGGCCTGGCATGACCCCAGCCGTCAGCTGGACACCATCTTCCAGGGCGCAGTGATCGAGTCCAAAGAGCTCGACAGCCTGACCCTGACCGGCGGACGTTTCTGGTCGGCGGTCACCCGCGAATCGTCCGATCACGAGAAATTCTACAAGTACGGCTCCACCGACAACCTCGACAGCGACAAGGGGCTGGATTTCGGCGGCGCGACCTGGAATGTGACCAAAAGCCTGCAGGCCAGCTATTTCTACGGCGTGATGCATGACATCTACAAGCAGCATTACCTGGGCTTCGCCCATACCGCAGACTTGGGCAACGGTTTCGGGCTGCGCACCGATGCCCGCTGGTTCGACAACAAGGAAGACGGCGAGGCACTGAACGGCGAAGTCGATAACCGCGCGTTTTCCGGCGGTTTCACCCTCAGCAAGGGCGGCCACAAGGCGAGCATCGTCTACCAGCGAATGTTCGGCGACAGCATCTTCCCGACGCCCAACGGCTATATCCCGCAGTTCTATTTGCTCAACTGGGCTAACCAGCCGTTCATGCGTCCGCAGGAACGCTCCTGGGGACTGGGCTACGGCTACAACTTCGCCGCGCTTGGCATACCAGGCCTGACGTTCAACACGCGCTTCATCAAGGGCAGCGACATCGATCTGGGCACCCGCAGAGGCGCCGAGAACGAGCGCGACATCGCCGTGCGTTACGCCGTGCAGAGCGGACCGCTCAAAGGCCTTGGCGTGGAGTGGAAAAACTATCTGGTGCAGCAGCACGACTTCGGCAACGACTTCAATGAGAACCGTCTGTACGTGACCTACACCTGGAACGCTTTCTAAGGCCGTCGCCTGCATCGAGGCCGCGAGGCCAGGTGCGGGCGACAGGATATCGGAGTTGCTATGTCCTCCCACACTGAACAACCCAGGTCGCTGCGCCGCATTGTCGTCGCTTCGGTCATCGGCAATGCCCTGGAATGGTATGACTTCTTTCTGTACGGCACCGCGGCCGCGCTGGTGTTCGGACCGCTGTTCTTTCCGGCCGGCACGGACCCGGTCATCGGCACCCTGGGCGCCTTCGCCGGCTTCGCCGTAGGCTTCGTGGCCCGTCCGCTGGGCGGCATCGTGTTCGGCCATATCGGCGACCTGCATGGACGAAAGAACGCGCTGGTCATCACCCTGGCGCTGATGGGCATCGCCACCTTTCTGATGGGCCTGCTGCCGACCTTCGAACAGGCCGGTTACCTGGCGCCGATCAGCCTGGTGCTGCTGCGCATCGTGCAGGGCATCGCCTCGGGCGGGGAGTGGGGCGGTGGGGTCCTGATGCTCAGCGAAAACGCGCCCGCCAATCGCACCGGCTTTTATGCGGCCTGGAGCCAGCTAGGAGTGTCCGGCGGTTTTGTGCTGTCCGCCGCGGCGTTCTATCTAGTGCAGATGCTGCCCGAGGACGACTTCATGAGCTGGGGCTGGCGCCTGCCGTTTCTCGCCAGCATCCTGATCTTCGGCGTCGGGCTCTATATTCGCAGGCGTTTGCCGGAGAGCCGCGACTTCCAGAAGGACGTCGAAGCCAAAAACGCCGCCAGGCACCTGCCGGCCATGCAAGTGCTGCGCGAGCATCCCAAGGCGGTCCTTCAGGCCATGGGCCTGCGCCTGGCGGAAAACGGCGGCGCCTATATCTTCCTGTCCTTCGCCATGGCCTACGCCAAGTTCACCGGGTTGTCGACCCAGGTCGTATTGGTTGGGGTGATGATCGCGATGGTTCTGGAGGCCTTCACCATCCTGTTCTGGGGCTGGCTGTCGGATGTGATCGGCAGGCGCGCGGTCTACGCCATCGGCTCGGTGGGACTGGTGCTGTTCGCCTTCCCGTTCTTCTGGCTGATGGACACTCACGACACCACGCTGGTGTACCTGGCGCTGATACTCGGCCTGCCGATCAGTCACGCAGCGATGATCGGCACCCAGCCGGCGTTGATGGGCGAGCTGTTTCCCACCCACGTGCGCTACACGGGGCTGGCGATGGGGCACGAGATCGCGTCGATCTTCGCCGGCGGCTTCGCGCCCCTGATTGCCACCGCGCTGTTCGCGCAGTTCCAGTCGGCGTGGCCAGTGTCGGTGATGCTCATTCTGTTCGGCGTGGTGACGACCTTCACGCTGTTCACGATTCGCAAGGCGCCTTACAGCACCGGTACGCGATTTGCCGAACCCGGTCGCGCGGCCGCCTGACGGGCATTCAGAGGACAAGTCATGCGCCGTTTCTATGCGGGGAGCGATCTTTCGCGGATCCATAGCATCGAGGAGCTTGCCGCGCTGGCACGACGCCGCCTGCCGCATTTCGCCTGGGAATACCTGGCCGGCGGTGCCGAACAGGAGTGGACGCTGGCCCGCAACCGCTCGGCATTCGCCGGGCTGGGCCTGCATTCGCGCACCCTGGTGCCCTGTCAGCCACCTCGGACCGAGCGCCGATTGCTCGGGCAAATCCTGGCCCGACCGATGCTGATCGGCCCGACCGGATTCAACGGCATGCTGCATCGCGATGCCGATATCCATCTGGCTCGCGCTGCGACGGCACGCGGCCTGCCGTTTTGCCTGAGCACGGTGAGCAATGCGTCGCTGGAACGCATCAAGGCCGAGGTCCCGGGCGTGAACCTGTGGTTCCAGTTGTATGCGATGCGCGACGCGGCGGTTCAGGAAGATCTGCTCAGGCGCGCCGAGCAGGCCGGCGTCACGACCTTGCTGCTGACCAGCGATGCGATGGTGCTGGGCGGGCGCGAATGGGACCGTCGCAACTTCGTCCGTCCTCGGCAGTTGTCCGTGCGCAACAAGCTGGACGCGCTGCGTCACGGACGCTGGTTGCGCCAGGTCATGTGGCCCTCCGGGTTGCCGTCCATGGGCAATCTGGATCGCTATCTGCCGGTGGGCGAACGCACTGCGCTGGGGTCGATGAAGTTCATCGGCGAGCAGATGGATACGCAACTGGACTGGACCGCAATGGCCCGTCTGCGCGAACGCTGGTCGGGCCAGTTGTTGCTCAAGGGCGTGTTGCACCCGGCCGATGCCGAGCAGGCCGTCGCGCTGGGGCTGGACGGCCTGGTCATCAGTAACCACGGCGGTCGCCAGCTCGATGGCGCGCCGGCCAGCCTCGAAGCCTTGAAGGAGATCGCTGTGCAAGTTCGCGGCAAGCTGGCGTTGCTGCTCGACAGCGGCATCCGCCGGGGCAGCGATATCGTCAAGGCGTTGGCCCTTGGCGCCGATGCTGTGCTGCTCGGTCGCGCAACGCTCTATGGCGTGGCCGTGGCCGGTGAAGCAGGAGCGGGGCACGCGCTGGACTTGCTGGGCGAGGAACTCGACCGCTGTCTCAATCTGATGGGATGTCCCGATATCGACCAGCTTGGCGCTGACTGGCTCATCTTTCATTCCTCCGATGGCCGTTCCGAATGGCCTTCCAACCTGCTTGCTGGAGTATCGGCATGACCCTGTTCGAACTGATCACTTTCACTGTGCGCGTCAGAACCCCGGCCACGGCCCTGGCGCGCCTCGGCGATGCCCTGCGTGTGGAGCGCGACGACGTGGTGCTGATGGGCTGTTGGCTCTCGGAAATCGGGCCGCAGAACCAGATCGCGGTGCTACGCGGCTTTCGCGACGAACGCGCGCGCCAGGCAGAACGCGAGCGCTATCTGTGCCACAGCGACGCCTTCGGCATTGGCGAACTGCTGCTGGACATGACGGTGGGCGACTACAGCCTGTTCCCGTTCCTGCAACCGCTGGCGCCTGGTGAACACGGCCCGTTCTATGAGCTGCGCGAATACAATCTGGTGCCGTCCGGCCTGGCGCCGACCATGGCCGGATGGGAGAAGGCGGCAGGGCCGCGCACCCAGGCGCAGTATTCGCAGGTTTACGCGGCGTTCTATGCGACCTCCGGCCAAGTGCCGCGCTATCTGCATATCTGGCCTTATGCAACGCTGGAACAGCGTCTGGACGTGCGCACCCGAGCGGTGGCGGATGGAGTCTGGCCGCCGGAAAACTCCGGACCGCAGTTGCAGAAGATGAACTCCACCGTGTACCTGCCGGCCGCTTTTTCGCCGTTGCGCTGAGGGCCACACGGCCCGCTGTGTTCAGTCGTGTGGGAGGTTGTCGAAGATTTTCGCCAGCACTTGGTTGAGCTTGCGGACCTGGGCTTCGGTCAGCCCCTGGAAGCTCTTGTGGAACAGATCGTCGGTCACTTCATGCATGGTCATGAAGGCCTCGCGACCTTTTTCGGTGATCGAGACCTGAGTCACGCGCCCGTCCACTTCGCTGGGGCGGGTGTCGACGAGTCCATCGTCCTTCATGCGATAAACAATCTTGGTGATAGTCGAGAGCTTGGCGATGGCGTGTTCGGAAATCTCGGAAATGCTCGCTTCGTTGTTCTCGTACAGGATGTTGAGCACCCGCCAGCGCGGAATATCGAGGTCGATCTTTTTCAGCAGTTTTTCCATGCTCATCGAGTAGCGGCCGTAGACCCGGGCCAGCCAGTAGAACGGAAACTCTTCCTTGTGGAAGTCTTCGCTGGCCGGGTTGTAGCGGCTCAAGCGTTTCTTGGGGGATGCCATGCTTACTGCTTCCATGATTTCGAGGCGTAATAATAGACTTTTCCAGTAACTACGGCACGCTGTCGCTGTCGTCCATGTTGAGATCATCGAGAATTCCCCGCACGCGACGCAGCAGCGCCGAGTCGTCGCCCGCGCGATAACTCAGCACGATCGGCGAGGTGGCCTGGGTATCGAGCAGCGAGGTATAGCCGATGTCGTCACGATGCAGGCGCTGCACCGAAGCGGGCACCAGGGTGATGCCGATACCCGTGGCGACCAGCCCGATGGCCGTCTGGAGTTCATTGACCATCTGCGCGACATGAATACTCAGACCTTCGCGACGAAACAGACCCAGCACATGGTCGGCGTAACTGGGCCTGGGCGTGCCGGGGTAGAGCACGAAGGGTTCGCGGGACAAGGCGGCCAGCGACACAGGCGTGCCGAGCAGCGGGTGGCCGACGGGCATGACCGCCACCAGCGGATCCTCGCGGATCACGCGCTGGACAATGGCCGGTTCGTCGATGTGGATGCGCCCGAAACCGATGTCGATACGTCCGTTCTTGAGCGCGTCGACCTGTTGCAGGGTAATCAACTCGCTAAGCCCCAGCTCCACGTCTCCGTCGCCGCGCAGACGCCGGATCAGCTCGGGCAGGGCGCCATACAGGGTCGAGGGCGCGAAGCCGATGCCCAGCCAGCGTTTCTGGCCCTGTGCGATGCGCCGGGTGTCTTCGCAGACCCGCCCGAGCTGTTCGAGCAATTGAGTGGAATGCTCATGAAAGAAGCGGCCTGCCTCGGTGAGACGCAAAGGCCGGCCACGGTCCAGCAGCGCGATGCCCAACTCGTCTTCGAGTTGCTGGATCTGCCGGCTCAACGGCGGCTGGGCAATGTGCAGGTTTTCCGCGGCGCGGGTGAAATTGAGGGTGCGGGCCACTTCACGGAAGTAGCGCAGGTGTCGCAGCTCCACGATACCTCCAGGGTATGCAACGAGACCTAATCGATATTGGACCCTTGCAAACCCAGCGTCCAGTCTTGGCACACACCAGAACAACACTTCAAGGATATGCAATGGCCCCCGCAATTACCCCGATGCCACTGCCTGGATGCCGACCATGACTCATCCGATCATCGAAAGCGTCGAGACCCTGATCGTCGACCTGCCGACCATCCGCCCCCACAAGCTCGCCATGCACACCATGCAACGCCAGACGCTGGTCATTCTGCGTATCCGTTGCAGTGACGGCATTGAGGGCGTAGGCGAGGCGACCACCATCGGCGGCCTGGCCTACGGCAACGAAAGCCCGGAAAGCATCAAGGTCAATCTCGACACCTATTTCGCACCGCTGCTGATCGGTCAGGATGCCGGCAACATCAACGCGGCCATGCACCGAATCGCATTATCCATTCGCGGCAATACCTTTGCTCGCTCGGCAGTGGAAACCGCGCTGCTCGATGCCCAGGGCAAGCGCCTCGGCCTGCCGTTGGCGGAGCTGTTGGGCGGGCGGGTGCGCGAGGGTCTCGAAGTGGCGTGGACACTGGCCAGCGGCAATACCGACAAGGACATCGAAGAAGCCGAACGCATGCTCGACCTGCGTCGCCATCGACACTTCAAGCTCAAGATCGGCGCCAACGAGCCGGCGCGCGACATCGCCCACGTCGCGGCCATCAAGCGTGCGCTGGGCGACCGGGCCAGCGTGCGGGTCGACCTCAACCAGTCCTGGAGCGAGGCGGTTGCGCTGCGTGGCTGCCAGCAATTGGCGGATGCCGGCGTCGAACTCATCGAACAGCCGATCCCACGCCATGATCATCAGGCTCAGGCGCGGGTGTCGGCGCGCAGCCCGGTGCCGGTCATGGCCGACGAGGCCATCGAATCGGTCGAAGACAGCTTCGCCCTGGCGCGCGCCGGCTCGGCGCCGGTCTTCGCTCTGAAAATTGCCAAGAACGGCGGGCCGCGCGCGGTACTGCGCACGGCCGCCATCGCCGAAGCCGCGGGCATCGGCCTGTACGGCGGCACCATGCTCGAAGGCAGCCTCGGCACCCTGGCCTCGGCCCACGCGTTCGCGACCCTCGACAAGCTGCAATGGCACACCGAACTGTTCGGGCCGCTGCTGCTAACCGCCGACGTCATCAGCGAGCCGCTGGTCTACCAGGATTTCCAGCTGATGATCCCGCGCGCGCCCGGTCTGGGCGTTGCGCTGGACGAAGACCGCCTCGCCCACTTCCGCCGTGATTGAACGGCGCCATTGAACAAAAGGAGTGCCGCATGCTGTTCCATGTCCGCATGACCGTGAAACTGCCGGTCGATATGCCCGCCGAGCAGGCCGCCCGGCTGAAGGCCGACGAGAAAGAACTGGCCCAGCGCCTTCAGCGCGAAGGCACCTGGCGCCACCTGTGGCGCATCGCGGGGCTGTATGCCAACGTGAGCGTGTTCGACGTCCCCGACGCGCAGACCCTGCATGACACCCTGATGCAACTGCCGCTTTACCCCTACATGGAAATCGAGGTCACCGCGATGTGCCGTCACCCGTCGTCGATCCATGACGACGACCGCTGACCCGAACCTTGAGTCTTTGCCTGACATAAAAACAAAACGAGGACCTGTCATGACCGTACGTATCGCCCATACCGCCGAGCTGCAGAAGTTCCTGGAAAACGCCAGCGGCTTCGATAACGACGCCGGCAGCGCGCGAATGAAAACCGTGATTCACCGCGTGCTCACCGATACCGTCAAGATCATCGAAGACCTGCGGATCAGCCCCGAAGAATTCTGGAAGGCCGTCAACTATCTCAATACCTTGGGCGCCCGGCAGGAAGCCGGCTTGCTGGTGGCGGGCCTGGGGCTTGAGCATTACCTGGACCTGTTGCTGGACGCCGAAGACCAGGAGGCCGGCCGCACCGGTGGCACCCCGCGCACCATCGAAGGCCCCTTGTATGTGGCTGGCGCGCCGCTGTGCCAGAGTGAAGCGCGGCTGGACGACGGTCAGGACCCGGGCGTGCCGCTGTTCATGAGCGGGCAAGTGGTCGATACCGAAGGCAACCCGCTGGCCGGAGCCATTGTAGATGTCTGGCACGCCAATACCGGCGGAACCTACTCCTACTTCGATCCGTCGCAGTCGGAATTCAATCTGCGCCGGCGTATCGTGACCGACGCCGAAGGGCGCTACCGTTTTCGCAGCATCGTACCCTCTGGCTACGGCTGCCCACCGGACGGCCCGACCCAACAATTACTCGACCAGCTCGGTCGTCACGGTCAACGTCCGGCCCATGTGCATTTCTTCATCTCGGCGCCGGGTCATCGACACCTCACCACCCAGATCAATCTGGACGGCGACCAATACCTGCACGACGACTTCGCCTACGCAACCCGTGATGAGTTGATCGCAAGCATCGAGTTCTGTGACGACGCCGCGCGCGCCGAAACCCATGGCGTCACCGGGCGCTTTGCCGAAATCGAATTCGACTTCACTTTGCAGCCGGCGCAGGAGCCCAAGGCGCAGGAGCGCCGGCAACGGGCGAGGGCGCTGGAAAGCTGAGGATGAACCGGCGCCCGGGACGCTGATGTCTGATTCAGCGGGCGCCGCACAAGATTCAGGCGATCTTGAGGAGATGCCGGGTACTGGTCATCGCGGTTTCGAAAGGTTGCAGACTGCGACTGATCTTGACCATGACGCTGGCGCCTACCCACAGCTGATACAGGCTTTCGGCAACGGTGCTGGCGTCTTCGTCGATGGTAAACGACCCCTCGGCCACGCCACCTTCAATGGCTTGCGCGATTCTGCGGGTGATCCCCGAAGTACCTCGCTTGAGGACCGAGCGCATGGTTTCCGAAAGGTCGGCGACTTCGACGCCCAGTTTCACGGCAAGGCATTTGCCCTGGCATTCCTGGAAGGACTGGGTGTCTTGCCAGACTCGCCAGTAATTCATCAGGCGCTCGGTCATGCTTACGCCCGGCTGGCTGAATATGCGGTCCATATCGGCCAGGTAGTCCTCGAAATAGCTCTCCAGAAGCGCCTCTCCGAAGGCGTCCTTGGAACCGAAGTAGTGATAGAAAGACCCCTTCGGCACACCGGCGGTGGTGAGGATTTCGTTCAGGCCGACGGCGGAGTAGCCCTTGGTCGCCATGATCCGCTGGCCGACCTGAAGAATCTCCGCACGGACATCGGACGTCTTGAATCGGGTAGATGCATTCATAGGGTCATTTCACACTTGAGGAATCGGGCAGGACTGCCTTTCGTATCGCCGGCGTTCTATTGAGTCCAGCCTACCAGTTCACAGGGCACCTCGATGATCCTGTCGGGAGCGATGTGCTGCGCCTGGCGGCAGCAGCACCCTAGCAAAAGCTAGACCGATCGTCTAGTTGTCGAGATCTCGCCCATGTATTTGTTCGGGTCAGGCAGATGGTTGTCGAGACACGTCCAGAAGACTTGCCCTCAATATCTGACTCATGACAGCACCTGTTCCTCGATTTCAGATTCGCGATACACCGGATAGTCCGTGAATCCCTGATCGCCGCCGCCGTAAAGCGTGGTCGGGTCGACCGGATTGAGTGGCCAGTCGTTGGCTATCCGTTGCGGCAAGTCCGGGTTGGCAATGAACGGCCGCCCGAACGCTACGAAGTCGGCCAGGCCCGCGTCGACAAGACGAGCCGCCCGAGCCGCGTCGTACAGACCGGCGTAAACAATGCGTCCGCTGAACGCGCGTCGTGCATCACGGCGAAACGTTTCGGGCAGCTCGGGGGCATTGGCCCAGTCGGCTTCGGCAATGGACAGGTACGCAACACCTGCTTCTTCCAGCACCTTGATGGCTTCCAGGTAGGTTTGATGTGGGTCGTCCTCGACGAAACCGATGTAGACCCGGTCTTCACTGGTGCTGGTGAACAGCGGCGTAAACCGGACCCCAAGGCGATCCGGGCCGACGACCGCACTGACCGCCTCGACCACTTCGCGCAGGAAGCGCAGCCGGTTGGTCAGCGAACCGCCGTATTCATCATCGCGCTGGTTGGCGTGGGTCGAGATGAACTGGTTGACCAGATAGCCGTTCGCCGAATGGATCTCGACCCCGTCAAAACCCGCGTCCAGCGCGTTTCGTGCGGCCTGGGCGTAGGTTCTCACCAGTTCCTTGATTTCGGGGACCGTCAATGCTCTCGGCATGGAAGGCTGGACGAGGGTGCCGGCGCCCGGCGACGTTTCGATGAAGGATTTCGCGTTGGTCGCCGGAATCGCCGAAGGGCCGACCGGCGCCCCGCGTTCCGGCTGCAATTCGGTATGAGACACGCGGCCCACATGCCAGAGCTGCGCGAAGATCACGCCGCCCTCGACGTGGACGGCATCGGTGACCTGGCGCCAACCTTCGATTTGCGCCTGGCTGTAGATGCCAGGAGTCCAGGCGTAGCCCTTGCCACGCGGCTCGATCTGCGTGCCTTCGGTGACAATGAACCCCGCACTGGCGCGTTGTTGATAGTAGGTTGCCATCTGCGAAGTGGGCACGTCACCCGGCTGCGCGCTGCGCTGACGGGTCAGCGCCGGCATCACGATCCGGTTCTTGAGGGTATGGTTGCCCAGTTTGACTGGGTCGAAGAGCGAGCGGTGTTTCATGGTCGATTCCTTGGCGAACGTCGGCCGCGCCATCAGGCGTGCCGGTCGTGAAAGGTGAGGTTTCAGGCGCGAACCGCGGAGGCGCGACGGCGCCTCCGGGCAGATTGATGCGCAGGGTTCAGCGGGTCAGATGCTCGACCAGAACCTTGGCGGCTGCAGCCGAGGAAGCAGGGTTTTGACCTGTGATCAACAGACCGTCGCTGACCACATAGGAACCCCAGTCGTCCCCTTTGGAATACAGGCCGCCTTTGGCCTTGAGTTCGTCTTCCACCAGGAAAGGCACCACGTCGGTCAGGCCTACGGCTTGTTCCTCGGTGTTGGTGAACCCGGTGACTTTCTTGCCTTCGACCAGCGGCGTTCCATCCGGCTTTTTCACATGGCGCAGGACGCCCGGCGCATGGCACACAAGGGCAACAGGCTTGCCGGCGGCGAGGAAGGCTTCGATCAGCTGGATCGAATGGGAATCCCCCGCCAGGTCCCAGAGCGGACCGTGGCCCCCTGGGTAAAACACCGCATCGAAATCTGCCTGGGTCACGCTGTCCAGGCGTACGGTGGCGGCCAGTTTCGCGTTCGCTTCCGCATCCGCTTCGAAGCGGCGGGTCAGGTCGGTCTGGAAGGAAGGCTCGTTGCTCTTGGGATCGAGCGGCGGCTGACCGCCGTTTGGCGACGTCAGAACGATCTCCGCGCCTGCGTCAAGAAACGCGTAGTAGGGCGCCGCCAGCTCTTCAAGCCAGAAACCGGTTTTGCGACCGGTGTTGCCCAGGGTGTCGTGCGAAGTCAGAACGATCAGGATTTTCATTGGCAAGTTCCTCTATTCATGAGTCAGGCGGTAATGGACAAGCGTAGTCTTTGAGTGATCTGCGTAGACCGGTCGTCTAGATAGCTGGCAAATGCGCCACCTCGGCTAAGTGAACGTGAGGCCAAAGTATCAGCAATTAGACCAGTCGTATAGTGCTTATCTCGATTTAAATTTTCCAGCGCCTGTGCCGCGCATTCAATCTCATGTAGGAGCCAGCTTGCTGGCGATAAACCCGGCGCCCTGTGCCGACATATCGTTTCTTCCGTGGCCTATCGCCAGCAAGCTGGCTCCTACGCGAGGTGTGAAAAAACGGACTGCACGGTGGCCCGCATCAACGGGTGGCGGTCGCTTGCGCCTCCGACCGCCCGGCGCGCCTCAGGGTGATACGCGTCAACTCCGAAGGAACACCCAGCCGCTGGGCGAAGCCCGGCCAGAGTGCCGTGCCGTTGTTGACGTACAGCCGCATGCCTTGCACGTCATAGAAACCGGAGACGTAACCTTCGTTGGCGTTGGCGATGATCGGGGCCAGCGGACGGATCATGCCCCCGTGGGTGTGACCGGATAACTGCAGGGCCACGCCCTGACGCGCGGCCACCAGCGCGTTGCGTGGCTGGTGGTCGAGCAGGATGACCGGGGCGTCTGCGGGGGCTCCCGCCAGGGCCTGTTTCAGATTCGGCCCCGGCAGACCGGCGCGTGGGGCGCTCAGATCGGTGACGCCGGCCAGGGTTAACAGCGCGCCGCCATGTTCGATGACCGAGTGGCTATTGGCGAGTGTCCGCATGCCCAGCGAGGCGAAGTGCTTCATCCAGGTGTCGTGGTCGAAGAAATACTCGTGGTTGCCCGGAATTACATACACCCCATCCGGGGCGCGCAGGTTCCGTAACGGTTCCACGTCTGCAAGGCGGGCGCTGAGCGGGCCGTCGATCAGATCGCCGGTGATCACGATCAGGTTTACGTTCAGCGCGTTCGAGCGTTCCACCACCGCGCGCGTCCAGGGTTCATCGAACAGTCGACTGATGTGCAGATCGGTCAGTTGCAACATCGTATAGCCGTCGAACTGCGGCGGCAGGCCCTGGATGGCAACCTCGATATCCTTCACAGGGGGCACCCGTATCGCCTGATGAACGCCGACGGCTGCCAGCGTCAGCGCGGCGGCGCCGACGGCATAGCGCAGCGAAAAGGGAACGGTCAGCCACTGTCGGCGAACCAGCATTGTCAGCAGCGTGCCCAGATCGACGACGATCTGCAGCACGGCAATCAACAGGATCGCGCCAAACGCCCAGTTGAAAAGAATGACCACTGCGCGGGGAAACTCCGGCGCGAACACGCTCCCTGACGAGAATCTGGCAAACAAGTGATATTGCGAAGCGAGCAGCAGCACTACCGCGCTTGTCAGTCTGGCAGCCAGAGGCCATGGCATGGGCCAGATGAATCGCACGATCACATACAGACAAGGAGTTGTGAACATAAGGTGAAACATCGATGGCTCCCGTCACCCGGATCTGGGCGTATCGCTGCGCTGAAAGGACTGTTCCAGAGACGTTCAGATCAGTCGCTACGGCGATACGTTCCAGTTCATCGAGCTTTTTTCGGTGCCAGTGCTCTTGAGTCTGGTTTGCGGCGATTTTCGGTTCGAGAAACCGGTCTCCACTTTTCGGCGTTCTACCTTCGGGCGAGGTCGTTCGTGTGAGTGCTTGCGAAGGAAGACAAGGCTCGAGTTTACGCACTCTGCCCATGCCCATGCGTGTGCCGATACTGCGCTTGAAGCTTCCGGCCCCTGTTACATTTCGGGGTTGACCTTCCCACCGTGGTAATCCGTACATTGGCCCACCCGTATGGAGTCAATGGAACCTCCTCATGAAGATCAAAACGTTCAGTCTCCTGCTCATCGCAGGACCCATGGTGATTGCAGGCGCTTTGCAGGCCAACGCCGGCGAGGCGCATCATGGACATGTGATGCCCTCCAGCATGGCCGCAGCGGATAGTCCTTCCACGGCCGCGTATCGTGCGGTGAGCGAGCGGATGCACGCTGGGATGGCAGCCCCATCCACAGGCAACGCCAATGTCGATTTCATGCGAGGCATGATTCCGCATCACCAGGGCGCGATCGATATGGCCAAGGTCGCGTTGCAGTACGGCAAGGACCAGGAGGTTCGCACGCTGGCCCAGGAAGTCATCTCCATGCAGGAACGCGAAATCGTGATGATGAACGCCTGGCTCGCCGAGCACGGTCAGCAAGCAAGCGCCACAAGCTCGGGCGATGCTTCGGCGGCCGCCAACCGCTCCGGTAAAGAGCGTATGCACGCCGACATGACGGGCGAGTTCACTGGCGACGCCGACGTGGACTTCATGCGCGGCATGATTCCGCATCACCAGGGTGCGATCGACATGGCCCGAGTGGCGCTTCAATACGGTCAGGATGCGCAGGTGCGCCAGCTTGCCCAAGAAGTGATCCGCGCTCAGGAGGGCGAGATTGGGATGATGAAGAAGTGGCTCGCTGCCCGGGGCAAGTAAAGGCTTGCACATGTCCCAGGCAACCCCCGCTATGCTTGGGTGATGCGTCGACCGGCAATGACGGGGGGTGAAAATGCTCGACCTGCCTGAGACCACGATCATCGAGGGCAATGCCGTTCGCTGGGGTAAAACCGGCAGCGGGCCCGCGCTGGTCGCTATCCATGGGACACCCTTTTCCTCTCAGGTCTGGCGCCGGATAGTGCCGCAACTGACCGACCTTCGAACCCTGTATTACTTCGATCTGGTTGGGTACGGACTCTCCGAAAAGCGTCCCGGCCAGAACGTCTCCCTGGCGGTGCAGAACAACGTACTCGCCGCGTTGTTCAGCGAATGGGGCCTTCAGCGACCTGACGTACTGGCCCACGACTTCGGTGGCGCTACGGCGCTACGAGCTTACTACCTCAACGGCCTGCGCTACGGATCGCTGACAATCTTCGATGCCGTCGCGCTGGCGCCCTGGGGGTCGCCGTTCGTACAGCATGTACGCCAGCATGAAACAGCCTTCGCGGGGATGCCGGACTACATGCATCGGGCATTGCTCAATGCGTACCTGCAATCGGCGGCGTATCGACCGTTGTCCGAGGAGGCGCTGAATATCTACAGCGAACCGTGGCTCGGGCCGGTTGGCCAGCCTGCATTCTACCGACAGATCGCGCAGATGGATCAGGTTTTCACTGATGAGGTGGAGGGGCTGTATGACCGGATGGACTGCCCCGTCAGCGTACTGTGGGGACAGAACGATGAGTGGATACCGCATGAGAAGGGCGTCGCCCTGGCTCGATTGATCCCGGAACGTGAGTGCAGCTTGATTCCGGATGCGGGGCATCTGGTTCAGGAGGATTGCCCCGAGGCGATAGTGGCGGGGGTGTTGAAGAACCTGTTGACCGCCGCTTAGACATTACTGCCGCTTAGCGACAGATCGCGGCTGAAGCCGCTCCTACGGGTTTGTGTAGGAGCGGCTTGAGCCGCGATAAAACGATAACGCAGCCCATCCCACCTTGCGCGATCGCTTTCAACGTTGCTGAAGAGCGGAAAGCCCTCTTATCCGTCGTTTCCCACGTTCAGCCACGCGGATTCGGCGAGCAATTGCCTGTAGACATCCGGGCTGTGCTTGACCCGACCCGAGAGCCAGGCACGACAGTAGCTCTCGGCCGACCCTATCATTAGCGAGGGCAGCAGCTCGCGGGGCAGATCCTTCAAATCACCCCGATGAGCAGGGTCACTGAACCACTCCTTGATCTGAGCATTTCTGACGCGATTGGCTTCTTTGAGCTGAGCAGCGAACGCACTTTGCGCGACCGCGTGGCGCGCCTGGTATTGAAAGCGCGCCCAGTCTGGCTGGCCCACGACCCAGTCCACGTAGCTGAAGACCAGCGAATATACCCACTCTCGCGTTGTATCCACGCCGCTTATGTAGCTGTCTCGCAGCTGCGCCTGGTCGTCCAGAGCCGCCATATAGAGAGCTGCTATCACGCCTTCCTTGTTACCGAAGTGGTGATAGATCGATCCTACACTCGTCTCGCTCTCGGCCCGGATGATATCAATGGTGGTTGCATCGATGCCGTGCTCATTGAATAGCCGTAGGGCGCAGCGAAGAATTTGCCGTTTGGATTCGGCACGGCGCCCGGGGTAGCAGCGCTCAAGAAGATCAGCAGGTTTCATTCTTCAGTCCGGCCAAAAAACGCGATGTTAAGTGAAACGGAGATCGCATACGAGCCGTTGACGGGTCGCAGAAAGCAGAATAATGTTCTAGAAAAGAATATTGTTCTGTACCTTATCCTCCGTTCATTCGATCAAAGGTCACCCTAAATGAGCCAGACTCTCGGCATGTATCAAAGCGTTGGCGCTTCCGCTTTCAGCAACATGGCCTGCCAAATGGCCCCCTATTTCAGTACCATCACCCCGGAAATCTCTGTGCTGACTCCTGGGCGCGCCGAAGTGAACGTGCCTTTCCGCAAGGAGATCACCAACCACCTTGCCTCTGTCCACGCGATCGCGCTGTGTAACGCTGCCGAACTCGCCGGCGGCATGATGACCGAGGTTTCCATTCCCGGCGGCGCTCGCTGGATTCCGAAAGGCATGACCGTCGAGCATCTGGCCAAAGCCAAGACCGCGGTTCGTGCAATCGCCGACGGCAGCGACATTGATTGGAATTCGCCCGGCGACAAAGTCGTTCCGGTCGAAATCTTCGACGAGGGTGGGGTCAAGGTCTTCACCGCGCGGATTACCATGAATGTGAAGCTTGGGTAAATACACAACCAGCCGCCTCCACAGTGGCTGGTTTTCGACTCACACCGGCGCATCTGATGGCAGGCTCCGGTCGCGCTAAGAGCCCGAACGGCCAACTCGTCAGACAGCGTGTCGAGAGAAAGCAGAGATATCCAGCCGAATGCTGTACACGGTTGAACAGAGTCATGTTGGCGATTCTTGATAACAGGCTCTCCGCTGGACAGCGCGATACCGTGCGATGCAGGATCGGGCCATTCTTGGGAGGGCCAGGTGCACACCCCCCACGCAGAACCCTTCCCAGCCAGAAACGGATACTCCAGATGAAAATTGCCGTCTTCAGCGCACGTCCCTACGACCGCCGTTCACTCGATCAGGCCAATGAGGCCGCCGTAGCGGGGCAACGGGTCGAGTTTCTGTACAACGAGGCCACGCTCGATTCCCGTACAGCCGCGCTGGCGGATGGCTGCGACGGGGTTTGCGTGTTCGTCAATGACCGGCTTGATGCGCCTGTGCTGCGGACATTGCACGAGTTGCGTGTGCGCGCCATCGTGCTGCGCTGTGCAGGTTTCAATAATGTGGACCTGGCCACGGCGCGGCAGCTGGGCTTCTTCGTCGCCCGCGTGCCTGCCTATTCGCCCGAAGCCGTGGCCGAGCACACGCTGGCGCTGGTCATGACGCTGAACCGCCATACACACCGCGCCTACAACCGCGTACGCGAGGGCAACTTCATGCTGGAGGGTCTGCTGGGGCGGACGCTGCACGGCAAAACGGTAGGCATCGTCGGCACCGGAAAGATCGGGCTGGCGACGGCGCGCATCTTCAAGGGCATGGGTTGTAGTGTGCTTGGCCATGACCCTTATCCATCGCCTGCCTTCCAGGCGATCGGTGAGGATGTAGAGCTTGACGATCTGCTGGTACGCTCGGACATCGTCTCTCTGCATTGCCCACTGACCGCGCAAACAGAGCACTTGATCAACGACGTGTCGCTGTTGCGGATGAAATCCGGTGCCATGCTGGTCAATACCTCGCGCGGCGCGCTGGTGGACACCGAAGCGGTCATCCGTGCTCTGAAATTGCGCCATCTGGGTCAAGTCGCCATCGACGTGTATGAGCAGGAAAGCGAGTTGTTCTTCCAGGATCGCTCCGGCGAGATCATCGACGACGATGTCTTCCAGCGCCTGATGACCTTCCCGAATGTGCTGGTGACCGGGCATCAAGGGTTCTTCACCGCCGAAGCGCTGGAAGAGATTGCCCAGACCACATTGGCCAATCTCGGGCACTTCATTGCCGGCACACCGTGTCCGAACTGCGTCAGCTGATTCAGCCGACACTCCACACCCGCAGTGCGCCGCGCCCGCGTCCTTCAATAGAGTTGCCACCATTCGGAGCCCTGCAAATGTGGTCTCAGAACGACAATCCGCCGGCTAACCGTGGTCAGCATTCCCAGCGCGCTCCGATAAACCGATGCACATGTCGAAGGCCTCGCTGCGGTTGACGGCTCCGAGGTGTGTGGTGCTGGGGATTGCTGCGGAACTGCCGTTGTTGCAACCTCGTCGTTTATTTTTGTCGGGGGCAGGGCATGGACTGGAGTGACATGCGGGTTTTTCTGGCGATTGCCCGCAGCGGCTCGCTGGGTGGCGCCGCCAGGCAGTTGGGGGTCAGTCACCCGACGGTCGGGCGGCGTTTGCAGGTGCTTGAACAAACCAGCGGGCAGCCCTTTTTCCTGCGTACTGCCCAAGGGCTGGTGCTCACCGACAGTGGTGAGAGGATTCTCGGCCTGGCGCAGGACATGGAGCACAGCGCGCTGGCGATCGAGCGTCGGCTCGCGGGGCATGGCGACCAGCCGGAAGGGCTGTTACGCATATCTTCGGCTGACTGGTTTGCCTGCCATGTGCTGGCGCCGGTCCTGAGCGAACTGGTGAACCGGTATCCGTTGATCGTCCCCGAGGTCATTGCCGGACATCGGCTGTTCGACCTGGCCCGCCGGGATGCGGACATCGCCTTCCGGATCGTGCCCTTCACCGAACCCGACATCGTCCACCGCAAGCTGACAACCCTGCCGTACGGTCTCTATGCCGCGACCCATGCCCCGGCGCCCGAGCCAGACGGCGAGGGCCTGGGCCTGATCCTCATGAACATCGCTCAGGCCCATTACCCCGATGTGCAATGGCTGCAGCAGCGCTACCCGCTGGCCCGGACGGTGTTCACCAGCAGCAGCCGCACGGTCCAGGCGCAGATGTGCGCTAAGGGGCTGGGCGTTGCCGTATTGCCGCGCGTCCTTGGCGACTCGATGTCGGGACTGCGGCTGCTGGATGAGCACGAGCCACCACCAGGGCGGGATATCTGGATGGGGTATCACCAGGACATGCGCCAGATGGACCGGTTGCGCGTGCTGGCCGACCTCGCCTCCAGCATGATCGGTGCAAGCTAGAACCTCGCAGCGCCTCAGGTCGGACGAATGGCCGACGTTTCCGCTACCTGCGCTGGCTGCCGTGCTAGTGTCAGGCTCAGCACGGCCCCCACGGCCAGGCAGGCGGCGATGCACAGAAGGGAGATCGTGAAGGCGTGAGTGATGCCGGGCGCCGTTGGCGGGTCCCCAAGCAGGGTATAAAAGACGCCGCCGATCAGTGCGACGCTCAGCGACGTGCTGATTTGCAAGGTTGCGCTGGTGATGCCTGCGATCATCCCGGCATACGCCGGCGCGACCCGGCCAGTGACCATGCGCATCAACGTCGGCAGCGCCAGCCCTTGTCCAAACCCGATCAGGAACAGAATGGTTGCCAGGGATGCAAGGGGCGGCGCGAGGGTGGTTGGCGTCACCGACACGAGCCAGCCGAGCCAAAGCAATCCGAACACTTCCAGGCCCATGCCTGTGGGATTCACATAGTCTCCCAGGACGCGCCTGAGCGGGGGAACCACCAAGGGGCCCAGGAGAAATCCCGCGCCGAACGGCAGGAAGATCAGGCCAGCATGCAGCGCGGTCATGTGCAGTGCGCTTTGCATGTACATCGAGAACAGCAGGAAAAACACCCCTAGTGCGTAGAAGCACAGCGCGACCCCTAGCGCCCAGCCCAGACCAGGCGCTTTCAGTACGGATGGATCGAGGACGGGTGTTCCGCCGGCAGCGCGCAAGCGAGTTTCGTAGCGCCAGAACACTGCGGCCAGCACAGGAACTGCGGCGAGCGAAAGCCATGCCCACAACGGCCATCCCGCTTCGCGGCCTTCGATCAACGGCACGACCAGTGCGGTCAGGGTCAGCATCGACAACCCAGTGCCCACCAAGTCCAGCTTGCTCGCGTGCGGCGCCTGGGTTTCCTTGAGGACAGGGATGCCGAATGCGATGACCAGCAGCGCGATCGGCAGGTTGACCAGAAACATTGCGCGCCAACCCATGCCCATCACGTCGATTGCGATCAGCACGCCGCCCAGCGCCTGGCCTATCACAGACGCCAGTCCGAACACGGCCCCATACAGGCTCAACGCCAATGGCCGCTCCGCCGCCGGGAAGATCGCCTGCACCGAGGCGAGCGCCTGGGGCGCCATCACGGCGGCGGTCACGCCCTGCAAGGCGCGACCGAGGATAAGAACCCAGGGCGAAGTCGCCAGGCCGCACATCAGCGAGGCAGCGGCGAAGCCCAGCAGGCCAAGGAAAAACATCCGCCCGCGACCGTACAGGTCGCCGAGTCGTCCGCCAGTGATCAGCGTCACGGCATAGAGCGTCGCATACGAAGAAATCACCAGCTGCTCGGCAGAGGAGGCTGTTCCCAGATCCTGCTGTATCGAAGGCAACGCGACGTTGACGATAAAGAAATCCAGCGGCGGCAGAAACGCACCTACAAGCAAGACGGCGAACATCAACCAGCGCCGTGGCTCGGGCGCTTCGATTGCAATTCGGGACATGACAGGCCTCCTGTGTGAAACCTTCAGGTTTCACGACGAGTGAAAGACGACGAGTGAAAGGCCTGGCGGGGCAGGCTTCTCGTTCGCTCATGCCAGGCCGATGGGCCCCAATCTAGGGGATCCCTCCTGATCTTTCGCCTTACAAAACTGCACGCCCATTGTTCATTCCTGTCAGTGCCGCTCTGCTGCGATGACGCTCACCATGGGCGCAGTCGTTCCAGACGACCCTTCATCAACGACCGAGGAGTCAGACATGTCAGGTAAATTCAGCGAGCAGGTAGCCGTCGTGACCGGCGGGTCCACCGGAATCGGTTTTTCCATCGCGCAAGCCTTGATCACCGAGGGCGCGCAGCGCGTTTACATCACGGGACGGGCAGCGGACACGCTGGACGCGGCGGTTGCCAGGCTTGGCGACAAGGCTCTCGCGGTAGTGTCCGACGTCTCGCGCCACGCGGATCTCGATGCGCTCAAGCGCGCAATCGAAGCGCGCGGCGACCGGCTGGACGCCGTGTTTGCCAATGCCGGGATCTGTGAGAAACATCCCCTTGGAGAAACCAGTGAAGCCGCTTACTACGCAATGTTCGACGTGAACGTCAAAGGCGTTTTCTTCAGCGTGCAAACGTTGCTGCCCTTGATGAAAGACGCTTCGTCCATCGTGCTGACTGCCTCGATCTGCTCCAGCAACGGTATGGAAGGGCTGAGCCTGTACAACGCTTCCAAGGCAGCGGTGCGATCGTTTGCGCGCACCTGGGCCAATGAACTCAAGAACCGCAAAATCCGCGCAAACGTGGTGAGCCCTGGGTTCACCCGCACGCCGCTGATGGACAACGGACTGAAAATGACCGAAAGCGACATCGCCGCACTGCGCCAGTACGTCAAAGAGATCACGCCGCTGGGCTATATGGCACAACCTGAAGAAATCGCCACTGCGGCACTGTTTCTGGCCTCTGACGATGCTCGATACGTGAATGGCGTGGAGTTGATGGTCGACGGGGGGCTGTCGCAAATCTGAGATCCTGTCGACCCCCTGTTATAGTTCCGCACGTCTTTCCCCCGCCAGATGAGATCATCCGGGAACGACCTGTCACGCCTGCACGTCTGACCTCTATCGACTCACTGAAAAGGCACGACGCAATGGACAAGACGATCACCGTGGATCAACTGGCGACCACCAACCTCGATTCGATCAACGAGATCTGGCTCGGCGGAACCCATACCCAGCTATGCCTGTGGCGTGGCGAGCAGGTATTCACCCACGAGATGCTCAGCGAAGGCACCCACGACCAGAACGCCCGACGTTTGTGCCTGCAGCTGGTGGACCCTGACGATCAGGTGGCAGTGAGCCGGGTTGAGGCGATCGTGCGCGAGCGGCTGGAAGGGACGGGGCGAGAAGGGGAGTTTTATCCGGCTGAGGAAGCGGACACGCATCAGTGATCGGCAGATCGCCAGCAAGCTGGCTCCAAGGAGTGTCGTAGGAGCCAGCTTGCTGGCGATGAATGATGACGCGCTCTACCCGGAAGCCAGCGTCGGCCCGGCGGTTTCTGCTGCCGCTTCGCGGCAGATCGCGAGCAAGCTCACTCCTACGAGGATGCGTGCAGTCGTGGCAGCCAGCTTGCTGGCGATGAACGATGACGCGGTCCATCAGGGAGATAGCGACGGCTCAACGTTTCTGCTGCCGCTTTGCGGCAGATCGCGAGCAAGCTCACTACTACAAGTGACGTGCGTATCAAGCCTGTTCGATGCTCTCCGCCACACCCTGATCCTCGCCCAGGAAACCGCCGCTCTGATGCCGCCAGAGGCGCGCGTAAACGCCATTTCTCTCCAGCAGTTCGCTGTGGCTGCCCTGTTCAATGATGCGGCCGTCGTCCATGACGATCAGCCGGTCCATCGCGGCGATGGTGGACAGGCGGTGGGCGATAGCGATGACGGTCTTGCCTTGCATCATTTCGTCGAGGCTTTCCTGGATGGCCACTTCGACTTCCGAGTCCAGGGCGCTGGTGGCTTCGTCGAGGAGCAGGATCGGCGCGTTTTTAAGCATCACTCGGGCAATGGCGATGCGCTGGCGCTGGCCGCCGGAAAGTTTGATGCCGCGTTCGCCCACCAGGGTGTCGTAGCCGCTATGCCCCTGTCGATCGCTCAGCTGGCTGATGAAGCCGTCCGCCTGGGCGTTGATCGCCGCAGTACGGATCTGCGCGTCGGTCGCGTCGGGGCGGCCGTAGGCGATGTTTTCCCGGATGGTGCGGTGCAGCAGGGAAGTGTCCTGGGTCACCATGCCAATGGCGCTGCGCAGGCTGTCCTGGGTGACTTTGGCGATGTTCTGCCCATCGATGCGGATCTCGCCGCTGTCCACGTCATAGAAACGCAGCAGCAGGTTGATCAGGGTCGACTTGCCCGCCCCTGAACGACCGACCAGGCCGATCTTCTCGCCCGGCCGGATGTTGAGATTCAGGCCGGCCAGCACCTGGCGTTCGCCGTTGTAGTTAAAGCTGACGTTGTCGAAGGTCACCGCGCCGCCCGAGGTCACCAGCGTCGCCGCGTCGGGTGCATCCTGCACCTTAGGGCCGCGGGTCAAGGTTTCCATGCCGTCCTGAACGGTGCCGATGTTTTCAAACAGCGAGGTCATCTGCCACATGATCCAGTGCGACATGCCGTTGATGCGCAGCGCCATGGCGGTGATGGCCGCCACCGCGCCGGCGCCGACCTGCCCCTGATGCCACAGCCACAGGGCGTAACCGCCCGCCGACATGATCAGCCCGACGACCAGGATCTGATTGACGATCTCGAACTGGCTAACCAGGCGCATCTGCACGAAGCCGGTCTGCTTGAAGTCTTCCATGGCCGCGCGAGCGAAGTGCGCTTCACGCTTGGAATGGGAGAACAGCTTCACGGTCGTGATGTTGGTGTAGGCGTCCGAAATACGCCCGGTCATCGATGAGCGCGCATTCGCCTGCTCCTGTCCGACCTTGCCCAGGCGCGGCACGAAGTAGCGCATCGCCAGGCCGAACAGCACCACCCAGGCAATGAATGGCAACATCAGTTTCAGCGCGAAACCACCGGCGAGGGCGATGATCGCGATGAAATAGACACCGATCCCCGGCACGATCTCGATCAGAGTGAACAAGACTTCACGCACCGCCAGCGCCGTTTGCATGACCTTGGTGGTGACCCGCCCGGAAAATTCGTCGGAAAAGAACGACAGGCTCTGGCGCAACATCAGCCGGTGGAAGTCCCAGCGCAGCCGCAAAGGCAGGTTGATCGCCAATACCTGGTGCTGGACCATGGTGCGCAGCCCTACCAGCCCGATGCTGAGCAACAACACGATGCCGATGCCCCAGAGCACGCGGCTTTCCTCGCCAGTGACTTCGCCGCCCGCCTGCCAGGCCGACAGCAGGTCGACCACCTGACCGAGAAAGGAAAACAGCCAGGCTTCGTAGATAGACACGCCCGCACTGAGCAGTGCGAACGCCAGGATGTAGCCTCGCGCGCCACGGGTGCACGCCCACAGGAAAGGCACCAGCCCGTTGGGCGGAGGCGGCACTTCATCGGGCGGGAAGGGATCGAGCCAGCGTTCAAACATGCGAAGCATAGGGGTCTCCAAAACGAACAAGTCGGGAAATGATGCCATCGAAAGGTCGCTGCGGAGCTTTTATATCGTCGAGGGGATGACGGGCTTTTGCGGGATCTTCTTTCATTGACGGATAAAACAGTGATGATTGGAGGGCGGGGTGCCGGCGCACCCCTGGGCTTGAAATGGATTAACGGCGGGTCGCATTCACGTCTCGTTCGAGGTCTGATTCACCGGCATGTCCGCGATGCCGCTTTGGGTGCTGCCGCCCACCGAGTCCAGCGTATTGGCGCCGGGCGGCTGGATTTCCGCTTCGAGCTGGACTCTGGCCTGACGCCAATAATCGTCATCGGCGCCTTCGCGTTTGCCGTCGAGCTCCCACAATTCATAGGCGCGCTCGCGGATTTTCTGTTCATCGATCATCGGGGGTTCCTCCTGCTCATGCAGCGTTAGACGCCACAGTCGTTCTTGCAGTGTCCAGCACCAGGCTGGTCAGCCATGACGCTGATGGCTGGTTGGCGCGGGCTTCGGGGCGGGCGGCGGTGCGCCGTGCGCCGGGTTCCTGTTGAACAACAGCGCCGGAAACAGCGTGACGCTTTTCTTGACGCCGTTCTCCACATAATGAAATTCGAAATGCTCGGGAATGCTCATGGCTCGTCTCACCGGCCAACTGTCAACAAGGGCCTCTATGGGCAGACCCTCACGACGGTCCCAAGGTCGGGCAGGGCGACGAGCGGTCACCGCCCGCGACGGTCGTCCCGCCGGTCGGTCAGATCCCGCTCAGCCTGAACCGGGTATTGCCTCGCCAGTCCACCCCTTTGTCTGCCGGGCGCCGCCTGGCGGGCAAACGCTTCCATGACAACGGGACTGACCGTGTCCCTGGCCTGAGCGAGAGATAACGATATGGAAACACTTTCCGGACTTCTGGATCTGAAGGGCACGCCGCTGGACAGGCAGCAGTTCACCTGGCGTGAAATGGCCGCCCGGCCGATCAGCAAACTCGACGACGATGCGACCACGCGCATCCACATCATCCTCATGAACGGCATCGAGACCGAGGCACTGCGCCTCAAGCACTTCGGCGCCCGTTTTCACCGCGAGCTGCAGCCTCATCTGGCGCATATCCGCCGCATCGAACAGCACCAGGCAACCGCCATCAACTGGCTGATTTCCGGGGATCACTCACCGCTGGAAACCACCATCGCCTACGAGCAGGTGGCAATCGAAGTGACCGCCGCGGTGGCCCAGAACGAGCCTGATCCCTACCAGGCGCAGTCCTACCGCTTCGGTCTGCTGGAGGATTTCGACCACCTGTATCGATATTCGGCGATGTATGACCGGCTCGAAGGCAAGGACCCGAACAACATCCTGCAAGGCTACACCGACATCATCCCCGGCCGGCCCACCAGCCAGCATCACCGCAACCCCGGCGACGACCTGCGCGACAGCTACGACAAGACCACCGCGCAGCTGATCACCAAGATCCACGCGGCGATGATCACCAGCTCCGAGTACCAGACCCACGACTACTACATGAACATCGGCAACACTTTCGCCGACCCGGTGGCGCGGGCGCTCTACGCCGAGATCGCTTCGGTGGAAGAGCAGCACGTCACTCAGTACGAGTCGCTGATGGACGCCAGCGAAACCTTCATGGAGAAGTGGCTGGTGCATGAGGCCATGGAGGTCTATGCCTATGCCAGCTGCGCCGAGCAGGAGGACAATCCAAGGATCAAGGCGTTGTGGGAGAGGTTCCTTGACTACGAACTGGGCCATCTGAACTTCGCCTCGGAACTGTTCAAAAAGTTCGAGCGCCGCGACCCGGCCGAGGTGCTGGTCGGCGCGCTGCCCAAAATGCGCCCCCTCAAACGCAACCGGGATTTCGTGCGCCAGACCCTGTCCGAGGAAATCGATCTGCGCGCCCACGGCATCGATTACGTGCCCAAGGAGCAGGAAGACAAGGCGTCGCAGCACTACCGCAACCATCTGAACGCCGAAGGCATTCCCGCCGATATTGCCTCCGCGGGCTATATCTGGACGCCCGGCACCGAATTGTTTCGCAAACCTTGAGGACTCGTCATGACCCGATCATCCCCTCTGGGCCTGAACCGCACCGGCACGCAAATGTCGCCCGAAGACACCCAACGCCAGATCGAAGCCACTGAACAGTTTCCGCCGGATGTGCCGGGGGACGCGACGCGCATCACCGTCGAGCGTGTTCGCTTCATCCGTGAGCAGGAAGCGGCCGCCGAGCAGATCGGCTCCGTTCCGCCGCCCGGCACCCTCAAGGGTGTGCTCAAGACCGGCGTGGATATGCTGATGGGCAAGCGCCCGGAACTGTTCGTCGACAAGCTGGGCGAGCGGCTCGGCTACGAACGAACCGGCGTGCGGCTGTACGAAGCGTTTCTCGCCAAGGTCGAGGCGGCGCCGGATGCCCGTCCCGAGATGTTGCACAGCCTGCGCGATATCCAGCGCCAGGAAGCCGAGCACATGCACTTGCTGCGTGAGACGATCGAAACGCTGGGCGCCGACCCGACCACCGTGACCCCCAGCGCCCAGGTCGCCGGGACCATGGCACAGGGCATCATGCAGGTGCTGACCGACCCCCGGACCAACATGGCGCAGTGCCTCAATGCCATGCTGACCCTGGAGCTGACCGACAACGCAGCTTGGGAACTGCTGATCGAACTGGCCGAACAGGCCAATCATCCGCATATCGCCGCCAGCTTCAAGGAACCGCTGCTGCATGAGGAAGAACACCTGGTGACGATCAAGACCCTGCTGCGCGGAGAGCTGAAAACGCAGCTGAGTTGATGCTCGGGCGGGCGCTCGCCTGGCTTGCAGGCGGGCGCCGCTCTTGCCCTCGATTCCAGACCTGCTGGTCACGAAAATGAACCGGCTCGGGGGTGCCAAGGCGCCGCCGGGCATGGCGGCGCTGATGCAGCCACGTTAAGCTGTCGGCCAATTTTCAAGACAGGCCCGATTGATACCCGTGGACTGTCCGCTTTCCGATTTCTGGCCGAGGAAACATTATGATCGAGGTGACTGAAGCCTCCATCGCCGAATTGCGTGCCGCGCTCGAATCCGGCACCACGACTGCCGTCGAACTGGTCAAGGCCTACCAGGCCCGGATCGACGCCTATGACCGGCCCGACACCCCGACCGCCCTGAACGCCGTGGTGGTGTTCAACCCCGAGGCGCTGGCCGAGGCCCAGGCCTCCGACGCCCGACGCGCGCGCGGTGAAACCCTGGGTCCGCTGGACGGCATTCCCTACACGGCCAAAGACAGCTATCTGGTCAAAGGGCTTACGGCGGCGTCCGGCAGCCCGGCTTTCGCCAGCCTGATCGCCTACCGCGACGCCTTCACTGTGGAGCGGCTGCGGGCCGCCGGCGCCATCTGCCTGGGCAAGACCAATATGCCTCCCATGGCCAATGGCGGAATGCAGCGCGGGGTCTATGGGCGTGCGGAGAGTCCTTACAACGGCGATTACCTGACCGCGCCTTTCGCCTCCGGCTCCTCGAACGGCGCCGGCACTGCGACGGCCGCCAGTTTCGCGGCCTTCGGCCTGGCCGAGGAGACCTGGTCCAGCGGACGCGGCCCGGCGTCCAATAACGGCCTGTGCGCTTACACCCCTTCGCGCGGGGTGATTTCGGTTCGCGGCAACTGGCCGCTGACCCCGACCATGGACGTGGTGGTGCCCTACGCGCGGACCATGGCCGATCTGCTTGAAGTGCTGGACGTGGTCGTGGCCGAGGACACCGAAAAACGTGGCGACCTGTGGCGGCTGCAACCCTGGGTACCGATCCCGTCGGTCGCCTCGGTGCGGCCCGCGTCTTACCTGGAGCTCGCGGGTGGCAGCGGCGCGCTGGCCGGCAAACGCCTGGGCGTCCCGCGCATGTACATCAACGCCGACCCGGATGCCGGAACCTCCGAAAAGCCGGGCATCGGCGGTCCGACCGGACAGCGGATCGATACCCGGCCCACGGTGATCGACCTCTGGCAAGAAGCGCGCGCGGCGCTCCAGGCGGCGGGAGCGGAAGTCATCGATGTCGACTTCCCGCTGGTTTCCAATTGCGAAGGCGACCGGCCCGGCGCGCCGACGGTGTTCAATCGCGGGCTGGTCTCGAAGGAATTTCTTCATGACGAACTCTGGGAGCTGTCGGCCTGGGGCTTCGACGATTTTCTGCGGGCCAACGGCGACCCGGCCCTGAACCGGCTCGCGGACGTCGACGGCGCGAAGATCTTTCCCCATGACCCCGGCACGCTGCCCAATCGCGAGGACGACCTGGCCGCCGGCATGGACGAGTATGTGCGCATGGCCGAGCGGGGCATCATGCCCTGGGACCAGATCGCGACCTTGCCGGACGGCCTGCGCGGGCTGGAAAAAACCCGCAAGATCGATCTGGAGGACTGGATGGACGGGCTCGGTCTGGACGCGGTGCTGTTCCCCACGGTGGCCGACGTCGCGCCAGCCAACGCCGATGTCGATCCGCAGGCGGCGGACATTGCCTGGAGCAACGGCGTCTGGGTCGCCAACGGCAACCTCGCCATCCGTCATCTGGGCGTGCCGACAGTGACCGTGCCCATGGGCGTCATGGCCGATATCGGCATGCCGGTCGGGCTGACCTTTGCCGGCCGCGCCTACGACGATTCGAACCTGCTGCGCCTGGGCGCCGCGTTCGAAGCGCTGGGATCGAAGCGGGTTGTGCCGCCCCGCACGCCGCCGCTGGCCGTTGCGACGCGAGGCTGATCATGCTTTGCGCCGAGCTGAAATCATTCCATATGGTGGCCCGCCTGGGCAGCATCACCCAGGCGTCCAAAAAGCTCGGCCTGAGTCAGCCGACGGTGACCACGCAGATCCGCAATCTGGAAGCGCAATATGGCGTCGAGCTGTTCTACCGGGGTGGCCGGCGTCTGACCCTCAGCGACGACGGCGTTCGTCTGCTGCCCATGGTTCAGACACTGTTGCAGCAGGAGGCCGATATCGAGTTTTTCCTGCGCAACAGCGGGCGTTTGCAGGGAAGCTTGAGAATCGCGGCAACCGCGCCGTATTACGTGCTCGAACTCTTGCGGCTGTTCCGCGAGCGCATGCCGCAGATCCAGGTAACGCTCGAAATCGGCAATTCTCAGCAGGTCATCGAAGCGCTGGAGGAATACCGGGTCGACCTGGCGGCCTCATCGCAACTGGAGCAGGACGCGCGTTTCACCCGGATCGTGCTGGGTCAGGACCCGCTGGTCCTGGCGGTGCATCGCCATCATCCCCTGGCGGTCCACAGCCGTCTGCCGGCCTCGGCGCTGGCCGGGCATTGTCTGCTGATGCGCGAGACAGGTTCGACAACGCGTCTGCTGACCGACCAGATGCTGCGCGAATCGGGGGTGGTGCCGGGAACGCTGCTGGAAATCGGCAGCCGGGAGTCGATACGCGAGGCCGTGCTGCGCAACATCGGAATCAGCGTCATTGCTCGCCACGAGGTTCCAGACAACCCGGACCTCAGGATCGTCGCCCTAGAGAACGCGCCGCTTATTCCGGAATATCTGTATTGCCTGCGCGAACGCCGTCAGGCACGGCTGCCGGCCGCATTTCTGGCCATTGCCAGGGAGCACGCCGAGGCCGGCGACTGATCCGCATCATAAAAACACCGATACCACTATCGGCAGCTTTTGCCCAAATGCCATAAAGCTTTAGTGAGCCAGGTCCAGGATGACACTCGTTCGATTTCAAACGAGGTTAACCTGCATGGCCACCGTCGATCTGCAATTGCGCGACATTCACAAGGGCTTCGGCGCCTTTCAGGCCCTAGACGGCGTGTCGCTGGATGTCGCGGCCGGAGAACTGGTGTGCTTGCTCGGGCCATCGGGCTGCGGCAAGACCACCTTGCTGCGCTGCATCGCGGGTCTGGAGCGACAGGATCGCGGACGCATCCATTTTTCCGGCCGCGATGTGTCCGCGCTCCCGCCGCAAGCCAGAGACTACGGCATCCTGTTTCAGTCCTACGCCCTGTTTCCCAATCTGACCGTCGCCCACAACATTGCCTATGGCCTGGGCCGGCAGAGCAGCGCCACTGGCCTGCGCGTTGCTGAAATGCTTGAGCTGGTCGGGCTGACCGGCAGCGAACAGAAGTACCCCGCCCAGTTGTCCGGCGGTCAGCAGCAGCGTGTCGCGCTGGCCCGGGCGCTGGCGCCAAACCCCTCTTTGCTGTTGCTCGACGAGCCTATGTCGGCGCTCGATGCCAAGGTGCGCGATCACCTCTGCGCCGGGCTGCGCAGTCTCCAACGCCAGCTCGGTATCACCACTCTGATGGTGACCCATAACCAGGACGAAGCCATGCTGATGGCCGACCGCATCGCGGTCATGAATCAGGGACGGGTCGAACAGTTTGCGGCACCTCAGACGATCTACGACCGGCCTGCGACCCCCTTCGTGGCTGAATTCGTGGGCCGCGGCAACTGGCTGCCGTGTCGGCGCGACGGCGGACATGCGCATGTGGGATCGCTGAGACTGCGTCTGGCGCAAAGCGGCGCCACTGCCGCCGGACATGTGTTCTGTCGTCCGGAAGCGGTGCTGGTCAACCCGGCCGGGCAACAGGACAACCTGTTCGCGGCGCGCATGCGGGAAATGACCTTCCTCGGCAACCGCTGCCGCCTCAGCTTCGAGCTGGATGATTTGCCGGGCCATGCCTTGTTGGCCGAGCTGGCGCCTGACGCCATGCCGGCATTGTCAGGCGAACGCATCCGCGTCGCGCTGCCTCCGCACAGCCTGCAGGTGTTCGTCTGATGGAGCAGGTCATGGAAATCACGACTCGCAGGTTCGCCCGTGGCTATCCTGCGGATCTCGCGGACCGTCTGTTTGTTCGCGGCGGTCAGTGGATCTTGCTGGGGTTGCTGCTGCTGGCGGTGGTGCTGCCGCTTTGCGCCATGCTCTGGCGCGGTCTGGCGGGTGAACCGGGTCAGGGCGGGGGGCTGGTTGCAGCGGCGCAATTGTTCGGCAGTGCGAACTTTCGCTGGCTGCTCGGCAACAGTCTGACCAGCGCGCTGACAGTGGTCTCGATCGTGTTGCCGCTGGCCTATACCTTCGCCTACGCGTTGCAGCGCACATGTATTCCCGGCAAGGGACTGTGGCGCGCCATTTCGCTGCTTCCGCTACTGGCACCTTCGATGCTTCCCGGCATTGCGCTGATCTACCTGTTCGGCAATCAGGGCGTGCTGCGCGAATGGCTGCCGGACAGCATTTACGGTTTCTGGGGCATCGTGCTGGGCCAGGCCATTTATACCTTCCCACACGCGCTGATGGTGTTGCTCAGTACCCTGGCGCTGGCCGACGCTCGACTGTTCGATGCGGCGTCGAGCATGGGCGCCTCACCCTGGCGCGCTTTTGCCAGCATCACCTGGCCGGGCAGCCGCCAGGGTGTCTTCGCGGCGGGTTGCCTGGTCTTTACGCTCTGCATGACCGACTTCGGGGTACCGGTGGTGGTCGGCGGCGATTACCAGGTGCTGGCGCTGGAGGCTTACAAGGCGGTACTGGGCCAGCAGCAGTTCGGCCGCGGCGCCTTGATCGGTCTTTTCCTGTTGTTGCCGGCCTTGCTCAGCTTTGCCGTGGACCTCTGGCTGCGACGCGGTCAGCGCGACGCCATGAGCGGCCGCGCCCAGGTCTATCGTCCCAGCGCGAGCGGCATTCGCGACGGCAGTTTTCTGCTGGTGGTGGCAGCGACCAGCGCGGTGCTGGTCGGCGTGTTCGCAATGGCCGTGTATTCGTCGCTGGTGAAGTTCTGGCCGTATGACCTGTCGCTGTCGCTGCACAATTATGCCTTTTCCGAATTGCCTGGGGGCTGGAGTGCGTTCGGCAACAGCCTGATCCTGGCGAGCGGCTGCGCGGTGCTCGGCAGCGTGGTGATCTTCATCGCTAGCTACCTGCTGGAAAAGACCGGGCAGAGCCCTCTGACCCGGACATTGCGACTGCTGTGCTTCATTCCCATGGCAGTGCCCGGCCTGGTATTGGGCCTTGGCTACGTATTCTTCTTCAATCTGCCGGGCAATCCGCTGCACGGTCTTTACGGCAGCATGGCGCTGCTGGTGATCTGCACCGTGGCGCATTTCCTGACCACGGCGCAGATGACTGCCGCCGCGGCGCTTCGCCAGCTCGACGGCGAGTTCGAGGCAGCGGCCGTGTCTCTCGACATGCCGCTGTATCGCCACTTTCTACGGGTGACGCTGCCGCTTTGCCTGCCCGCGCTGCTGGACATCGTTCGCTACCTGTTCGTGTCGGCAATGACCACGGTCTCGGCGGTGATCTTTCTCTACAGCCCGGACAGCCTGCTGGCTTCGATCGCCGTGCTGAACATGGACGACGCTGGCAACGTCGGCGGCGCGGCCGCCATGTCCACCCTGATCCTTCTCACCTGCGCCGGCGTTTCACTGCTGCTGGCCTGGGCGTCGCGTGGCCTGCTGCGTCGCTCCCAGGCGTGGCGAGCGGCACCCGGTCATTGATCTCACGGAGAGTTTTCATGCGTTATCAGCATCCTGACCATCTGCAAGCCGTCGTCCTGGACTGGGCCGGCACCGTGGTCGATTTCGGTTCCTTCGCGCCTACCCGCATCTTTGTCGAAGCATTCGCTCAGTTCGACATCGAGATCAGCCTCGACGAAGCCCGCGGCCCCATGGGCATGGGCAAGTGGGATCATATTCGCACCCTGTGCGACCAGCCCCAGGTCGCGGAACGTTTCAACAAGCGCTTTGGCCGCCTGCCAGGCGACGCGGATGTCACGGCGATCTACAAACGATTCATGCCGTTGCAGATCGCCAAGGTCGGCGAGCACTCCGCCCTCATTCCCGGAGCGCTGGACACCATCACACTGCTGCGCCAGCGCGGCCTGAAGATCGGCAGTTGTTCCGGCTACCCCAAGGTGGTGATGGACAAGGTGGTGGAGCTGGCCGCGCTCGCGGGTTACCGCCCTGACCATGTGGTTGCCACCGACGAAGTGCCCAAAGGCCGCCCGAGCCCCGCGCAGGCGCTGGCCAACGTCATCGCTCTGGGCCTGGACGACGTCGCCGTCTGCGTCAAGGTCGACGATACCGAGCCCGGCATTCTTGAAGGCCGCGCCGCAGGCATGTGGACGGTGGCCTTGCGCTGTTCCGGCAATTTCCTGGGTTTGAGCTGGCGGCAGTATCAGGCGCTTTCCGCCGAACGACTGGCCGAGGAGAGGGTACGCATAGACGCGCTCTTCGCGGCCAGCCGTCCCCATTACCTCATCGATACCCTGGCCGATCTGCCGCCCGTGATCGATGCCATCAACGCCCGTCTTGCCCGGGGCGAAAGCCCCCAGGCCAACTGATCCGTTTCCGCCAGGAGCCTTACCATGTTCAAACGACTCGCCTTGGCCGCCGCGCTGCTCGCCGCCACTTTGCAGGCTCAGGCCGCCACCGAACTGACTGTCTACACCGCGCTGGAAGTCGAGCAGCTCAAGCCGTATCAGCAGGCCTTCGAAAAGCAGTATCCGGATATCCGGATCAAATGGGTCCGTGACTCCACCGGAATCGTCACCGCCAAACTGGTCGCCGAGAAAGACCGCCCGCAGGCCGATGCCGTATGGGGGCTGGCCGGGTCCAGCCTTGCGGTCCTTAAACAGCAGGGCATGCTGGAGGCCTATGCGCCGGCGAATCTGGGGCAGATCGGTGCCAATTATCGCGACAGCGACAACCCGCCGACCTGGGTCGGGATGGACGTATGGGCCGCGAGCATCTGCTTCAACACCATCGAAGCGCAGAAACAGGGGCTGCCCCGGCCCGCCAAGTGGGAGGATCTGGCCGATCCGGTCTACAAAGGCAAGATCGTGATGCCTAACCCGGCGTCTTCAGGCACCGGTTATCTGGACGTCAGCGCCTGGTTGCAAACGTTTGGAGAGGAGCGGGGCTGGGCCTACATGGACAAGCTGCACCAGAACATCGGCCAGTACACCCACTCCGGCTCCAAACCGTGCAAACAGGCAGCGGCCGGGGAATTTCCCATCGGCATATCCTTCGAGTACCCGGCCATTCAGCTCAAGCGCAAGGGGGCGCCCCTGGACATCGTGCTGCCTGAAGAAGGTCTGGGCTGGGAAATCGAGGCGACCGCCATCATCAAAGGGACCGACAAGCTGGAGGCCGCGCAGAAGCTGGCGGATTTCGCCGCCAGCCGAGAGGCCATGGAGCTCTACAAGGCCAACTTCGCCGTGCTGGCCCAGCCGGGCGTCGCCAAACCTTTCGAAGAGCTGCCCGCCGACTACGAGCGGCGCCTGATTGCCAACGACTTCCAGTGGGCCTCGCAGAACCGCGACCGGGTCCTGGCCGAATGGCGCAAGCGGTATGACGGCAAATCGGAGCTCGTCAGCAAGTGAAAGCGCGGCGCAGTCGATTCTCGAAGCTGCGCCCACAGGATCCGGCCGCGCGCGTGGCCCTCTTTTCATTCAGGAGTTATTCAATGAGTCAGCAAGATTGTGACCTGCTGATCGTCGGGGCCGGTATTCTCGGCCTGGCCCATGCATGGGCAGGCGTTCGCCGCGGCCTCAAGGTCAAGGTGTTCGAGCGTAGCGACCGCGCGCTGGGTGCCTCGGTGCGCAACTTCGGGCAGGCGCTGGTGACCGGCCAGGCTCCCGGGCCGATGCTGGATCTGGCGCGTCAGTCCAATGGCCTCTGGGCCGAGCTGGGCGCAGCGGCGGGGCTGACAGTCAAACGCCAGGGGTCGCTGATTTTCGCCCGCACCGAGGCTGAGCAAGCCATGCTCGAAGCCTTTTGCGCCGGCCGCGCCCGCGAACTGGGCTACCGGGTAGAGCTGCTGCGCGGCCAGGCGCTGGAAGCGTTGTACGGCGGCCGCTTCGCCCATCACCGCGCCGCACTGCATGGCCTGGACGACCAGCAGCTGTTTTCCCGCGAGGCCTTGCCGCAGATCGTCGATTTCCTGCGCGGGCAGGGTGTCGAGTTTCATTTCTCGACCCTGGTCAGGGACGTGGGAGCCGGTTGCGCGGTGACGACCGCGGGGACGTTCAGAGCCCGGCACATCGTGGTCTGCTCAGGTCACGACTATCAGACGCTGCTAGCCGCGCAAATGGCAGCGCTCAGCCCGTCGGTCTGCCGCTTGCAGATGCTGCGCGCCCGCCTGGAAAGCCCGATCGACCTGCAACATGCGGTGTTGACCGGGCTGAGCTGCGTGCACTACGGCGCGTTTTCCGATCTGCCCGAAGCGCAAGCCATTCGTGACGAGATCCGCAGGGAAAACCCTGCGCTGGAAGCCCACGGCATCCACCTTCTGGTCAGTCCGACGCCTTATGGCGATCTGATCATCGGCGACTCCCACGATTATGGCCGCGACGCTTCGCCGTTCAATGTCGAAGGCGTGGATCAATTGATGATCGGCCTGGCCGAGCACACGCTGGGCGGCCGCTTGCAGATCCTGGAGCGCTGGCAGGGCGTATACGGTTCACGCGGCCCCGGCCCGTTCAGCGTGGTGCGTGCCTGCGACGGCGTCACCGCGGTGCTGATGCACACGGGGCTCGGCATGAGCGTTGGACCGGGTCTGGGCGAGCGGACTGTCGCCGCGCTGATGGGCGAAAGCGCCTGGCCGGAGGCCGTGACCGGCTGAACCGAAGTCAGGCAGTCGCGGCCTCGTCAGCGGGGACTCACGTCGCGCCGAACTGCTGGCGGTACTGGCTCGGGGTAATCCCGAGTCTCTCGCAGAACACTTTGCGCATGGATCGCGCGCTGCCGAAACCGCAGCGGGTCGCCACCACCTTGAGCGGCAGATCGGTGCCTTCGAGCAGTCGGCGGGCGTGATCGATCCTGGCGTTCTGCAGGAACTGCATCGGGGTCAGGCTGACCTCGCGCTGGAAAGCCCGGGCGAAGTTGCGCGGGCTCATGGCGGCCATATCGGCCATGCTCTGCACCGTGAACGCCTCCTCGATATGATCGACGACGTAGGCCTGAACCCTGGCGATGGCCGAACCGTCGCGTGGCACCGCCGCCAGCAGCGGGCCGTACTGCGCCTGTCCGCCCTGGCGGCGCATGACCACCAGCAGCACTTTGGCGACCTCCAGGGCGATCTCCTTGCCATGATCCTCGGCGATGATTGCCAAGGTCATGTCGATCCCCGCGGTAATGCCCCCGGAAGTGATCAGATTGCGGTCCACGACATAGATCTGCTCGGTCTCCACCTTCGCTTCGGGATGGCGTCGCGCGAGCTGTTCGATGTAGTTCCAGTGAGTCGTGCAGCGATAGCCGTTGAGCAGTCCGGCCTGACCCAGCAGGAAGACCCCGGTGCAGATGGCGCCGAAGCGTCTGGCCTTGCGCGTGGCCTCTGGCAGCCAGGCCTGCAGGGCGGGACGGGTCATGTCGTAGGCGCCGGGGCCGCCGGGCACCAGCAACAGGTCGATCTCGTCCGGTGCCTCGGCCAGCGTCAGGTCGGCCTTGACGCGCAGCCCGCTGGAACTGAGCACCAGCCCGTCATCCGCCGCCAGGGTCAACAGCCGATAGCGCCGCTGCTCGGGCAAGAAGCGGTTGGCGATGGAAAAGGCGTCCATCGGGCCGGTCACGTCGAGCATGAGCACGCCGTCGAACAGAACCATGGCAATGGTTCTAGGGGTATTGCGGTCTTGCATGCCTGCGCCTTCGTTTGCCGGTCTCAACGGATCGAGAGCCTACCGGGGGCGGGTATGCGGATGCAAGGAGGCGAAGACTGTGCGTGGCGCTCGTCGCGAGCAAGCTCCCTCCCACAGGCGATATGCGCTCCTTGTGGGAGGGAGCTTGCTCGCGACGGCTTCAACCTGATGGATCGGTCACTACACGCTCTGCCGCCCCCAGCGGAATGTTGAAGCGGATCCGCCCCCCGCCACAGGGCGACGTCTCGGCATGCAAACTGCCGCCATGGGCCCTGACCACCGAACTGCAGATGGCAAGCCCCATCCCCAGGCCGCTGGGCTTGGTGGTATAGAAGGCGCCGAAGATCTTTTCGGCTTCGTCGGCCGGAATGCCTGGACCATTGTCGTCGACGCAGACTTCGATTTCCCCGTCGGCGATGCGCGAGGTGACCCACAGCGCGCCGTCTCCGCTGCGAAATCCACTGATCGCTTCGAGCGCGTTGGTTAGCAGGTTGTAGACCAGTTGCTGGATCTGGACCCGATCGCCCATCACTGGCAGCGAGGCGTCGAGCGTGGTTTCCAGGGTCACGCCGTGGCGGACCGTTTCGGCGGAGGTCAGGCGCACGACCTCGAGAATCACATCGTCGATCAGCATCGGCCGGAGCTGCGCCGGGGCCTGCTTGGCCAGCGAACGCAGTGCCCGGACGATACCGGCGGCGCGTTCGCCGTCGGCGCGGATATCTTCGAGCCCGGCGATGGCTTCGTCCAGATCCGGATTTTCGCGCTTGAGCCAGCGCAGGCTGGCGGCGGCGTTGGACACGATGCCCAACAGCGGCTGACTGATTTCATGCGCAATCGAAGCGGACAATTCGCCAGTCACTTGCAGATGGGAGCTGCGCGCCAGTTCGGCTCGCGAGCGACGCAGCTGTTCTTCCATCTGCGCTTTGATCTGATTGTCTTCGGCCAGCCGGGTAAAGAACTTGGCCGCCTGCAACGACACCGCCGCCTGGGACGCGAGGATTTCCAGCATCGCGAGGCGCTGGGAGCTGAACAGGTTGGGGACCAGACGGTTCTCCAGGTAGACCAGCCCGATCAGCACCCCTTGCTTGACCAGCGGCAGGCACAGTACGGATCGCGCGTTGCGCTGGCGCAGTTCCTGACGGAACGGATCCGGACACTCCTGCAGCGCGTCGTGCAGCACGAAATGGGTCTTGGTGCGCATCGTGGCGTTGAGCACCGAGATTGGCGCCTGGGTGCGGAATTTCTGGCAATTCTCCATGGTCACGCGCAAGCCGTCATCGTCGATGTCGGCAATCGACGCCATCTGGAATTCGGCGCCGCTGACGATCAGCAGCGCGCCATGGTCGGCGCCGGAGTGCTGCATCAGATGGCTCATGAGCGTTTCGATCAGGCGCTCCAACAAGACCTCTTCGGACAAGGCCCGAGCCGCTTCGATGCCCACTTCCAGATCCAGACGCGCCTGTGAGGTGCTGCGGAAGGTTTCCTGGATCGGCTGGGTGCGCAGGAACGGGTGCAGCGTTTCGAGCTGGCGCACCTTGCCATTGGCACCCCAGATGTGGAAACAGTCGCGGGCGACGCGCAGGTGCAGGTTGGCGCCCGAGATCAGGCCGGTGGGGATGCACACCTCGGCCAGTTGCTCGTGGGCCAGCGCCTGCTCGTGGATGAAACCCGCGGCAGCGGCGGCGATCTGCGCCTGGTCGAAACTGCGGATCGCCGCCATGCCGTCGCCGTTGAGCTTGGCGATCACGCCTTCGATCAACAGCAGCTTGTTGCGAAAGGTCACTGGGTTGACCGCCGCCCAGCGGGCAAACTGCTCGCGGTGCCCCTGCAACCTTGCGAGCTTGTGTTCGGTCGAGCCGGGCGTCTCCGGACTGCCCAGCGCCAGGCTGGAAAACAAGTGCAGGTCGGCCTGGTTGACATGGGCCGGGACCGACCACGCCAGGCGTTCCGCCGTTTCGAAGCGGCGCACGGCCGTGGCGATGTTGCCCAGGTAGAAGGCCGACATGCCGGCGTACAGCGCCAGGTAAAATCGCGCACTGGCCGACATCGCCCCCGCCTGTGCAGGCTCGCTGAGCGGATCGGGCTGGAATGCCGAGGCGGCGGCCGCCGGGGTCTTGCGCGACAGCTCCTGCACGAAGCGCTCCTGAGCCATGAGGATGCGTTCGACATCGGCGTAGCCGTACTGGCGAACCACCGCCAGCCCGCGCTCGACCACTACCGCGACTTCCTGCAAATGGTCGCCGACGATCAGCGAGTCCGAAGCCAGGTGATGGCAGGCGTGACAGGCCATGGCCAGGTCGCCACTGAGGTGGCCCGAATCGAATGCCTCCTGCGCTCGGCGCTTCGCGTGATCCATCGGCGCGGTCCAGGGACTGACCTGATCGAAAGCGACCAGCGTCGCGGTCCGGGCCGCTTCGAACCCGTGGGCATCGATCATGTGCAACGCCGCCTCGCAGCAGGCGTAGCCATCGTGATGCCGGCCAAAGCGCTCGGCGATCATCACCCCGTACCAGGCAAGACCATAGGTCGTGCCGGGCGCGATACCGTGGGCCAGGGACAGCTCGACGATCTTGGTCAGGTGCAGGAAGCGCAGGTCGTCTTCCGCGGAAAACGAGCAGGCCAGCGTGGCCAGCAGCTCGATTGCTACTTCCGCGTCGGGATCGACCAGGCGGGGCAGGGCTTGCAGACCCGCGTAGCCGCGCTGATCGATAAGCGTCTGCACCTTCGCGTACTCCGCGGCGACGAGCTCCGGCGCGCTGCCACGTCGCAGGGATACGCCGGCCTCGGCAAGCCCCGCGAGCGCTTCGTCGATGGCCCCGTCATGGTCCGAGCGCAGGGTCAGCAGCCGGGCCTTGAGTTTGTGGCCCTGGGCTTTTTCACGTCCCGGCCTGGCACGCCGCATGCATTCTTCGATTTTCGTCTCGGCACCCGCCATGTCGACCAGCAGCATGTCGCACTCGGCGGCCTGAGACATGATGGCGAAAGCGAACCGCTCACGGACTGCTTCGCACGGGCTGGAGCGTTGCAGTTCTTCGGCGGAGCACAGATAGCCGGCTGCCTGTTCGAAGGCCGCGGCGTCGCGAGCGCGAGCCGCGGCCTCCATCAGCAGGGCGATGTAGTCAGCGGTCTGTTCGGTGGCGTAGGCGCTCTTGTCCGACAGGTGTATCTGGTTGGCGATGGCAAAGGTCGCGCGTTGCAGATCCTCGTTCCACAGCTCGCGCATGGCAACCGCGATCTGGGCGTGTTGCCCGGGGCGCTGCGCGGCGGGGGTCAGCTCATAGGCGGCTTCCAGAACCCGGTCGTGGGTAAAGAACAGCCCGCCCTGACTCAGCGCCAGAAAGCCCGCGTTTGCCAGACTGTGCAGGCGCTGGTTGAGGCGGCCGGGCTCGATTCGGGTCAGCGCGCCCAGCAGCACCTCATCGCACTTGCCTCCAGCCGCGGCCACCAGGCGCAGAATCTCCCGATGCGACGCGGGCAGGCGCCCGAGCCGGTGCACCATCAGGTCGGCGACGTTGTCCGCGTAGCGATGCCGGGCCACCTCCGTGAGCGACCACTTCCAGCACATCGCCTGGCTGTCGAATTCGACCAGACGGTCCTCGACCATGATCTTGAGGATCTGATTGACGAAGAATGGATTGCCGGCGGTCTTCTCATGAACCAGCCCGGCCACCTCGGCCACGTTCTCGGCGGCCGCGTGAAAACGTTCGGCGATCAATGCCGTGACCGAGTCGATGGAAAGCGGAGGCAGACAGATATCGTCGCGAGCGATCGCGGGCGGCCAGACGAGCGTTTGCAGACCGGATTCGGCGACATCGGCCGGTTCATGGCCTTCGGTTCGCCAGGCCAGCGCCAGCAACGTGTTGCGCAGCGGGCGGGCCAGGTATTCCCTGAGCAGGCGGTAGGTGGAGTCGTCCGCCCACTGCATGTCGTCGAGAAAAATCACCAGCGGCTTGCCAGGTGTGCCGAAAAAATCGAGGAAATCCAGGATGGCCCGGTATTCCTTCTCCAGCACCAGACTGGTGGGTTTCTCCGGCAGACCGGCCATCGGCCCGATGACCAGTTTCAGGTAGGGTGCAAGCTTGGCGAGCAGTTTGCCGCGTCCCTCCAGACGGAACGCCATGTCGGCCTTGATGGAGTCCAGGTCGGCGCTGTTCTTCACCAACAACTGGGTGGTCAGCGACGACAGGATATCGCTCCATGGCCCGTAGGGAACCGCCTGATCCGGGGTGCTGCACTTGCCCGAGGCCCAATAGGTGGTGTTGTGCTCGCGCAAGGCCGAGGCGACCAGGCTGGACTTTCCACTGCCGGCGGGGCCGGAGACGGTGAGAATCCGCGGGCTGCTGTCGCGTCTGAGGGTCCGCAGGGCCTTGGCGATCAGCGCCTGCTCTTCACCACGTCCGAACAGCGCGTCGCTGTTGACCGGCATGACATCGGCGGCGCCGGGTGTGAACTCCGGGATCGACTGCTGTTGCGCCCACTGGCGACAGCAGTGCTCCAGGTCGATCGCCAGCGCTCGTGCGGTCTGATAGCGCGCACTGGGCTCTTTCGCCAGCGCCTTGATGAGGATGCGGCTGAGCTGCGCCGGAATTCGCGAATCCAGTTCGTTTGGCGCTCGGGCCTGTACACCCGCGTGCAGCTGGCGCCAGTGGGCCTTGTCGCGGCCGGCCAGCGGCAGCTCGCCGGTGAGCAACTGGTAGAGCACCGCGCCCAGGGCGTAGATATCGCTTCGATGGTCGGTCACCGAACCGTGCGGGCAGAGCTGTTCGGGCGCCAGGTAATTCCATTGCAGGGTGGCGGAACTGTCAGGATTGATGAGTTCGAGGGTGTCGGCCCTGAAGCAACTGAGCCGGACACTGCCATCGGCGCGAACGATGACGTGATGAGCCTGGAGAAAACCGTGTGCCACGCCGCTGTCATGGGCCATGGCCAGTGCCTTGAAGGCCTGGGTGGCCAGGTCCAGGAACTGCGCGAGTGTCACGCCTCCGTCCGCGATCAGGTCGCTGACCGTCGAGTCGTCGCAGGGCGGGTAAATCATCAGTGGCCCTTCGGCCGAACGCAGGAAGGCCACAGGCAAGACAGCCCATTCCGGGTCGAGGCGAATCCGGAAGTCGCGCTCCAGTGGTTGGCAGGCAGCGGGCGATTCGATAGGCGCGCGTGCCGCGACCCAGGTCCTCGCGGTGCGCGGGTCGAACAATTCGCAATACGTCAGCTCGCCTTCATGCCGGACGAGGGCGACTTCGCACTGGTTCAGCCAGTCTTCATCCAGCGACGGCTCATCACTGGAGAGCGTTCGAGGAAGACGTTTTTCTAGCATCGTGCCACCCTTGTGAACCCTTCCTGTCGTCCGGGGTCGAGTATACGCATCAGGTTACGGCTGACAGCCGCCCTCGACGGTTTTGGCAGAATGAGGCCCTCTGATGACTGTCCAGGTCCCTTCATGGACGGAACGTCCAGCGAGCGCGGCGATCACTGGCGCGCTGAAACACGGAAAACCTACCCCACGGGGTAATGGCATTAAGCGCTGCTTGTGCCTACTGTAGTCATGCCCCGTTGCGTCCGCCGACCCGGCAGTCGTCGAGAACCACAACAACAAGGATGCACGGTGTGCGGAGCCGACCGGCCGCACGATCGAGCGCACGACAGCGCCCATTGACTCTCCTGGGATCAGGAACCTGCATGAATAGAGATTCCGGGTGCGAAGCCTTCAGACCAGACGTCCCCGGCCCGGTGGTGGTGTGCGTGGTCGATGACGATGCATCGGTACGCAGAAGCCTGTCCAATCTCCTGCGCTCGGCCGGGTTTCAAGCGTTGCCGTTCGCCTGTGGGACCTCCTTTCTCGCATCGCCTGCCGCATTCGATGCTGGCTGTGCCTTGCTCGATCTGAAAATGAGCGGCCTGGATGGTATGGATGTGCAACGCGAACTGGGCCGCCTGAACAGTCGTCTGCCAGTGATCTGCATGTCCGCGCACTGGGACGATAGCGCCCTGGCCGAGTCGCTGCGTCAAGGCGCGGTGGAGTGCCTGTTCAAACCTTTTTCGGAAGACGCGCTGCTGATGGCGTTGGCGAATGCCATGAAGGGACCCGACTCATAACAGCGCGGGCCCCTGAATAATGACCGGACCTCAGCTTTCAGCAGGCGGCGTGCCGCGAAAGCGGTCCAGTCCGGGGCTCGGTTCGAACCTGACCGGCTGACCCGTGCGCGCGCTTTCGTAGATGGCCTCCATCAGTTTGTGGTCCTGCACGCCTTCCTCGCCGGGCGTCCAGGGCTGTTGGTTTTTCAACACGCATTGCGCCATATGGTCCAGTTCCTGAGCGAACTGGTTCTTGGGTTGAAGCGTCAGCTCGCCGTTGCGGGTGGCGTCGGCGTCGCGCTCGATGACCGACAGGCGCTGGCCCTGGTAAAGAAAGGCGTTTGGCATGTCCACGGCGGCGGACTCCAGATTGAGGCGCTGGTATTTGTCGTCACGAGCGCCGTAGCTGGTGATGCAGCTGGCCAGGGTGTGGGAGGGAAAGCGCAAGGTGAACTGCACGGTTTCCTCGACATCGGCGTAGCGGGGATCGTTCGGCGGTGAGTAAATGCTCGCGAATACTTCCACAGGTTCTTCGCCGGTGAGGAAACGGGCGGTGTTCAGGCAGTACAGGCCGATATCAGGCAGCGAGCCGCCGCCAGCCATCTGCTTCTTGTGCCGCCACTGGCGATCGCCATCCTCGGCGACAGTCTGGGTATTGACCGCGGTGTAGGCGACCAGCCGGCCATGCTGCTTGTCGCGGACCAGCTTTTTCGCCCGAAGGTTGTAAGGCTCGTACTGGATGCGGTAGGCGACCATGAGTTTTACGTCGGCCTTGCGGCAGGCGTCCACCATCGCCTGGCCGTCGGCGGACGTGACGGACATGGGCTTTTCGGTCAGCACATGCTTGCCGGCTGCGGCGGCGCGCTCGCAGAACTCGCGATGCATGGCATTGGGCAGCACGATGTACACCGCCTTGATATCCGGATTGTCGCGAATGCGGTCGAAATCCTCGTAGCTGTAACAGCCTTCCGGCTTGATGCCGTACTGAGCGGCGACGGTCTTGAGCTTTTCCGGCGTGCCGGAAACCAGCGCCACCGGCCGTGCGTACAGGGATTCGCCGAAGGCCGGCAGAATCTGCTCCAGCGACAGACGGCCTAGGCCCACGATGGCGAAACCGACGCGCTGCTCCGGCGGCAGGGGGCTGGGCGGTGGAGCCGAGGGCGTATCTGCGGGACCTCGCCATGGCGGGAACTTCACGCTGCCGTTTTCGACCTTGCCGACATCGACCGGGGTCGGTGCCACAAAGCGTTCGGCCATGGCCTGTGGCGCGATGGCCGCAGCGCCAGCGCCGGCGGCGAGCAGTTTGCACAGGGTTCGGCGGTTCAGCTCGGGGGGACTCGATGTCATCTGCAACTCCTTGGCGTGACGGGCGCTTGCGAACCCGTTCAATGGGGCTATCGAACGGTCACTCTCCTGAATCGACCCGCAGACGTTGCCAAGCGATGCATGCATCGACTCGGCAGGTGACCGGCGGTCACGATCCGCGGCCAGCGCGGAGCCTGTGGGAGGAAGCTTGCTCGCGACCGCGGCATGTCAGGCCCGGAACAGCCGATTGACACAACGCGGTCGCGAGCAAGCTCCCTCCCACATGCGTTCCGTCAGCCACAATGTTCCTTTCATGTCGCGCTGGCAGCGGCGTCGAGGCGCTGCTCGACCGGCGTATTCGCCAGCGCTTCCTCGAAGGCCTGCAGGAACAGCGTTTCGGCGCGGCCCATCTTCTGCTCCCGGTGCCAGAGCAGGTGTATCTCGACGTCGGCGACACCCTGGTCCGGCGGCAGTCGCCAGAGTTGCCGGCGCGCGACGTCTTCGGCGACGACGTGCTCGGGCAGGCAGCCGATGCCGTAACCCGCGCCGATCAGCCGGCGAATTTCTTCGAGGCTGGGCGAACTGGCGACGATGCGTCCGGTAAAGCCTTGCTGGTCGCGGAACACGGTCAAGGGCGAAAGGCTGCCGCCGAGCTGATCGCTGGTGAAGCTGACGACGTTCTCGCTCTGTAGATCGGCGAGGGTCAGATCGTCCCGGCCGAACAGCGGATGGCGCCCGCCGCAGAAGAATGCGTAACGTTGCGCCAGCAGTACACGCCGCTCCAGGCGCGGCTGCTCGATGCGGCATAGCGCGAGACCCAGCGTCGCGGTTTTCTGCAACAGGGAGCTGATGACGTCGGAGCTGCGCATCACATCAATCTCCAGCTCAACACGCGGATAGCGCTGGTGGAAGCCGGCCAGGAACTCGTCGTACCAGCTGGACTGAACCCGGCTGATGGTCAGGATGCGCACCTTACCGGCCACAGTGTCGTCGGCTGTTTCCAGCGCCGCGCCCAGTCGCGAGACGTTGCCGTAGATATCGGCAGCGATATGCAGCACTTCTTCCCCCGCGGCGGTGAGCACGAAACGCGGCCCGCGGCGCTTGACCAGGGTACAGCCCAGTTGCTCTTCAAGGCGGCGCAACGCCTGGCTGACCGCCGGCTGGGTAAGGTGCAGGCGCGCGGCGGCCCGGCTGATGCTGCCTTCCTGGCCGATCATGCGAAAGGTGCGCAGCAGGTTCCAGTCCAGCCGGTCGTTGAGGAAGCGCCGGGCCTCGATCCGAGGGGGTGAAGCACCATCGCCGACAGGATTCATTATTAGCAGACCTAATATCCAAGTATAAGAATTAGAAAATTGACTTATCTTTTCACGAAAGCGGACACTTCGACAACGCGCCGCAGAGCGCGAATCGCAGTCCAGCTTCTCCTGCCAATAACAACCAGCACACGCCAGGAGTCCGTGCATGTCATCCCTCGTACCGAGTTCCGTTTCGCTCGCCTGCCGTTCGGCGGCAACCCCGCCTGATTACCTTCTTCAGTGGCCCGCGGCGCAGTCGCCCGTCATTACCCCGTCCATTCCGACCTCCGGAGCGACCCTGTCATGAGCCGCAGACAACCCAAGCGTGCCGCCGCCGCGGCGTTCATCGGCACCATGATCGAGTGGTACGACTACTACATCTTCGCCACGGCCGCCGCGCTGGTGTTCGGCGCGCTGTTCTTTCCCTCCGGCGATCCTCTGCTGAGCACGCTCGCCGCATTCGGCACCTTCGCCGTCGGTTTCTTCGCCCGGCCGCTGGGCGGCGTGATCTTCGGCCATATCGGTGACCGGATCGGTCGCAAGAAATCGCTGGTCGTGACGCTGCTGATGATGGGCGTGGTGACCGTCATCATCGGCCTGCTGCCCACTTACGAGCAGGCCGGCGTCTGGGCGCCCATCGCGTTGATCCTGCTGCGCGTCATTCAGGGCGTGGCGGTAGGTGGCGAGTGGGGCGGCGCGGTTTTGCTGGCCGGCGAGCACGCACCCAAGGGCCGCAGCACCTTTTTTGCGTCCTTCGCCCAGTGGGGCAGCCCGGCTGGGCTGATCCTTTCCCTGGTGGCCTTCCGCGCGGTCAGCGGCCTGGACGAAGCCGACCTGATGAGCTGGGGCTGGCGATTGCCGTTCCTGTTCAGCGCCGTGCTGCTGGTGGTCGGCCTGGCGATTCGCCTGGGCGTCGACGAGTCGCCGGAGTTCACCGAACTCAAGGCCCGCGAAGAGGCAGCCAAAGTGCCGGTAATCGAGGTCCTCCGGACCGCGCGCAAGCCTCTGTTGCTGTGCATCGGCGCCAACACCCTGGGCATTGCGGGGGTGTATTTCACCAATACCTTCATGATCAGTTACACCACCCAGGTGCTGAGCATCTCCCGCTCGCTGATTCTCGACTGCCTGTTCCTGGTCGCGATCGTCCAGTTCATCGCACAGCCGCTGGCGGCGCGTTGCGCCGAGCGCATCGGGGCGGGTCGCTTCCTTTCTTTGGCGGCGCTGCTGGCGATGACCTCGCCTTACCCGATGTTCGTGCTCGTGCAGCAAGGCACGATTTTCAGCATCACCCTGGGCATTGCCCTGGCGACCATTTGCATGGGCAGTTTCTACGCGGTGATCGCCGGCTTTGTCAGCAACGTGTTCGCGACTCGGGTCCGCTATACAGCGATCTCGCTGGCGTACCAGTTATGCGGCGCCGTCGCCGGTGGACTGACGCCGCTGGTCGGCACGCTGCTGGCCCACCGTTTTACCGGCCAGTGGTGGCCGCTGGCGGTGTTCTACACCCTGCTGGCCGGCCTGTCGCTGGTGTGCGTGCTGGCGCTGTCGCGGCGGCAGGCCGTCCGCAGCCAGGCCGCCACGGCCTGAACCAAGAAGGGATTATGAGATGTTGAAAGTTAATGGTGATCGACTGTGGCAGAGCCTGATGGCGATGGCGCAGATCGGGCCGGGCGAGGCGGGCGGCAGCAGTCGCCCGGCGCTCTCGGCCGAAGACAAGCAAGGCCGCGAACTGTTCGCCGGCTGGTGCCGCGAGCTGGGCATGACCTTGCACGTGGACGCGATCGGCAATCTGTTCGCGCGTCGTGAAGGACGTCGGGAGGGTCCGCCGCTGGTCATGGGCAGCCACCTGGACACCCAGCCGCGCGGCGGGCGATTTGACGGGGTCTATGGCGTGCTGGCTGGTCTGGAAGTGGTGCGTTGCCTGCACGAACACAATATCCTGACCAACAAGCCGCTGGAGCTGGCGGTCTGGACCAATGAGGAGGGCGCCCGATTCACTCCGGCGATGCTGGGTTCGGCGGTTTTTACCGGCGCGCTGCCGTTGCGCGATGGCCTCGCCGGTCGCGACCGGGATGGCATCAGCGTCGCCGAGGCGCTGGCGGCGACCGGCTACGCCGGAGAACTGCCTCTGCAACGTGAGTTCGACAGCTACTTTGAAGCGCACATCGAGCAAGGCCCGGTGCTGGAAAACGACGGTTTGCCCATCGGCGTCGTGACCGGCGGCCAGGCCATTTGCTGGCTGGATGTGCGGGTGCAGGGCCAGCGCGCCCATGCAGGCACCACGCCCATGCCGATGCGTCGTGACGCCTTGTTCGGAACCGGCCAGATGCTCGCGGCGCTGGAGCAGCTGGCAACTGATTTCCAGGGGCTGGTCACGGTTGGCGAACTGTCGGTCGCTCATTCCTCGCGCAACACCATCGCGGGCGACCTGCAATTCACCCTGGATCTTCGACATGTCGAGGACGCCGTGCTCGCGGCCATGGAAGAGGAGGCTACGCGCCGCTTGCAGGACATCGCCGCCGAGCGCGATCTGCGATTCAGCCTTGAGCGGCACTGGCTGAGTCCGGCGACGCCCTTCGATCCGGCCTGCGTCAAGGCGGTGCGCAACGCAGTTGAAGGCCTGGGCTATGCCCACCGCGACATCGTCAGCGGTGCCGGCCACGATGCCATCCATCTGGCCCGCCATTGCCCCACGGCCATGGTGTTCATCCCTTGCGCGGGTGGCCTGAGCCACAACGAAGCCGAATCCATCACCCCTGAACATGCGCGCCAGGGCGCCGACGTACTGCTCAACGCCGTCATCGCCCACGCCAACACAGAGAGCCACGTCTGATGAAAACCTTTTTCCATCCCGCCCAGCGTCTGCATCATCCTCGCACTTATCTGTCCCGTGGCCAGATGCGCACACCGCAGGAAGTGCCGGCGCGGGTCGATGCGTTGATCGAAGCCGTCAAGGCGCTGGAGTTCCCACTGCTGGAGCCGCAAGACGCGGGCCTTGCACCCTTGCTGGCGGTGCACAGCCGCGAATACCTCGACTACTTGCAGACCGCTTACGCCGAATGGCACGCCGTGCCCGAGGACTGGGGCGACGAGGTGATGTCCAACATCTTCATTCGTGAGAACAACGCGTTGCGCGGCATTCTCGCCAAGACCGCCCGTTACCTCACCGACGGCAGCTGCCCGGTCGGCGAGCACACTTGGGACGCGGCCTACTGGTCAGCCCAGAGCGCGGTGGCCGCGGCGCGGGTCGTGCGCGACGGAGAGCCTGCCGCCTACGCGCTGTGCCGTCCACCGGGCCACCATGCCCGTGCCGAGGGCGCTGGCGGCTTCTGCTACCTTAACAGTGCCGCGATTGCCGCGCAGGAGTTGCGCGAGCGCTTCGAGCGGGTCGCGATTCTCGACACCGACATGCATCACGGCCAAGGCATCCAGGAAATCTTCTACGACCGCGCCGATGTGTTCTACGCCTCGATCCATGGCGATCCGACCAACTTCTACCCGGTAGTAGCAGGCTTCGAGAACGAGCGTGGCACTGGAGCGGGCGAGGGCGCGAACCTCAACCTGCCGATGCCCCACGGCTCCAGCGAAGCGGACTTTTTCGCCCGCATGGACGACGCCGAAGCCGCGCTCAAGGCATTCGCGCCGCAGGTGCTGGTGCTTTCGCTGGGCTTCGACATCTATGAAGAAGACCCGCAGACCAAAGTCGCCGTGACCCAGGCCGGATTCCGCCGCCTGGGCGAACGCATCCACGCCATGGGCCTGCCATGCGTGGTGATTCAGGAAGGCGGTTATCACATCGAAACCCTGTCGGCCAACGCCCAGGCGTTCTTCAAGGGAATGGGCGCTGCGTAAAGTAAAATCGCCAGCAAGCTGGCTCCTACAGGTCCGTGGCGTTGGCCAAATCGTGTAGGAGCCAGCTTGCTGGCGATGGGTGCCGCGCTACGGCATCCCCAGCCAGTTCGGCAGCGCCAGCGACAGCATCGGCACGTAGGTCACCAGAATCAGGAACAGTAGCAGGATCGACAGCCACGGCAGGGCGGCGCGGATGGTCTGCCCGAGCGTCAGCCCGGTGACCGCCGAGGTCACGAACAGGTTAAGCCCCACCGGCGGGTGCACCAGGCCGATTTCCATGTTCACCACCATCACGATGCCCAGGTGGATCGGGTCGATGCCCAGCTCCATGGCGATCGGGAAGAAGATCGGCGCCAGGATCAGGATGATCGCCGAAGGCTCCATGAAGCTGCCGGCAATCAGCAGCACGATGTTGACCATGATCAGGAAGCCGATTGGCGTCAGCCCTTCGGACAGCACCCAGCTGGTGATCTGCTGGGGAATCTGTTCGGTGGTGAGCACGTGGGCGAACAGCATCGCGTTGGCGATGATGAACAGCAGCATGATGGTCAGCCGACCCGATTCCAGCAAAACCTTGGGGCATTCCCGGAAGCTCATGTCTTTGTAAACGAACAGCGCGATGAACGCCGAATACACCGCCGCCACGGCGGCCGCCTCGGTGGGTGTGAACATGCCGCTATAGATTCCGCCGAGGATGATCACCAGCAACAGCAGGCCCCAGAACGCGCGCTGCGCAGTGTGCAGCCACTGGCGGAAGGTCGCCCGGGGCTGGGCCGGCAGCTTCTTGACCCGGGCGACGACGTAGATCACCACCATCAGGATCACGCCCAGCAGAATGCCGGGAATGACCCCCGCCATGAACAGCTTGCCCACCGAGGTTTCGGTGGCGGCCGAATACACCACCATCACGATCGAGGGCGGGATCAGGATGCCCAGGGTCCCCGCGTTGCAGATGATCCCGGCGCCAAACTCCCGCGGATAGCCGGAGCGCACCATCCCCGCGACCGCAATCGATCCCACCGCCGCGACCGTGGCCGGCGACGAGCCGGACAGCGCCGCGAACAGCATGCAGGCCAGCACGGCGGCGATTGCCAGTCCGCCGCGGATATGCCCTACGCAGGCATTGGCGAAGTCGATCAGGCGCTGGGCCACGCCGCCGGTGGTCATGAATGCGCCGGACAGCAGGAAGAACGGGATCGCCAGGAAGGTATAGCTGTCGGAGGTTTCGAAGAGCTTGATCGCCAGTGAGCTGAGCGAGTCCTGACTGAACAGCAGGATCGACACCGCGCCCGACAGACCCAGTGAAATCGCGATCGGCACGCCCAGGAACATGAATACGAACAACAGCAGAAACAGACAGATGACCGTCATCAGTGTTGCTCCTCACCCGGGTTGGCCAGTTTGCTCGCTTCCGCCGCTTCGTCGGCCAGGCCCAGCCCGGTCTGGCGATGGGTGAAGATGCGATACAGGATTTCCAGATAACGCACGATGATCAGCGCAAAGCCGAACGGCACGATCATCGCGATGTGGCCGATCTTGATCCCGTAGCGATCAAGGTCCTCGGCGCCGATTCCGGCGGTCATCAGCGCCGTCACCCATTTCACGCTGGCGATCAGGAACAGCCCGGCGTAGGCCAGGCAGCACGCGCAGGCCAGCATGGCGAGGATGCGTTGCACCGGCTTGCTGGTCTTCTTGACCAGCACGTCGACCCCCAGGTGGCCGGCGGTGCGCACGCCGTAGGAGATACCGAAGAAGATCAGCCAGCCGAACAGCGCCTTGGTCAAGGCCACGCTCCAGGTCATTTCCTGGGCGTATTCCATCAGGTGATCGCCGATGCCGGCGAAGATCTCGCTGCTCCAGGCCCAGCGGTCGCTGAGGTTGTAGAACAGTGTGTAGAGGTTGTTGAGCGCCACGTAGACGAAGGTCACCAACGTCATGGCAGCCAGCAGGAAAGCGATCATGCCTTCCTCGAAATGCTCCCAGACCCGTCTGAGCGATTGCATAGGAATTCTCCGAACCGAGGGAGGAGGCGGCTACCCGAACGGGTAACCGCATTCACGGCACTGCCTGTCATTCCGCCTTGCAGCGGGTGGCGAATCAAGACGGCTTGTTGGCCTGCTCGGCGGCCTTGATCAGGTCGGCGCCAATCTGGTCGGAAAATTTCTCCCATACCGGACGCATCGCGTCGCGCCATTGTTGACGCTGCTCGGCGGTCAGTGGATCGACTTCGCTGGTCTTGGCGTCGATGATTTTCTGCCGCGCGGTCTGGTTCAGAGCCTCGGCCTGTTTGTTCACCTCGACGGTGACCTGATCCATGATTTTCTGCAGCTCGCTGCGCACGTCTTCCGGCAGGCCGTTCCAGAACTTCGTGTTGGTGATGACCATGTAGTCGATCAGGCCGTGGTTGGTCTCGGTAAAGAACGGCTGGACCTCATGCACCTTCTGGCTTTCGTAGTTCGACCAGGTGTTTTCGGTGCCGTTGACCGTGCCGGTCTGCAAGCCCTGGTACACCTCGGCAAAGCTCATCTTGCGCGGGTTGGCGCGGATCGCCTTGAACTGTTCTTCCAGGACGCTGGAGGCCTGGACGCGGAACTTCAGACCTCGGGCATCCTTGGGCAGGATGACCTTCTTGTTGGCCGAAAGCTGCTTGAGGCCGTTGTGCCAGTAAGCCAGGCCGCGGATGCCCTTGTCATCCATGGACGTCAGCAGCGCCTTGCCCTGCGGGCCTTGCTGGAAACGGTCGACCGCCGCCAGGTCGTCGAACAGGAAGGGAAGGTCGAAGATTTGTATCTGCTTGGTGTAGTGCTCGAACTTGGCCAGCGACGGCGCGAGCATCTGCACGTCCCCCAGCAGCAGCGCTTCCATTTCCTTGCCATCACCGAACAGCGAAGAGTTGGGATAGACCTCGACTTTGACCTTGTCCTTGAGCTGCGGATCTTCGGCGACCAGCTTCTGGAACATCAGCGCGCCCTGGCCCTTGGGCGTGTTTTCCGCCACGACATGCGCGAATTTGATGATGACGGGATCGGCAGCCTGAGCCAGGCCGGCCATGGATACGGCTGCGGCGCAGAACAGCGCCTTGGTCAGCTTCAACATCGATATCACCTTTTTATTGTTGTAGGAGCATTCAGTTCCAGGCCGGCAAGGCGCTGAAGCCGTTCGAAGCGTTTCCGGTATCAAGATGGACCAATCGGCCGCATTTCGAGAATCAGCTTTTTGATAACCCGGCGTTCGGCAATGCTGAACGCCGTCGTCCGGGGCGCGGGCCGGGGGCGTCACCTCCCTTGCAACGCTAGCAGGCCCGGTCGGTATCGCCACGTTCTGCGGCGGCCGGATCCGTGGCCGCCAGCGCCAGCAAGCGTTCGGCGCGCAGCAGCACAGGTGCGTCGATCATCTGGCCGTCCAGCTTGAACGCCCCCGCGCCATCGGCCGCGGCGCTGGCGGCGATCACCCGACGCGCCCAGTCGAGCCGGGCTTGATCGGGTATCAGCGTGGCGTGGATCACCGGTACTTGCCTGGGGTGGATACAGAGCGCGCCGCCGTAGCCCATGTCAGCGGCATGCCGCACCGCCTGTTCAAGGCCGTCGGGATCTTCGATGGCCGGGTAGACGCCGTCCAGCGGCGGCTGCAGGTCGGCGCCACGGGAGTGCAGTTGCACGGACATGCGCGCTTGATCCAGAAACAGGGTCGCGCTCGGCGTGTCCGGGGTGAGGTTCAGGTCCAGCGCCAGATCCAGACTGCCGAACGACAGCCGTTCGGTGCCGGGCGCGGCGGCGATGTCCGCGAGCGCCAGCAAGCCTTTGGCGCTCTCGATGATCGGCCATACCGGCTTGCCGGTCCTGGCGACCGCCGCCACCTGGATCGCGTTTTCGACTTTCGGCAACAAGACGCCGGCCACGCCGGACTGCGCGGCGCAGAACGCCAGATCCTGCGCATGCTCCGGGTGCGCCGGTGCGTTCACTCTCACCCAGACCCGCGCCGAGGGTGTCTGGCCCAAAAATGCCGCAAGGTTATCCCGCGCCTGGGCTTTCAGGGGTTCTTCAACGGCATCTTCGAAATCGACGATGACTGCGTCGGCTCCGGCGGCCAGCGCCTTGGCGAAACGCTCTGGCCGGCTTCCGGGCACGAACAGCGCCGAGCGGATGATGGTCGGGGGCATGACAAGACTCCTGATCAATGAATCGAAAGACAGCGGCGCCAAGCGTTCGCCTGCTCAGACCACGCCGGCAGCCGCCAGCCGGCTTTGCTCGTCCGCCGTCAGGCCCAGTTCGCTGAGAATGCTGCCGGTGTGCTGGCCTAGCGCCGGAACGCCATCCATGCGCGGCGTGAAGGCGGCGTTGCGTCCCGGTGGCAGCATCGAGGGCAGCGGGCCGCTAGGGCTGCCCACCTCGCGCCAGCGGTCGCGGGCCTGGAGTTGCGGATGATTCCACACGCCCTGCATGTCATTGACCCGGGCGTTGGCGATCTGCGCATCTTCAAGACGCTTTACGACCTCATCGACATTCAGCCGGGCAAAACTCTCCACGATGATCCGGCGCAATTCGTCACGGTTTTCCGAACGTTTGAAGTTGGCGCTGAAGCGCTCGTCGGTGGCGAGCGCAGGGTCCAGCAGGACTTTCTCGCAGAACGCCGTCCACTCCCGTTCATTCTGCAAACCCAGCATCACCGTCCCGCCATCGCCGACCGGGAAAGGACCATAAGGATAGATGGTCGAGTGCGAAGCACCGGCGCGCGGGGGAGGCGGCGCGCCGTTGTAGGCGTAGTACATCGGGTAGCCCATCCATTCGACGAGGCTTTCCAGCATCGAGACGTCGATCCGGCTGCCGACGCCAGTCTTGTCCCGCAGCAACAATGCCGACAGGACACCGGTGTAGGCATACATGCCCGCCGCGATGTCGGCGATCGAGCAGCCGGCCTTGGCCATCTCCTGTTCGCCGGGGCCGCCGGTGACCGAGAGAAAACCGCCTTCGCTCTGAATCAACAGGTCGTAGGCTTTCTTGCGTTCATAAGGGCCGCCCTCGCCGTACCCGGAAATGTCGCAGACGATCAGCCTGGGGTAACGCTCATGCAGGGTTTCGAACGACAACCCCATGCGGGCCGCCGCGCCGGGCGCCAGGTTCTGCACAAGGACGTCGGCCCTGCCGATCAGCGCGTCGAGAATCGCCGTGGCGTCGGCCTGTTTCAGGTCCAGGGTCAGGCTTTCCTTGGAACGGTTGGTCCACACGAAGTGCGACGCCAGGCCGTCTACCCGCTGGTCGTAGCCACGGGCGAAGTCACCACTGCCGGGGCGCTCGATCTTGATCACGCGCGCGCCAAGGTCCGCCAGTTGCCGCGTGCAGAAGGGTGCCGCGATGGCATGTTCCAGACTGATCACTGTGATGCCGTCCAGAGGACGTGGGTTGGAAGGATTCATGTGGATTCACCTGCTCACAAAGCACGGCCTGCGCCGGGGTTAAATCAGGTCGCCCAGCGACTGCGCATCACGCAGTTGCCAAACCTTGTCGATCAGCGCCTGGCCTTGTTCCGGCGTGCGGGCACCGGAGAACGCCAGCAGCCGCTGGAATTTGTCTTCCAGATCGCGCCGCGACAGGGTATTGCCGGGATCGCCCTTGGGATCGTCGATGGCCGCCGAAAGGCTGTGGCCGTCGGTTGTCGTCACTGTCACGCGACCCAGCCAGCGCGCTGGATAGGCCGCATCGACCTGCTGGTCCAGCTCCATGTGGACCTTTTCGCGGAAGGCGTCCACCCGCGGGTCGGTCAGCGCCAGGTCGCGGAATTCGATCAGCTGCGCGCTGCCATGTACCGCGATCAGCCCCAGCACCGTGCCCATGGAAAACTTCGCCTGATGCACGGTGGTCGGTTTCACGACCCGGCCCAGCACGTCGATAGCGCCCTGGTGGACCCTCGCCGTCACGCTGGCAATCTGTTCATGGCTGAGGCCTTCGCGCTGCATCAACGCCAGCAGGGCATCGGCGGCGGGGTGGGTGTGGCGACAGGAAGCGTGGAACTTGAACGAAGTTTCCGCCAGCGCCCAGCGGCTGCCTAACCGGTCGGAAAGCTTCGCCGGGTCGGCGTCGCTGGACATGCCCGCCGCCATGCCCTGTTCGCCTTCGAGGATATTGCGCGCGCCGGTCAGGCCGTCCTCGGTCAGGTAAGCCGCCAGCAGACCGTCGGCGGCCGCCTTGGCCGTGTGCAGCTGTTTGGAATCGGCGGCATCGCGCAGAAACTCCCAGAGACCGGCGGCCTGGGTGCCGGCGGTGCCCAGCAGGTTGATGAATCTTTCCTTGTCGAACCCCAGCAATTTGCCAACGCCGACTGCGGCGGCAAGCGTCCCGACGGTGGCGGTGGTGTGAAAGATCCGGTAGTGCGAGCGGCCAAGAAACTCGCCGATGCGGATACCCGCCTCATAGCCCGCCACCGACGCCAGCAACAGGTCCTTGCCGGATTTGCCCAGGTCCTGGGCCGCGGCCAGCACAGCGGAAAACACCACGGTGGCGGGGTGCAGCACCGAACTGTTGTGCAGGTCATCCTGCTCTACCAAGTGGGACGAGGCGCCATTGACCAGCGCGGCGAAGTACGCGGACGTGCCGCGACCGCTGACCAGAATCCTGGCTGCCCCGTGCGCGGGGCCCATGCGCTCGGCATAACGTTCGAACAGCGGAATCGGCCGAGCGTTCTGGCTGGCCAGGGCCGAGCCGATCCAGTCCAGAAACAGGTCTTCGGTGCGGTCCAGCACGGCGGCCGGAATCTGTTCGTAACTCAGCTCGGCGAGGAAGGTCGCGAGGGCGTCGGTGTGGTTCATGGCATGGCCTCAAAAGCTGCGTGGCAGTTCAAGCAAGTGCTCGGCGACGTAGGACAGAATCAGGTTGGTGGAGATCGGCGCGACCTGATACAGGCGGGTTTCGCGGAATTTGCGCTCGACGTCGTATTCGCAGGCGAACCCGAAACCGCCGTGGGTCTGCAAGCAGGCGTTGGCGGCTTCCCAGGACGCCTTGGCCGCCAGGTACTTGGCCATGTTGGCGCTGGCTCCCGCGTTGCGGCCGCTGTCGTATTCCTCGCAGGCGCGCCAGCGCATCAGGTCTGCCGCCTCGATTTCGATGTGCGCCTCGGCGATGGGGAACTGCACGCCCTGGTTCTGGCCGATGGGACGGCCGAACACCACCCGGTCGCGGGCGTAGGCGCTGGCCTTCTCGATAAACCAGCGGCCGTCGCCGATGCATTCGGCGGCAATCAGGGTTCGCTCGGCGTTCAGGCCGTCGAGGATGTATTTGAAGCCTTTGCCTTCCTCGCCGATCAGGCTGTCGGCGGGCAACAGGAGATTGTCGAAGAACAGCTCGTTGGTTTCGTGATTGACCATGTTGGCGATGGGCTGGACCGTCAGTCCCTTACCGATCGCCTCGCGCAGGTCGACCAGAAAGATCGACATCCCTTCGGACTTTTTCTTCACTTCGCTGAGCGGGGTGGTGCGCGCCAGCAGGATCATCAGGTCCGAATGCTGGATTCTGGAAATCCACACCTTCTGGCCATTAATGACGTAGTTGTCCCCCTGGCGAACCGCCGTGGTCTTGATCTTGGTCGTGTCGGTGCCGGTGGTTGGCTCGGTGACGCCCATCGACTGCAAGCGCAGCTCGCCGCTGGCGAGACGCGGCAAGTAATGACGCTTCTGTTCTTCGCTGCCGTGGCGCAGCAGGGTAAACATGTTGTACATCTGGCCGTGCACGGTGCCTGAGTTGCCGCCGCAAGCGTTGACCTCTTCGAGAATCACCGAGGCCTCGGCCAGACCCAGCCCCGAGCCGCCGTATTCGGCGGGAATCATTGCCGACAGCCAGCCGGCTTCGGTCAGCGCTTTGACAAAGTCTTCCGGGAAGCCTTTTTCTTCGTCGATGCGGCGCCAGTAGGCGGCGTCGAATCCGGCGCACAGCGCGCGCACGCCTTCGCGGATGGCATTGAGGTCTTCGTCTTGATACGGATTCATGGTCGGTCCTCGGAATCGGCTGCGCCGCAGGGGCCAGCGCTGCGTTCGGGTAAAAAGGGTCAGTCGAAGCTCACGTCGGCGCTCTGGACGATGCCGTCCTGATTGCCGGCCCACAATTGCGCCTGACCGGGCTCGACGATGCGGCCGCCCAGTTGCAGAGGCGCCGGCAGGTTCAGCGGGCGTACGCCGCGATAGGCGAAGCGGCGAACCGGCTTGTCAGGATTGGCGCGCATGAAGGCACGCAGGCTCAGCGTCGCGATCAGCGGGCCGTGCACCACCAGGTCCGGGTAGCCTTCGGTCGCGGTCGCGTAGGGATGGTCATAGTGGATGCGGTGGCCATTGAAGGTAACGGCGGAATAGCGGAACAGCAGGGTCGGCGTCGGGCTGACGGTTTCGTCCCATTCGCTTCCTTCCGGCATCGGGCTGCTGGTCAGGCGCGGCGCGCTGGGTTCGCGATAGACGATGTCCTGTTCCTCGCGGACGCACAACCGGCCGTCTTGAACATAGTCATGGCGCAGGGTGACAAACAGCAGCGAACCGGTGCGTCCGAGCTTCTCTTCCACGTTGGTGATGGTCGAGGTGCATTGGGCCTCACCGCCGACCCGCAGCGGCTCGATGAATTCGACCCGGCCGCCGGCCCACATGCGGTTGCGATCCTCGGCCGGGGGCAGGAAGCCGCCACGGGCAGGATGGCCGTCGACACCCAGGCCGGTCTCGAATACCGGCTCCTGAAAGAAACACCACTGCCATAGAGGCGGCAGGGGCTGGCCGTCCTCGGGGACGGACTCGGTCAAGGTGGCGGCGATACGTTTAACCAGATTGCGGCTGAAGACGTCCTGGGCCTGTTGGGTCTTGCCGATCCAGGCAGTCGGATCCATGGGCGTGTCCGGGGCATGCATGAGGGGCGGTCTCCGCGATTGCGTTTGTTGTTATGCGCCGATCATGCGAGGCCCGGAGCATTCCGAGAATCTGCATTTGCATAACCCGGCGTTCAGCTATGCTGAACGCCTCGACCCTTTGCGGAGCCATCCATGCACTTCGATCTGGCTGACCTGCGTCTTTTCATTCATATCGGGGAATCGCCGAGCCTGACCCAAGGTGCGCGCCGGGCATTCATTTCCCCGGCCGCCGCCAGCGCGCGTATCAAGGCGCTGGAAGGCCAGCTTGATACCCGCTTGCTTTACCGCGACAGCCGGGGGGTCGAATTGACCCCGGCCGGCCACAAGCTGCTCAAGCACGCGCGGCTGATCATGAGTCAGGTCGACTACCTCAAGGCCGAGTTCACCCACATGGGCTCCGATTCGGTGGGGCACATCCGCATCTTCGCCAACACCACGGCGGTCACCGAATTCCTGCCCGAGGTACTGGCCGGGTTTCTCGCCCGGCGACCTGGCGTCACCGTCGATCTGCAGGAGCGCCTGTCGCGGGACATCGTGCGTGGCGTGCTGGATGGCAGCACCGACATGGGCATCATCGCAGGCCCCGTCCAGGCCGCCGGATTGCAAGTGATCCACTTCAGCACCGACCGGCTGGTGCTGACCGTGCCGGTCGGTCATGAACTGGCAACCAGCAAGGCCGTCACCCTGAAACAGACCCTGGCCTTTCAGCACATCGGCCTGCACGAGGGCAGTACCCTGTTGAGCTTTCTGCGTGATCAGGTGGAGCGCATGGGCGAGAGCCTGTCACTGCGTATCCAGGTGTCGAGTTTCGAGGCGATCTGTCGCATGGTGGAGGCGGGCGTCGGCATTGGCATCATCCCCGAGTCCGCCGCGGCGCGGCATAGCCGCACCCTGCCTCTAGTCACTGTGGAGCTGGACGAACCTTGGGCGGTGCGCGAGCGAAGCATTCTGGTGCGCGACCTCGAAGCGCTGCCGGCTACGGTCAGGGCACTGATCGCGACCTTGATGCCGCAGTCGTGAGCGTCAGGCTGCGCTCGATGTCCTTCGGGCGATCATCCGTACAAGACAGCCACTCAGCCCAAACGCCACAAGCGCCATGCCGAGCATCACGTAGACGATGGCTTCGCCGCCCCAGTGCGCAATGACATAGCCGCTGCCGACGGGTGCTATCGCCTGGGCCAGCAAGGCAGGTCGCGACATCCTGCCAGATAGCACCGCGTATTCCGATGCACGGACGACCGTGAGCGGCAAGGTACTCTTGACGATGGCGCGCATGCCGTTGCCAGCGCCGTAGCACACCAGCGCCCAGGCGGCCAGATCCGGCGCGAAGGTAAACAGCAGCAGGCCGCCGGCGGTCAGCCCGCTGGACAGCAATGCCGACAGCAACGGCGATTGCCGTTTGAGCGACAGGTCGATGATCCGGCACAGCACCTGGGCAGGGCCGATCAGCGCGCTCAAGGCGATGGCCGAGGCCAGACTGTGACCGCGCAGTTGCAGAATGGTAATCAGGACCGTGGAAAGACAGGTCATCAGCGCGGCGGCGATGGCGAAGACTGCGGTCATCGACCAATAGATGGCGGGGGACAACACCGCGTTTTCGCCTGTGCTTCGTCTCGCTGTCGAAGTCGCGAGCGGGGAAGGGGGCAACGCGTAGCGGTACAGCGGATGCAAGGTCACGAGCGCAATGACGGCATACAGCGCGCAGGTGCCGCGCCAGCCCAGGTGCAGATTCATGAAAGCCAGCAGCGGCCAGATCACCGTCGTGCAGAAGCCGGAGATCAAGGTGATCCCGATGATCACCGGCCGGGCAGCCATGCCGTAGGTCGCGCCCAGCGAAGAGAACAGAGCGTCATACAGACCGCCGGCCATGGCGATGCCGATGATTATCCAGGCCAATAGAAACACCGGCAGTGAAGGCGCCACCGACGCGATCAGCAAGCCGGCGGCCAGCAGATAACCATGAGCGCCGAGCACGGCTCTGCCACCACGCCGGTCGATCAGACGTCCGCATAACGGCGCGAAGGCTGCGGCGATCAGCAAACCGATGGAAACGCCGCCCAGCACCCACGGCTGAGACCAGCCGGTGTCTCTGGAGATCGGTCCCGCGAGCACGCCCAGCAGGTAGAAGGAGCCGCCCCAGGAGATGATCTGCGCAAGGCCGATCAGCGCGGTTTTCAGCAGGCCGGGAGGAGGTGGGGAAGCCAAGGCATTTCCTTGTGACGGGAGAATCCGGGGAGTCGCTCAAGCGCGGGGATCGCGCAAGCGTATGTCGCATCGGTCGCTTGTATCAAGCGTGCAAGGCTGGACGCAGCCGCAGATTCCGGCCTGAGAGCCTCTGAGAGGCGCATGCCAGAGCCCTTGATGGCCTATAGCCGGTGAAATATTAGTTAATTGTTCGCGGCGCGGCGCACAAGGAAGATGCCCGGCACCGTTCAAGGAGGTAGCTGTTTCATGTATCAGAAGAACCGCTTTGCGTGCGCGCCTGCAACCCTGTCCTTGTCTCGCCTGTGCATGCGCACAGCGGGCATCGTCACGCTGACGCTTGCCGGCCTTGGATGTGCGCAGGCCGCGCCTGCCGCCGATCACATCAAGGCGTACAAGCTTTGCACCGGCGCGGACAAGAATTCCCACGTCATCGAAGGCAGCATCGACCTTAAAGCGCGCACCGACGTGACTGCCATACATTTCAAGCAGACGCCAGCCCACAGCTCCTACGACTGGCACCGCGATCCGGAGCCGCAATTCGTGATGACGCTTTCCGGCACCCTGGCGTTCGTGACCAGGACTGGAGAAAAATTCACGCTCCATCCCGGCGAAGTGCTGTTGGCGGAGGACAATACCGGTTCCGGTCATCGCTGGAACATGGTCGACGACCAGCCTTGGCGACGCGGCTATGTGGTGCTCAAACCAGGCGTGCCTGACTCCTTCCTGCCCGACGATCCGTCGGCGCTCAAGGTCTGCACGGGGTCCTGATATCGATCGGCGTCGTGCCTGCCAGCACGGCGCCTCCGGCTTTCATCGGCACCAGTAGTCAGTAGTAGCCGGCATCTGATGCAGCACGGCGGCCTGATGGCCCGGCGGGGAGGTCAGGAGTAATTCGCCCTGGCGCGACAGACTCATCTGGGCGCGCGAGCCGTCGTCGAAGTTGATGGACCCGCAAGCATATTTCGCTTCGGCGGTATGCCGGTAGCCACCGTTTTCCATGCAGGAGGCGATCTTGCCGCTAGGGCCTATCCTGAACGTCAGCAGGCCGCCGCCCAGCGGGCCTTGCCAGAGGCCGAGCATTTTTTCCGGAGGGGGGACTGCGTTGACAGATGCGTAATCGACAATGGACGGCTGCTGCGTGGCGGAGCATGCAGTGAGCCAGAAGAGTGCAACTAACGATAAAGCTACTGACCTCATATCCATCTTCCGGTGAATCATCGTTCCCCAATAATGCACGACCGCAACGGGATTCGCCGACGTTGTATCCCGGTCTGATTATAAAAAGCGAGCGCCACTTTCAGTTAATCATTCGACCGAATTAATCACTCGTCTGCCGGTATTCAATCGTGGTGATTTCAGCGCTTTTTTTAATGCCCGACTTTGGTTATAGCGCATTCTCGCGGTTAGTCCAGTTACGTCCCCTGTGGGGCCCTAGGGCTGGTAGCGCAACTGTTCGATGAAGAACCGCATGAGTTTCGAAGTTTCCCGCTGATTGGAGTAATACAGATGAAAGCCGGGGAACTCGGCCCACCAGGCAGGAAGTACCGGCGTCAGGTGGCCGGTTTCCAAGTGTGGTCGTGCGAGGTCTTCCGGAACATAAGCCAGACCGTGGCCCGACAAGGCAGCATTGAGCACTTGATAAATACCATTGAATACCAGTCGGCCATTGACCCGCACATTCATATGATGCGAACCGTTCTCCAGTTCCCACGCATAGAGATTGCCGTGGGTGGGCAAGCGCAGGTTGATGCAATCGTGCCGGACCAGATCTTCGGGGCCGTTCACAGGCGGGCGGCTGGCGAGATAGCCGGGGGCGCCGACGATGGCAAAGCGCAGGTCAGGCGCGATACGCACTGCCGAGATGTCCCGGGACAGCCCGTCGCCAAGTCGCACGCCGAAATCGAAGCGACCGGTCACGATGTCGGTCAGGGCATAGTCGGAATGAACCTCCAGCTGGATCTGCGGATGTTCGGCCAGCAGTGGCGCGAGTCGCGGCCACAACAAGGTATCGATAGCATGATCGGTCGCGGTCAGACGCACAGTGCCGGCCAGCGCGTCGCCCATTTCGGCGATGGACTTGAGCTCGGACTCGATGTTCTCGAACCGCGGAGTGACCACGCGCAGCAGCCGTTCCCCGGCTTCGGTGACCGACACGCTGCGGGTGGTGCGGGTCAGCAGGCGCACGCCCAAGCGTGCCTCCATTGCCCTGATCGTGTGGCTGAGCATCGATTGCGAGACGCCCAGCTGCGCCGCGGCGCGGGTGAAGCTGCGCTCGCGGGCAATGGCAATCAGGGCCAGCAGGTCACTGTAAGGTTCTCGGGCCACGGGTCTGTCCGCCGATGACATTCATTGGGATTCAGGCGCCATTGTGCACGGCTTGCCCGGACACGGCGGCAGTCTGCGACTCGCAGGCTTCGGCGCGCCCGGTCATTATCGTCAGCACGGCCGAGATCACCAGCAGCGCGGCGCTCATCTGGAAGGTAGCGGCGTAGCCATAATGGTCGAACAGCACGCCGCCAAGGGTCGCGCCGAGCATGATCGCCAGTTGCACCACCGCCACCAGCAGTCCGCCGCCGGCTTCCGCGTCATGGGGCATCACCCGCGCCAGCCATGTCCACCAGCCGACCGGAGCGGCCGTGGCGACCAGCCCCCAGAGGCCCAGCAGCCCGGCGGTCAAGGTCAACGAGTCGCCGAGCTGGATCAGTCCGAATGCGATCAGGGCCATCAGTACCGGAATCACGGTCAGCGTGCTATGCACGCCGTTTTTCAGAAAGCCGCCGATCAACAGGGTGCCGATGAACCCGGCGATGCCGACCAGCAACAGCAGCAGCGACAGGGTCGACACCTCGACCTGGGTCACGTTTTCCAGAAACGGACGCAGATAGGTATACAGCGAAAACTGGCCCATGAAGAACAGGCTCGAAGCGGCCATGCCCAGGGCCACAGGCCGGCGCGTCAGCAGCTTGAAGACGTTGCCGGAACGGCGGCCGGGCTCGGCCTTCATGGCCGGCAGGCTGAACAGCTTCCAGCACAGCGCGATCACCGCCACCGGCACCACGGCGAAAAACGCCATCCGCCAGCCGATGATCGAGCCGAGAAAGCTGCCCAGCGGCGCGGCGATCACAGTCGCCAGGGCGTTGCCGCTGTTGAGGATCGCCAGCGCGCGCGGCACTTTGTCGGCCGGCACCAGCCTCATCGCCGTGGCCGCCGACATGGACCAGAAACCGCCGATCGCGACGCCGATCAAGGCGCGGCCGACGATGAATATCGCGTAATTGGGGGCAAACGCAACCACGGTGCCGGAAACGACCATCAACAGCGTCAGCCCGGCCAGTAACCGCTTGCGATCCAGATGGCCCGCCATCGAGGCAGTGCACAGGCTGGTGATCAGCGCAAAAGCGCCGGAGACTGCGATGGCTTGTCCCGCCATGCCTTCGCTGACCGCCAGATCGCCGGCGATGGGCGTCAGCAGGCTGACCGGCATGAATTCGGAAGCCACCAGCGCGAAGGCCGCCATGGCCATGGCAAGTACAGCGCCCCAGGCCGCGCCCGGTTGAGCCGGTGTTGCGGAAGTGTTGGATACATCGGTTTTCATAACAGTCTGCCAGGCATTGTTGCGAAACGACGCACGCCAGCCGCCGGTCGCGAGGACGGCGGCGGATGACGGCGTGTACAGGTGAACGGGAGGGAAGCGACAGGCTCGCGGGTGCCGCGATCAGCCCGCCAGGGTGGCGGAGTCGATCACGAAGCGGTATTTCACGTCGCCCTTGAGCATGCGTTCGAACGAGTCGTTAATCTGGTCGGCGGCGATCATCTCGATGTCGGACACGATGCCGTGCTCGGCGCAGAAGTCGAGCATCTCCTGGGTCTCCGGAATGCCGCCGATCATCGAACCTGTGATCGAACGACGCTTGAGGATCAGGTTGAAGACCTCCGGAGACGGATGCGGCGAGGCCGGTGCGCCAACCAGCGTGAGATTGCCATCGCGCTTGAGCAATGCCAGAAATGCATTCAGGTCATGCGGCGCGGCGACGGTATTGACGATCAGGTCGAAACTCTTGGCATGCCGAGCCATTTCCTCGGGATCGCTGGACAGCACGGTTTCATCCGCGCCCAGCGCGCGAGCCGCGTCCCGTTTGGCCTCGGACGTGGTGAACGCCACGACATGCGCGCCCAGGGCATGAGCCAGCTTGATTCCCATATGGCCCAGCCCCCCGATCCCGACGATGCCGACTTTCTTGCCAGGCCCCGCGTTCCAGTGGCGCAGCGGCGACCAGGTGGTGATGCCAGCGCACAGCAGAGGCGCGACGGCCGCCAGTTGCGCTTCGGGGTGACGGATTCGCAGCACGTAGCGTTCGTGCACGACGATCTGCTGCGAGTAGCCGCCCAGCGTCCAGCCGGGCTGGTCCCGGGTCGGGAAATTGTAGGTGCCGATCATGCCGTCGCAGTAGTTTTCCAGGCCTGATTCACAGTCCGCGCAGGTTTTGCAGCTGTCGACGATACAACCGACACCGACCAGATCTCCGGGTTTGAACCCGGTCACCTGCGGACCCGTCGCGGCGACTCTACCGACGATCTCATGGCCCGGCACGCAGGGGAACTGCGTCCCTGCCCATTCGCCGCGTACCTGATGCAGGTCGGAGTGGCAGATCCCGCAGTAGGCAATTTCGATCCGCACGTCATGGGCGCCGGGGTCGCGGCGCTCGATGTCCAGGGATTGCAGGGGCTGAACACCGCTGTAGGCGCCGTAGGCTTTCACGATCATGAGGGTCTCCTTGGCGGTCAGTGCCGCCGGCAGAACGGGAAAGCACCCAGCTTATGCGTTGGGACGGCCCGCGATAAACCGCATAAACCGCAAGCACTCATGCATAGGATTGATTAATCAGTAACGCAGGGCATGCGCCAGGTTTCAGGGTTCATAGCGCAATGCCGCGATCAACAGCGACATCGCGCCGGAAGGCTGGCGGCGGCTCGGGTAGTAGAGATGCAGGCCCGGCCAGGCGGGCGACCAGTCTTGCAGCAGCCAGACCAGATGACCGGACTTGATATAGGGCTCGGCGAGCTCATGGGGCACGTAGGCGATTCCCAACCCGGCGATGGCCGCGTCGAGACAGTCGAAGATGCTGTTGTAGGTCAGCTGGCCGTCCACCCGGACATTCAGTTCATGGCCGTCTTTCTCGAACTCCCAGGCCCAAAGGCCACCGTGGGTCGGCAGACGCAAATTGATGCAATTGTGTTGGGTGAGCTCGCGGGGATTTGCCGGGTGCGCCCGGTCGTGCAGATAACGGCGGGTCGCGACTGCCGCGAAACCTGCGTCCGGCCCGATGCGCACGGCAATCATGTCCTGCGCCACCGACTCGCCGAGACGAACCCCTGCATCAAAGTTATCGACCGCCAGGTCGCGCAGAACGTTGTCGGCGACCAGTTCGACCTTGATGTCGGGGTAGCGCGGCAGGAAGGTCTTGAGCTTGCTCATCAATACAGTACGGATCGCGAAATCCGACGCGGTGATGCGGATGGTGCCAGTGGGGCTGTCGCGCAGGTCGGACAGGGCGGCCAGTTCCAGATCGATCTCCGCGAGCTGGGGCGCCACGCTTTCCAGCAGACGCTCGCCGGCTTCGGTGGGAACCACGCTGCGGGTATTTCTCGTCAGCAGGCGCACCCCCAGACGTTGCTCCAGAGAGCGCACGGCGTGGCTGACCGCGGTCTGGGACAGATTCAGTTGGGCGGCTGCCTTGGTGAAACTTTTTTCTCTCGCCACGGCAAAGAAGATAGTCATGCCCTGAAAGGCATCGCGAAGGATTTTCTGCTGCATGAGTCCATGCCCGGGCTGGTGACGGCGCGAGTGTGCGTTCAGGCGGCCGCCCGGATCAACCTTTTTGCAAGGTCGAGAGGCAGCCGCCTGAGTTCAAGAGGGGAAAGCCATTCAGATCTGCGCTTGCCCGCCATCGACGAACAGCTCGATACCGTTCACGAAGCTGGCGTCGCTCGATGCCAGAAACAGCACGGCGCTGGCGATTTCTTCAGGCTCGCCGACCCGACCCATGGGGATCTGCGCGGCCAGGTAGTCGAGCAGGCCCTGTTGCTGGTCGCGGTCGGGACCTGCCAGGTCGACCAAGCCCGGAGTGCGTGTCGCGCCGGGGCTGATGGTGTTGACCCGTACGTTGCGATCCTTGAGATCCAGAATCCAGTTGCGAGCGAAGGAGCGCACGGCGGCCTTGGACGCGGCGTATACGCTGAAAGCAGCCGTGCCGGAGCTGGCGGCGGTGGATCCGGTCAGAATGATCGAGGCGTTATGGGCCAGCAGCGGCAGGGCCTTCTGCACGGTGAATACCACGCCTTTGACGTTGCGGTCGAAGGTGTCGTCGAAGTGCTGCTCGGTGATTTCGCCCAGCGGGAGCATCGAACCACCGCCGGCATTGGCGAACAGGACATCGATACGACCCTGTTCGGCACCGATCCGGTCGTACAGGCCATCGAGCTGATCCAGGCGGGTCGAGTCCACCCGTACGCCGGTCGCGTTGCCGACTTCCTGAACGGCGGTGTCCAGCTCGGCCTGCCGGCGGCCGGTGATGTACACGTGAGCGCCTTCCTGGGCGAAGCGCTTGGCGGTTGCCAGGCCGATGCCGGTGGTGCCGCCGGTTACCAGTGCGATCTTGCCTTGAAGTTTGCCAGTCATGATGTTTCCCCTTTGCGATGATGAGCGAGTCAGATAGAGATTCGCGGTGTGTGGAGAAAGCTTATCGACGTCTTATTGGTTTCAAAATAGAATTGCCTGAAAGTCATCGTTGCAGAAATGAAATGAGCAAATTGCCGGATTTCGAAGGGTTGGCGATGTTCGCCAAGGTGGCTGAGGAGGGGTCGTTCGCGGCGGCCGCTCGGGTGATGGGCGTTTCGGTGCCGACTGTCTCGCGGGCCGTGGCGCGGCTGGAAGAGCGTCTGGGCGGGCGTCTGATCAACCGCACTTCGCGGCAGTTGGCACTGACCGAGTTTGGCGTCGGCATGGCGGCCCAGGCCGGCGATATCTATCGGCAGGCCGAGGAAGTCGAAAGCGAAGCGCAAGAACTGTCGGTGACGCCACGCGGCCAGGTGCGGCTCGCGGTGCCGATGTCGTTCGGCCTGCGCTGGGTGGCGCCGCTGCTGCCGCAACTGATCCGCCAGTACCCGGAGCTCTCCATCGACCTTCACCTGTCGGACGCCAGCGTGGATCTGGTTGCCGAAGGCTTCGACGCGGCACTGCGGATCGCGTCGTTGCCGGACTCGTCGCTGGTCGCCCGCCGGTTGTGCGCGGTCACCCAGTTTCTGGTCGCCGCTCCCGGCTATCTGGAACGCCACGGCCGGCCCGGCCATCCGCGTGATCTGGCCGAGCGGTCCTGCCTGGCCTATGCCTATCGGGCGCGCAACCAGGTCTGGCGGTTCACCCGCGAAGACGACGGCGCGGAATACGATGTGCTGCCCAAAGGCCCGCTGCGGGTCACCAATTCCGATGCGTTGCTGCCGGTCTTGCTAGAAGGCCTGGCCATCGGCGAATTGCCGGAATTCATCGCCAGCGAGTACCTGGCCGACGGCCGTCTGGAAGTGCTCTTGCCGGATTGGCACCTGACCCGCGGCGGGCTCTACTTCGTGACGCCGTCGGCGCGCAGCCGGCCGGTGAAGATCAAGGTGCTGTCCGACTTCTTCGCCCAACACCTCAGCGAACCGCAATGGCGCTGGCCTCGTAGGAGCCAGCTTGCTGGCGATGAACGATAACGCGGTCTGTCCGAAACAACGCGTTATCCGTTTTTGCTGCCGCTTCGCGGCAGATCGCCAGCAAGCTGGCTCCTACGCGTTCGCGGCGTACCGCAAACTCCGTATTTTCCAAATCAAACGTACAAGAACCGGGTGGACGATAACCGCGCGGCCGCTGCGGCTCGCGCTTCACTGTTGCCTCGCTTGGAACCGGTGAAGCACTTTCAAGCAACTAATGAAGCCTGTTCATCAATCGGTGAAAACAAACCTTTTGTAACCCCGTCAGGGTGCGACTAAAAAGCGCAGTTCGCGTCGACGACCTCAGCTATTTCAGCTCGCGCAGCGTGGGTGGCCGTGAGGCCGACGGGTCCGTGATCGTCAGCGCGACTCTAGAAATTCATCAAAGGGAAAAATTTCACGATTATGAACACCTCCCCCCCTAACGCTACGCATCAGGGCGGCGCGCTGCGCCTGGCCTGTAGCGTTCTTTCAATATTGACGGGCTTGTTCGGCCTGGCGCTGGTGATCGGCGGCGTCTGGCTGATCGGTCTGGGCGGAAGCTGGTACTACGGCCTGGCCGGTATCGCGCTGCTGGCAACCGCCGCTCTGCTGTGGCGTCGCAAACCCGCGGCGCTGGCGCTGATCAGCCTGATCTGGCTGGCAACGCTGGTCTGGGCGCTGTGGGAAGTCGGCATGAACGCCTGGGGCCTGGTGCCCCGCCTGGTGGCAATTTCGGTGGTACTGGTCCTGGTCGCGCTGGTGTCGCCAGCGCTGGTCAACCGTCCGGCCGTCGGTGCTGCGCCTCGCAAAGCGCTGCAGCCCAAGTGGGCGGCAGGGTTCGTCGTGCTGGCCGGTGCGATCTTCGTGGTCGGCGGGCTGGTCACCCATTCCCGTCATGATTACGAAGGTGCCCCGGCACCGGTCGTGGACGGCCACGCGCTGAACGGCGATCCGGCCGGCAACCCGTCAGACTGGTCTTACTATGGCGGCGATGAAAACGCCCAGCGTTACAGCCCGCTCCAGCAGATCACGCCTGAGAACGTGAGCAAGCTGGAGCGTGCGTTCGTGTTCCACACTGGCGATCTGCCCAAGACCGGCGCGCGCTACTCGCCGGAGGGCACGCCGCTGAAAATCGGCAACGACCTGCTGATGTGCTCGGCGAAGAACATCCTGATTTCAGTGGACGCCGCCAAGGGTACCGAGAACTGGCGCTATGACCCCCAGGTTTCGGATCAGGCGATTCCGCACGCCGCCGCTTGCCGTGGCGTGGCCGTCTATACCGCGCCCCAACTGGCCGCCGACGCTCAGTGCAAGACCCGCGTAGTGGAGGCGACCCTGGATGCACGCTTGATCGCGGTGGACGCCGCCACCGGCAAACCCTGCGAAGATTTCGGCCAGAACGGCCAGGTCGATCTTTGGGACGGCATCGGCAAGAAAGTGCCGGGCTGGTACGCCGTCACCGCGCCGCCGACCATCGTGCGCGGCGTTGTGGTAACCGGCGCCCAGGTACGTGACGGTCAGGACGAAGACGCGCCGTCCGGCGTGATCCGTGGCTATGACGCAGTGACCGGCAAGATGGCCTGGGCCTGGGATCTGGGCAATCCCGACAACGTGCACGGTCCGGCGGAGGGGCAGACCTATACGCGCGGTACCCCGAACATGTGGGCGGCCGGCGTGGCTGACGAAAAGCTGGGCTACGTTTACCTGCCGCTGGGCAACTCGTCCATCGACTATTACGGTTCCAACCGCAGCGAAGCCGAGAACAAGTACGCCACGTCGCTGGTGGCGGTCGACGTGACCACCGGCAAGGACGTCTGGCACTTCCAGACCATCCGCCATGACGTCTGGGACTACGACCTGGGCAGCCAGGCGACCATGCTCGACTTCCCGGACCAGCAAGGCCGCAAGGTGCCGGCCATTCTGCTGCCGACCAAGCAGGGCGACATGTATATTCTGGACCGCGCCACCGGCCAGCCGCTGATTCCGCTCGGCGAAGCCAAGGCGCCGAAAGTGGGCTCGGTGGAGCCGGAATACCTGGCCGATTCCCAGCCGACTTCCAAGTGGCACACGCTGCGCAAGGAGCCGATCACCGAAGCCGATATGTGGGGTTTCTCGCCCATCGACCAGCTGATGTGCCGGATTCAATTCCGCAACGCCAACTACGAAGGCTATCTGACGCCGCCGTCTCTTGATCGTCCGTGGATTCAGTACCCTGGCTACAACGGGGGCTCTGACTGGGGCTCGATCGCCATCGATCCGGTACGTCGTCTGCTGATCGCCAACTACAACGACATTCCAAACCTCAACCAGCTGGTTCCGCGAGAGCGTGCCAATGAGCTGGGCCTGCGCCCGATCTACGCCCCGGCACCCGCGGCGGACATCCAGAAACCGGCCGGCAGCAAATCCGGCAAGGGCGAAGGCGGTGCTTCGATGTATCCGCAGATCAATGCGCCTTACGCGATCAGCGTCAACGCCGGCTGGCGTAACTGGGGCACCGGCGTGCCATGCTCGGCGCCGCCATACGGCAGCATCCGCGCCATCAGCATGGACACCGGCAAGACCGTCTGGGACGAGCCGCTGGGCACCGCCCGCCGTAATGGTCCGTTCGGTATTCCGTCGCACATGCCGTTCAACATCGGCCTGCCAAACAACGGCGGCACCGTGGTCACAGCAGGTGGCCTGATCTTCGTGGGTGCGGCCACCGACAATCTGTTCCGCGCCATCGACATGAAGACCGGTGAAGTCGTCTGGCAGGACGAACTGCCTGCCGGCGGTCAGTCCAACCCGATCTCCTACGAGATCAATGGCGAGCAGTACGTGCTGATTGGCGCCACCGGCCATGCGTTCATGGAAACCGGCGTCAGCGATCAGATCATCGCCTACAAGCTCAAGAAATAAGCAGCGCGCACAAAAAAAGGACTGGTCTGGACCAGTCCTTTTTTATTTCCTGCGCGGCGTCCATGCCGCCAGCCGTTTCTATCCGCTGACCACCGCGCCTTTCTCCGGCATCGCGCCAATCGGCCGACGGGTGCAGAACATCGACAGCATCGCACCTACGACCAGCAATACGCCGACCACCATGAATGCCGGCGCGAACTGGCCGGTGCCCGCCACCACGTAGCCAGTCACGATGGGCGCCAGCAGGCCGAACAGATTGCCCACCGCCGTGATGAAGCCTGCCGCCGTGCCCACGTCGTCCTCGGAGCGCACCAGATCGTTTACCAGCGACAGGTTCAGGGAAATCGCCGAGCCGCAGCTTGCCAGCGACAGGGTAATGACGAACAGGATCGCCCAAGTGTTGCTCAGCACCGGCACCAGGAAGATCACTGCCGATGCCAGCAACACGCTCGCCACCACCACACGCCGTTGACCGGAGCGCGCCAGTTCAGGACGCACCACGGTGTCGCTGATCCGGCCGATGACGATCGCCAGCACGGCGGCGCCCAGGTACGGAATCGCGGTGTAGATGCCACTACTCATGACGGTCAGACCTTTCTCGGCCTGCAAGTAGGTGGGCAGCCAGGTCAGGAAGAAGTAGGTCGCGGACACCGCGCAGCCGTGCGACAGCGCGATGGCCCACATGCTCCAGGAACGGGCCAGCCCGCGCAGGCCGAGCGAGTCAGCCGGCATCTGTTGATCTGCGTTGCCCGTGGAGCCGTCTTCGCAGATTTCGGCGCGTTCTGCTTCGCTCAACCAGGGTGTTTGCGAGGGGTGGCGATACCATTTCAGCCAGGCCGCCAGCCAGACAAAACCCAGGGCCGCAGCCACCAGAAACGCGATTCGCCAGCCGAAGGCAGTAATCAGCCAGCCGAACCCGATGGCGCCCACGGCAGGCCCGACCAGACTGCCACTGTGAAACACAGCCGTCGCCATGCCGCGTTCCTTGAGCGGCATCCATTCGCGGATGACCCGCGCGCCGGCCGGATAAGTCGTGGCTTCGCCCATGCCCATGATCAACCGGCAGGTGAGCAGCGAAACGAAACCGGTCGCCAGCGCCGTGCAGGCGGTCGCGATCGACCAGACGCCGATCCCGTAGCCGTTGACCTTGCGTGGTCCGAAGCGGCCCACCAGATAGCCCATGGGAATCAGCGCCACGAAGTACAGCCAGACGAATGACGAGAACAGATAGCCCATGGCGATGGGCGAAATCTGAAATTCCTCTTGCAGGACCTTGGATGCGACCGAGAGCGAGACCCGGTCGATATAGTTGATCAGCGTCAGCGTGAACAGGAATGCATAGATCCAGACGCGCTTCTTTTGCATGAGACCTGACCCTTTCAGCATCTCCGTCTCCCTTGTAATTATTTGAACGAACGATGAGTCATTGCAGCGCGGCGGCCGTCCGCCACCGTGCCCCGGCAGCGGGGTAGTGAAGCGCGGGTGGCGGACGCCGCCGGGCGGGGCCTGTTATCGGGCGGCCACCCTCAACCCAGCCAGCCCCTGATGTTGTCGGCCATCACCTGGGTCGAGATCCCGTACCGGTCATGCAGGGTCGGCAATGCGCCGGCATCCAGGAAACGGTCGGGAAGTGCGACGTGGCGAACCTCGGGCTGGACACGCGCCATCAGCAGAGCCATCGAAATCGCTTCGCCGAGCCCGCCGATCTGCGTATGGTTTTCCGCAATGACCACCAGACGCCCGGCGCGACGGCACTGCTCCACGATGGTGTCGACGTCCAGCGGCTTGATGGTGGGGACGTGCAACACGGCCACTTTCACCGCGTCTTCTGCCAGTTCGTCGGCGACTTCCAGGGCGCGCATGGTCATCAGGCCGGACGAAATCACCAGTACATCCGCGCCATCGCGCAGCAGCTTCGCCTTGCCCAGCTCGAACTGATAGTCGTATTCGTCGAGCACCAGCGGCACCCGGCCCCGAGGCAGGCGCATGTAGACCGGACCCTGGTGTCCGGCGATGGCGGCAACGCACTGTTCGGTTTCCAGCGCGTCGCAGGGGTCGACGATCATCAGATTGGGAATGCAGCGCATCATCGCCAGGTCTTCGGTGGCCTGGTGGCTAGGGCCGTAGCCGGTGGTCAGGCCGGGCAAGGCGGCGCAAATCTTGACGTTGAGGTTCTCCTCGGCGATGACCTGGTGAATGAAGTCGTAGGCGCGCCGGGTCGCGAACACCGCGTAGGTGGTCGCGAAGGGAATGAAGCCTTCCTTGGCCATACCGCCGGCCGCCGCCATCAGCAGCTGTTAGGCCATACCCATTTGCAGGAACCGGCCAGGATACTGGCGGGCGAAGATGTGCAGGTCGGTGTACTTGGCGAGGTCGGCGGTCATGCCGACGATGCGCGGGTCGCTCTCAGCCAGACGCGCCAGCGCGTGACCGAAGGGAGCAGGCGTGGTCCGCTGACCTTCGGCGGCAATCGAAGCCATCATGGAAGAGGTGGTCAGCTTGGGTTTCGCGGCAGTCTGGCTGGTCATTGCGAGGCTCCTTGCGAGTACTGCTCATCGAGATCGGCAATTGCCTTCTGCCATTCATCGGCCTCGACCCGAATGAAGTGGTTCTTGTCGCGGGTTTCCAGAAACGGCACACCTTTGCCCATCAAGGTGTCGCACAGAATGACCCGTGGCACGGCGTCGGGAACGGCGCGGGCCTTGTCGAACGCCTCAATGACCGCGGCAAGGTCGTTGCCGTCGACACGCTGGACATGCCAGCCGAAGGCCTCCCACTTGTCGACCAGAGGTTCGAATTGCAGGATTTCATGGGACGGGCCGTCGGCCTGCTGGCGGTTGAGATCCACCAGATTGATCAGGTTGCCCAGCTTGTGGTGGGACGCTGACAATGCCGCTTCCCAGACCGCGCCTTCGTCCAGTTCGCCGTCCGACATGGAGACGTAAACGAAGGCATCGTTGTTCTTCATGCGCAGCCCGAGCGCCTGGCCGACCGCAATCGCCAGGCCCTGACCCAGCGAGCCGCCGGAGATTTCCATGCCGGGCGTGTAGGTCGCCATCCCCGACATCGGCAGGCGGCTGTCGTCGGCGCCGTAGGTTTCCAGCTCGTGCTCGGGCAGGACGCCGGCTTCGAGCAGCGCCGCGTACAGGGCGATAGCGTAATGGCCGTGGGACAGCAGGAAGCGGTCGCGACCTTCCCACTCGGGGTTCTCTGGGCGGATGTTCATCGCATGGCACCAGGCGGTCGCCAGAACGTCGGCCCAACCCAGTGCCTGGCCGACATAGCCTTGCCCTTGTACTTCGCCCATTCGCAGCGCGAAGCGGCGAATGCGCCATGCGTGCAGGTTCATGCGCTCCAGTGTGGAAGCGTCGATCAGTTTGCCAGGGTATCCGGTCATCTTGTCCTCCGTTCGTGACCTGAGAATCCGAGGCGACCACTGCAAAAAATTCAGTAATATGGCCGCACTCATCAGCATTTGGATGTTTACGAAAAACCATGAGCCTGACAAAAGATTCCTTTGCATCGGTTGCTGAGTTCAGCTCATCAATGGACCTGTTTCGTCGCGTGCCGCTTTCGGCGCTGCGGATCTTCGAAGTAGCGGGTCGCACGTGCTCCTTCGCGCTGGCGGCCAAAGAGCTTGACCTTTCGTCGAGTGCGGTCAGCCACGCCATTCGCAAACTGGAGTCGGCCACCGACATCGTGCTGTTCACCCGCAACACCCGGACCGTCGTTTTGACCCGCGAAGGTCGTTTTCTGCTGGAGTTCGTGCAGCGCGGACTTGCGGAAATGAGCCGGGGGTTCGCCATGGTCAAGTCCGACGCCTGCGTGCCGCTGCGTCTGCACACCGCGCCTACCTTTGCCACTCAGTGGCTGCTGCCCAGGCTGCCGCGCTTCGTCAAGCAATACCCGGACATCGACCTGCGCATTTGGGCGAACACCGATTACGCCAGCTTTCAGAACGACGATTTTGATCTTGATATCGTGTACGGCGACCCGGCCCCCTCGACCCATGAGAAGACCCCCTTGTGCATCGAAGACATCACGCCGATGTGCAGCCCCGAACTGGCCGCGTCGATCACCACCTCGCAGGATCTGTACGCCCACACCCTGATCCAGAGCGACGGGCAGTCGGTGCAGTGGAAGGGCTGGTTCGCCGCCAACGATATGCTGGTCCCCGGCCAGTTCGGCCTGGCGTTCGATCGCAGCTCCATGGCGATTTCCGCCGCGGTGGACGGGCTGGGCGTCGTGGTGGAATCGACGCTGCTGGCGCAGCGGGAACTGGCGAGCGGCAAGTTGGTGGCGCCCTTGCTGCACAACAGCATCACGGTGCGCTACGTGGGACACTATCTGGTGCACCCGCGGCGCCAGCGCCAGCACGAAGCTTTTTTCACCTTCAAACAGTGGTTGCTGAGCGAACTGGCCCAGCCTGTCGAGACGCCGGATTCGTCCGGCGAATCTGCGCAGCAGGCCTGCGCCGCCACCGTGATCTGATGGCCCGGCGATCTAGCGACCGCACATCCCCAGCAGGGCGCGGAGCACGTCGGCCCTGCATTGCTCGGTGACGCGCCCTGGATGCAGGTCGAACATGTGCGGCATTCCCGGATAGACGTGCAGCTCCACCGGCACCCCCGAGCGCGACAGCTGCAGGGCGAAGGCGACGTCTTCTTCCATGAACAGATCCAGCCCGCCGGTACCGACGAAGCTCGTCGGCAAGCCCTCCAGCGTGGGTGCCAGAGCGGGGGACAACCACGCGGCGCGCTCGCCCACCGGCTCGAACCCTCCGCGCAAACACTCCCAGCAGAACCGGTTCGCTTCGCGGGACCAGCTGAAAGTGCCGGTCACCGGATTGTGGGAGGGCGCACCCGGCGTCCCGGTGCGATGATCGAGCATCGGATAGACCAGTGCCAGGCCGGCGAGGGGCGGCAATTGACAGTCCCTCGCCATGATCGCCAGCCCGGCGGCCAGCCCACCGCCAGCGCTGTGGCCCATCAGTACGATCCGTCGCCGGTCAAGGCCCAGCGCCTCGGCCTCGTGGAACATCCAGCGCAACGCCGCGAAGCAGTCTTCGACCGGAGCCGGAAACGGATGCTCGGGCGCCAGACGATAATCCACCGCGATCACCAGCGCGCCGACGCTGACGGCCAGCTCGACCAGATAATCGTCCATCATTTCCGGGGCGCCCAGCACGAAGCCGCCGCCATGCACGTAGAGGATGGCAGGCAGCGCAGCGCCCAAGTCCACGGCTGCCGGGCGATAAAGACATACCCGCAGTTCGCTTGCGCCAGGCGCTCCCGGTATCCAGCGCTGCTCGCCGCGTCCTTCGCCAGGTCGGGCATAGGTCGCAGCGATGCGCGCGCGGATGGCTGGCAGATTGTCCAGGGTCCATTCGCTGGACGCTTCGTCGCGGAACAGGGCGTATTGAGGATCGAGCAGCTCGTCAGGGGTCACGGCGCCTCCCGCCGAAATGGAATGTGCCGGTAACTTAACACGGTCGCGGCCGCTGCAAAGGGGCAGGACGCAGAAGGCGTTATCCATGACAAGCCGCTCCAGGCTGTGCGCTAATACGCAATCTCAGACGTAGAGGCCCTGGCGGGCAGGAACGGCATGCAACTGGAGTGGCTGGAAGATTTCATCGAGCTGGCGCGCACGCGCAGTCTGTCCCGCGCTGCGGAGAACCGCTGTGTGACGCATCCGGCGTTCGGACGGCGGATTCGCGCGCTGGAAGACTGGGTAGGCGCTCCCTTGATCGAGCGCAAGCAACCGCTGTCGTTGACCCCGGCGGGATTGCTGTTTCTCGAAGCGGCGAGCCAGGCCATGGAGCTGCTGCTCGCAGCCCGCGCGCAGTTCCAGACGTTCGGTCTAAACCGGGACGAGCCGTTGCGTATCGCCACCGGCCGGACCCTGGCGAGCATGTTCTTTCCCGACTGGTATCAGTCGCTCAACGAGCAGTTCGGCAATTTTTCAGTATCGCTGGTCACCGGCGGCGCCCAGGAAGCCATCGGCAAGCTAGCCTCGGGCGAGGTCGATCTGCAACTGATCTTCTCCAGCCCGCTGACCCGAATCCTGATCGATAACGAGCGTTTCGAAACCCGTGTGCTGGCGCAGGAGCAGCTCTTGCCGGTGAGCGCGCCCAACGCCGACGGCCAGCCGCTGTTCTCGATCCATCCCGACAGCGACGCGTCCAGCATTCCCTGGCTGGGCTTTTCGCCGTCGCTGTCGTTGCGTGGTGTGCTGGCTCAGCATCTCGCCCGGCTGCCTCAACGCCTGGCATTGCGGATGATCTATCAGGCCGATTCCTACGAAGCCATCCTGGAGATGGCCCGGCGCGGCAACGGTCTGGCCTGGCTACCGCGCATGGTGATCGATGGCGCCTTGCAGAGCGGCGAGCTGGTGGTCGCCGGTGGCCCGGACATGCATATCGAATTCGATATCTCCCTGCATCGCTTGCGCGCCAATCGCAGTGAAAGGGTCATGCGGATCTGGCACAGCCTGGCTTGATCATAAGTGCACCATCGAGGTGCGTAGCGAAATTCCCGCTGCGGACGATCTGCGTTGAAACACTGGGATACAAAGGCGGCGTGCCGAACCGGCTCAAGCTTGTGCCCAAACAGCAATTGTCGAACCCGGTTCCGTGCTGCACCTTGGTCCACGCCGGGCGCTGACAAAGGCGCAGATCTTCCCTCGCGCTCCGGCTGTTTTCACCCAATAACAATGACTGCCGTCCCGTCGCACGGGCTTTCGAGCCTGCGCGCACGTCACCGCCAACCGTGAACAGACCGGAAGCCGCCCCTCATGACCACCACTTCTTCAACGGTGCACGCCGCGCCGTCAACGACCCGACGAGGCCCATGGAAAGAGATCGTCGCCGCCAGCTTCGGCAACGCTCTGGAGTTCTATGACCTGCTGATCTACGGCTATTTCGCCGTGGTCATCGGCAAAATGTTCTTTCCCTCCGACAACGAGACCACGTCGCTGCTGCTCAGCGTCGGCTCGTTCGGCATTTCCTTTTTGATGCGCCCGCTGGGCGCCATTGTGCTGGGCTCCTACGCCGACCGGGCAGGGCGCAAGGCATCGCTGACCCTGTCGATCCTGATCATGCTGGTCGGCACCGCGCTGATCACCTTCGTGCCATCGTACGAACAGATTGGCCTGGCTGCGCCCATCGTGATCATCCTGGCGCGGATGCTCCAAGGCTTCTCCACCGGCGGCGAGTTCGGTGCCGCTACGGCCTTCATGGTCGAGCATGCCGATGCCAAGCGCCGCGGATTCTTCGCCAGCTGGCAGCTTTCGACCCAGGGCCTTGCCACCGTGCTGGCCGCCGGCGTCAGCGCGATCCTCAGCTATGTGCTGACCGATGCGCAGCTGAGCGAGTGGGGCTGGCGCGTGGCCTTCGGCATTGGCCTGCTGATCGGGCCGGTGGGCTTCTACATCCGCAGTCAGATCGACGAAACACCGGACTTCCAGAAGGTCGAGGCCACGCATGAGCCCAAGACGCCCCTGCGCGATGTGCTGGTCAAAGGCTACGCCAATCTGCTGCTGGCAATCGGCGTAGTGGCTGGCGCTACCGCGTTCAACTACGTGCACAAGCTGTACATGCCCACCTATGCGCTCAAGCAACTGAACATCACCGCGACGTCCTCTTACCTGGGCGCCTTCGTGACCGGCGTGACCCTGATGGTGATGGCACCGGTGTTCGGCAGTCTGTCCGACCGCTTTGGCCGCTTCCGGGTCCTGACCGTGGCCCTGGTGTTGACGGGCGTAACCTCGTACCCGATGTTCGTCTGGCTCAACCAGTTCCCCAGCGTCTCGACGCTGCTGATCGTGCAGGCCGTGGTCGGCGTGATGATTGCCGCGAGCCTGGGTCCGATCCCGGCGATGCTGGCCGACATTTTCCCGACCCGCATTCGCGGCACCGGCCTGGCGCTGAGCTACAACTTCTCGGTCACGCTGTTCGGCGGCTTTGCCCCGCTGATCGTGACCTGGATGATCGAAGCCACCGGCACCAAGCTGGCGCCGAGCTTCTACGTGGTCGCTACCTCGACGCTCAGCGTGATCGCGGTACTCATTCTCGGCCGCCGCATGCGCCACGCCAGACCGGCCTGATCCTCACCTTTCTATCGACGACCCAAGCGTTCGCCGGGCTTTCATGGAGTCCGGCCCGCGTCAGCCATTGTCAGTTGGAGACCTGTATGAAAACCCTTGAGCAAGTTCGCGCCACTCTCAAGCCCTATCCCGTGGAAGTGGAGTTCCCCGACATCCGTCGCTGGCAGCAAGGCACTGACGGTGTCGATTACGTGCACAGCTTCGACAGTGGCGTGGCCGGCCCGCACGTCATGGTCATGGCGCTGACCCACGGCAACGAAGTCAGCGGCGCCATCACCGTCGATGCGTTTCTCAAGAAGAACCTGCGCCCGGTGCGCGGACGCCTGACCCTGGCGTTCGGCAACGTCGAGGCGTACCACAGCTTCAATCCAGACGACATCGACGCGACCCGGTTTCTCGACGAAGACATGAACCGCGTCTGGCTGCCGGAAAAACTGGAAGGCGATCTGGATTCCGTCGAGCTGCGTCGCGCACGGCAATTGCGCGCCGTGGTCGACAGTGTGGATCTCCTGCTGGATATCCATTCGATGCATGAAGAAGCACCGCCGGTGATGATGTGCGGCGCGCAGGACAAGGGCCTGGCGTTCGCTGCGACTCTGGGCGCGCCGCAGACTGTGGTCGCCGATGCCGGTCATCCCAATGGCCGGCGTCTGCGCGACTATGAAGGTTTCGGCGACGCGGCCAGTCGCAAGAACGCGCTGTTGATCGAGACCGGCCAGCATTTCTCCCGGCGCAGTCGTGAAGTCGCGCTGGATACCGCGGCACGGTTTCTGGTGACCACCGGAACGGTTCGGGAACAAGACGTGGCTGAGTTCCTGACGCTGGATGTCGCGACGCCCCAGCGCTTTCTCGAAGTGACGGCCCCGGTCGTGGCGAGCAGCATGGATTTCAGCTTTGCCTCGGATTACCGAGGACTGGAAGTGATCGAAAAGGCCGGCACTGTCATCGCCATCGACGACGGCAGGGAAATTGTCACGCCCTACGACAGTTGTGTGCTGGTGCAGCCTTCGCTGCGCCACTTGGGGGTGGGGGTGACGGTGGTTCGGCTGGCGCGGATTCTGGACATTGCGCCGCAGAAGCTCGCGTTCTGATCAATCGCAGCGGTAGCGGAATCCTGCCTGAAGATTCCCGCTACCGCTGGGGTAACTACCGTGCCATCAATCCAGCGCTTCGGCTGGTCCGAAGAACTCGTAGTGAGTCTGCTCAGCTGGCACGCCCACCTCACGCAGCGCTTTCTTCATGAACGCCATGAAGGGTTTCGGGCCGAGGAAATAGGCATCAACGTCCTTGATCGCCGGTAACCACTGCTGCAAATGCGCAATGGAAGGCATGCCGCTCAAGGCATTGGCATCGCTGGCGTCGACCTCGTTGTAGACCACGTGCGCGGTAAACAGCGGGTATTGGCGTTCCCAGTCGGCGAGCAGCCCCTGGAATGCCTGAACCTGGGCATTGCGCGCGTAATGAATGAAGATCACCCGACGGTTGCCCGCCCGCAAGGCCGTCTCGGCCATGGCGATGGTCGGCGTGATGCCCACGCCACCGCTGATCAGGATCAGAGGCTTGGTTCCTTCGCCCAGCACGAACTGACCCGAAGGCGGGAACAGCTCCAGCTCGCTGCCTACCTTGACCTGGTCATGCAGATAATTGGAAGCCACGCCCTCGGGTTCGCGCTTGACGCTGATCCGCAGACCGGTGCCCGACGACGGCGCCGACAGCGAGTAGTTACGACGAATCTCCTGGCCGTCGATGTTCAGGCGCAGACCGATGTATTGACCCGGCTTGTGGGCAATGACTTGCCGACCATCCGCTGGCTCCAGATGAAACGACACAATTTCGCTGCTTTCTGCCACCTTGGCGGCCACTTTGAACATGCGCCCACCGTGCCAGCCGCCCGGTGCCGCGGCGATGCTTTCGTACACATCATGCTCGGCGTTGATCAGGATGTCCGCCAGCTGTCCATAGGCCGCGCCCCAGGCCTCGATCACTTCATCAGTGGCGATTTCCTCGCCCAGCACTTCGCGAATGGCCTGTAGCAGGCAAGCGCCGACGATGGGGTAGTGCTCCGGCAGAATCTGCAGGGCCACGTGCTTGTTGATGATCTGCGATGCCAGCGGCCCGAGGTTCTCCAGCTTGTCGATGTTCTTGGCGTACATCAGCACGCCATTGGCCAATGCGCGGGGCTGCGCGCCGCTGGCCTGGTGCGCCTGGTTGAACAGCGGGCGCACTTCCGGGTGGCTGTCGAGCATTGAGCGGTAGAAATGAGTGGTCAGTGCCTCGCCGCCGGTTTCGAGCAGAGGAACGGTGGCCTTGACGATGTCGCGATGGGCAGGGCTGAGCATGTGAACTCCAGAGCAGTGATCCGATGATCTGGCAGGAGCAAGCGCCGTGCCATATCCACAAGGCAGACAGGCCGGGCAATCCAAGCAATTGAGGTCAAAACGACAAGAGTCGAAAAGACTCGTCCGCGTTATTGATTTGTCAAAATGACTGCTCGCCCCGGCAGCTCAGTCGTGACCCGCGACCTCGATCCAGGTCGGCGCGTGATCGCTGGCGTGTTCCTCACCGCGCACCCAGGCGTCGACGCCGGCGTTGGTCAGGCGTGACGCCAGCGTCGGGTTCAGCAGCAGGTGGTCGATCCGCAGGCCGGAGTTCTTCTGCCAGTGCTGTCGAAAGTAGTCCCAGAAGGTGTAAACCTCGGCTTCGGGATACAGATGGCGGATTGAATCGGTCCAGCCCTGATCGAGCAGGTGCTGGAAGTGCTCGCGGCTTTCCGGCTGGAGCAGGGCGTCCTTGAGCCAGGAGCGCGGGTTGTAGATGTCCTTGTCGGTCGGCACGACGTTGTAGTCGCCGGCCAGCACCACCGGGTGTTCGCTGGCCTGCAGGCTTTGCGCATGGGCGATCAGTTGCTCGAACCAGCGCAGCTTGTAGTCGAACTTGGGACCCGGCTGCGGGTTGCCGTTGGGCAGGTACAGGCAGCCGACGATCACGCCATGGGCCGCGGCTTCGATGTAGCGCGACTGGGCGTCGTCCTCCGCGCCCGGCAGGCCCTTGCGGATCAGCAGCGGGTCTGCGCCACGCGCCAGGATCGCCACGCCGTTCCATGACATCTGGCCGTGATGGACCGAGCCGTACCCGGCCTCCTCGAAGCGGGCGGCCGGGAATGCGGCATCCTTGGCCTTGAGTTCCTGCAGGCAGACGATGTCCGGTTGCTCGCGGGCAAGCCAGGCGAGCACATTGGCAATGCGTGCGCCGATACCGTTCACGTTGAACGTCGCGATTTTCAGGGTATCCATTCAGCACCTCCGGCTGCGCTTGACCGGACTGCCCGGCCGTTCACCTTCCGAGGCTGGCGTGCGGCAAAGGTTCGGATTATTCGCCGCATTCAGTCCAGGTAGCGTACTCGATGTGGAAAATCCGGCGCTCAAGGAAGTCAGATGCGTCGGCAAGCCCGGTTACATGACGCATAGGGAAGATTCCACGACCGTCCGTCGTGCGGCGGACGGTTCTGACCAATCGAAACGCGCGTGGCCCGCTCTAAACAGGTGTCTTCAGCAATTGCGTCATAAAGGAGAACGCTATGCCTGTTTCCCACGACCTGTACCAGGATCTGCATTACCCACGCGAAATCGTACAGCAGCGCCGCCAGCATGATCCGGAGCTGGATCGCCTGCTGGATGCTTACATGGACATTGACAATCAGGTGCTGGCCGCCGAGTCCATCTCTGCGGGCAATATCGATGACGACGGGGTCCGGCTGCTCAAGGAGCGGCGTCTGGCGACCAAGTTGATGATCGAGCGTCAGCTGGAGAAGAAGCGGGCCTGACCACACTGAACACGCGCTGGGAGGGGTGCCGGCTACACGACGGCCCTTTCAGCGGCGTGTCAGGACGCTGGTTGCTACGCGTTCGCTGGTCCGAGAATTTTCCTGCGGGATATTCAGCTTTTGCTGACATTCTTTCTCCGTGGTGGGCTCATAATTCGCGTTCTCGGGCCGATATGTTTCGATAGTTGTCGGGTCCGACAGAAAACGGCTGAACTTGTTCTTTGGCCCGATGGTCATCATATCGACATTATCAGCGCGCACCCTGATCGGAAGCACAGTGGTGAACAGGCTTTAGAGATTACCGAACGGCAGGCGGATCAGAAATGGCAGCGACTGGAGCGATGAGCTTGAAGCACACGGACGTGAAGAGACGGGCAACGGTGATTTGCCGTCAGGACCGTGAAATTCTGTTCGTGCGCAAGCGCAACGCCAAGTGGAATCTGCCGGGCGGGCGCGTTGAGACGGGTGAAACGCCGTTGCAGGCGGCCATCCGCGAGATGGCCGAGGAAACCGGCATGATGTTCGACGAGCTGTTCTACGTCGCCCGCTACGAAGAAGACAAGGTGATTCACTTCCTGTTCGAAGCCCGGGGCGTCCGGGATCAGAAACCGCGCCCGTGCAACGAAATCGATGACTGCCGGTGGTTCAAGCCCAAGGATCTGGAGAAACGCAAGGTGCGGCGTCCGATCAAGACGCTGCTGAGGGAATGCGTTATCAACGATCCTCACCTGAGCACTCGTCGTGCAGTCGCGGGCTGCTGACCGACCCGCATCCTGCTCTTATTCGCCCGACCTACACGGCTTGCAGTTCGCCTTCCGCGATACGTTCGATGTACTGTGTCTTGAGTGCCTCTGCCAATGGGCCGAGTACGGGATTGCACCGTAAACCGGCGAACCGGCTATCGATAGCAATGGTGATACGCTCGATTGCGCGCTTGACGCTACTAGGTTCGTCAGGATCGCAGGTGATCTGCGCAAGCTCGGCATCCAGTGTCTCGAGGACGGTTTCTGCCTGTTGCAGCTGATTGCGCAGTGTGTCGAGTGAGGCCACTACTTTCGACTCCATGTCTTAAAAAGTCGATTCTCGCACAGCATGGCCTGTCGCTCGAGACGTTAATCGTAGGCTCATTGTTACCAGCATGTCGCACGACTGAAAAAAATTTCTCCGATCCCGCTGCCATCACTTCTCCTCGCCCTGTCATGTGGCTAATATTGCGCGCCTTGCCGTGGCCCGCCCCGGGCGCTGCAGGAATGACGCAGCGTGCCCTGTGAAAAGCCCGCAACTCGCCCGCCACGTTCGTGGCACCGAGCGAAGCTGAACCAGACATTCCCGTTCATGACACCTTCCCCCGTGCCCTGGAGAGACGCCTTCGCGTCGCGGCTCCCGTGCGCGGCGAGATGCGTCGTCAATGTCCCGCAGCGGCCCCGTCATCGTTCATGGATCACTGAAGTCTTGAGGTAGTTATGTCTGTGCAACTGCTGGCGATGGCGCTGGCACCTTTACTCGGGCTGTTCATCATCAGCATCGGCAACGGGATGCTGTCGTCCCTGACCACGCTGCGCCTGGATTCTGTGGGCGAGTCGGCGACCATGGTGGGTATCGTCTCGTCTGCGTATTTCATCGGCCTTACTCTGGGCTCGATCTTCAACGACCGCCTGATCGTGCGTATCGGGCACATTCGCGCCTACAGCTGTTTCGCGGCGCTCATCGCGACCAGCATCCTGTTTCAGGGTCTGTCGGCCGACCCCTGGACCTGGTTTGCCCTGCGCCTGATCAACGGCTGGGCCATGGTCGGCGTGTTTCTGGTGGTGGAGAGCTGGCTGCTGATGGCCGCCGACCCCAAGATCCGCGGTCGCTTGCTCGCGCTGTACATGATTGCGCTCTATGGCGCGGGCCTGATCGGACAGGCCAACCTTGGCGTGATCGCCGACGCCGGAGACACGGTGCCGTTCATGATTGCAGCCATCCTGGCCTCGTTGTCTTTGCTGCCGATCGTGATGATTCCCCGGGTGACTCCGCTGGTGGAAAAGGCCGAACCGCTGATGCCAATGGAACTGCTGCGGGTCGCGCCGACCGGGGTCATCGGCTGCTTCGGCTCGGGCATCACCATCGCTGCCGTCTACACCTTGCTGCCGTTGTACTTGCAACGCATCGGGCTGGATGTCACCGAAGTCGGGCATATGATGGCAGCGGTGATCGCCGGTGCCATGTTGTTGCAATATCCGGTCGGACGCTGGTCGGACCATACCGACCGGCAGACCGTCCTGATCGTGCTGGGCGTGGCGTGCGCCGTGCTGTCGGTGGTGATCGTGATGCTGCCGTCAACCTCGCTTTGGCTGCCGGTCGCGCTGTTCCTGCTGGGCGGCGGCGTGTTTGCGGTCTATCCGGTTGCGGTCAGCCACTCAGCGGACCGCGCGCCAACCGGCGCCATCGTGCGCATGATCCAGGGTCTGTTGCTGATCAACTCGCTGGGTTCGGCTGTCAGTCCAATGGCGATTTCGCCGTTGATGACCCAGCTTGGGGAAGCGGGGCTGTTCTGGGCCATGGCAGGGCTGAACGTGGCGCTGGTAGCGCTTTTCGTCTGGCGCCGCGGCCAGCGTCCCGCGCCCGCCACCGCCGCGCCGTTCACCGCAGCCGCGCAGATGTCGCCGGTTGGCGTCGAATTACGGGTGACCGAAGATTTGGCCCAGGCAGTGATCGACCATGAGCGCGAAGCGGAAGCGGAGCCGGTCCAAGACGTCGAGCCGGACCGCCAGCGCGCCTGACCCGGCGGCGTAGCGGCGGCAACCGGAACGACGCGGTGTTTTTAGAACAACCGCGTCATCGTTTATCGCCAGCAAGCTGGCTCCTACCTGCGGTACCACGGGCCTGTAGGAGCGGATTCATCCGCGCTCTGCCGCATAGCGGCAGCAATCCGAACGACGTGGTGTTTCAGAAGACCCGCGTCATCGTCCATCGCCAGCAAGCTGGCTCCCACACGCGGTATCCCACCGGCCCGTAGGAGTGAGCTTGCTAGCGATCTGCCGCGCAGCGGCAGCAATCCGAATGACGCAGTTTTTCAGAAGAAACGCGTCATCGCTCATCGTCGGATTACCGCCCACAGCGAGCTGGCTCCTACATATTTCTTCGTTGCTGCGCAATGTTAGGCAAATCAACGAAACCGTAATATCCCTTCGCCATATTGAGCGACCTCGAACAGTCACCTCATGGTCGCCCTATGTCATTCCCGCCTCATCGTCTGGCCTTGTGCGTGGCGCTCGCCAGCGCAGCGCTCGTTCCCGCTGCCTCTGCCAAAGACTATCTGATCGATAGCGCTACGAGTGAAACCCTCGAACTCAAGAAATCGGACACCCTGCGGGTCTCTTCCAGCGGCAGCATTCTGGCCAGCGACGACGATGGGGTGATCCTGCCCAAGCACACCAGTGGCGCAACACTCACCGTGGACAACGCGGGGAGCATCCGCTCCACCGACGGACGCGGTGTCGACAGCAAGGACGACGGCGAGGACGAGAGCCACTACGTCATCACCAACCGCGCGGGTGCGCTCATTCAGGGCACCAACGATGGTTTGCGCATCCAGACCAATCCGGCTGCCGGTGGCACCCTGAACATCGTCAACGCAGGCACTATCGAGTCCAGTGTCGAAGGCCAGGCCATCGATCTGGAGTCGCTGAACAACCCGGCTTTCACCACGACGCTGGTCAACGAGGCGACCGGGGTGATTCATGCGGTGGGCAACGACGCGATCAAGACCGGCTCCAACGCGACGGTGATCAACTACGGGCTGATCTATACCGATACCGCGCCGCAGGATGCAGACGGCCTCGACCAGAAACAGGACGGCATCAAGATCGACGAGCCCACCGGCGTGACCGTCTACAACTACGGAACGGTCAGCGCAGATCGCCATGGCATCGACCTTAAGACCGACGCCACCCTCTACAACTACGCCGGCGGCAGCATCACCGGGCGCAATGGCTCGGGATTCGGTTCCGACGGCGGTGGCACCGTGTACAACTACGGGACCATCACCGGCGCGATTGCCGACGGCAAGATCAATGGCGACGGGGACGGCGTAGACATTGACCTTGAGGGTTACGTCTATAACGAGGGCACTATCCAGGGGCTTGGCGGCAAGGGTGTCGACAGTGGCGGGCGGCCCAACGGCAGCGAAGGCATCGCCATTGGCGGTGGCACCATCATCAACACCGCCAACGGCGTGATTCGCAGCGTCGACAACGGCATCCTGGTGGATGACGGTGCCGAGGGATCAGGTGTGGCGGCGACCATCATCGCCAACGCCGGGCTGATCCAGGGCGAGAGCGGGTTTGGCATCAAGCTGATCGGCGACTATGCCGACACTGTGATCAACAGCGGCACCATCGCAGGTGGCAATGGCCTGGCATTGAGTATGGGCGGGGGCGACGACAACCTGACCGTGCGGACCGGAGGGCTCTTCGAAGGACGGGTCGACGCTGGCGAGGGCTTCGACACACTGAGCTTGGACGGCACCGGCAGCTTCGGCAACAGCGCCAACTTCGAAAGATTGCTGGTTTCCGGAGGATGCTGGACTTTGAGCAGCGTCGATGATTTCAGTCAGGGCGGTGAAATCTTCAGCGGCGCGACTCTGATCAACCATGGCAGCATTCTCGGCAGCATGCTGGTCAATCCCGGCGCGACATACGCCGGAGGCGGCTCGGTGGGAGGGCTGACCGTCAACGGCACCCTGTTGACCAACACCGGCCTGGGCGTCGCCACGGTGGACGGCGATCTGACGTTCGGCCAAGGTTCCACGCTGGTCTACGGCGTCAATGCCGACGGCACCAGTGCACCCATCGCGGTCAACGGCACGGCGAGCCTGAGTGGCGCCACCCTGCGGATCCAACCCTCGGCAGGCGAATACCCGTGGCAGAGCCAGTACAGCGTTCTGACGGCAGGTGCGGTCAAGGGCACCTTCGATCAGGTCACCAGCGATTACGCCTTTCTCACCCCGACGCTCACCTACAGCAGCACTTCGGTCGACCTGAGCTACAGCCGCAACGACATAGCTTTCGCCCGTTACGCCCAGAGCGACAACGGTGCGGCCGCGGCGCGCAGCCTCGATACATTGGGCAGCGGCAGCCGGCTGTACAACGCGGTACTGGGCACCAGCAATGCGACAGCGGGTCAGTCTATCGAACGCCTGGCGGGCAGCGGCACGGCCAACCTGGCGGCCGCGACCCTCAACGGCAGCGCTCAGGTCGGCGCCACGATGCTCGGGGCCATGCAGTCGATGGGCAGCAACGCCGGACTGCTGGTGGGCATGAGCGATAAGGACACTCCGGCGCTCGCCGCCACCGGGGTTCCGCCCAGCGCGCGCAATCTCAACGACCCGAATGCCCTCGGCAGAGTCTGGGTCCAGGCGCTGGGCAGCTACGGCAAAGTCGACGGCAGCCATGGCACCAGCGCCATGGAACAACGCACCGGGGGCGCGGTGCTTGGCCTGGACTGGCAGGTGAACGTGGATTGGCGCTTCGGCGTGCTCGGCGGCTATTCGCGCACGCGGCTGGACGCGAGCGAAATGGACGGCGACGTGGGCAGCTGGCACGCCGGTCTCTACGCCCTGCGCCAGAGCGGCCCTCTGGCCTTGCGCCTGGGTGCGGCCTACAGCCGTCATGATGGCGACAACAAGCGTCACGTGAGTTTCGAGAGCTTCGACGAGCGAATCAAAGGTGACTACGACGCCGACAGCCAACAGGCGTTCGTGGAACTGGGCTATGCCGTGGGGAGCGGTCGCCTCAATGCCGAACCCTTTGCCAGCCTGGGCTACCAGCGCTACCACCGCGACGGATACCGTGAAAAAGGCGGTGACGCAGCCTTGTCCGTCGACAATGACACTCAAGACAATTTCTCCAGCACGCTCGGCATGCGTTTCGCGCATCTGGGTCAGCTGGACAACGGCATGAGCCTTACTCCACGCGCAAGCCTGGGCTGGCGCCACACCTATGGCACGCTCGATACTCGCACGCGCCAGGCGTTTCTGGCAGGCGGCGATGCCTTCAGCGTTGAAGGCAGTGCGCTGGATCGCGACAGCCTGCTGGTTGAAGCCGGCCTTGAACTGGGCGTCAGCGCTCGTCAGTCGGTCGGTCTGGGCTACAACGCGGAATTGGGCAGTAACAGCCGAAACCATGCGATCGTGGGGCAGTGGCAGATGAAGTTTTAAAAGACGTAAACGGATGACCATCCATGACGGGTAGGAGCGGATTCATCCGCGATCTGCCGCGCAGCGGCAGCCAGACCGGACGACGCCGAGTGTCAGAAGGGCCGTGGAATTGTTCATCGCCAGCAAGCTGGCTCCCACCGCGCCTGCTTGCTGGCGATTATTCGATTAACGCAGATCAAACCGGTCCAGGTTCATTACCTTGGTCCACACCGCGACGAAATCCCTGGCGAACTTCGGCTGCCCGTCGCTGCTGGCGTACACCTCGGCGATGGCCCGAAGCTGGGCGTGGGAGCCAAACACCAGATCCACTCGGGTGCCGGTCCATTTGACTTCGCCGCTGGCGCGGTCACGACCCTCGAACTCGGCTTTCTCGTCCGAGACCGGTTTCCACTCCACGCTCATGTCCAGCAAGTTGACGAAGAAATCATTGGTCAACTGGCCGGGACGTTTGGTGAACACCCCGTGCTGGCTGTCGCCATAGTTGCCGCCCAGCACCCGCAGCCCGGCGAGCAGGACGCTCATCTGTGGCGCGGTCAGGGTCAGCAACTGGGCCTTGTCCACCAGCAAGGCTTCGGCATTGACCTTGAGCGGGTTGCGCAGGTAATTGCGGAAGCCGTCGGCCATCGGTTCCAGCACCGAGAACGACTCCACGTCGGTCTGCTCGTGGCTGGCATCGGCGCGGCCGGGGCTGAAGGGCACGGTCACCGGCTGGCCGGCGTCGCGCGCGGCCTTCTCGACGGCGGCGCAGCCACCCAGCACGATGAGATCGGCCATGCTGATCTTCTTGCCAGTGCCGGAGGCGTTGAACTCGCTCTGCACGGTTTCGAGCCGCGACAACACGCCGGAAAGCTCCTCGGGCTGGTTGACCTGCCAGAACCGCTGAGGCGCCAGCCGCACCCGCGCGCCGTTGGCACCGCCGCGTTTGTCCGAACCCCGGAAGGTAGAAGCCGAGGCCCAGGCGACGCGAACCAGTTCGCCGACCGACAGCCCTGATGCGAGGATCTTGTCCTTGAGGGTGGCAACTTCCGCGTCACCCACCAGCGCATGATCGATCTGCGGCAGCGGGTCCTGCCAGATCAGTTCCTCGGTGGGCGTTTCCGGTCCCAGGTAACGGGACAACGGGCCCATGTCGCGGTGCGTCAGCTTGAACCAGGCCCTGGCGAACGCATCCGCCAGCTCATCGGGATTGTCCTTGAAACGCCGGGCGATCTTTTCGTAGGTCGGGTCGAAACGCAGCGCCAGATCGGCGGTGAGCATCGCCGGCTGGCGTCGTTTGCCCGGATCGTGGGCTTCGGGCACGGTGTTGGCGCCACCGCCGTTGACCGGCCGCCACTGGTGCGCGCCGGCAGGACTCTTGAACAGCTCCCACTCGAAGCCGAACAGGTTTTCCAGATAGCCATTGCTCCACTGGGTTGGCGTCGAAGTCCAGGTGACTTCCAGGCCGCTGGTGATGGTGTCCCGGCCCTTGCCAGTGCCGTGGCTGCTGCGCCAGCCCAGCCCCTGTTCCTCCAGGCCGGCCGCTTCAGGTTCGGCGCCGACGGCGGTGGCGGGACCGGCGCCGTGGGTTTTGCCGAACGTGTGGCCGCCGACGATCAGGGCGACGGTTTCTTCGTCGTTCATCGCCATCCGGCCGAACGTCTCGCGGATGTCCTTGGCCGATGCCACTGGATCGGGGTTGCCGTCAGGGCCTTCGGGGTTGACGTAGATCAGACCCATCTGCACCGCAGCCAGCGGATTTTCCAGATCACGCCCCGGCGCTTCGTTGCGGCTCTGCTCGGTGCCATGCAGCTCGGGCTCGGCCACCAGCGGACCCTGGCCGCTTCTGCCGTAACGCGAGTCGCCGCCCAGCCAGGTCGTTTCCGACCCCCAGTAGACATCTTCATCCGGTTCCCAGACGTCCGGGCGGCCGCCGGAGAATCCGAAGGTCTTGAAACCCATGCTTTCCAGCGCAACGTTGCCGGTCAGGATGATCAGGTCGGCCCAGGAGATTTTGCTGCCGTATTTCTGTTTGATGGGCCAGATCAGGCGTCGCGCCTTGTCGAGGCTGACGTTGTCCGGCCAGCTGTTGAGCGGGGCGAATCGCTGCTGCCCGGCGCCCGCGCCGCCGCGGCCGTCGAAAATGCGATAGGTGCCCGCGCTGTGCCAGGCCATGCGGATGAACAGCGGACCATAGTGACCGAAGTCAGCCGGCCACCATTCCTGGGATTCGGTCATCAGCACCCGGAGGTCCTGCTTGACCGCCTCGTAGTTCAGACCCTTGTAGGCCTCGGCATAGTCGAAGTCCGGGCCCATCGGGTTGGACAGGGAGGAATGCTGATGGAGGATTTTCAGGTTCAGTTGCTTGGGCCACCAGTCGCGATTGGTGGTGCCGCCGCCTGCCGCATGCTGGAAGGGGCATTTCGATTCGTCTGCCATGATTCTCTCTACCTTGTTATGTCATCAGGGCCGCCGGCCTGCGCTGGACCGGCTCGCTTGAAGATCGGCAGGGGCTTTGTGGGCGCGCTGCTCGTACAAGCGTAGACATAAGAGCGCGGTGGTCTAATAAGCGCAGTATTGGGTGGGGATAGAGAGGGGCTATCGTCAAGCGTGGTACGCATCGCCAGCAAGCTGGCTCCTACGCGCCTACGCGCGGGTGTAGGAGCCAGCTTGCTGGCGATAGGCTCACAGGGCCGTCACGCAACCCGCCGGCACGTTACCGGCCAGGCCCTGAGCCAGGCTGTCCAGCACCATATGGCCCATCCGCGTCCGGGTCTGGACGGTGGCGCTGGCGCGATGCGGTTGCAGCACCAGGTTTTCCATCGGATACAGCTCAGTCGGTACATTAGGTTCGTCGACGAACACGTCCAGTCCCGCGCCGGCGATCCGACCGGCGGACAGTGCGGCTACCAGGTCCGGCTCGTTGACCAGCCGGCCACGCGCGACGTTGATGAGGTAACCGTCCGGGCCCAGCGCCTCCAGCACGCGAGCATCGATGATGCCTTCGGCGTTGTCCGCCGCGGCGGCCAGAATCAAAGCGTCGCTGTCGCGGGCCAGCTCGATCAGATCGGCGACGAAGGTGTGCGCAACGTCGGTCATGGCGTGCAGATCGGTGTAACGGATCTCACAACCGAAGGCCGCCGCGCGAGTTGCGACGGCGCGGCCGACACGGCCCATGCCGACGATGCCGATGCGCATGCCGCTGAACTGGCGAGCCAGGGGCAGAGGGGCCAGCGGCGTCGCGCTCTTGTTCCACAAGTCGGCACGTACGAAGCGATCCCCGGTGCAGATGCCCCGGCACGCCGAGATCAGCAGGCCGATGGCGAGGTCGGCGACATCCTCGGTCAGTGCGCCGATGGTGGCCGTGACGTGAATGCCGCGATCACGGGCGTAGGCCAGATCGACGGCGTCGGTGCCCACGCCATTCACGGCGACCACTTCCAGACGCGGCAACTGCTCCATGACTTCGCGGGTGATGCCGGTATGCCCGCCGGTCACCACGCCGCGGATATTGGCGCCATGCTCTTTGAGATAGGCGGCCTTGTCGGCCTGCTGGTAATAGGGCCGAACGGTATACAGATCCTGCAGGGTCTGCAGTACTTCAGGGATCAGGATGGGGCTCAGTTGTAGAACTTCCGGCTTCATGGGGACCTCGCTTGAATAAATGAAAAGGTTGGTTCAGCCGCGACCGACGAAGGGCATGTTGGTGGCCATCACGGTCATGTTGAGCACGTTGGCCGACAGCGGCAGGCTAGCGACATAGCGGACCGCATCGGCCACATGCTTGACGTCCACCATCGGCTCGACCGCGATCTCTCCGTTGGCCTGGCGAACGCCCTTGGTCATGCGCACCGACAGCTCGGTCAGCGCGTTGCCAATGTCCAGCTGTGTGCAGGCGATGTTGAACTCGCGCCCGTCCAGCGCCAGGCTTTTACTCAGGCCCAGCACCGCGTGCTTGCTGGCGGTGTAGGGCGCGGTGAACGGACGAGGGCTGTGGGCGGAAATCGAACCATTGTTGATGATCCTGCCGCCCTGCGGCTGCTGGCGACGCATCAGGCCGAAGGCCGCGCGGCTGCACAGGAACACCCCGGTGACGTTGGTGTTGATCACGTCCAGCCAGTGGTTCAGGTCCAGTTCGTCCATCGGCACTGCCGGCGCGTTGATGCCGGCATTGTTGAAGATCAGGTCAAGACGCCCGTAGGTGGCTTCGATCTGGCTGAACAGCGCCTCGATGCTGGCCGGGTCGCGCACGTCGCTGGTAATGGCCAGCGCTTCCTGCCCCTTGCCCTTGGCGGTTTCCACCAGCTCCAGCAGGGGTTCGAGGCGCCGGCCGGTGACGACCACGGTGAAACCGTCATCGAGAAGGCCTTGGGCCACGGCGCGTCCGATGCCGCTGCCGGCTCCCGTGATCAGAGCGATGCGTTGTTGTTGTGTGTGTTCGGACATCAGTTGCTCCTTGAGCAGTCGTTAGTCGATGGAAGGGCGTGCGCCGACCTGCATGCTCAGCTGGGCGATGCCGTCGATCCCGGCCTGCACGAGGTCGCCGGGTTGCAAGGTGTCGACCCCGGCCGGGGTGCCGGTCATGATCAGATCGCCCGGCAACAGGCGCACCTGTTCGGAAAGGCGGCTGATCACTTGCGCCACCGCCCAGATCTGGTGCTCCAGCGCCGAGCGCTGGCGCTCGCTGCCGTTGACGCTCAGCCAGACCGCGCCACTGGCCGGATGACCGAGGCGGTCGGCTGGCACGATCGGGGTGATCGGGGCCGATTCATCGAACGCTTTGGCGGCTTCCCATGGCTGGCCCGCAGCCTTGGCGCGCATCTGCCAGTCACGGCGGGTCAGGTCCAGGCCCACGGCGTAACCCCAGACGTGCTCCAGCGCATGCTGCTCGGCGATGCGCCAGCCCGCTTTGCCAATCGCTACCACCAACTCCACTTCATGACAGAACTCGTCGGTCTGGGCTGGAAACGCCAGCTCGCCGCTGGCCGGGATGACGGCCGTCGACGGCTTCATGAAGAACGCCGGAAACGGGCCGGGCTCGGCAGCCGCATCGGCCCAGTGATAGTTGCGGCCCAGGCAGAACACCCGGGACAGCGGGAAGCGCTGGTCACTGCCTTCTATCGGATGGCTGGGAGTGGTGGGCGGTCGGAAAACGAATGCGGTCATTGCAACGTCCTTGGGTCAGTAAACCGTGCTTAGCGGGTCTGTAGCTGAATGCGGTACAGCTTGCCGAGCAACAGCGAGTAGGAAAGAGTGCCCATCAGGGCCACGCCGCCGATGAACCAGAATGCCCAGGCGAACGAACCGGTGTAGTGCACGATGGCGCCGATCACGATAGGCGTGACGATGCCGCCAATGTTCGCCGCCAGGCTGGTGATGCCACCGGTAAGGCCGATCAGCTCCTTGGGCGCGACTTCCGATACCGCGGCCCAGGACGACGAGGCGATGCCCTGTGCGAAGAACGCCAGAGTAAGAATGGCGATGCACACCACGTTCGAATCGGTGAAGTTCACCAGCACGATGGACATGCCCAGCGCCGAGCCCACCACCAGCGGCAGCTTGCGCGCGAAGGACAGGGAGACACCGCGGCGGATCAGAGTGTCGGAGACGATCCCGGCCAGCAGGATGCCGACGGTGGCGCCCACGAACGGCAGGATGGCGAAGATGCCGACCTTGATGGTGGTGAGCTTGCGCTCGTCGATCAGGTAGGTCGGGAACCAGGTCAGAAAGAAGTACAGCGCCGAGGTGCTGGCGAACTTGCCGATGCAGATTGCCCAGACCTGGCGATAGCGGAACAGCTCGGCGATCTGCCGCCAGTTGAAGCGGGTGCGCTCCTGGCTGCTCTTGACCAGGCCGCCGCCGTCCTCGATGTACTTGAGTTCTTCTTTGCTGACCTTCTTGCAGGCCATCGGATCGCGATACACGTACAGCCAGATCACGCCGAACACGATGCCGACCGCCCCGGTGCTGTAGAACACATGACGCCAGTCATAGGTCGTCGCCAGCCAGAGCAGCGCGCCGGTGAACAGCGCCGTGCCCAGATACTGGCCGCATACATAGATACTGCTGGCCATGCCGCGCTCGCGCGCCGGGAACCACACGGTCACCGCCCGGCTGTTGGCCGGGAACGCCGGTGCCTCCAGCGCGCCGACCGCCAGACGCAGGCCGAACAGCGAAGCGAAGCCGCTCGCCAGACCCTGGGCGACGGTGACCGCCGACCACGAGATCAGCGAAACGCCGTAAGTGAAGCGAGAGCCGAAGCGGTCAGCGATAAAGCCCGCGGGCACCAGCGCGAACGCGTAGGTCCAGGCAAACGCAGAAAAGATCAAGCCCATCTGGATCTTGTCCAGACCCAGATCCTTGGCCATGAACGGCGCGACGATGGAGATGTTGACCCTGTCGACGTAGTTGATGATGGTGGCTATCAGCAACATCGACAGCATGACCCAGCGGCGTCGGGTCGGCAGTCGTTGAGCAGGAGCGGCGCTGTGCGCCTGGGCAGCGGACTCAGCAGTCTGCGCCGAAGGAGTGGGGATGCTCGCCATGGTAGGCCTCTTGTATCGGGAAGGACACGAGTGGACGGTCGGGGACCGTCACGCCGGAATCGGAACAGCTCGGGCGCGGTCTAGCGCGCGCAGGCCGGTCGGCGCCTGTGGCTGTCGAGGAACCCGAAAGAGGTCAGAAAAAGAGCGGCGTGAGGCGAGTGGAAGTCGGGTGAAACGTAGCGGTGAGTCAGGACCATGGGTGAACACCTTGTCATTATTTTTGGATAGATGTAGTGGTGCGACAAGGGCCAAAGTTATCGTACAAGCTGCCAAACGCAATGCGGTGTTTATATCGTTTAGTTAGTTAAAATCTCCGGGCTATGCAAGAATCCAAAAAATCGCACTTTTGAAAATTTCAGCTTCAAAATGTGTCTGTCTCTTTGTAAGGTGCGATCTAGAGCGGCCTTCAAGATCAACGCCATTTCGCATTTCTTGGACTTTCGTTTTTTGAAATCCTGAAGTCGTTCGCCGAAAAATTTTTAGGTCATCGTACAAATACTGAATCATCCGAGGCGAGGTCCTATGCGCTCAACCTCCGGCGTGCCGACATTCGGCATGCAACAACGCAGCGAGCATCGCGACTTCTACATTCGTGATCAGCGCGCCCGCCCGCCGGAAACCCGGCCGCACCGTCATCATTATTTCCAGATCCAGGTGAATCTGGGCGGCGATACGGTGCAGCACATTGGAGACGTGCAACGTCCGTTCCCCTGTGGGGCGGTGGCCTTCATCCTGCCGCACCGGGTGCATCTGATCCCGCACCCGGAGGACGGCGATTTCGTGGTCATCAATTTCGACCAACAGTTTCTATTACCGCAATTGCAATGCTCGCCGCTGGAGCTGGAAGACGTGCCCCTGGCCCAGGCCGCCGAACTCGCGCCCTTCGTGCATCAGGAACGGCTGGATTTCGTCTTCCATGGCACCGAGCTGGATGCGTTGCGCGCCTTGCTGGCGCGGATGCATGAGCTTGACAGTGCCCGTCAGTTCGGTGCCCGCGAGTATCTCAGGGGCTGTCTGTTGCAGTTGATCGGCATGGTCTGCGTTCAGTACGCCGAGCCACTCAAGGCGCTCGCCGACGACAACGTCAACCAGACCAGCCGTCGTCAGGCGCTGGCGCGCGTAAACGAATACATCCGCAGGCATCTGGCCGATCCGGACCTGAGCGTGAACAGCGCGGCGATGGCCAATTCGCTGTCGCCCGACTACCTGGTTCACTGGCTGCGCAGGGAGACCGGCACCACCTTCGCCGAAGCTGTGCTCGAACAGCGGATGTTCAAGGCGCGCACGCTCTTGCTGGGCAGTACCGAAACAGTAGGGGAGATTGCGCTGCAATGCGGCTTTGCCGACGAAGCCTACTTCTCAAGGCGGTTCCGTCAGGCCCATGGCTTGCCGCCCGGCCAGTACCGACGGCGGGAGCGGGCGCAGCAGTGATCGGCGGGCCGGCCTGGGCGCATCGGTTGGCCTGAAGCGGATTTGCCTTTATGATCCCAGGCGCCGCATTTCTTGAGGACGACCTCACCCAGTCTGGGCATCATTTCCGGGACGGCCCGGTTCTTTGACAAGGGGAACCGAGCATGGCTTGGGTTTATCTGCTGTTGGCCGGGATACTGGAAGTAGTCTGGGCTTTTTCGATGAAAAGCTCTGAAGGTTTCAGCAAGCTCACACCCACGATCATCACCGCCGTTGCCATGCTCGCCAGCATCGGCCTGCTGGCACTGGCGATGAAAAGCCTGCCGTTGGGCACGGCCTATACCATCTGGACCGGCATCGGCGCGGTGGGAGCCTTCATCGTCGGCATCGCCGTGCTCGGCGAGCCGGTCAATACCCTGCGCGTGCTGGCTGCCGTGCTGATCGTCAGCGGGCTGGTGCTGATGAAGCTGTCATCCAACTGACGATGCAGCACAGGCCGAAGGCGATCATGCCTGGCGCAGCGCGGCCATTCTCGCGTTGATCGCCCGGGTGAGTGCGGACTCCAGTGCGTCGACTACCATTCCGGGCAGCGCCTGCGCGCTGCTCAATCCCAGGGCGAAGCCTTCGACGATGCCGCCCAGGCGCGCCAGTTCCAGCACGCCTTCGGCCTGGCCTATATCGATCAGGATGCCGTCCGCCTGCAAGCGAACGGCATCGGGCAGTGCAATCTGCTCAAGTGTCATGCTCGGTCTCCTCTGGCGAGGCGAGCATTGTGGACCCGCGTGGGTGCTTATGTAAGTGACGTCGGTCACGCCGACGTCGGATGGCCTCTGACGGTCAATGAGCCTGTCGGGCCGCGACAGTTTTTTTTCCTGCCAGCCGGTCCCGGATCGCATGGCCCCTGCATATCAGCACCAGCAGACTGCCCGCGGCGGCGACCGCCATGTCTTTCTGCGCATCCCAGAAATCGCCCTGGGCGCCGACGAACGACGAGTTGCCGCCGCCCAGGTACTGGCCGCCGATCCACTCCATCAGTTCATAGAGCATCGAGGTCGAAAGCACCAGGGACCAGGCGATCAGCGAGGCCCAGGCGCCTTGCAGACGGCACTTGGCAACGATGATTTCGCGAAACGGCAGGGCGGTCAGCAGACCGTAGGCCAGGTGCACAAGACGGTCGTACTGGTTGCGTTCCCAGCCTGCGCGGGCGTCGATGTCTATTCCGGTCCAGTCCAAAACAAACGCGTCGTAAGGCACCTCCGGATAGGTGAAGTGAGTGCCGATCTGGTGCAGACACAGGAACGCCAACACCAATGCCCAGGAGCGTGTGGACCAGTAGAAACGACTTTTGCAGAGCCAGGCGGCGGCAGCGCCGAGGATCACCAGGACGTTTTCGATCAGCCAGGTCTTGCGGTCCACCGGGTCCCACCCCGAAACCAGGAAGACCATGACAAAACCGAGTTGAAGCCAGGCGGTCAGGGAAAAAACGCGTTTGATCGGCACTTCTATGTCCTTATAACGACTGCCCTTGTGGGTCGCCAACCGTGTGGTTCACGAACAGGGATACGGGTAACTTTTAGTCTGCCGCAGCGTCGGGGAATTCCCCCGACATGACCGGATGGCGTTGCCCGGCGTTCCTGGCAACGCACAGTACGGTCGGTGTGGGGAAGGTTCTGAATGTAAGTGCTGGCACATTCAAAACTTTTCCCAAACTCACGGCGTCGAATTTGTTACTGTGTGGTCGGTTTTTAAATGCAGTTTCGCGCGGCGTCCGCCAGCCTCCGATTTCTACCCGACCACAGCCAGGAGGACTATTTTGATTACCTTTGCTACACCCGATGCGTTCCAGGCCGCGCTGGCGAATTGCGCGCGCGAACCTATTCGTACTCCCGGCAGCATCCAGCCTCAGGGTTTCATGATGGTGATCGATGAGCCGGGTCTGACGATCCGTCAGGTCAGCGAGAATCTTGCCCCCTGGCTGGGTGTAGAAAACGAAGCGTTGTTGGGTAACCGGTTCGATGCGGTAGTAGCGGGCGTCGACCAACTGATCGCACAGTTCGAAGGGCTGGAGGAAGATCAGACCCATCCTTATCACGTCGGGGATGTGAGCTTTGTGGTGGGTGAGCGGTCATCGGAGGCAATGCCGATGATGTTGCATCGACACGACGGCCTGCTGATCGCCGAATTCCAGCACCCGGACGCCGCCTCGGGCGGTGGTGCAAGTCTGTACCCGATCCTCCGTTCATTCATCACCGCCGCCTCGGAACTGGAAACGGTGGACGAGCTGTGCGAGCGCGCCGTACGCGTGCTCAAGCGCCTGACCGGCTTTGGCCGGGTCAAGGCGTATCGGTTCGACGCCGAAGGTAACGGGCTGGTCAATGCCGAGCTGCGCGACGACGATTATCCGAGTTACCTGGGGCTGTGTTTCCCGGCCTCCGACATTCCCGCCCAGGCCCGTGAGCTGTATTGCCTGAACCGTATCCGCGTGATCGAGAACGCCGGTTATCAGCCCGCGCGCCTGATCCCGGGGGAAAACCCTGTAACCGGCCGGCCGCTGGACCTGAGTTACTCGACCTTGCGCAGCGTTTCGCCGGTCCATTTGCAGTACATGCGTAACATGCAGACCTGGGCCTCCATGTCGGTGTCCATCGTGGTGGAAGGCAAGCTCTGGGGGCTGGTTTCCTGCCATCACAACGCGCCTCGTTCGGTGAGTTTTCATATCCGTTCGGCGTGCGAACTGCTTGGCAGGGTGCTTTCGCTACAGGTCGAGAGTCGCGAGAATCACCTGCGCAGCGAACGTTTGCTCGGCATCCGCCAGCGCATCGTGCAACTGCTCGGTGCCATCGCCGATCAGGACAGCGTTGTGCTCGGCGTGCGCAGCCTTCCGGATGTCTTCGTCAATTTCGTTGGCGCGGCGGGCGCTGCGGTCGTCTCCAGTTCGGGTTGCGAGCTGTACGGCAACACCCCGGCGAGCGCTCAGGTCATGGCCTTGGCGAACTGGCTGAGCCAGCGCGAGGACGATGTCTTTCACACTGATAACGCCGGCCGTGACGTCCCGGGGGTGAGCGGTCTGGACCCGGTCGCCAGCGGCATTCTCGCGGTGTCGATCTCAGAGATCCATCCCAATTACCTGATCTGGTTCAGGCCCGAGCAGTCCCACGTCGTCAACTGGGCCGGGCGCCCGGAAAAGACGATCACCGAAAGCGGCTCGCTGAGCCCGCGCGAGAGCTTCGCCCAGTGGCAGCAGGTCGTGGGAGGCTTTTCCACGCCCTGGAATGAGAGCGAGATCGAAGGCGTCCAGGAATTGCGTCTGGCGATCCTCGGCATCGTGTTGCGCAAGGCCGAAGAGCTGGCCCAACTGTCCGAAGACCTGGAACGCTCGAACAAAGAGCTTGAGGCATTCTCCTACAGCGTATCTCACGATCTGCGCGCGCCGCTGCGCCATATCGCAGGTTATGCCGAGCTGCTGGCGGAAATCGAAGGCTCCAACCTGTCCGAGCGCGGGGTCCGGTTTCTCGGCACCATCGAGCAGTCCGCGCGATTCGCTGGAACCCTGGTCGACAATCTTCTGAGCTTTTCCCAGATGGGCCGCAGCGCCATGCGCTTCACCGATGTGAATCTGTCGGCGCTGGTAACCTCCATTCAGCTGGAGATGCGCCCCGACTACGAAGGGCGCGAGATCGACTGGCGTATCGACGCGCTGCCCAAGGTGGTGGCGGACCCGGCGTTCCTGCATCTGGCGATGCGCAACCTCATTGCCAATGCCATCAAATACACGCGCAAGCGGCCGGTGGCGGTCATCGAAGTCGAGGTCGAGGACCGCGACAGCGAGACGGTCATCAGTGTGCGGGACAATGGGGTCGGTTTCGACATGCAGTATGTCGGCAAGCTGTTCGGCGTATTCCAGCGTCTGCACCGCATGGAGGAATTCGAGGGCACGGGGATAGGCCTCGCCAATGTCAGACGCATCATCGAGCGTCATGGCGGGACTGTCTGGGCCCAGGGAGAAGTCGGCAAAGGCGCCGCCTTCCATATTTCACTGCCCAAGCGTACGCTTCGGCCGACCTCCTGAGGGCGTCTGCCGGCTGACCCTTCCGGGAAATACCCTCTTAAGACGAGAGCTCGATGCTAAAACCAATCCTTCTGGTAGAAGACAATCCCAACGACCTGGAGCTCGCGCTGATCGCGCTGGAGCGCAGTAATCTTGCCAACGACATTGTCGTGGTGCGGGACGGGTCCGAGGCGCTGGACTATCTGCTGCGCCGCAACGACTTCGCCCACCGTGAGGAAGGCAATCCGGCCGTCCTGTTGCTCGACCTGAAATTGCCCAAGGTCGACGGTCTGCAAGTGCTGGAAACCATTCGTGAAACCGCCTCGCTGCGCAGCATTCCGGTGGTCATGCTGACCTCTTCGCGTGAAGAGCCTGATCTGGATCGCGCCTATCAACTCGGCGTCAACGCCTACGTGGTCAAGCCGGTGCAGTTCAAGGAATTCGTCAGCGCGATCTCTGACCTGGGCGTGTTCTGGGCCCTACACAACGAGCCGCCAGCCGGGTCGATGCGTGTGCCGCGACGTCCCAAATCCTGACCCCCTCGATGACCGCGACCGAGCCTGCTACCGACATGCCTCTTGCGAACGTGAAAATCCTGCTGGTCGAAGACAGTGTTCATGACGTCGAGTTGACGTTGCTGACCCTTGAGTCAAGCGGGATGCGCGTCGAGCCGACGGTGGTCTACGACCACGAGCACGCACGCCGTGCGCTCACGGCGCAGAGCTTTGACGTCATTGTCTGTGACGTGCTGCTGCCGTCGTCCTCGGGCATCGAGGTGCTGGAAGTCGCCAAGCAGCTGTCGCCGCAAACGCCGTTCATCTTCCTGTCCGGCATGTTCGGCGAACAGCAGGCGGTGGAAACCATGCGCCTGGGTGCGGTGGACTACGTGCTCAAGCAGAACCTCAAGGTACTGCCCAAGGCGGTGAGGCGCGCGGTGCTGGAAGTCCGCGAGCGGGAAAAGCGTCATGCCGCGGAAAACGCGCTGGAAGAACTGGAAGTCCGTGCCCGGCTCGCCATCGAAGCGGCCGCCATGGGTGTCTGGGAAGTCAACATTTCCGCGCAGGAAGTGATCTGGGACGAGCGCTGTCGCGAACTCTATGAGTTGCCGGCCGCAGGGGTGTTGAGCATTGCCGATGTGGTGGAGCGCTGCCACCCCGATGATCGCCAGATGTTGCAGGCCCGGGTCGATCAGGCGCTGAGCGAGGAGGGCGCGTTCCACGCCGAATACCGGGTCATGCTGTCCGGTGGTCGGGTCCGCTGGCTCAATTCCAACGGCCGCTCGCTGTTCAAGGATGGTCAGTGCGTACGATTCAGCGGGGTGGTCCAGGACGTCAGCGAGCGCCGGGTCGCTACCCAGGAACTGGTCGAGCTGACTGAAACCCTGGGTGAGCGGGTCCAGCAGCGTACGCGCGAACGGGACCGGACCTGGGAGTTGTCCCGGGAGTTGCTGGGCGTACTGCGCTTCGACATGACGCCGATCACCGTCAACCCCGCCTGGGAGGCCGCGCTGGGATGGCCGCGGGAAACCCTCGGCAGCATCCGGTTGTGGGAGCTCGTTCATCCCGAGGACCTGGATGCCACTGTCCGGGAAACCCGCAGCATTGCCGAAGGTAATGTCTCGACCCGATTCGTCAATCGCATGCGCCATGCCAGCGGCGACTACCGCTGGCTGTCATGGACCATCGTGCCGGAAAACGGCCTGATGTACGCCGCAGTGCGAGATATCACCGAAGAGCGCGCCGTGGTCGAAGAACTGGCGGCGGCCAACAAGCGTCTGCGCGAGCAGATCGAAGAACGCGAAAGGGTCGAGGCCACCTTGCAGCAAATGCAGCGTCTGGAAGTGGTGGGGCAGCTGACGGCTGGCGTCGCCCACGATTTCAACAACCTGCTGACAGTCATCCTGACCAGCTCCAGCCTGGCCGTCCGTGACGCTGAGCGAGGGCGTTTCGACAAGCTTGCGACTCGTTTGCAAAGCATCAAGGAAGCCGGCGAGCGGGGCGCCAACCTCACCGCTCAGCTGTTGTCGTTCTCCCGAAGGCAGCGCCTGCAGCCGCGGCCGGTCGATCTCAATGCGACCATCATGGGTATGCAGGGCCTGCTGTTCAAGGCGCTGGGCGCGACGGTCTGGATCGAGACCTCGCTGGCGCCCGAGTTGTGGACGGCGTCGGCCGACCCCACCCAGACGGAAATGATCATTCTCAACCTGGCGATCAACGCTCGAGACGCCATGGCGCACGGCACCGGTTCTCTGAAACTGCGCACCTACAACGAGATCGTCACCACCGCTCCGACTCGCCCGGAAGACCCGGAGCCGGGAAACTACGTGGTGTTTTCCATGGCGGACTCGGGCACCGGCATGAGCGACGAGATTCTGCAGAAAGTCTTCGAACCCTTCTTCACCACCAAAGAGGTCGGTCACGGCTCCGGGCTGGGCCTGGCGCAGGTCTTCGGCTTCGCCAAGCAGTCCGGCGGCGGGGTGCGCATCGAAACGGCGCTGAACGTGGGCACCACCGTCAGCGTATTCCTGCCTCGTGTCAGCGGCGACAACTGCGCGACAGTCGAGGCGCAGTCTCAGCAGCAGACCCTGCGCGACGTGGCCGGCTCCACCATCCTGCTGGTGGACGATGACCCCGGCGTGCGGGCGGTGACTGCGGCACTGCTGGAATCCTTCGGTCTGAACGTCATCCAGGCCGGCAGCGGCGCGGAAGCGCTGGACAGCATCGAGCCGAGCGTGGATCTGGTCCTGACCGACTACGCGATGCCAGGCATGACCGGCGGCGAACTGGCCTCATTGCTCGTCGAAAAGAACCCGTCGGTGCCGGTGGTTTTCGTAACGGGTTATGCCGACACCGACGTGCTGGGCCTCAACGACTGCACCGTCATCCAGAAGCCCTTCACTGAAGATGGCTTGCGCGACGTCATCCGCAGCGCCCTGGCGCGCTGACGCATCGTACTGATCTGCGCCCCGGATGTTGGACAGATGTCCAGCATCTGGGGTGCAGATCATACGTCTGTAGGAGCCAGCTTGCTGGCGATCCGTCCGCCGCTGGCCCCTGTCACATCGAGGCCGTCAGCTCGCTGTCCTTGATATTGGCGATGGGACCTAGAATTGCACTGTCGAACGCCCGCGGCGCCCGATCTGTCGCCAACAGGCGCGGCATATCGGGATTGCTCAGCGCGCCGCGCCCCAGCGCAATGATATCCGCACCATCGTCCAGTGCCTGATTCGCCCGCGCCGGATCATGCAGACCGCCGTTGGCAATCAGGACCACATCGGGCGCGTAGCGGCGTGCCAGCTTCACGAGGCTTTCAGACGCATGTTCGAACGCGGGCTGCCACGCCTCATGCTCCGTCACGTGAATAAAATCCGCGCCGGCCTGGGCGAGTGTCGCGAAGATCACCTCGGCGTCCGACTCGCCGCCTGGCCACTTGTGGGCGAAATCGTTGACCTTGCCCTGCGAGATGCGGATACCGACCGGTACGCTCGATCCCACCTCCTGCTTCACAGCCTTGAGCACCTCGGCCAGCAGCGACACCCGGCCGCTGATATCACCGCCCCAGCGGTCGCGGCGCAGGTTGGTGTGGGCGGTCAGGAACTGATCGAGCAGATAGCCGTTCGCCCCGTGGATTTCGATGCCGTCGAAACCGGAGATGCGCACGGCCCTCGACGCTGCCTTGACGAAGCCCTGGACGACCTCCTCGATCTGCGCCTCGGTGATTTCATGAGGCACCGCGTAAGTGCCCTCGCCGTAATAGAACTCCATCTGCCGGCCCGCCGGCTTCACAGGCGAAGGCGCGACGCTGTGTTCGCGAAAGCGGTTGCCCTGGCTCAGCGCCCCGGCATGCATCAGCTGCGCGAAAACCCGGGCACCCTGTGCGTGCAAGTCTTGGGTGATCGCTGACCAGGATTGTGCCTGCTGGTCATCGGCCAGGCCAGGCTGGTTCAGATAACCCTGCGAGAACGCCTGATCGGTGTAGAGGCCTTCGGTGGTGATCAGTCCGAAACCGCCCTGCGCGAAGCGCCGGTAATAATCGCGCATCAACGGCGTGGCGTGTCCTTCGGGCGTGGCGGAGACGCGCGTCATCGGCGCCACGGCCAGGCGATTGCGCAGCGTCATACGGTGAATATCGAAGGGCGTTAGAATCGGCATCGTTGAGTCTGTCATGTAAGGCTCGCTGTCTGGTCTGAAATTTGCCCGGTTCTGGCGGTATGGGCTCATGCTAGGCGTCTGGAGGCCGTTGACCAAGACAGCGCCAAGTGATGCCGTCATAACCAAAGAAGATATAACGATGCTGATATCCGATCTGCGCATATTCCTCTCAGTGGCTTCGCGACAAAGCCTGTCAGCCGCAGCTCGCCAGCTCGATATCGCGCCGATGCAGGTCTCGCGCCGTATCGCGGCCCTTGAGGACGAGCTGAGCGTACGGCTGTTCCACCGCACGACCCGGTCCGTCTCGCTGACAGCCGAGGGAGAAGCGTTTTTGCCCTACGCAACCGTGATGACCGAGGCCGAGCAGGGCGCCATCAATGAACTGAGTCCCGCGCCCGCGCGGGTCTCGGGCGTCCTGCGCATGACAGCGCCCAGCGTTTTCGGCCAGTCGATCGTGCTGCCGTTGCTCGGCCGCCTGATGGACCAGCACCCGGAAATGCGCGTCGACCTCGACCTGACCGACAGGCAAGTCGATATCGCGGGGCTGGGCCTGGATCTGGCCTTGCGTATCGCCCCCCTTGAAGATTCCGAGCTGGTGGCGCGGCGCATCGCCAGCAACCCGCGAGTGCTCTGCGCTTCACCGGCGTACCTGAACAGACACGGACGCCCGACGACCCTGGAGCACTTGCAGGCTCACTCCTGCATTTTGTTGCAAGCTGTGCCGCGCTGGCCGTTCGTGCAAGGTGAACGATTGCAGCGGCTGCGGGTAAACGGGCGGGTCAACACCACCAGCGTCGACGCAGTGCGGGCTGCGGCCATTCAGGGGCTGGGCCTGGCGATGCTCACTCATTGGGACGTATTCCGGCAGCTTCGCGACGGATCCCTCGAACAGATCCATCTGACGGACGCTTCCATGGAAAAGCTTTCGGTGTGGGCCGTCATGCCGACCCGGCGGCATATACCGGTCCGGGTCAGAGTGTTTCTCGATGCACTCCATCAGGAGCTTTTGACGCTCTGACACCGGTGGCCGACGTCGGCCCCCCGATTCAGCCTGCCAGCACTTTTACCCCGCGCTGCACAGCTTCTCGCGCCTGAATCTCCTTCGCCCAGCGCATGACATGCCGATAGCTCTCGGCACTCAGGAACTCGGCAGCGTTGTACACCTGATTGAGCACCAGCGCGCCGTACCAAGGCCAGATCGCCATGTCGGCGATGCTGTATTCGTTGCCGCAGATATAGCGGCGCTGCTCCAGATGCTGGTCCAGCAGACTGAGCTGGCGTTTGGTTTCCATGGTGAAGCGATCAATGGGGTAGCGCAGTTTCTCGGGGGCGTAGACATAGAAATGACCGAAGCCGCCGCCCACGTAGGGACCACTTCCGACTTGCCAGAACAGCCACGACAGACATTCGGTACGGGCACTGCCGCCGGGAATGAATTGCCCGAATTTCTCCGCCAGATGCAGCAGGATCGCCCCGGATTCGAACACCGGCAGCGCCTGTCCGTGGGTATTGTCGACAAGGGCCGGGATCTTGGAGTTGGGGTTGATCGCCACGAAGCCCGAGGAAAACTGATCGCCCTCACCGATGTCGATCCGGTGCGCGTCGTACTGCGCGCCCTCGATGCCTGCCGCCAGCAGCTCTTCGAGCAGAATGGACACCTTGATGCCATTGGGTGTCGCCAGGGAGTAGAGCTGAAGAGGGCGCGAGCCCTTGGGCAGCTCGCGTTCGAAGCGGGCACCGGCCGTGTCACTGTTGATGGAAGCGAACTTTCCTCCGCTGGAGGTCGGCGGTGTCCATACGGAAGGGGGTGTATAGGTGGAATCGATCATTGCACAGTTCCTCGTTCGGGTCCGCCGCCCGAAACGGCGGCGCAAGAGTGGCACGCTGGCCTATAGCGTAAGAGGCTCTTGACGACACGCAACCCGGCACGTCTACAAAGCCTTTGCCAGGAAAGACGCGGTGCGGCTGCCACCGCTTTGCGCGACGTCAGCGGGCGGTCCGCAGGCCACGATCTTGCCGCCAGCGTTTCCGGCGCCCGGACCTATATCAATGACCCAGTCACTCTGGGCCGCGACCCGCATGTCATGCTCAACAACCACCACCGTATGCCCGCCATCGACCAGGCGGTTGAGCTGCACCAGCAGACGGTCGATGTCCTGGGGATGCAGGCCGTTGGTGGGTTCGTCCAGCACGTACAGCGTGGCGCCACGGGCCTGGCGTTGCAGTTCGGTTGCCAGTTTGATGCGCTGTGCTTCGCCTCCCGACAACTCGGTGGCGGGCTGGCCCAGACGCAAATAGCCCAGCCCGATGTCCTTGAGCACTTGCAGCGTACGGCTGGTGGCCGGCTGCCCGGCGAAGGTCTGAGCGGCCTGATCAACAGTCAGTCCGAGGACTTGCGCGATATTCAAGCCTTCCCAGGTCACGGCCAGGGTCTCGGCGTTGTAGCGGGCGCCGTGGCATTTGGGGCAGGGGGCGTAGACGCTGGGCATGAACAGCAGCTCGACGCTGACAAACCCTTCACCTTCACAGGTTTCGCAACGGCCCTTGGCGACGTTGAAGGAGAAACGGCCGGCGTCGAAGCCCAGCTCGCGGGCCTGCTCGGTTGCAGCGAACAGTTTGCGCACGTGGTCGAACAGCCCGGTGTAGGTCGCCAGGTTGGAGCGCGGCGTCCGGCCGATGGGTTTCTGGTCGACCTGAACCAATCGCTTGATGTGTTCAAGACCGGCGGCAATGCATCCGCCGCTCGCCTGAACCGGCTCATCCTCAAGATTCGGCTCGTCAGATTCCGCAGGATCGGGCGTCTGGCCCAGATGCGTGCCCACCAGATCCAGAAGAGCCTGACTGACCAGGCTCGATTTACCCGAACCGGAAATGCCGGTGACCGAGGTGAAGCAGCCCAGCGGAAACTCCGCGCTCAGGTTATCGAGATTGTTGCGAGTAATGCCTTCCAGTCGCAGCCAGGCCTGGGGCGAGCGCGGAGCACGGGCCAGGGGCGCCTGCTGCGCGAAGAGGTAGGCGCGGGTGCGCGACTCGCTTACCTGTTCCAGCCCGGCCGGTGGCCCGCTGTACAAAATGCGGCCACCCTGTTCACCGGCGTCGGGGCCGACATCCACCAGCCAGTCGGCGCGGCGCATGGTGTCCAGATCGTGCTCGACGACGAATACCGAGTTGCCCGCTGTCTTGAGGCGCTGCAGGGCCTCGTACAGGGCTTCGCTGTCGGCCGGGTGCAAGCCCGCCGAAGGTTCGTCCAGCACGTAGATCACGCCGAACAGCTGGGAATTGAGCTGTGTCGCGAGACGCAGGCGCTGCAGCTCGCCGGACGACAGGGTCGGCGTGCTGCGCTCCAGCGCCAGATAACCCAGGCCCAGGTCGATGAGTGTGCCGATGCGCTCCAGCAATTCGATCGCGATGCGCTGAGCCGCCAGGCGTTTCTCCACCGAAAGGTTCGGCGTATGGCGGGCATCAGGGCCGCCGGCATGCGGGTTCTCGCCCCTGGCCGCACGCTGGGCGCGGGCTTCGCGGGTCTGCTGGTGAGTGAGGACTGATCCGGCTTCTTCCGGTTGTCGGGCATACTCGTCAGCGGCGACTTCGCGCAGCACCTGTGCCAGATCGAGCAACGGCATCTGCGACAGTTCGGCGATGTCCAGCCCGGCGAAGGTCACGGTCAGGGCTTCGCGCTTGAGGCGTTTGCCGTCGCAGGTCGGGCAAGGGCTGGCGCGCATGAACCGGGAGACCCGTTTGCGCATCTGCGCGCTCTGGGAATGCATGAAGGTGTGCATCAGGTAGCGCCGCGCGCCGCTGAAGGTGCCCTGGTAGCTGGGTTCGAGTTTCTGTTTCAGCGCCGCACGGGTCTGGGTCGGGGTCAAGCCGGCATAGACCGGCACCGTGGGCGTCTCTTCGGTAAACAGAATCCAGTCGCGCTGTTTCTTCGGCAGGTCGCGCCAGGGCACATCGACGTCATAGCCCAGCGTCACCAGAATGTCTCGCAGATTCTGTCCCTGCCAGGCCATTGGCCAGGCGGCCACCGCTCGCTCGCGAATGGTCAGCGAGGGGTCTGGAACCATGCTGTCTTCGGTCACTTCGTAGACCCGGCCCAATCCATGACATTCCGGACACGCGCCTTGCGGGGTGTTGGGGGAAAAGTCCTCGGCATACAACATCGGCTGGTCGGCGGGATAACTGCCGGCGCGGGAGTACAACATGCGGATCAGGCTGGACAGCGTCGTCACGCTGCCGACCGATGACCGCGCGCCGGGCGTGCCGCGTTGCTGCTGAAGGGCGACGGCGGGCGGCAGGCCCTCAATGGCATCCACATCGGGCACACCCACCTGGTCGATCAGTCGGCGTGCATAGGGCGCCACGGATTCGAAATAACGCCGCTGCGCCTCGGCATAGAGCGTCGAGAATGCCAGCGATGACTTGCCCGATCCCGACACGCCGGTAAAGACCACCAGCGCATCCCGCGGGATTTCCACATCGACGTTGCGCAGGTTGTGCTCCCGGGCGCCTCGCACCCGGACGAAGCCCGTGTCCCGAGGTTGATCGGGGGTGGAAGCGGGCGGTTGGCGAGAAGGCATAGGGCGTTCCTTGTGTCATCTGAACAGGTATGACGCGTCGCCGTTGATGCGGGTTCCGAGAATGACAGCGCCGATGTTGCCGCTTCGCGGGTGATCGCGGATGAATCCGCTCCTACGAAAGCACAAATTGTGTAGGAGCGGATTTATCCGCGAGTTGGCACACAGCGGCAGCTAGACAATCCCGCACCGCTCACCCGGCAGCAAAGCTGTCACGGTAGAACCCTCTAAGCGTCTCGACGAACTCCTCGGCCAACCGGGTTCTGGCCTGATGTGTCGGCCAGATCACATAGGTGGGGAACAGAATGTCGGGCTTGAACGGCAGCACCACCACGTCGCGATGCAGGTAGTCGCGGGCCACCAGCGGATGCGCCAGGGTCACGCCCATGCCCAGCGCGACCATCTCGCAGTTGATGGCGCTGTACTGCGCTTCCACGGCCATCACCCGTTCGACGCCGGCCTGCTCGAACAGGCCGTCCACCAGCGAGCGGGTTCCGTCGCCGTGGCACAGCGAAACAAAGGCTTCGCCCTCCAGATCGCTGAAGGTGATGCGCTTGCGGCGGGCCAGCCGGTGCGAAGCGGGCAATACGCACACGGCGGCTACCTCAGCCAGTTGCTCGGCTTCCTGGCCCGCGCCGTCGCCGGGATGAACCACGATGCCGATATCGCAGAACTGCGGTTTCACCCACTGCTCGACGGTCGACGACGAGTTCACATGCAACGAAACCGTGAGTTCAGGTCGCGATTCGGTGAAGGTCTTGAGCACCCGGGGGATCATGCTCAGACCCGTGGAGGGCACGGCCGCCACGCGCAGGCGGCCGGTGCCAAGATTGCGAATGTTCTTGGCCGACAGCTTGAGACTGTCGAGGCCCACATAGGCGCGTTCGACCTCCTGAAAGAACGCCTGGCCTTCCTGAGTCGGGATCAGGCGCACCCCGGCGCGCTTGAACAGCGTCAGCCCAGTGCTTAATTCAAGCTGGGCAATCAGTCGGCTGATATTGGGCTGCGAGGTATACAGCACGTCCGCCGCCTCGGTCATGGAGCCAAGGCGCATGACGTTGCGAAAGGCTTCGATCTGCCTCAGGTTCATGGTGCTTCTCCATATCGAATATGAATAACTAACCCGGATATCCGTATTTGACCATATGGACTGGCTGTCGCAATACTCGAACCCGCAACGCCCTAGCGCACGTCAAGATGCGCAGCCCGGAGAGGATAGCCGGGTGCATGCCTCGCATGCCTGACTCCGGTCCGTGCCGGAGCCACTGACGCATTGTTCGATCTGCCCCCATGCACTTCGGAGATAGTCTGTGAATAGCCTGAACCTTTCCCCAGCAGCACAGCCGTTTCGTCCCTTCAGCCGCATCGCCGCGTCGGTTGCGCTGGCGCTTGCCGGCTTGCACGCTGGCGGCGCCGTCGCTGAAACCACGCTGTACGTTGCAGGCGTCGGCGGCTCGACCGAACAGATGTACAAGAACCGCGTCATCCCCGCATTCGAAAAGGCCCACAACGTCAAGGTGGTCTACGTTGCCGGCAACTCAACCGAAACTCTCGCCAAGCTGCAGGCGCAGAAAGGCCGCCAGCAGATCAACGTTGCAATGATGGACGACGGCCCGATGTACCAGGCTTTACAGATGGGGCTGTGCGAAAAGCTCAGCGACGCGCCGGTCTACAAGGATCTGTATCCCCTGGCGCGCCTGAGTCCTGAAGCCACTGGCATAGGCGTGGTCGCCACCGGTATCGGCTACAACGAGGAGGCGTTCAAAAAACGCGGCTGGGCGCCACCCGATTCCTGGGAAAGCCTGACCGACCCGCGCTTCCAGCAGTTGCTCGGCATGCCGCCGGTGACCAATACCTACGGTCTGCATACGCTGGTGGAAATGGCCCGCCTGCGCGGTGGCAGCGAGAAGAACATCGACCCTGGCTTCAAGGCGCTGAAAGACGAAATCGGGCCGAACGTGCTGGCCTGGGTGTCGGCGCCCGGCGAGATGGACAGCATGATGCAGAACGGCGATGTGGTGATGGCGGTGTACGGCAGCGGACGCGCGTTCGCCTTGCAGGGCACGGGCTTCCCGCTCAAGTTCATCTATCCCAAGGAAGGCGGCGTGGCTTTGCAGGTCGCGGCCTGCGCCGTCACCCCCAATTCCCACTCCGAGCTGTCCCAGGCCTTCATCCAGCATGTGCTGTCGCCCGAAGTGCAGGCCATCCAGGCTCGGGAAAACGGCTTCGCGCCGGTCAACCAGACCGTCAGCCTGCCACCGGAACTCGCCGCGCGTATGCCTTACGGCCCCGACAAGGTCAACGCCCTGATCAAGGTCGACTGGGACACGATCAATCAGCAGCGGGCCGAATGGACCACGCGCTGGAATCGTACCGTCGAGCGCTAGGCCACTCTGCGTTTCACCGCGGTTGTGAACTTTCCGAACCTTTTCCGGAGGCGCAGGCCTGTGTCTGCGTGGCAAGCCCATGGCATTTCTCACCCTGGAAAGCATCGTCAAGACCTACGGCAGTTTCAAGGCCATCGACGGTTTGAACTTGGAAGTGCGGCATGGCGAATTCATCGCCTTGCTCGGTCCCTCGGGTTGCGGCAAGACCACCACATTGCAGTCGATTGCCGGCTTCGTGCAGCCCACCGAAGGTCGTATCGTGCTGGACGGCCGCGACATCACCCATGTGCGGCCCGAACAGCGCGGGCTGGGCATCGTGTTTCAGAGCTACGCGCTGTTTCCGCACATGACGGTGGCGCAGAACATCAGCTTCGGCCTTGAAATGCGCGGTATGCCTCGCGCCGAGCGCGGCAAGCGGGTCGAAGAGGCGCTGGACCTGGTGCGTCTGGCCGGGCTTGGGGAGCGCTACCCCAAGGCGCTTTCCGGCGGCCAGCGCCAACGGGTGGCGATCGCGCGGGCCCTGGCGATCCGGCCCAACCTGCTGCTGCTCGATGAGCCGATGTCCAATCTCGACGCCAAGCTGCGCGAGGAAATGCACATCGAACTGCGGGCGATCCAGCGGGAGCTGGGGATCACCACGATTCTGGTGACTCATGATCAGGTCGAGGCCATGACCATGAGCGATCGCATCGCGGTGATGCACAAAGGCCGCATCGTGCAGATTGATACACCGTTCGAGGCTTATGAGCGGCCGCATTCACCTTTTGCCTCGGCGTTCCTTGGCAAGACCAATGCTTTCGCCGGCGCGGTGCAGTTGCGCAATGCGCGCTGCTGCCACGTTCAGGTGCGCGACACGCTGCTGCATGTACCCCACGAAGACCGCTCGCTGGGCAATGACGTCAACGTTTATATCCGGCCGGAAAAAATCCGTTTGACGCAGGTAGGCGCGGGCCGGCTCGACGGTCGGGTCCGGCTGCGGGTGTTTCTCGGCAACCTGTGGCTGATCGCTGTGGAAAGCCACTTGGGTCTGGTGCACATGACCCAGCCCAATCTGGGCGCGCCGCCGCCGGAGGAGGGCAGCGAGGTCGGGCTGGACTGGCTCGATGATGACCTGCGCCTGCTGGACCGGGAGGTCGCCCATGGCCAGGTATGATGCCGAGCATGTCGGCGCGGCGCCCTGGCTGCTCAGCGGTCCGGCGCTGCTGGTCTTCGTTGCGCTGCTGCTGGCGCCGTTGCTGCTGACCGGGGTGCTGTCACTCAATCTGTTCAGCGACACCGAAGGCGTGCTGCCGGCCTATAGCCTGGGCAATTACATCGAGGTATTCAAGGACGACTACTTCCATCAGATATTCCTGCGCACCGGCGGCATGGCGCTGGCGGTGACCGTGCTCTGCGTGCTGCTCGGTGTGCCGGAGACCATCATCATCGCCCGTATGGCGCCGCGCTGGCGCTCGCTGTTTCTGTTGATCGTGCTTGGTCCGCTGTTGATTTCGGTGGTGGTGCGCACCCTGGGCTGGGCGATCCTGCTGGGCAACAACGGCCTGATCAACGACGCACTGCAAGCGCTGGGGATCACCGACCAGCCGGTCAAAATGCTCTTCACCCAGGTCGGCGTGGTGATTGCCCTGACCCACGTACTGGTGCCCTTCATGGTGATCGCGGTATGGGCGACCCTGCAGCGCCTGGACCTGCAAGTGGAATGGGCGGGCCTGTCGTTGGGCGCCTCGCGACCCACGGTGTTCCGCCGCATCATCCTGCCGCAGATCATGCCCGGCGTACTGTCCGGCTCGATCATCGTCTTCGCTCTCGCCGCCTCGGCGTTCGCCACCCCGGCGATCATCGGCGGGCGCCGCCTCAAGGTGGTCGCGACAGCCGCCTACGACGAGTTCCTCGGCACCCTCAACTGGCCCCTTGGCGCTGCTATCGCCATGCTCCTGCTGGTGGCGAACCTGATCATCATCCTAGGTTGCAGCAAGCTGGCCGAGCGCCGCTTCAAGCAAGTATTCGAGTGAGCCGCCATGCACAAGAACGGATTTTTCTCGCTGCTGTACCACATCGCCTTCGTCACTTTCATTGTCGCGCCGCTGGTGGTGGTCATGGCAATGGCCTTCACTGACAAGGGCTACCTGTCGTTGCCCACTGATGGCCTGTCGCTGCGCTGGTTCGAAGCGCTGCTGGACAACCGCGAAATGATCGACGCCTTCGTCCTGTCTCTTCAGCTGGGACTCGCGTCGGCGACCATCGCGGCATTGCTGGCGATACCGGCGGCGCTGGCGATCAGTCGCTACGACTTCCCAGGCCGCGGCGCGTTGACCGGGTTTCTGCTGTCGCCACTGATGATCCCGTCGGTGGTACTGGGCATCGCCTTTCTGCGGTTCTTTTCCCTGGCGCAGATCGGTGGCTCGTTCTGGGCGCTGACCATGACCCACGTCATCGTGGTACTGCCTTATGCGCTGCGGCTGACGCTGGCCTCGACCATCGGTCTTGAGCGCGACATCGAGCAGGCGGCGCTGTCTCTGGGCGCGAGCCGCTGGACCGCGTTCTACCGGGTGGTGCTGCCGCGTATCCGCACCGGCGTGATCGGTGGCTGGATGCTGGCGTTCATCCAGAGCTTCGACGAACTGACCATGACCGTGTTCGTCGCCACGCCTGGCACGACCACCTTGCCGGTCGCGATGTACAACCAGATCTCGCAGACCATCGATCCGTTGATCACCGCGGTCTCCACGGTCCTGATCGTCGGGACCCTGCTGCTGATGCTGATCCTCGACCGCATGGTCGGCCTGGACCGGGTACTGATCGGAGAGGGCAAATGAATCAGAGCACACACAATGACGTGCACGCCGAGGCAATCGTGATCGGCGGCGGACTGGTGGGGATGGCCGTGGCCTACGGGCTGGCGAGCAGCGGCGCGCAGACAGTCGTGCTCGATCAGGGCGACGATGCATTCCGGGCTTCGCGCGGCAATTTCGGGCTGGTGTGGGTGCAAGGCAAGGGACACGACCTGCCGGACTACTCGCGCTGGACCCGCTCTTCCGCCAGCCGCTGGCCCGGCTTCGCTCGGCAATTGCTGGCCGACAGTGGCGTCGACGTGCAACTGCGCCAGCCCGGCGGTTTTCACATGTGTTTCAGCGATCAGGAGTTGATCGAACGCCAGTCACGCCTGCAGACCCTCAAGGACGCTGTCGGCGACTACCCGTTTGAAATGCTCGATGCGGCCGAACTCAAGGCGAGGCTGCCGCTGATTGGCCCGGCGGTGGTTGGCGCCAGCTACACGCCTCAGGACGGCCACGTCAATCCGCTCAAGCTTCTGCGCGCTTTGCACGCTTCCGCGCAGGCCAAGGGCGCACGGCTGCATGGCGGCCTGCACGTCGAGCGAATCGAATGTGGCGCCGGTGAATTCCGTGTCACGACAGCGCGAGGCCGGTTCGTCGCACCGCGCATTGTGCTGGCGGCCGGGCTGGGTAATCCGGGTCTGGCCCGTCAGGTCGGCCTGCATGCGCCGGTCGCGCCCAACCGCGGACAGGTGCTGATCAGCGAGCGCGTTCGTCCCTTTCTGGAGTACCCGACCATCAACGTGCGCCAGACCGACGAAGGCACGGTGCAGCTGGGGGATTCGATGGAGGAGGTGGGCTTTGACGACAGCACCTCCACCGAGGTACTGGCCGCCATTGCCCGGCGTGGCGTGTCGACCTTCCCGCTGCTACGCGATGTCCGGCTGGTTCGGGCCTGGGGCGCGTTGCGGGTCATGAGCCCGGACGGCTATCCGATCTATCAGCAATCCGAGACCTACCCCGGCGCATTCGTGGTCACCTGCCACAGCGGCGTGACCCTGGCCGCCGCGCATGCGCTGCGCATCGCGCCCTGGATTCTGGGGGGCGCCCGGCCTGACGAGTTGTCCGTATTTACCGGCGAGCGTTTTCTTACCGACAAGGTGTTTTCCCATGCGCACTGATCCGTTATTTCAACCCGTTGCCAGCGAAGCCGGAACGGCGCGTACTGTGACCCTGACGTTCAACGGACAGCCGCTCAGCGTGCCGGCCGGCACCAGCGTCGCCGCTGCCTTGCTCATGTCCGGGGTGAACCGCTTTCGCGCCACCCCGGTCAGCGAAGCACCGCGCGCGCCTTACTGCATGATGGGCGTGTGCTTCGAGTGTCTGGTGGACATTGACGGCGTGCCGAATCGCCAGAGTTGCCTGATCGAAGTCGCAGAAGGCATGCGCATCCGTTCCCAGGAAGGCGCGCGGGATTTGTTGTTCGAAGCGGCAACGGTGCAGGTCATGGAGGTGCAGCATGAATCATGAGAGCGTGGACGTGGTGGTCATTGGAGCCGGAGCGGCAGGCATGAGCGGCGCGGTGGCCTTGTCGGCCATGGGGCTCGAGGTCGTGCTGCTGGATGAGCAGGCCAGTCCGGGCGGGCAGATTTACCGGGGCATCACCCTGGCGCCGCTGGCGCGCCGCGACATGCTGGGGCCCGATTATGCGCGGGGCAATGAACTGGCGCAGGCGTTGAAGGCTTCGTCGGTACGCTACGAAAAGGGCGCCTCCGTGTGGCAGGTGACCCGCGAGCATCAGGTCAGCTATCTGCGGGGCGGACGTTTGCAAACCCTCGACGCGCGCGCCGTACTGTTGGCGACCGGCGCCATGGAGCGCCCGTTTCCGATTCCGGGCTGGACGCTGCCAGGCGTCATGACCGCCGGCGCGGCGCAGATTCTGCTCAAAAGCTCGGGGCTTGCGCCTGGAGAACCGGTGGTGCTGGCTGGTTGCGGGCCGCTGCTGTATCTGCTGGGCTGGCAATACCTGCGCGCTGGCGTGACCATCAAAGCGCTGGTCGATACCACTTTGCCGCAAGACTACTGGCGGGCGCGGCGTCACCTGTTCGCCGCGCTGCGCGCCTGGCCCTACCTGCGCAAGGGGCTGGAGCTGATGCGCAGCCTGCGTAGCGCGGGCACGCCTCACTTCACCGGCGCCGAGCAACTGGCAATCGAAGGTGATGATGCGGCGCGGGCGTTGACCTTCATGGTCGGGGGCAAGGCGCAGCGTATTGCCACGCGTTGCGTGCTGCTGCATCAGGGCGTGGTGCCCAATATTCAGTTCAGCCAGTCGCTGCGCGCACGCCATCAGTGGGATGAGGATCAACTGTGCTTCAGGCCGGTCACCGATGCCTGGGGCGAGCTGGATGTGCCATGTGTTTACGCGGCGGGTGACGGCGTCGGCATCGGCGGCGCGCAGGCTGCTGCGTTGCAGGGCGAACTGGCGGCACTGGGCATCGGCGCGCGACTGGGCGTGATCGACGGTGCCGATCGCGATCAGCGAGCCGTCGCGCCGCGCACAGCGCTCGACAGCAATTTGCGCATCCGGCCATTTCTCGATGCCCTGTATGAGCCCAAGGAACAGAACCGGATTCCGGCCGATGACGTCGTGGTCTGCCGTTGCGAGGAAGTCACGGCTGGTGAACTGCGCCGCTTCGTCGAGCTTGGCTGTAGCGGTCCGAATCAGGCCAAGTCGTTCGGTCGCTGCGGCATGGGGCCTTGCCAAGGCAGGATGTGCGGCCTGACCGTGACCGAAGTCATTGCCCAGGCGCGCGGCGTGTCGGCTCAGGAGGTCGGCTACTACCGGATTCGTCCGCCGATCAAGCCCATCACCCTGGGAGAACTGGCCGGTGACTGACCCGCGCGGACAACAAAGCGATGTCCTGATCATCGGCGGCGGCATCCACGGGATGAGCACGGCCTTCCATCTCGCCCGCCGAGGCGTCCGGGTCAGGGTGCTGGAAGCCGATTACTGCGGCCGCCATGCCTCGGGCGTCAACGCCGGCGGCGTGCGGACGCTTGGCCGGCATGCGCCGGAAATCCCCTTGGCGCTGGCGTCCCGGGCGCTCTGGCATCAGATGGGCGCACTGCTGGGCGACGACGGCGGCTTCGTGCCCAGTGGTCAGCTGAAACTGGCAGAGAATCCGGCCGAACTGGAGGCTTGCAGGCTTCGGGTCGAGGAACTGCAGGCGCTCGGTTTTGACCATGAATTGCTGGTCGACCGGGATCAGGTGCTGGAGATCATTCCGACCGTCGCCCGGCATGTTGTGGGCGGCATCTGGGTGAAAGACGATGGCTATGCAGTGCCGTACCGGACCGTGACGGCCTTTCGGCTAGCGGCGCAGAGGCTGGGCGTAGAGGTCCATGAGCAGACGGCGGCGCTGCACATCGAACAGAGCGGAACCCTGTGGCGGGTTCGAACCCCGCGCGGTCTGTTCAGCGCCGAGCATCTGGTGGTGACGGCCGGTGCCTGGGCGGGAGAGCTGGCGGCACAAGTGGGCGAGCCGGTGCCGGTGCATCCCGAGGGCCTGATGCTGATGGTCACCCACCGGGTCGCGCCGTTTTGCGCGCCGGTGCTGGGTGCGACCGGCCGGGCGCTGTCGTTCAAGCAGTTCGCCAACGGCACCGTGGTAATCGGCGGCAAGCTGATCGGCTCTCTGGACTTCGCCGCACGCCACGGCGAGGTCGACATGACCCGGCTGGGCACCAGCGCACGAACCGTCACGGATTTGTTTCCCCATTTGCGGCATCTGGGAGTGAATCGGGTCTGGGCGGGCGTCGAAGCCTTCACCGCAGACGATCTGCCGGTGATCGGCGCCAGTCGCAAGGCCTCGAACCTGAGTTATTCCTTCGGCTTCTGCGGCAGCGGCTTCCAGATGGGGCCGGGCACTGGCCAGCGGCTGGCGCAACAGATTCTCGGCGAGCATTCCGACATTCTGCTGGATGCCTTCGCCATCGACCGTTTCAACCCCGCGACGGCCTCGCAACCGTCGCCGGTGCAACAGTTTTCAACCATCCCGTAACCCCAAGGAGTTCACATGCTGGAAATCAAACGTATCGAAACCAATCAACGCATGAGTCGCGTGGTGCAGTGCAACGGTTTCACTTTTATCGGCGGCCAGACGGCAGTCGACCGCAGCCTGGATATCAAAGGCCAGACTGCGCAGGTGCTGGAAAAGATCGACAGTTACCTGGACAAGGCCGGACTGGACAAAACCCGCATTCTCAGCGCGCAGGTGTGGCTGTCGGATATCCAGGCCAACTTCGCCGGCATGAACGAGGTCTGGGATGCCTGGGCGCCGGAAGGCCACGCCCCGGCCCGCGCAACCGTCGAGTCACGCCTCGCCGCGCCGGAACTGCTGGTGGAAATTGCCGTCGTCGCGGCCGGTTGATATCCCGCCGACCCCGTAGGAGCGGATTTATCCGCGATGGATTGGACAGACGCCGAATGTCTATTGCGCGTTTGATCGCTTCGCGGCTGAAGCCGCTCCTACGGGCTGCGCACGGCCCTGTAGAAGCCACCTTGGTGGCGATGATTGTCGGATTGATCGCCAGCAAGCTGGCTCCCACGGGTATTGTGAGAGCTAGCTTGCAGACGCGATCTCGCGGGTCAACGAGCCATCAATCCTTGGGCTTGAGCGGTTCGGGATTCAGGTCGGGATCGGAATTGCTGTTCTCCTGACCGATCGGATCGGTTGCCGGTTTGACTTGCGCCGGTTGCTCCGAGATATCAGGCGGTGGCGCCAGTTGCAGCACGCGAGCCGTATAGGTCCATTCTTCCATCACACGCTTGGGATCGTCGTTCAGGCGCGTGCCATAGCTGGGAATGATCTGATGGAGCTTTGCCTGCCATTCAGGGCTGGCGACCTTGTCCTTGAAGACTCTCTGCATCACCTCAAGCATGATCGGTGCTGCGGTGGACGCACCCGGCGAAGCGCCCAGCAAACCGGCGATGGTGCCATCCTGGGAGCTCACCACCTCGGTGCCCAGTTTCAGCACGCCGCCCTTGTCCTTGTCGCGCTTGATGATCTGCACCCGCTGACCGGCCTGCCACAGACGCCAGTCTTCCTTCTTGGCATGCGGGAAATATTCCTTGAGGGCGTTGAAGCGGTCGTCATCGGACTGCATCAACTGGCCTGCCAGATACTGCACCAGGTCGAACTGATCGATGCCCACTTTGGTCATCGGCCAGAAGTTGTGCGTGGTCATGCTCGCGAACAGGTCCAGGTACGAACCTTCCTTGAGGAACTTGGTGGAGAAGGTCGCGAAAGGTCCGAACAGGATCACGCGCTTGCCGTCCAGCACGCGGGTATCCAGGTGCGGGACCGACATGGGCGGCGCGCCGGTCGAAGCGATGCCGTATGCCTTGGCCATGTGCTGCTGGGCAATGGTCGGGTTCTCGGTGACCAGGAAGGATCCGCCGACCGGGAAGCCTGCGTATTCACGGGCTTCGGGGATGCCGGATTTCTGCAGCAGTGGCAGGGCGCCGCCGCCGGCGCCGACGAACAGGAATTTGGCGTCGGTGGCCGATTTGGTCCCGTCCTTGAGGTTTTCATATTCCACATGCCAGGACCCGTCGTCATTGCGGGTAATGTCCTGGACTTCACTGGACAACTTGAGGGAGAAATTGGGCTGCTTCTGAAGATATCCCACAAACTGCCGGGTGATCTCGCCGAAGTTCACATCGGTACCGATCGGCGTCCAGGTGACGGCCAGTTTCTGATTGGGGTCGCGACCCTCCATCATCAGTGGCACCCACTTCTTGATCTGCTCGTGATCCTCGGAAAATTGCATTGGCCGGAACAATGGGCTGGCCTGCAAGGCTTCGTAACGTTTTTTAAGGAAACTGATATTGTCGTCGCCCCAGACGAAACTCATGTGCGGCGTGGTATTGATGAATGAGCGCGGGTTCTTCAGAACATCGTTCTGAACCTGCCAGGCCAGGAACTGACGGGTGATCTGAAAAGCTTCGTTGATTTCGATGGCTTTGGTGATGTTGATCTTGCCGTCGGGATCGGCCGGGGTGTAGTTCAACTCGGCGAGAGCGGAGTGTCCGGTCCCGGCATTGTTCCAGCCGTTGGAACTCTCTTCGGCAACTGCATCCAGACGCTCGACCATCTCCACGGACCAACCCGGCTCCAGTTCCTTGAGCCAGATGCCCAAGGTGGAACTCATGATGCCTCCGCCGACCAGCAGTACATCGACCTTCTTGGTTTCGGCCGCCTGTGCGCCGTTCAGCGTTACCGTCCCTGCAATGGCAATGGCCATCCAGATCGCGCCTTTCATATCGTTACTCCCGAGCAGTAATGCTTCTTTTCTAATGCCTTGACCGACGACGTTTCGCCGCGCGGGCGCGCCTGGCTTCACAGCCTTGTCCAGTTCGGACACTCTGGCTGCGCTACGGTGCGACGAGATCGACGGATGGTGCGCTGACAGGAACCAGGCACGATTTGAAAAGGGCGCGAAAGAGGTAACGCTTGATAACGAAAAACCGCCGCAATGTTCTTGCGGCGGTATCAGCGGGATTTGCATTACCAGCGGCGATGATCGTCGTGATGCCGGTTGACGTATCGACCGTCATCGTGGAAGTCGATCCGGCGATCATCCCGATAATAGTGACGCGGCGGGGGCACGGGCCTGCGGTCTTCGAAGCGCGGGGCATATGCCATTTCCCGGTATCGCGGGGCGGGCCGATGATGGTGATCCTGCCCGGCGTTGCTGAGCGCTGTGGCCAGCACAGCGCCGACGGCGGCGCCGGCGATGACCGGCACTACCACATTGCGGTCGCTCGCCGAAGCGGTCCCGGCGCCGATCAGGCATCCGGTCAGAAGCAGGGCTTGGGTCATTTTCGCGAACATGGTATCTCCTCTGGCGGCTGTGGAATTCGCCATGGATCTATTGAACACCGGGGCGGTGTAAACGCGGGTCTGGATTGGGTAAAGGTTGAGTAAAGCCAGCCAGCCACAATTTTGGCCGGGCAGATGCGTTTCGATGTGCAAATTGCCAGTATTTCTGATCTGATTGCGGCCTGAGCAGGCGGCCACCCGCCCCGCGACCTAGGAATGACGACACGTGAGTGGAAACGAGCTGAAGTATCTGAGCCGCGAAGCGCTCGAAGCTGAGGTATTGCGCTTGCGTGCGGCTCTGGCCCAGAACCACGCACCGCAGCAGAGCGCGGCCTGTCCCCAGGCATGGCGCGACGCCGGACATCGCGCGATCTTCGAGTGCGCAACGCATTTTGCCATGATCGTGACAAATCCCCACGGCATCATTACGGACTGGAACCCTGCCGCGGAGCATCTGCTGGGCTGGTCGGCCGAGCAGATGCGCGGGCAGACGGTCGAGCGCTTCTTCACCCCCGAGGATCGTGCTTGCGGACGTATCGAGCAGGAGATGCGCGATACGTTGCGCGAAGGGCGCGCGCTGGACAAGCGTTGGCATCTGCGCCGGGACGGGGGGCGATTCTGGGCGTCGAGCGAGATGATGCCGCTGCATGGCCAGTCAGGTGGGCACCTGGGTTTCGTGAAGATCCTGCGCGACAGGACCGCCGAGCACCTGGCGGGTCGTGCGCTCGAAGAAACCCAAACGCGCTATCGCCTGGTCGCCAAGGCCACCAGCGATGCGATATGGGACTGGGATCTGCCGGGCAATCACGTGCTCTGGAACGACGCGCTGGAGCAGGCCTACGGCCACTCGCCGACCAGCGTCGAGAATACTGGCGAGTGGTGGCTGAGCCAGATCCATCCCGATGATCGTCCTCGGGTCTACACCTCGATCCATGCAGTGATCGACGGTGACGGGAGTGCCTGGACCGAGGAATACCGTTTCAAAAGAGTTGACGGATCCTGGGCCGAAGTGCTCGACCGGGGCCATGTCCTGCGCGCGCCTGATGGTCGCGCCGTACGCATGATCGGCGCCATGCTGGACCTGACCCGTCTGCGAACCGCCGAGACGGCCTTGCGCCGTACCGAGGAACGCTTTCGCACCATTCTGGAAACCATCGAAGCGGCGTTCGCCATCGTTCAAGTCAAGTTCGACGCCGACGACCGTCCGATCGACTATCGCTTTCTGGAAGCCAACCCGGCGTTCGAGCGCCATTCCGGGGTCAACCTGCGCGGCAAATGGGTGACCGAGTTCGCGCCGGACCTGGAGCAATTCTGGTTCGACGCCTACGGCCATGTCGCCAAGACCGGCGAATCCGCCAACTTCGAAAGCTACGCCTCGCACTTCGAGCGCTGGTTCGATGTACGCGCGGTGAGCGTGGGCGATCCGGCGGACCGCCAGCTGGCGATCTTCTTCAGCGACGTGACCGAGCGGCGCAATGCCCAGGAACGCTTGCTCGCCAGCGAGGCCCTGGCCCGTGAAAGCGTGGAGCGCGTCCAGCTGGCGCTCGCCGCCGGCGCAATCATCGGCACCTGGCACTGGGATATACCCAGCGACTGTTTTACTGTGGACGAGGGTTTTGCCCGGTCGTTCGGGCTGGACCCGGCGCTGGGTCGCCAGGGCCTGACCCTTGAACAGGTCGTCGCGTCGGTGCATCCGGAGGACCGGGCCGGGTTGTCGGCGGCCATCAATGAAGCGATTGTCCGGGGCGGTGCCTATGCGCATCAGTATCGGGTGCGGCGCGCCGACGGCGAGTATTACTGGCTGGAAGCGAATGGCCGCGTCGATCTCGCCCCGGACGGCACCGCGTTGAGCCTGCCCGGCGTGTTGATCGACGTCGAGGAGCGCCGGGCCGTGGAAGCCGAGCGCGACCGCGCGATCGCCGCGTTGCGCGCCCTCAATGACACCCTTGAACAGCGCGTTGCCACCCGGACCGCCGAACTGATGCAGGCCGAGGAGAAACTGCGTCAGTCGCAGAAAATGGAGGCGGTGGGGCAGTTGACCGGCGGTCTGGCCCACGACTTCAACAACCTGCTGGCCGGCATTTCCGGATCGCTGGAGCTGATGGACAAGCGCTTCAAGCAAGGCCGTTTCAGCGAGATGGACAAGTACATGACGACCGCGCAAAGCGCGGCCAGGCGCGCGGCGGCGGTGACCCACCGTCTGCTGGCTTTCTCCCGGCGCCAGACCCTGGACCCGCGCCCCACCGACGTCAATGCGCTGATGGAAGGCATGACCGACCTGATCCAGCGCACGGTAGGGCCGGGTATCGCCGTCGAGACCATCGCCGACCCACAGCTGTGGCCGGCGCTGGTGGACGTCAGCCAGCTGGAAAACGCCCTGCTGAATCTATGCATCAATGCCCGCGACGCGATGCCCGACGGCGGGCGCATTACGCTGACCACCGCCAACCTGTGCATGGACCGCGAGACGGCCCGGACCTACGACCTGCCCGAAGGCCAGTACTTGTCGTTATGTGTCACGGATACCGGCACCGGCATGACTCCCGATGTGCTCGCCAACGCCTTCGACCCGTTCTTCACCACCAAGCCCATCGGCCAGGGAACGGGGCTCGGTCTGTCGATGATCTATGGCTTCGCCAAGCAGTCCGGCGGTCAGGTGCGGCTCAATTCGCAGCTGGGGCAGGGCACCAGCCTGTGCATCTGGCTGCCTCGTTATTTCGGGGACGCGACCGCGGACGAAGCTCAGGCGGCCCTGCCACCGGCAGCGTTCGAGCAAACCGGGGAAACCATCCTGATCGTCGACGACGAACCCACAGTCCGGATGCTGCTGGCAGACGTGCTCGGCGACCTTGGCTACACCCTGATCGAGGCCGTGGACAGCGTCGCTGGTCTCAAGGTATTGCGCTCGGACGTGCACATCGACCTGCTCATCACCGATGTCGGCCTGCCCGGCGGCATGAACGGACGACAGATGGCCGACGCAGGACGCGAAGTGCGGCCGCATCTGCGCACGCTGTTCATCACCGGTTATGCCGAGAACGCCGCGCTGAGCGGCGATGCGCTGGGGCATGGCATGCAAGTACTGACCAAGCCCTTCAAGGTCGACGTGCTGGCCGCCAGGGTCAGGGAATTGATGGCGCCCTGACGACTCGCTCAGGGCTCCGAAGCGCGGGCAGTCGTGACCGTCCGCGCACTGCTCAGCTTTGACAGAAACGTATGCGGTTGCCGAACGGGTCGTAGACCTCCAGCAGCCGTCCCCAGTCCTGCTCGACGATTTCCGGGCGGCCGTAGCGATAGCCTTTGGTCGCCAGTTCGTCCCGCAGCGCCTCGATGCCCTGCATCGGGACGAACACGGTCGAGCCGGGGCTGGCGTCGCCGTGGTGTTCGGAAAGATGCAGCTTCAGGCCGGCGCGATCAATACCCAGGTACAGCGGCAGGTCTGCGGCGAAGCGATGCTCGAACTCGACGCCGAAGCCGAGAAACTCCAGATAGAACTCGCGGGCCTTGGCTTCATCGAACATGCGCAGGATCGGGACCGGTCGGTCGAAATTGATGCGCTGCGACGGCGTGTCCGCCGGCAAGGTGGCCGCCGCAGTATTCCAGTCCTTGTGGCCCAGCTGTTGCGCTACCAGTTCAAGGGCGGCGCTGTGAGAGATTTCGTGCTGCCGCGAGGCCAGAGAGGCGCGCAGGCGCTTGGCCATTTGCTTGGCGTGTGCAATGGAAGACATCGTGACTCCTGTGGTCCGGACCTGCGGGTGCTCGCGTTGCCAAACCGGACGTTCAAGAGAGCGACGGGGTTTGCACAGAATAAGAAACCTGCTTTCACCAGACCCAAAGGGCGCGAGCGGCGGGCAGCAGAGGCCGACGCGGATCTTACCGTGCAGCGTGCGGCAGAGGAAGACGCCGCCAGGAACTGCCGGGACGTGGCAACGTCTACTGGCGGACCGTCGAACGGCCGCCCGTCGACCGAGCATCCAGCCCCTGCATGAAGGAGAGTGGCGTTGAGTACATCCGGTTACCTGTTCGAGCGCGTATTGCTCACCAACGACGACGGCATCGCCGACCCCGGTCTGCGGGTGCTGGAGGAGATCGCGGCACAGATTGCCAGAGAGGTCTGGGTGGTCGCGCCGCTGCTGGACCAGAGTGGCACCTCCCACTCCCTGAGTCTGCACGATCCTTTGCGGATCAGTCACCACGGCGAGCGCCGGATGGCGGTCTCCGGCACGCCGGGCGATTGCGTCGCCCTGGCGCTGGGGCATCTGATGCGCGACGGGCTGCCGGATCTGGTGCTGTCCGGGGTGAACCGCGGCGCGAATCTGGGACTGGAAACGGTATTTTCCGGAACGGTCGGCGCCGCGATGACGGCGCTGATGTTCGGCGTCAAGTCGATCGCCCTCAGCCAGGCGTTCGTCGACCGCGCGGCGGTGCCTTGGGAAGTCGCGCAAGCCCATGGCATTACGAGCGTTCGGCGGGTGCTGGAACTGGACTGGCCGGCCGATGCCTGCATCAACCTCAACTTCCCGGCTTGCGCCCCTGAGCAGGTGAAGCCGCTGAAACTGACCACACAAGGCCGGGGGCATCTCAAGGACATACAAGTGCAGACCCGAACCGACCCGCGCGATCTGGATTACTACTGGCTGAGGCTCAATCGCCAGGACCCTGTCGATGCCGATGACGCCGAAGGTGCCTGCCTGCGCCAGGGCCATGTCACGGCGACGCCGCTGATGTTCGAACGTACCCATTCGGCGGCGCTGGCGCAGATGCGCGCCCGGCTGTCAGCGGGCGAGTGACTGCACGCTGGCCGCCTGGCCGGTTGCAGCTTCGCGCCGGGACTCCATGCCAAGCAGCACTTGCAGACCCTGGCTCAGCTCTGGGCCCCATTGTGCATAATCGTGGCCGCCGGCGAACTCGCCATAGTCCACTTGATAACCTTTGGCTTTAAGCACATCCCTGAAGTGCCGGTTGGTGTCCAGAATGCCGGCCTGGCTGGCTTTTCCTGGTTCGAACAGCCCGGCCCGGAGAAAGAACCGGACGGGCAGCCTGTCGCCGTCTCGCACCAGCCGCGTAAGCCATTGCGACTCCGCGTGGGGCGGACTCCACCAGAGCGATCCGGACAGAGACAGCACATTGCCGAACCGGTCCGGGTAGCGCAGCGCCGCATAAGAGCTGGCGATGCCGCCATAACTGGAACCGGCGATCACGGTATTCGCGGCGCTGGCCGAGATGCCCTGCGTACGCGCCTAAGGCAGCAATTCTTGGGCAAGAAAGCGGGCGAAGTCTTGATTCGGCGGCAGTTCCCGGGCTCTGGCGGCGGCGTCCGGGTTGGCAATGATCAGCGCTGCGGTGGGGATGATGCGCCGCTGCGCGATGAGGTTGTCCAGCAGTGTGGCGGTCGGCACCTGACGCAGATAGGCATGGGCATCGAACAGCACCAGCAGGCCTCGCTCGTCAGCGTTGGGCTGCCAGCCGGCGGGGCGGTAGAGGTACACCGCTCGCTGATTGCCCAATAGCGCGCTCTCGAGGACCTGGCGCTGCATCGTTCCGGCGGGCACCGATGCGTCCGGCAGCAGCTCGGGATGCTGCGGGGCATCGGGAAGGGTCAGCAGCGACTTCTGCTGCCATCGGTCGTCGCCCGGTTGCCCGGCAAAGACCGAAGGATTCAGCGGGTCCCGCTGTGCCGTGGCAAGCAGCGCGCGTCGCCGGTCCGGTAAGCTTTCGGGAAGCGCGGGGACGTCCGGCGCCAGCTGGTAGCTGATCCGGGTCGAGGTAGGCACCCGGTAGCTCCGGTACCAGACATCGGTTCCCGGCAAACGCGCCAGATCATCGTGATTGCCGGACGGCGCGCCGAACAGCTTGACGTTGCGCTCGGCGCCGCGCCAGAGAAAGGTGACCAATGCGGTCTTGCCCACCGGATCGCTCTGCTCGATCATCGGCGTGCCCAGGCGCGCGCGTTCGGCCCAGAAACGGTCGGTATTGCCGCCGTCGCGTATTTGCGTGAAGAGTTCGCGCAGCGCAGGGCTTGCCGGTTCAGGTGCCGCAATGGACGGGGTCGAGCGCGGTATCAGCCGGCTGATGTGCAGCTCATACTCGGAAGTGTCGGAGTCGTTCGCCGGTTCAGGTCGAAGCAAAACGGTTTCGTCCCGCTCGGCGACGAACATGAAGTCGCGCGACAAGCCTTCGCCGTCTACCAGCAATCGCACGGCGTCACCCCTACCGTCAAGCAACCGCAGAGAGCCGCCGCTCAGGCTTCCCTGCACGAAGTCGCCTTCATGCACGGCCAGTCGCCATGTCTGAGGGTGCCGGTAATCGCCCCGAACCGTCGAGTCAGGATTCAGTACGTTGTCAGCAGCGGTCGCGCCCAGCGGAGTCATTGCCAGGGCCATGACCAGAAATCTTGTCCACATATCAGAAATCCACGCTGGCCGAGACTTTGAGAGTGCGCGGCTCGCCGATGGTGGCAAAACCGTCGTTGAACACGCCGGCCCAGTAGCTGCGGTTCTCGACGTTTTCCAGGCTGGTGCGCAGGGTCACATCCTTGCCTAGCACCCGCGTCGCATAGCGTGCGCCCAGGTCGTAACGGGTCCAGTGCGGGATTTTCAGCCGGTTGGCGTCGTCCAGATACTGCGAGCTGGTGTGGATGGCCAGCCCGGTCAGGGTCAGACCGTCGATCCAGGGCGTGTCCCATTCCGCGCCCAGGTTGGCGGTCCAGTCGGGTACGCCGTGGGCAGTATGGCCGTCATACTTGCCGTCCGCCGTGCGGGTCAGCACCGCGCGGGTGAAGGTCACGCCGCCCAGCAGGCGCACTGTAGGTGTCAGGCTGCCAAAGACATTCCACTCCACACCCCGGTTGCGCTGCTCGCCGCTGTCGCTGTAGCGGTTGCTGCCGGTGTCGAGCATCAGGCTCGGCTGTTCGATCTGGAACAGGCTCAAGGTATGGGCGAAGGTGCCAGCGTCCCACTTGGCGCCCACTTCCAGCTGTTTGGTCTTGTACGGGGCGAATTGTTCGCCGTAATTGGCCGCGCTGGTATCGCTTACTGTGCCGCCTTGAGCGAGGCCTTCGATGTAGTTGGCGTACAACGAGATGCTCGCGTCCCAGGGCTTGACCACAATGCCGACCGCAGGCGTCAAGGCGGTCTCGTCGTAGGTGGGCTTGCTCAGCTTCTGGCGGACGCGCTGGGAGCGCACACCCAATGTCAGTTTCACTTTGTCGTCGAGCATCGCCAGGGTGTCGGTGACCGCGAAGCTGGACAGGGTGTTGTCGCCAGTGCGCGAGGTCGAGCCGGTGCTGCCGGCGACCAGCGGATCACTGGGCTGGTAGATGTTGCTGGCGTAGGACGGACCGGTCACGGTGGCGGCCCGGCCGATGTCCTGTTGCAGCAGCGAGGCGCTTAGCGTGATGTTGTGGTTCACAGAGCCCGTGTCGAAGTTGCCGCGCACTCCGGCTTCCCCCGTCGTGCTGCGGGTATAGCCGGCCTGATTGTAGGTCTCGCCGGTGGCATCGCCCGCGGCATTGGTCACCCGCAGCCGGGTGCCGTTGAGAAAGCCCTTATACGAGCTCTTGGCGTGGCCGACGTTGGCATACGCCGACCAGCGATCACCAAGCTCGTACTCGCCGCGCAGCATCACTGCCTGGGTCACCTGCTTGGAATGGATACCGCGCAGGATGTTGGTATCGTTTTTAGGAGTTTTCAGCACCCGGCCCAGGGTGGCGAACCCCACCATCATGGGGCTGCCGTTGTCGGTATGTTCGTGGGACTCGTAGGCGTCCAGGTCCAGCTTCCAGCCTTCGCCCTGATAATCCATGCCGAGCGCCACGAGGTTGCGGGTCTTGGACTCGTCCTCGACGCCGGCCTTGCCGTCGCCGTACACGCCATTGAAGCGCACGCCGAATTGCTGTTGCTCGCCGAACCGGCGGCCCAGATCCAGATGCTCGGCGACATAGCCATCGCTTTCATAGCTGGTGGTCAACCGAGTCAGGGGCTCGGCGGCCGCGCGCTTGGGCACCAGGTTGATCATCCCGCCCACGTTGCCGCCCGGCGACATTCCGGACAGCAAGGCACTCGGCCCCTTGAGCACCTCGACTCGTTCGAGAAACTCTGTAGGCACATGACCGTCAGGCGCCATCCCGTACAGGCCGTTGACCGCCAGCTCGGTCGAGTTGAGCGGGTAGCCGCGCACCATGAAATTTTCATAGGCATGGCCTTCACCGGTGCTGAAGCGCACCGAAGGGTCGCTGCGTAGCAGCGCGCCCAGGGTGCCGCTCTGCTGATTTTCGATATGCCGAGCGGTGTAGGCAGTGATATTGAACGGCGCGTCCATGATGTCGGTGTCGCCCAGCACGCCAAGGCGCGCGGCCGTCGCAACCTGTCCGCCGCTGTACGCCTCGGAAGGCTGCCCGGACAGCTGCGCGCCGATTTGCGTGGCGTCCAGGGTGTCGGCATTGCCGCGCAGGATGATCACGCCGTTCTCTTCGCTGGCGATGATGCCGCTGTTGCCCAGCATCACCGCAAGGGCCTGCTGCAGACTGTACGAACCGTGCAGTGGTGGCGCCTGGCGACCCTGCAGAATCTGGCCGTCGGCCGCAATCGGGATGCCCCAGGCCCGGGTCAGGCTCTGCACCGCCGCGGCCAGAGGCTGGGCCGCAAGATCGAGTTCCAGGGTCCGGGCGCTGTTCAGCGCGCCCTCGGCCAGCGCCGGCAATGGCATCCATGAGCTGCCCGCAAGAGCGCACGCCAGCACCAGATGACGAAGGCGAGTGCCCGGGTGCGAGCATGGGCGGTCGGCATAACGCGAAAACAGCATGATCAGTCCTTGTAATGGTGAAGTCATATACGAGGACGTGGGACCAGGGCTTTACCCCTCAAAAATAATTCAGCGGGCGATCAGGCGCTGCTGGCCGTCGCCCAAGGTCAGCCGCACCGGCAATACCCGGGTGATGGTGTCGAGCACCTGGCGTGGCTGGTCGCCGGGAAAGCTGCCGGTAAAGCGCATGCCGGAGAGGGCCGGATCGCAGAACACCTCTTGATCGAGGTAAGCGTTGAGCTCGGCTATCACTTCCGGCAAAGACTTGTTGGTAAACATCCACCAGCCTTGCTGCCACTGTTCGAGGGCGTCCGCTGCAGCGACAGTGGGCTCGATCTGGCCTGGCTGACCGGTGGAGTCGAGGGTCAGCGCCTGACCCGCGCCCAGCAGACGCTCGACGCCGTGACTGCTGCGTACCTTCACCCGGCCGCGGCTGACCTCGACCCGGACCCCGAATCCTCGATCCGAGACGCTGAAAGCCGTGCCGATCACCTCCACTTCGCCCAGGCGCGTGCGAATCACGAACCGCCGCAACCGCTCGTGAGCCACGTCGAAATAAACATTGCCGTGCACCAGAAACACGCTCCGCTGCGTCAGGCCGTAGCTCACCTGCAGATTGCTTTCGGCGGCGAGGATCAGCCGGGTGCCGTCGGCCAGCGTGACCGGAGAGGGCGTCTGCCCATGCCCGGTGATCAGTTGCCGGTCGAAAACCTCCCGGCGCCACGACAGGCCCGCCCAGCCCGCCACCGCCAATACCCCAAGCAGTGCGCCGGAGCGTTGTAGCAGAGCGCGACGACTGATGGGGGGTGGCGACGGCGACAATTGCTCGCGCAGCGCGTCGCCCAGACCGTGAACCATCTGCCAGCGCATCCTCGCGTCTTGCCAGGCCTGCTCGTGACTGGCGCTGCGCTCGCGCCACTGGGCGATCTCTGCCGCTGCCTGCCGCTCGCGCTGCGGGTCGCCGCTATGCAGAGCCGCGAGGTAGACCAGCGCCTGCTGGACTTGACGGACATGCTTCATGGGCATGCTTCCATGGTCGCCATGCGCAACTCGGCCAGATCGAAGACGGCCCTGGCGATATGCAGCTCCACCGACTTGGCGGACAGCCCCAGGGCCGCGCAGACTTCCCGGTGACTCTGGCCATGCAGGCGGACCCGCACGAACACCTCTCGGCGCAGACGCGGCATGCGCTCGATATGCTCGATCAATTGCTGCAATTGCTGGCGAGCGATGGCCAGGGTCTCCATCGACGGTGTGGCCAGTGCAGCCCGCAACCACCAGTCTTCCAAAACGGTCTGCTCGATCCGGCGCTTGCGGAACTGGTCGATGCACAGGTTGCGGGCGGCTTGAAACAGCAGTGCCCGCGGGTTATCCACGGGCGAGGTGAGCGCATAAGCGTACACCTGCGCGAAGCTGGACTGGGCGATATCGGCGGCGTCGTCGCGGTGCCGCAGGCGCGCGGTGAGGTAGTGACGCAGGTCGGCGTACTGCGCTAGAAGGTCATCGATGACGCTTTGCAAGGTATGGGCACACGGCGCGAAGGGTTGATCTAGATAGTGCCGTGCAGCCAGTAGAGGCCAGGCGCTCTCCCGGGATGCGAAAGTAAACAGCAATCATTCTTGTTAATCAAGCGTAGCTTGCGGTGCGATGTCGCTTGATGTCGGCAGGCTCGCCTGGCAGCACCGCCGCCTCCAGCAATTGCCCGGCGGGGTGGGCGAAGCGCATGCCTGGCGTGACCGCTCGATCCTCGACAATGCTGCCGTCGGCAAGCAGCAGCACCCGCTGGCAGAAGTACCGCACCAGACTCAGGTCATGGGTGATGAGCAGAAACGCCGTGCCCAATCGTTCGCGCAGCTCTGTCAGCAGTTCAAGCATGTGCAGTTGCAGCGTGCGGTCCAGGTTGGAAAGGGCTTCGTCGAGGATGATCAGCCGTGGCTCTGCCGCCAGCGCCCGCGCGATGCCCGCGCGTTGCAACTGGCCGCCGCTGAGCTGCAAGGGCAGCTTGTCGGCATCCGCGGGATCGAGCTGGACCTGTTCCAGCAGCCCGGCGACTCGCTGTGCACACGCTTGCACGTCCAGGCCGCGCAGGTGACGCAGCGGCTCGGCAATGCTCCAGCCTACACTGAACCTCGGGTTGAAGGCGCTCGGCGCATCCTGAAAGACCATCTGAACAGCCCGCAGGAACGCCTGGCCACCGGCCTCGGCGCGGCCGTCCCGGAACAGAATCCGACCTTGCTCCGGGCGCTCGACGCCCATTAACAGGCGGGCGAGGGTACTCTTGCCGCTGCCGCTCGCGCCCAACAGGCCGACAGACTCGCCTTCGCGCAGGTCGAGGTCCAGGTCCCGCAATACTTGCACGCGCTGCTTTCTGCTCAGCAGACCCCCTCGGGTGTAGCCGTGAGCCAGGTCCTGCGCGCGCAACAGACTCATCGCCATGCGCGTCCTCCGGAAAGTGTTCGGTGGGCGTGCAACAAGGCCCGGGCAGCGGCGCTTTGCGGTGCCTCGAAGAGTTGCCGCACTTCACACTGTTCGATGACACGGCCATGTTCCATGACCGAGACATGGTCGCAGCAGCGGGCCACCACCCCCATGTCGTGAGTCACCAGCAATACGCCCAGTTGCCGTTCGGCGGCCAGACGTTCAAGCAATTCCAGAAGCCGCGCCTGCGCTACCACGTCCAGATCGGACGTCGGTTCGTCCGCCAGCAGGAAACGGCTCTCGGCAAGCAAGGCGAGGGCGATCATCATGCGTTGCAGCATGCCGCCGCTGAGCTGGAAGGCGTAGGCTTCCAGCAGGCGTTCAGGCTCTTCGAAGCCCACGGCGCGCAGCGCATGGTCTGTGCGGTCGCGCGCCTCGCTGCCCTTGATACCTCGTACTTTGAGGGTTTCCATGGTGTGCTGGCGCATGCTTCGTACCGGATTGAACGCGCTGCGCGGGTTCTGCAGGATCAGCGCGACCTCCGTGCCGCGAACCTGGCGGGGCGATACAACCCGGCCATCGATGCTCAATGCGCCGGACACCCGGCGGACGCTGTCTGGCAGCAGATCCAGCATGCCCAGGCAGGTCAGGGATTTGCCCGACCCGCTGGAGCCCACCAGCGCGCTGATGCGCCCGGCATCCAGGGTCAGATCGACACTGTCGACCAGCATTCGCGAACCATGGGCAATGCGCAGTGCCTGCAAGCTCAGTTGACTGTTCATTCCCGGACCTTTGCATGCAGGGCCGGATCGAGGCGGTCGCGCAGCGCGTCGCCCAGCAGATTGAAGGCCATCACCGAAAAGAAAATCATCAGGCCGGGCCACAGCATCAGTTGCGGCTGCGTCCAGATGAACTCACGGGCATCATTGATCATTACGCCCCATTCCGGGGTGGGCGGGCTGACGCCCAGGCCCAAAAACGATAGGCCGGAGACGTGCAGCATCATATGGCCGATGTCCATGGAGGCCAGGACCAGCAGTTGCCCGGCAACCGTCGGCAGAATGTGCTGACGCATGCGCGCCAGGCGCGAGGCGCCGGCCAGCCGTGACGCGAGTACGTAGTCGCGGTTACGCTGGGCGATCACCATGCCGCGCACCATGCGCGCATACCACGCCCAGTGGGAGAGGGCGATGGCGATGATCACGTTGGTCAGGCCGGTGCCGAGCAGCGAGATCAGGAAAAACGCCAGCACCAGTGTCGGAAAGGTCAGGAACATGTCGCACAGGCGCATCAGCACTGCGTCCACCTTGCCGCCCAGGATCCCGGCCAATCCGCCGACCCCGATCCCGAGCGCCAGCACCAGGATCAGCACCATCAGCACGCTGCCCAGCGACAGGCGGGTGCCGACCATCAGCCGTGACAGCACGTCGCGTCCCAGGTGATCGGTGCCCAGCCAATGGCTGGCGTCAGGCGGCAGCAGGCGCTGGTCGAGGCTGACCAGAGTCGGGTCGTGGGGCGCCAGCCATGGGCCCAGCAGTGCGAGCAGGAGCAGAACGCCGACCATCGCGCAGCCGATGCTCAGTCCGAGTGCGGGCGCTCGGCCCAAGGTCATGGTGCTCATGCGGGAACGCCTGCCAGTCGGGTGCGCGGGTCGAGCCAGGCATGACAGATGTCGACCAGCAGATTGCAGACCACCAGCAGCGCGGTCAGCAGCAGGGTGAAGCACTGCATGACCGGGTAATCGCGGTTGAGCACCGCGCCGACGGCGAACCGACCGATGCCTGGCCAGGCGAAGATGGTTTCGATGACCAGCGCTCCGCCCAGTAGTTCGCCGATGTGCATGCCGGTGGCCGTGATCAGCGGCATCCAGGCGTTGCGCAGGATGTGTCCACGCCACACCTGGCCTTCGCCCAGCCCGCGAGCGCGGGCATAGAGCACGTGACGCGATTGACTGGCGTCCAGCAGGCTCGCGCGCAACAGACGCGCATTGATCGACATGGACATCAGCGCGATCGCCAGGACCGGCATGACCAGATGCGCCGCGCCGCCCCGGCCAAGCGGCGGCAGCCAGCCCAGCCACAGCGAGAACAGCGCGATCAGCCCCAGCGCCAGCCAGAAATTGGGCATCGAGACGCCGATGAAGGTCACCAGCCGCACCAGATGATCGGGCCAGCGATCGCGCCAGCGGGCGGCGGCCAGACCCAGCGGGATGCTCATCAGCAAAGTCATCGCCAGCGCCAGCCCGCCCAGCTGGACAGTGGCCGGCAGGTAATACAGCAGATCGTCCAGCACCGGGCGGCCGGTGACATAGGACGTACCGAAGTCCAGATGCAGGGCGTTCCACAGCCAGGTCAGATACTGCTCGGGTAAAGGGCGGTCCAGGCCCAGTGTCTGGCGGGCTTCATGGAGAGCCGCATCGGTGGGCGGTATCTGCGACAGCCGCAGGTAGTCCAGCGCGGGATCGCCGTTGCCCAGATGCAGCAGGGCGAAGACAATCAGTGACACGCCGAGCAGCACGGGGATCAGCGCCAGCAGGCGCAGCAGGATATACCGCAACATCAGCGAGCGCCTTCCGCTGCCGGATGCATCCGCTCGAACGGCACGTCGAATAGCGTGCTGCCGAATTCGACGTTCTTGACGGCGGGCGCGCTGACGCTAATGGCGGTAAGATAGGAAATCGGCAGATACACTGCCTGTTCATGCAGCGTGGTGAGAATCTCGCGGTAGCCGTCCACCCGCGCCTGTTCTTCGGTGCTGGCCAGCACCTCGCCGATCCGCCGGTCGATGGCGTCTTTCATCGGCAGGCCGCGCTGGGCCATGTAGTCGGCATGGCCCGCGTAGCGCATCGAGCTGACGAAGGAATGCGGGTCGTAGGGCGCGCCCCAGGTGTCGCCGAAGATCATGCCGAAACGGCCGTCGCGCTGGCGCTGCACCAGCGCGCCTTCTTCTTCAGCGCGCAGCTGCACCTCGATGCCCACTTTCGCCAGCTCGCCCTGAATGATTTCGGCCAGGCTTTTCTGCAGAGCGCTGGTGCCCAGGAAACACAGTTCGATGAGCAGCGGCTGGCCGTTCTTCACCAGAGGGCCCTGATCGTTAATCGTCTTCCAGCCTGCGGCGGCCAGTTTTTCCCGGGCCGCAGCCAGGTTGTAGGGCAGTGGCTTCAGGTCCAGGTCGGCGTAGGGCATGTTGCTGGAAAACAGGGCATCGGCCCGCGGTTCGAGCCCGTGCAGCACTTTGGCGATCAAAGTATCCTTGTCGACGGCCTGATTGATCGCCTCGCGTACTGCCAGTTCGTTGGTGGGCGCCAGGCCGGTGTTGATCGCGACGGCGCGGGTCGCCAGCGGAGGAGAAATGGCGGTGGCGAAGCCAGCGTCACGCAGGCGGACGAAGGTGCCGGACGAAATCTCGCCTTCGGAACCCTGGATCAGGTCCAGTTCGCCGGTTTGCAGGGCGATGGCGCGACTGTCCGGATCGGAAATCACCCGCACGCGCACCTGGTCATAGGCCGGGCGCTGTCCCCAGTAATGTTCGTTGCGCTGGAACAGGTCGTATTCGCCGCGCCGGCTGTCCGCCAGCTTCCAGGGCCCGGTGCCGACTGGCCGCCCCGCCTTTGCTCCGGGCGCGGCGAAACGCAACGGGCGCACCTGAGCCAATTCCAGCAGGGTCGGGTAATAGGGATGCTTGAGTTTCAGAATGAGGGTGTGGGCGTCGGGTGCTTCCACCCGGTCGAGCGTGGCGACCAGTTCCATCCACTGGTGACGCTGACTGTTTTGCAGCACCGCATCCAGATTGGTTTTGGCAACGGCTGCATCGAAGGGCGTGCCGTCGCTGAACATGACGTTGTCGCGCAGTGTGAAGGTGTAGGTCTTGCCGTCCGGCGACACGTTCCAGTGCGTTGCCAGCCACGGCTCGACCTTGCCCTCGGCGGTGTAGCGCACCAGCGGTTCGTAGACCATGGCCTGGGCGTACATCTGGTTCGGGGAATAGCCGCGCGGATCGAGCGGACCGGCGTTGACCGGCCACGAATAGGTCAGGGTCGTGCGGTCGTCGTCGGCATGCGCCTGGCCGCCGATGCCGATGCCGATGCTCAGCCACGCGGCCAGCATCCAGCCGCCCGGCTTTCGTTTCGTCGGTGACTGCTTCACACTCACATCCCCCAAATGATGGCGGCATAGAATATTCATCAGAGCGTATGATGTCTACGGAAAAACCTCATACCTGCAGGGCGTCAACGATGCAAAGAGTCACCATTACTCTGGATGAAGATCTGCTGGCCGCCGTTGACCGGCGCGTGGAAGAGCATGGCTACCAGGGACGCTCCGAAGCGATTCGCGATCTGTTGCGGGCCGGGTTGCTGGAGCCCGCGGCGGGCGACCCCGGGGCCGAGTGCGTGGCGACCTTGACTTACGTCTACGATCACCACACCCGGGAACTGTCCAAGCGGCTCAACAACACCTTTCACGCCCATCACAACCTGACGATGTCGACGCTGCACGTGCATCTGGATCACGGCAACTGCCTGGAAGTCTCGGTGCTCAAGGGGCCGACCGGCCGGGTGAGTGAACTGGCCCGTCACATCACGGCCGAGCGCGGCGTGCGCCACGGCCATGTTCAGATCATTCCGGTGGAGAAGGGAGAGCACCGGCACGACTGAGGAATCGGAGCAAGCGAGGCGGCTCAGGCGCAGCCGCGCGCCATTTCTCGCTGTCTCCAGGGACGCGCCAGACTCAGCAGGCCCAGCAAGGCCATGCCGGCGCCAACCCACAGCGGAGCGCGCAGACCGTAGCCGGCGTCGATCACGCTACCGCCCGCCCAGCTGCCAAATGCCAGACCCGCAGTGATCACCGACGTGTGCAAGGTGTTGACCAGCGCCGCCGGTTCGGCGGCTTTCATGACGCGCGCGACCATCGCCGGGTTGAGCGCGACCCCGGTCAGGCCCAGCAGGATGAAGCACGCCAGATTCAGCCACTGGTGGTCTCCAGCCAGGGCGAATCCGCCCAGCGCCAGCACCATCACCGCCAGACCCCAGGCCACCGCCGGGATCGTGTGACTGTCGGCCACCCGGCCCACGATCATGTTGCCCAGCAGGTTGGCGACGCCGTACAGCGCGAGCAGCGGGGCGATGTGCGCCGGCGCGATGCCGACCTCCTGGATCAGGATCGGCGTGCAGTAACTGAACGCGGCGAAGGTCGCGCCGATGATCAGGCCGCTGGTGATATACGCGCCCCACAGGCTGCGGTTGCGCAGCGCTGCCCACTGGCGGCGCAGGTCCGGCTCGCTACCCGCTTCGGCGGCGGGCAGACGGCTGGCGACCAGTGCGGTGCACAACAACGCCAGCGCCACCACCAGCCAGGAGCTGGCGCGCCAGCCGTAATGCTGCTCGGCCCAGGCAGTCATCGGCACGCCGGCGACCGGCGACAGCATCAGGCCCGCGAGCACGATGGCAATCGCCCGGCCCCGGTCTTTCGGAAGGACCAGACCGGCACAGAGGGTCATGCACAGCCCGATGCAGGCGGCGCTGGAAACACCCATCAGAATTCGCGCCAGGGCAAGCACTTCGTAACTCGGCGCGGCCGCGGCCAGCGCTCCGGAGGCGACATACATCGCCAGCAGCCCCACCAGCGCGCGCTTGTTGCTGATGCCGCGGGACAGCAGCATCACGGTGACCGGCGGGCCGCCCAGGGCCATGCCCAGCGCATACAGCGCGATCAGGTTGCCGACCTTGGCCAGGCTTACGGAAAAGGCCGCGGCGAGCGCCGGCATCATGCCGGCGACCATGAATTCGGCGGTCACCAGGGAAAAGATCGTCAACCCCAGCAGGTAGACAGTGGAAGGCAGTTTGGAGCGGGTGGTCATCAGGTGCCTCAGGCAAAGCAAAACCCGCCAGCCTAGGGACTGTTTCACGAATGGTCAAATCAGCATTGGGGTCGGAGCCGCGCGCGGAGGCGAGTCAGGAGGCGCCGAGCTGGGCCTCGATGGCCGTTTTGTCCAGCACCGACCACACCCTGGCGATGCGGCCCTGGTGAAGTTCGTAGAAAACGTTTTCAGCAAAGCACACGCGGCGGCCGTTCACCGGCAGCCCGAGGAAGGCTCCGACCGGCGAGCAGTCGAACCGCAGGCGGCTGGCAATGTTTGCGCCTTCGCAGACCAGCAGCTCAATGTTGAAGCGCAGATCGGGAATGTCCCGGTAATCCTGACACAGCATCGCCCGGTAACCGTCCAGACCCAGTGGCCGGGCGTTATGCGTTACACCGATCGCGACGTAATCCCCGAGCTGGTCCCAGTCCTGGGCATTCAGGCAATCGATGTAGGCCCGATAGAAACCGGCCAGTTGTTGAGCGGATGACATGCCGGCCTCCCACGTTTTCAACGTTTGCTCCGCGCCAGGCGCGCAGCGAAAAGGACAAAGATCATGCCGGTGGTCCGATCCATCCAGGTGATGACCTTCTCGCGACGCAACACGCCGGCCAAGGGACGGGTCGCGGTGATCAGGGTGATCGACCAGAGCATGCCGATCAGCACGTGGATGGCGACAAGACTGAACGTCCAGGCCACCAGCGGCTCACCTTGAGGAATGAACTGGGGCAGGAAGGACACGTAGAAAATGCCGATCTTGGGGTTGAGGATGTTGCCGGTCATTCCCTTGACGAACCAGTTGCTGTCCGGCTTGCCTTCGGCTTGCGCGGCACCCAGCGAGGTGCGCGGTCGTAGCAGCATGTTCGCGCCCAGCCAGCACAGGTACGCCGCGCCGCAGTATTTGAGGACGCTGAACGCCAGCTCCGACACGGCGATCAGCGCACCCAGGCCAAATGCCACCGCGGCGCCCCAGATCAGGCATCCGGCGTTGATGCCCATGGCGGCACGAAGCGCCTGTTGCCGACCTTCGACCGTAGCGGTTCGCAGCACCAGCGCGGTGTCGAGTCCAGGCGTCAACGTGAGCAGGGTGGCGGCGAAGGTGTAGGCGATCAGGTTGTCGGCGATGGACATGGCGGCGAGGCTTGAAGTGGATGTGGTTGCACGTTAGCACAGGCGCCGATTCGGCGAACGCAATGTCCGCAAAGCCGGCCAGGCGCGGTAGACTCCGGATCCGACTTTGCAACTCTGTATTCACTTCAACCGAGAGGCCCCATGGCGAATTCCGATATTACGTTCATTCCGGACCCTGACTCCGATTCCATCTCCTCCGATGTCGCCGGCTTCGGCAGCCTGCTGGTTTCCACGCAGATCCCGACCCGTCCTGATGGCAGTCTGGAACTGGGCGATATCGTCGCGCAGAGCGAATGCACCCTCCGTGCACTCAAGGATGCGCTGGAGCGGGCGGGAAGTTCCATGGATCGCGTGCTGCACCTGACCATCTACCTGACCGACATGGCAGACCGCGCCGCGTTCAACGAGGTGTATCAGCGGTTTTTCGCCAAGCCCTGGCCGGTCCGCGCGGCGGTGGGCGTCTCCGCGCTTGCGGTCGAAGGCATGCGCGTGGAAGTCACTGCGATGGCTGCCAAAGCCTGATACGCCGATGTGTGGCTTCATGCGTTCAGTCGCGAGCAAGCTCCCTCCCACAAGAGCCGAGCGTGTGGGAGGGAGCATGCTCGCGACGAAGGCGACACGGTCTGTCAGGTAACCCGGCTGCGAGCAGCCCTTCCCGAGGCTTTTCAGCGGTGTAAAGGCATCAGAACTGCACGCCCTTGGTCAGGCCACCATCGACCAGCAGGCTGGTGCCGGTGGTGAAGCTGGCCGCGGGGCTGGCGAGGAATACCGTGGCACGGGCGACTTCTTCGGGGGTCGCCATGCGGCCCAACGGGTTGGCCGCCAGGCACTGGGCAAAGGTATCCGGATCGTTGCGCTCGATATCGCCCCACACGCCGTCGGCGAAATAGACGTTGCCCGGCGACACCGTGTTGACCCGGATGCCGTCCGGCGCATGGCGCGCCGAAAGCGTTTTGGCGTAGTGCAGCAGCGCGGCCTTGAGCACGCCGTAAGGCTCGGCGAACATGTCCACCTCGCGCCCGGACACGCTGGAAATCATCACCACCGAAGCGGCGTCCGACTTCCGCAGGAATGGTAGAGCCGCCTGAAACATGCTGACGCTGCCCAGCAGGTCGGTATCGAACGCCCGGCGCCAGGTCTCCAGGTCACTGCCTCCCGCCAGGGCACTGACATTCGGCACCAGGATGTCGATACCACCCATGCGCTCAGCCGCAGAAGCGACCCAGCCGGCAACCTGTTCAGGCTGGGTCACGTCCACGACCGAGCCGAACGCCATATCGCCGAATACGGCTTCGGCGCTCGCCACGCCGTCGGCACTGCGGGCGCAGAAGGCGACTTGCGCGCCTTCGTCGAGAAAGGTCTGCACGATGGCCCGGCCAATACCGCGCGAGCCGCCGCTGACCAGCACGCGGCGTTGGTTGAGTCCCAGATCCATGGTTGTCTCCTTATCGGTGTGAAGTCATTTGGCCTGATCGAACAGCAGCGGGACGCCGGTCTGTCGAGCCAGGCGATCCATATAAGCGCGCACCGCCGTCGGGAAGCGCAGCCCCGCAACAATCGAGAGTGAGCGCAGGATCGGCCACAAGGTAATGTCCGAGTAGCCAACGGCGGTTCGACCTTCCAGCAGGGGCGCGAGCGCCTCCAGCCGACCGTTGACGTCATCCAGCAGCTCCGGCGTCCGGGCGCGCAGGGCGTCGAGGTCGCCAAAGGCTTTTTCTTCACGCAGGCGATAGGCTTCACGGGCTTGCGGGGTCGCCAGTTCGGCGAAGTCGCCTTGGGTGAAGCGCGGAATGAACAGTTTGAGGGCAGGGGACCACGCGTCCTTGCCCCAGGCATCCAGCGCCGGATCCTGCGGCGCAGTCAGCATCGGCGTGCCCAGACCGTCGATATAACGCACGATGTCCAGGCTCTCGCCCATATGGCTACCGTCTTCTCTGGTCAGGATAGGTACGGCTTTCTTGCCGATCAGCCGCGTCGGGGTGTCGGCATCGCCTTCCATGATCACTTGTGTTTCGACGGGCAGCCCCTTGAGGCCGAAGATCATCCGCGCGCGGGTGCAGAAAGGGCAATGTTCGTAGATATACAGCTTCATCGAGTTCCTCTTTTCATGAACGGTCGCGCTTGCGAACCCTGTTTTTAGGGAATGCGCGGGGGTTTTACAAAGGGTTTATTTTCATCGGTCGATGAATCCGGACCATCAATCAAACGATGCAATTACCCCGAACGATACCGGTTTAGAGCAGTCGGTAGCTAACGGGCGGCGAATGGATCGGCGCTCTTTCATCTTTACTTGCGCTGTGGGGGCTCATGAATAAACCGCTAGTCGTTACCCAACAACAGGGCACGCCTGTGCGTGACGAACAGGGCTACCTGCCGCTGGAAAACTACGGTGCGCTGGGCGACGGACGCTCGGTGGCGCTGGTGGGCTGGGACGGTTCCATCGACTGGTGGTGCGTGCCGCACATGGATTCGCCGCCATTGTTTGATCGGCTGCTGGCGCCCGACACCGGCGGATACTTCTCCGTGACGCCGCAACAGCCTTATACCGTCGAGCGCCGCTACCTGCCTGACAGCAACGTGCTGGAGACGACATTCATCACTGCCGACGGGCGTGCCCGTGTCACCGAATCGCTCAACAGCGGCCCGGCGGGCCGGTTGCCCTGGGCGGAGCTGGCGCGACGTGTCGAGGGTGTCGCAGGCCAGGTGAGCTTCGAGGTGCGCATCTGCTTCGGCACCCAGGCCGACACGGTCTGCCCGTACTTGGCGCCGACCGGCAACGGCACAGTGTTCCACGCCGGCCGGATCCTGGGCATGTTCCTGCACGGGGAGAACCTCGATATTGAGGAGGAGGGCGATCTGGGCGTCGTTGCGACCCTGACGGTGAGCGAGGGTCAGCGCGAGATCCTGGCGATCATCGCTGGCCGCGACGAGCCTCTGGTGGTTCCGCCGCTGGACCTGATCGATGCCCGTATCGACGGCTCGGACCGCGAATGGCGGCAATGGACGGAAAGCCTGACCTACGATGGCGAATACAAGGGGCTGGTGTCGCGCAGCGCCCTGGCGCTCAAGCTGCTGTTGTCTTCGCCAAGCGGTTCGATCATGGCCGCGGCCACCACCTCGTTGCCCGAACGCATCGGCGGCGACAAGAATTACGATTACCGCTTCGCCTGGATCCGCGACGCGAGCTACACCATAGGCGCCTTTCTCAGCATCGGCGCGCAGCCTGAAGCCAAGGCCGCTTTTACCTGGCTGATCCACCGCCTGGGCGAGCACGGCCCACACGTCTGCTACACCCTGGACGGTGCGCTGGCCAGCGGGTCGCGGCAGATCGATCTGCCCGGCTACAAACAGTCACCGCCGGTGGTCGGCAACGACGCGGCGGGACAGGCGCAGCACGGCATCTACGGCGACATTTTCGAAACCGCGCGGTGCTTCGTCGATTCGGGGAACATTCTCGATGCGCCGAGCGCTACCGTTCTATCGAACCTGGCCGACCAGTGCGCCGACAGCTGGCGGCGCAAGGACAGCGGCATCTGGGAGTTGCCCGAGCAGCAGCATTACACGATGTCCAAGGTCAGTTGCTGGCAGGCGCTGAGCCGGGCAGTGGAACTGGCAAAAGCCGGGCATTTGCCTACCACCTGTTGCGAGCGCTGGGATCGCGAGCGCCAGCGCATCGCCGACTGGATCGATGAGCATTGCTGGTCCGAGAAACGTCAGGCTTACGTGTTCCATGCGGGAACAGAACGGCTCGATGCGTCGCTGGCGCTGGCGGTACGTTTCGGCTTTCCGCGCACGGACCGGCTGAAAAGCACGCTCAAGGCGATCCAGGACGAGCTGGGTTGTGGCGCGTTCCACTATCGCTACAGCGAGGTGCATGAGGAGGAAGGCTGTTTCCTGGCCTGCACCTTCTGGATGGCCGAGGCGTGGGCCTTGCTCGATCACCATGACACAGCGACCGAAATATTCCTGGCGGCTATCAATGGCCTGGATCGCGGTGTCGGCATCTACTCGGAAATGGTCGATCCGCACAACCGACAATACCTGGGGAATCTGCCGCAAGGGCTGACCCATCTGACACTCATGTGCGCGGCTACCGCGCTGTCAGGCTGCAAGCCGCTGCGCTGATCCAGCGGTGCGCGCTTGCATCTCTGGCAAAGCGCGCACCCTCGACGGATTATTCTGTCGGCGATTCAGTGTCGATAAAGTCCGGCACCTCGGCCAGCGGGTAATCACGCCGCTGCGCGCGGCTCACCGGGCGCTTGGCCGGCAAGGGATCGAGCTTCTGCGGCTGGCCCGAAGTCAGCGCGCGCTCGATGGCGTCGATCACTCGCACGTCCCGCCAGCCTTCCTCGCCATCCGGCTCGGGCGCCTGGTCGTTGAGGATGCAGTCGGAGAAGTAGGCCGTCTCGCCGGCGAACTGATCCACCACAGGATGCTTGTGCACCTGAGTCTGATCCCCGATGGTTGCGGTGTAGGTGATGGCGACGCCGTCGCCAAAGCCGAAGCAAGGTGTCGCATCGATCTGGCCTTCGGTGCCCAGAAGCTGGAAGCGCTCGCTGCTCGGCAGGCTGTAACTCACAGTGAACTGCGCCAGGCGCTCGTCAGGGAAACGCAGGGAGACGGTCACGGTGTCCGGCGTGCTCATCTTGCTGCCCGGCGTATGCGTACCCATTGCGCTGACTTCGATCGGCTCGGCACCGAACAACTGACGCACCATGTTCAGCGGGTAAGGCCCCATGTCGGGCACGGGACCGGCGGCGAAGCCGTGCTCGGTGCGATGGTTGCTGGCCTTGACCGTCTGCGTGAAGGTCGAGGTGAACAGCCGCGGATCGCCGAATTCTCCGTTGTGAACCCGCTCGATCATCTCCAGGGTTCCCGGTTCGCAGTGCAGCCGGTAAGCGATCATCAGCTTGGCGCCCGAGCGTTTCGAGGCTTCGATCATCGCCTGGCAATCGGCTTCATTGGTGGCCATGGGTTTTTCCAGCAATACATGGATACCGGCTTCGAGCGCGGGCACCACGAACTGCCGATGCAGGAAATTGGGCGTCGCGACATAGACTGCATCGACTTCTCCGGAAGCGAGCAGGCTGGCGTAGTCGTCGTAGCTGTAGCTCTTGAGTCCGTACAACTGAGCGAGTTTGTCGGCTTTTACCGGATCGCCGGTCACCAGCGCGGTCATGACAGAGTTCTGCGTCTGGCCGACGCCGGGCATGAAAGCACCCTGGGAAATGGATCCGCCCGCTACCACGCCGTAGCGGATTTTGCCGTCTGAACTGGGCATTCCAAAGCCTCCTGTCGGTGGGCAGTCGTTTGCCTGCCCTCGGTAAAGTGAGCCTTGCGCGTACGCCTGAGTTCAATCGAATTGCGCGTCCTAGACGCTTCAGGGCGGTCTGGCCTTAGCGGACGCCCGTTTCCTGTCGCGGTGAACAGCCGAAGCGTGCCTTGTAGGCATGGGCGAAGTTGGTAGGGCAGCGGTAGCCGACCCGCCAGGCAATCTGGGCGATCTGCAGGCGGCCTTCACGCAGCAGCAAGCGTGCCGTTTCAAGGCGTCGGTCACGCAGGTAATCGAGCATGGTCAATCCGAATTCGGCCTTGAACAGGCGGCGCAGGGTAGTCTGGCCGACGCCGAGCCGGCGCGCCAGTTCCTCGCTGGATGGCGGCTCGTCCAGATGGTTGTCCAACAGATTGCGTGCTTCATGGGCCAGGTCGCGCCCGGCGCGGTGCGGAGGGGCGGCCCGGACAGGTGTTTCGCGCAGATGCGTCGCCAGTTCGACCAGCATGCCCAGCGCCAGACTTTCCCGATGCAGCCGGCCTAGCGCGCCTTCGTAGGGATTGTGATACAGCGAGTGCAGAAGCGAGCCGAGTGCCTGACAGCGTTCGAATCGATGAGTACGGGTGGGCGAGCGCTGCAGGTCGAGCAGCGCCTGTAGCGAGCCTTGTTCGTGATCGTCCAGCTCGCGCAGCAGGCTGGCGGAGACCCGTAGCCCGGCCATGCGCGCTCGGGCATTGGCCGGCAGCCGGTCGATGGCCTCGGTCGCTTCATCCAGACCCAGCACCAATGGCGCGCCGGGGCGGTAATGATGATCGCGGCCCTTGATCCGGTGAGTCCACTCGCCATCCAGCACTTGCACCAGGCACAGGCTTTCCGGCAGCACCTTGGCGATGTGCAGCGGCTCGGTCAGGCGCAGATCGCAGGTGAAGCTCTGCATGCCGTCGCGCACGCTCTGCGCCTGATAATGCCCCAGCAGGCCGCCACTCACCTGACGCGCATCGAGGATGCCCGCGCGCTGCAGGGTCTGGCTGCCGTCGAAGTTCACCGCGACGTTGCGATAAGGGGTCCACCTGGGCATTGACAAGGCAATCCGTGAGCACGAAAACAAGTGGCCATCATACCTTGAAGCGACCAAAAGCTGTGAGCGGCGGCCGATTGTTGTGTGCGGCGGCCATGTCAGTTGTTCAAGGGCCGCGCGGGCGGAAAACTGGCGGGTCTGGTGCAACACCGCATGACCATACAGGAAACCGCTTACATGAAGACTCTATTCAAGACCCTTGCCTGCACGTTGTTTCTGGCCACGACCCTGGGCAGCGCACCGGTCGGTGCTGAAGAACGCCCCCCGGTGGCTGACAAGGTGGTTGCGTATCAGGGCGAGGGCGGAGTCAAGGTCTGGACTCTGCGTATCGGCGAACGCTCGGCCAATCAGGCGTTGGTTCAGGTAGAAGGCGTCGACCACGACTGGAACATGAAAATCCGCAAGATGGACGTCGAGAAGTCTTCCAGGGGTACCCGTTACGCCACCGAAGTGGACGGCCAGCGTTTCGTGGCCCTGAGCGTGCAGGATGGCTACGGCGAGCTGTACCTGCCGGGCGAATCGCAAGCCGTGCGCGTGTATTCGGACAGCAGCCTGGGTGAGCAGGGCAATGCTCAGTATTTCCTGACCGACTACCTGAACCAGAGCGACGCACAGTAACCCGCAGTTCGAGATATCCCGGAAAACCGATTCATGAAAACTTTCACTGCCAAGCTGCGTCTTCTGGCTGTGCTGTTCCTGCTGCCGCTGGGCCTGCTGCTCTGGAGCTCGTTCCAGGGCTGGCGGGTCGACTGGACCCTCTCGGAAAATGCGCTGAAGCATCGACTGGTCGAACAGATGCAGGCCGATCCGCAGAACCCTCCACCCATTCCGTCTTTCCTGAAGCCTGGGCGCGCGCCGGTCGAAGTACTGGTTTCGCGCTTCAAGCACGAGACCGGTCTGGTCGATGCCGATCGCTCCGGACTGCGCCTGCGCGCTTTCATTGCAGGCGTTGGTCAGTTGCTGGCGCTGTCGACCATCCTGTTGACCATCGGGACCTGGTTGACCTTGCGCTATGCCGGTCTGCGCGCCCGTGCCTCGCGGGACTACCTGCTTGAACAGCTGCCGCGCTGGTGGCAGCGGCTCGGCAAGCTCGCGCAATTGCAGACCTTGCTGATGACCCTGACCAGCGCCAGCATCGCTTTGTACGAAGCAAGCTGGATTCACAGCCACTGGGACAATGGCGGCGCCGTCATGATCCTGGTCAGCTTGCCGGCCTGGCTGTTGCTCAGCAGCGGCATTTATCTGCTGCGTCGGCTGCGTAGCCAGCTGGGCGCACTGCCGGAGCCGGGCCTGAATCTGCTGGGCCGCTCGCTGCCCGCCGCCCGGGCTGCCGAGCTGTGGCGCTGGGTCGGCGAGATATCCCGGCGGATCGGCGCGCCGATGCCCGATCATGTGGTAATGGGCGTCGATCAGGGATTTTTCGTTACGGAAGTACCGGTCACGCTGCAGCCCTCGGGTGAGCGGTTGACAGGGCGTACGCTCTACATGCCGCTGACGTATTGCTCGGTTCTCAGCCAGTCCGAGGCCGGCTCGATCATCGGCCACGAACTGGGGCACTTTGCCAATGCCGACACCGCGCGCGGCAGCCGCCTGGGGCCGTTCTGGGAACAGATGCGCCAGCGCCTGGCCGAGCTGGCCGAACACCACGCCGAGGACCCCAGCCGCCTGAACCTGCCGGTGCTCTGGCTGCACGGGCACTTCATGACCGTGTTCGACACCGCGTATTACCACTGGAGCCGTCGCCAGGAACTGGCCGCGGACAAGGTTGGCGCCCAGGTCAGCAGCGAGCAGGTGTTTGCCTCGGCCCTGCTGCGCGTCACCGCGCTGGGCGATCTGATCTGCGCGCAACTGGCCGGCCCGCATCAGGGCAATCTGGTCCGCGCGCTGACCGATTACCTGGAGCATCACCCGTTGCAGTTGGGCGAAGACCAGCTGGACCACACCCTGACTCACCCCTTCGACAGCCATCCGCCGACCGCTGCGCGTCTCGCCAGTCTGTCGGTGGCGCTGGACAAGGACCTGTTCGAGCGTGCCACCCGCACGCCGACGACTGAAGACCGCCACTGGTTCGGCGGCTTGCTCGCCACCCCCCAAGTTGCCCCACATCCGCAGGAGACATATTGATGACCACGGCTTCGTCCTTTGATCCGGCCGACCTCGCCGAAGGCCTTACCGCCGACTACAACCAGGCCAGCAGCAACCAGCTGGAGACGGAAATCGCCGAAGTCTGCGCGTTCATCAACAGCGCGCCCGAGGAAGTCGGCTTCACCAGCGGCCGCAACGTACGCATCTGGGCACCGCTGGGCGGCGCTTTCATGCTGTTGATCACCTGGATGATGGTGTCCAAGGGCGGGAGCACGGGCGCCGTGGTGTTCGGGCTGGTGATCGCTATGATCCTGCTTGCCGGTGGCTGGAGCCATCGCAACGCCGGCAAGGACGTGTTCATGCGTCTGAACCGCAAGTCGGTATGGGTTCACAACCTCTCGGCGCCGGTCAGCCTGCTGGATATCACCGAAATCTCGGTCAAGGATGACTGGATCATGAGCCTCAAGCTGGGCCTGCGTGAGGGCGCCGAGGTGCCGCGTCACAAGGCGCGCATCGCGTTCCTGCCGTCGCAGGGCGTCATTCAGCGTTTCCGCGGCACCCGGGTCGTGGTCACCAGCGCCGGCATGCGGGTCGATGAGAAGAAGCTGAGCGGTGAGGACATCGTCGCTTTGTTCGATCTATACATACAGGTCGCCCACGCCGAGCAGCACCTGCAGACCCTGTTGGCCCGCCAGGCGCGCCAGCGCGGTTGATTGGCTCACGCCACTGCCATTGAATGTCAGTGACCGGGCGCTGTAGGAGCCAGCTTGCTGGCGATAGAGGACGACGCGGTCTTCCCCTTCGCCAGCAAGACGGATCGCCGCCCGCTCCTGCAAGTCGTGACAAGCCTCAACCTCAAATCCGACCTGTCAACTGTCGCCCTCGGGCAACCTGGCGATGACCTTGATCTCGAAATCGAACCCGTACAGCCAGGTGACGCCGACCGCCGTTACGGTGGGATAGGGCGCTTCTCCCCAGTAATCCCGGGCCACCTCCCAAAGGGCTTCGAAGCGTTGCTCGGGGTCGACGATGAACAAAGTCACGTCCACCACGTCCTCGAAGCCGGCGCTCGCCTCGGCGAGGATTGCATTGAGATTGGTGAACGCCCGTCTTACCTGGGCTTCGATGCCCGGCTCCGGTGAGCCATCCTCACGGCTGCCGACCTGTCCCGACACGAACAGAAAACCGTTGGAGCGAATCGCCGGCGAGTACCGGTTGCGTTCATAGAGCGCCTGGCGTCCAGGCGGGAAAACGGCGTCGCGAATAGTCATGTGCTTCTCCGGGTCGTGAGGCCGGTCGGCCTCGTTCAGTGATGGAGTGACTGTAAGAGCTGGCGTCGGCGCGATAAACGCGCAAAGCTGTCCATCACTGTTTGAGAATCCCGAACAATCCAGCGCGGAAATCCCCATGGACCGATTCGATGCGATGCAGGCCTTTGTGCGCGTGGTGGAAGCGGGGAGCTTTACCAAAGCGGCGGAAACCCTGCACATGAGCAAGACCACCGTGACCCAGCTGGTGCAGCAGCTGGAGGCGCGCCTGCGGGTCAAACTGCTGCATCGCACGACCCGCCGGGTCAGGATCACCGCCGATGGCGCGGTGTTCTACGACCGGGCGGTACGTTTGCTGGGGGATCTGGACGACGCGGAAACCAGCCTGTCCGCCGCGGCTGTGGCGCCCAGGGGCAGATTGCGCGTGGATGTACCCAGCCCTTGGGCCAGCATGATCCTGGTGCCAGCGTTGCCGGATTTTCACGTGCGCTATCCGGATATCCGCATTGACCTGGGGGTCAGCGACCGGGTGGTCGATCTGATCGGCGAGAATGTCGACTGCGTGATACGCGGCGGCGTCATCACTGATCAGTCACTGGTCGCGCGACGGCTCGGCGAGCTGCGCCTCGGGGTCTACGCGGCGCCGGACTACCTGCGGCGCATGGGGGTGCCGGAGCACCCCAGAGAGCTGGAAGGCGAGGCCCATCACATCGTCGGTTTTCTCTGGGCGCGGACCGGCAGGGCGTTGCCCTATGCCATGCGCCGGGGTGAGGAAACCCTGAACATCCACGGACGGCACATTCTGGCGGTGGACGACGGCAACGCTTACCTGGCGGCCGGACTCGCGGGGCTGGGAGTGCTGTGGCTGCCGGACTACATGGCTGCTGCCCACGCGGCGCAAGGCCGGCTGGTGCCGCTGTTCGAGGACTGGCAGCTGGAAAGCATGCCCATGTTCGTGGCCTTTCCGCCCAACCGTCACATGAGCCTCAAGCTGCGGGTGTTTGTCGATTGGGTCATTGAATTGATGGCCGAGCATGTGCCGCATTGACATCTGAGTCGTGGCTGATCGCCAGCAAGCTGGCTCCTACACGGGGCCGTAGGAGCCAGCTTGCTGGCGATGCAAACGACGCGATCCACCTGAAAACCAGAGGACCTTGATCAGCGAACCAGCGCCAATATCCCCAGCACTAACCAGCCAACGCCGGCCATCGCCATCAGGGTGCGAATCGCATAGGTCGACCAGAACGCGAGCGCCAGCCCGGCCAGCGACAGCATGCCGAACCACCCCACCGGGCCCATCGCCCAGCCCCAGGCCGTCACGCAGGCAGCGAAGCTTGCAGCCAGCGCTAGCCAGCCCAGCGTTCGCAGCGCCTTGAGCAAAGCGACGCTGGGCTTGGCGTTCAACAACTGTTTGTAATGACGCTCCAGACCCAGACACAGCCCGAGCATGCCGCTGAAGGCCAGCAGCGCCGCGCTCAACAGAGGAAGACTCATCAGCTGGCCTCCGCGGTATTGCCGGCGGTGCGGCGGGTCGGGCGTGGCGTGGCCGGTTTGCCCAGCTTCCAGGTCAGCCACGCCAGCAGCGCGCCAATAAGCACCGCGCTGGCATGCAGGTAAAGCGGATCGCCACGATCGACGCCAAACATGTCCAGCAACGGCAAGGTCAGGCAGAGCAGGGCGGCCAGGCCGAACTGCTCGCGCCAGGCCGCCATCCGGGGCCTGATGATGGCGTGGGCAAGACTCGCCAGCCAGATCAGGAAGAACGCCTGCACTTCACGGCCCGCGCGGTGCGCCAGATCCGCCGGCAGCAGTCGGTTCGCCCACATGAAACCGACGCAGGCCAGCGGCAGGCCGGCGACCATCGCCACGTTGATCCGCTCCGCGGCGTGATAAAGCACAGCGGCGATCGGGCCTTCCGCATCCTGTCGGCGACGGCGCTTGACGGTGAACAGCACCACGCCGGTGGCGAGCATCGCGCAGCTGGCCAGTCCGCAGACGAAATACAGCCAGCGCATGGGGTAGCCGCCGAACTGCGCGAAATGCAGGCCCGACATCACTTTCTGGGTCAGGATGCTGGGCCGGCTCTCGGCGGGCGGCCGCACAACCTGGCCGCTCACCCCGTCGAACGTCATGCTCAGGCCCTTGGTCAGCTCGATGCGATTGCCCAGCACGGGCCGGGCTTCGATGCGTGCATCGCTGCGCCCGGGATTCTGGATCGACAGGCTCGCCACCGGCCCGATCTGCCGCTCCGCTTCGGCGAGCAGTGGGCCGAGCGCCGTCAGCGGCGCGGGCGTCGCGGCGTTGTCAGCGCCACGGCGTTGCCCGCCATGCTGCGCGCCGCGTTCAGGCTGCTGGGCGGCGGCCTGATGCTGCCCCGGCGCGCCACGGATGGCGCGGCTCGCGGCGTCTCGGTCGCCGTCGAACAGTGCGTCCATGGCGGCCGGCATGTAGATCAGATAGAAAATCACCAGCGCGGTGTACGCGATCATCAGGTGGAAGGGCAGCACCAGCACCGCAGTGGCGTTGTGCGCGTCCAGCCACGACCGCTGGCCCTTGGCCGGGCGGAAGGTGAAGAATTCCTTGAGGAACTTCTTGTGGATGACGATGCCGCTGATGATACCCACCAGCATCGCGATTGCGGCCAGCCCCGTGACCCAGATACCGAAGCTGCGCGGCAGATGGAGGGTGAAGTGAAAACGGAAGAAAAAGCTTCCGCCCGCAGTTTCGCGCACATCCAGCCTCTCGCCGCTCGACGGGTCCAGGTAGGTACCTCCGCCACGTCGCTGTTCGCCCGCCGATACGCTGAGGGCAGGCGAGCGCTCGGTAGGCAGGCCGATATTCCAGGCCTTGGCGTCAGCGTGATTGGCCTGTAGGTAAGCCAGCGCGGTTTGCGCCGCCTGAGCCTGGTCAAGGGTGTGGGCCGGGATTTCCGGACGCATCCAGCCGTCGATCTCCTTGTCGAAGACTGCCAGCGTGCCGGTCAGAAAAATCGCGAAGAGCAACCAGCCGAAAATCAGCCCGCTCCAGGTGTGCAGCCAGGACAGCGATTGGGTGATGGTCTTGTGCTTCATCCCAGACGCTCCATCCATTGCGGCCAGAAGCCGATGATGCTCAAAGGCACCGCCAGCGCCATGCCGACCCAAGCGCGAGTGGCGCTACGACAGATGAACGCCCATAAGATCGCCAGCGTGTAGACCAGAAACGACGCCAGGCTGGCCGTCACCAGTGCGTCGACTCTGTCCAACGGCAGCAGCCGGGCCAGCGCCGCCGTGAAGGCATACGTAAAGCAGTAGCCGCCCAGGAGGGCGGCGCAGATTCGGGAGACCATCGGCCAGACGCCGGATCCTGTGTTCATGTCTGTCATCCAGTGACGACCCCTGAAAAAGCCCGGCGCAAAGGCCGGGCATCGGGATCAGAATGAGGTGGTAATGGAGGCATAGATGGAGCGCCCCGGTTCATTGTACGTGGCCGCGCCGGCGCTGGTGCCCGCGCCTTCGCGGTACACGCGTTTGTCGAACAGGTTGTTGATGCCCGCGCCGAACGACAGATTGTCGTTGACCTTGTAGGTCCCGCCGACTCCCCATACGTGGTAGGGATCGAGCGTGCGCAATTCGTTGGCGGCGGTCACCGGCGCATCGCGCAGCGGGTTGACCTGGCGCGGTTCCTGTTTGCCGTAGTAAGTGCCAGTCAGGCTCAGGGACAGCGCTTCGTCGACCTGCCAGTCGAGCATGGTGTTGACGGTGTACTCGGGCGTGACCGACAACGGGTTGCCGTCGCCGTCTTCGCTTTCTTCCATATAGGTGAAGTTGGTGTTCCAGCTCAGGGTCTCGCCGTTATCGCCCAGAAGGGGCACGCCCAGGTTGCCTTCCCAACCCTTGACCACCGCATCCTTGGCGTTGTCCCACTGCAAGATCGCTTCGTTGATCGAGGTGCGACCGACCAGATCGTTGGACGACACGATCTTGTTTTCGTAGTCGTTGCGGAAATAGGTGATCCCCGCGCTCCAGCCGTCGCGAGCGAAACTGATGCCCAGCTCCTTGTTGATGCTGATTTCCGGATCGAGGTTCTCGTTGCCCAGCACGTAGCAGCCGCTGGAACTCAGGCTCGGCGCGCAGCCGTTGCCGTTGCTGCGGTACAGGTAATTGGGGTTGGACTGGTACAGGTTCGGTGCCTTGAAGGCGCGGGCGATGCCACCCTTGAGGGTGATGTCGTCGGTCAGCTTGTAGGAGCTATTGAGGCTCGGGCTCCAGTTGGCGCCGAACTGGTCATGGTGATCCAGGCGCAGGCCCGGCGTCAGGTACCACTTGGGCGTCAGCTCGATGTTGTCTTCGAGAAACACCGCCATGATGGTCGCGTCCATGTCGGTGGCGCGCGAGCCTGCGGCCGAGTTGGGCAGGCTGCTGCCGATGGCGCGGTCCATGGTGCTGGGGTCGTCCAGCTCCTGACGGTTCCATTCCGCGCCCAGGCTCAGCGTCTGCGGCGCGAGGATCTCCAGCGGGATATCCAGCTGGCCTTGCAGCAGGTAACTGTCGTAGGTGCTGGTGCTCTTGTCGGCGGCGGCGCTGATATCGCCGTCCACCGAACCGGTCTGGCCCTCCAGCAAGCGGTTGTTGCGGGTCTTTTCGTACTGGGCCAGCAGGCGCGAAGTGCCGAATTCCCAGTCGCCGCGGTGGATGACGGAGAAGTTCTGGCGATACATGGTGTTGGTTTCACGACCCAGCCAGCGGTTGATGACGCTGTCTGGCACCAGAGAATCGGTGGCGCCGGTGCCCACGTCGCCGGCGTAGATATTGCCCTGGCGGCTGTAGCCGGTTTCGAAGTCGAGGGTCTGCTGCGGGTCGAGGGCCCAGCTCAGCAGCGCATTGATGTCCTTGTTGCGCACGCCCTCACGGCCTGCCGCCAGCGATGCGCCCGATGCGGTGTGGTCCTGGTTGATGTCGGCGTCGTCGGCGTCGGTCTTGTTGAGGTTGCCGTAGACCCGGAACGTCAGCGCGTCGGTCAATGGGCCGGACAGACTGAAAGTGGTGCGCTTGGTCACACCCTCGGCGTCGTCCTCGGGCATGTTGGTGTAGGCAGTGACGGAGCCGGACAGTTTGTCGGTCGGACGTTTGGTGATGATGTTGACTACACCGCCCATGGAACCGGAACCGTAGCGAGCCGCTGCCGGGCCGCGCAGCACTTCGATGCTGTCCACTTCGCTGGCCGGCACCCAGTTGCTGTCGCCGCGGGTGTCGCGCTCGCCGGAGCGGGTGTAACGCACCGAGTTACGCGAGGTGACCGGCTTGCCATCGATCAGGATCAGGGTGTTTTCCGGGCCCATGCCGCGCAGGTCGATCTGGCGATTGTTGCCACGGGTGCCGCTGGCGCTGTTGCCGGTCAGGTTGACGCCGGGCATCTTGCGCACGATGTCGGAAATATCGTTGACCGGCGGGCGTTTCTTGATGTCTTCGGCGGTGATCAGCGAGACGCCCGATGCCTGTTTCAGCTCTTGTTCGGCGGTGGCCACCACGTGGGTATCGGACAGCTCCAGCGCGTTTTCCTCAGGCTGGACGCCCTGAACGTCGACGGTCTGCGCCAGCGCGAACGACGGGCAGGCGGCCACGACGGCCATGAAAAGGTGGCTGAGCTTGAATTGCGGTTGCATCTACGACACTCCTGTTGCCTGGACACACGGCTTGAACACTTCGATGAAATCAGGGGAGCAAGGCGAGGGCGTCTCGCTGCCAGCCGGTCTCTCGGCCCATCCGACTCCCTGGATGGCAAAGATGGTAGTCATTCTCAAATGGGAGTAAATATATTTTACATTTTATACACTTCGCAGCCGAAGGTGCACGCGCAGCCCTGGGCCGGCGTTCTCCGCCCAGATATCGCCGTCCAGCGAACGCACCACGCTGCGAGCGATCGACAGTCCCAACCCGAAGCCTTCGCCACCCGGGCGCGGCGCTTGAAGCCGTGTGAACGGCTGGAAAATCCGTTCCAGCTCGCCGGGCTCGACGCCGGGGCCCTGGTCCTGGACCCACAAGTGCCAGAAGTCTCCTTCGCGTCGACCGCTCAGTCGCACGCTGCCATCGGGCGGGGAGTAGCGAATCGCATTGCGCAGGACGTTCTCCAGCACTTGCGCCAAGCCGTTGAGATTGCCCAGTACCGCGCAGTCGACCGGCAGGTCGCATGGCAGACGCTCCAGCGGCCAGCCGGTTTCGAAACAGGCGTCTTCGCGCAGCAGCTCCCAAAGCTCGCCAACAAGCATCGGCTCGGCCGGCAGCGCAGGGCGCTCAGTGTCCAGCCAGACCAGTTCCAGGGTGTCGTTGATCAGCCGTTCCATGCTCTGCACTTCGCGTTCCTGACGCTGGCGCAGCGCGTCGATGTCCAGCTCCCGCTCGCCGGCGACCCGCAATCGGCTCAGCGGCGTGCGCAATTCGTGGGAGAGGGCGCGCAACAGTTGGCGCTGGAACACGACCGTGTCTTCGACCCGGTCGGCCATGTGGTTCAGCGCCCGGGCCAGCTCGCCCAACTCGTCCCGGCGACCGGCGATGTCCGGCCCCACCCGCGCCGCAAGGTTGCCGGTTCCCAGCGCATTGGCCTGACTGCGCAGAATGGCGATCGGCGAGATCAGTGCTCGGTACAGCAACACCGCCAGCAAAAGCGCGAGACTGGCCGGCAGCACGCGTTGCAACAGCGTTTCCCAGAGTTTCTGGTGCTGGCGCGGATGGAAGCGTCGCGGCAAATCCATCACCAATCGAGCTTGCGTATCGCGGAAAGGAACGTAGAACGTCGGCCAGCCGCTCGGGCGACCGATCAGCCAGTCGAGCCGACGCACGAAGTTGAGTTTTTCCCGCTCCTCGTCGGTCAGCGCGGTCGAGCCCAGCGACTTGTTGCGTTCGTCGACCACTGCCGCCCAGACCTGCTCGCGTTCGCGCAGATTCGCCAGAAAGCGGTCGATGCCCCGGGTGCCGTCGGTTTTCCAGGCCTGTTCGGCCTGGGTGGCAAACTCCGAAAGCCCGCGCCTGGCCGGTTCGCCCAGCCGGGCGGTGGCATCGTGCAGCCGTTTGTTCAGATCGACCTGCAGGCTGACAACCAGCAGGCACAGCACGGCCAGCACAGCGATCAGCTTCCAGAGCAGCGAGTGTCGACCGGGCACTGTCATGGGACCGGACGCGTCAGCACATAGCCCGCGCCACGTACGGTTTCGATCCGCGCGCCGTTGAAACCGACGGCCTGGAGTTTACGGCGGATACGGCTGACATGCATATCCAGGCTGCGATCATGTTGGGAATAGGCACGGTGCATGGCTTGCTGATACAGGAACGCCTTGCTCATGACCTCGCCCGTGTGATCGAGCAGCACATCCAGAATCCGATACTCGGTAGTGCTCAGGTCGGCCCAGCTTCCATCATGGGATACGTCGCAACGCTGCGTGTCTCTTTGCAGGCGGTCGGCGGGGTGCTGCGCGGACGCTATCCTGAGTAGCCGGCTCGACTCCTGCTCGTAGGCAACGCGCCTGAGCACGGCATCGATGCGCACATCCATTTCCAGCATGCTGAACGGCTTGGGCAAATAATCGTCCGCGCCCTGGCTGAAGCCGACGATGCGGTCCTGTTCCGCGCCCAGCGCCGACATCAGGATCACCGGCACGCGTTGATGCTCGCGTAACCGGGCAAGTAGATCCAGGCCGCTGGTGCCCGGCAGAGTTATGTCCATCAGAACCAGGTCGAACGCCTGGGAATGAATCAGGTCGAGGAAATGTTCTCCGTCGTGGCGCAGGGTGACGGCGAAACCGCGCTGTTGAAGATGGCGGGCAAGATGTTCAGCCAGCAGTGAATCATCCTCGATAGCGAGAATGCGCGACTCGGTCCGTGAGCAGAGGGTGGCAGACATAAGATTCCAACCAGTGATGCTGCAACGCCCGGATCGAACGATCCGGGCGTTGCGTCATATTCAGCGAAAAGCGGCTGACCTTACAGGGACCACTTCAGGGTGAACATCAGGTTGCGCGGATCACCGTACTGGCCGGCACCGCTGGCGTTCGGGATGCCCTGCCAGTAGCGGGTATTGAACAGGTTGTTGACGTTGACGCGGCCATCCCAGTGCTCGTCGAAGCGGTAGCCTGCCATCAAGCCGACGATGCCGTAGGCGTCCTGATCCGATGTTCCATTGCCAACGCGCTCAAACGTTTTGCTTTGTGCGAATACGTCTGCCCCCACGCGCCATTTATTCAAGTCGCCCTGAAGATCGTAGCTGGTTGCGGCCTTGAACAAGTGCTTGGGTTGATCGGGAGCAAACAGTTTGCCTTCGTTGGTCTCGTCTTCGTCTTTCACATACTGGCTCAGCACATACGTATAAGAGGCCGAGAACTGCCAGTTCGGCGTCAGCGCGCCGCTGAGCTCGGCATCGATCCCGCGACTGCGAACCTCGCCTGCGGCCGCGTAGCACTTGTTGCTTTGGAACGACGGGCAAGAGGTACTCTGATTTGCCAGTTCATAGGCGCGGTCCTTTTGCTCCATATCGAACAGCGCCACAGATGCATTGAGTGCACCGTCGAAGTACTCGCCTTTCAAGCCTATTTCATAATTCTTGCCGGTCATTGGAGGCAGAGCGCCACCGCCTGCCGTTACTTCCGTCTGAGGCTTGAATATCTCCGTGTAGCTGGCGTACACCGAGTAGGTCTCGTTGAGATCATAAATGACGCCGGCATACGGTGTGACTTCCCGGGTAACGCTGTAGTCGGTATCCCCGGAGCGATCATTGAAGTCATACCAGGTAACCCGGCTGCCGATAATGATTTTCAACGGGTCGATCGGGTTGAAGCGGGCGACTGCGTAAGCGCCTTTTTCGGTGGCGGTATTGCGCAACTCATACAGGCTGGTGTCGACGGTTGGCTTGGCCGTCAGGTTGTGGTTGGGGTTGTAGATATCGATTGGCGTCCCGTCGGTCCAGCCGCCCCATTGATCGAACTTCTCCTGGCGATGGCTCAGGCCAACGGCCAGCTCGTGCTCGCGACCGAACAGCTGAAACGGGCCGGACAGGGAGGCATCGAAGTTGGTCTGCTCGTCATCGTCGCGATATTTGCCCGCGTATTGCTGGAAGCCCAGGCCATCGTAGTTGCCAAGGTAGGTAGAGAAGGTATCCGCCTTGGCCCAAATCTTGGCCGCGGCCACCTTGCCGGTCCAGCCGTTGTCGAAGCGATGGGTCAAGTCGGTGAACAGGCTGTAGTTGTCCTTGTTCCAGTACGACCAGTCATTGCTCATGAAGCTGGAACGCTTGAGGTGCAGGTCTTCACCATTGGGGCCGCTGGGCAGGCCGCCCCAGTCCGAGGTGTTGTCGTCGCGCTGTTTCGAGGCGCCGATGGTCCAGGTGGTGGCGTCGTTCAGATCCGCTTCGATGATGCCGTAAAAGGTCTGGCGCTGGTTTTCCCGCACGTCGACGAAACTGTGGTCGTCCTGATAGGCGGCGACCATTCGACCGCGGACAGTGCCCGAATCGTTGAGCTTGTTGGACGCGTCGATCTCGGTACGGTAGCGATCCCAGCTGCCCGCGCTGTTGGTAATGGTGACCTGTGGCGTCGCGGTCGGACGCTTGCGGACCAGGTTCAAAGTAGCGGCGGGGCTGCCGGCGCCGGTCATCAGGCCGGTCGCGCCGCGCACCACTTCAACCCGGTCGTAGATGCTCAGGTCGGCGCTGGAAATCACGTCCTGGGTGAAGGTGCTGATACTGGTCGGCAAGCCATCGTACATGATGTTGTCGATCTTGAAGCCGCGCGACAGGAACTCCTGCCGGTCTGACGCGGTTTTGTGCAGTGTGACGCCCGGCGCATATTTGACCACGTCGTTGAGGTCGTTCATGCCCTGGTCTTCCATCCGCTGGCGGGTGATGACGCTGACCGACTGCGGAGTTTCGCGAATGGACAACGGCAGCTTGGTCGCGGTGTTCATCGAACCCGTGGTGTACGAGCGGGTGCCCTCGGTCGTCGCGACGCCTGCAATGCCTGCGTCGGCGTTGATGTTCACGCCGTCCAGAGCGATCGCCCCCGTGGCGGCCGGCGCAGACTGTGCTACCTGAACGACACGGGCGGTATTGCCGTTGACAGTCGCCGTAAGACCGCTACCGGCGAGCAATTGGGCCAGCGCCTGCGACGGCTCAAGATTGCCGCGGACCGTTGGCGCTTGCTTGCCGGTCACCTGCCGGGAGTCGAAGACGACCTGCATGCCACTGGTTTGCCCCAGTTGGGCCAGAGAAGTGGCCAGCGGTTGAGCCGGCAAGTCGATGCGCACCGGGGCGGCAAAGGTGGACGTAGACAGCCCAAGCGCAATCGCAGTGGCCAGAGCAGGCAGGACGGGACGCAGCATCTTCGGGTTCCTTGGAATCGGATAAGAGCCCGCGCCGAAATCGGAAGAATCGCGCGGACGAGTAGGAAACGGACTACACGGCTGCGGATGCTAACAAAATTTTCACAAAATAGTTAATGGTAATTGTTCGTATTAATTATCTTTTTTACTTTACGTTACAGAATGCCCGCACGAAAGGATCGCGAAGCTGTCCGCGTGCCCGTAGGAGCGGATTTATCCGCGATTCGGCACGATCGCGGATAAATCCGCTCCTACAGGCTTTCAAGCGCCGTCCGGGTCCAACCGACCCAAGATGCCTGGATTAGCCTGTGGTTCCGATTCAACCGGCAGGATCAACGACCTGCCCTGATTCTTCACGTTGCCGACCTCTTTGCCTACCGCGTGCCATTGGAAGTCCTCCACCGGCCGGCACGCATCGCGGGCGATCTGCTCCGCGCGTTCGGCGGGCAAGTCCGGATCGATCCATTCCCTGGCCATTTCCGGGGTCAGCACCACTGGCCGCCGGTCGTGGATGTCCAGCATCCCGGCATCGCTCGCTGCGGTGATCACCACGAAGCCGTCGCCGTCATGGGGCTCGAATCCCGGGCGAACCTGGGCGAGGGCGGCGAAGAACATTGGCTCGCCGCTCTTGAGGTGGATGTAGTACGGCCGCTTGCGTTTGGCGTCGCCCGGATCGGCCACCCATTCGAACCAGCCGTTGGCCGGTGCCAACGCGCGACCATGGGGCCAGAGTTCCTTGAAGAATTTGCCAGTGGTGACGGTTTCGACCCGCGCGTTGATCGGTGCCGGGCGCTTGCCGGTGGCCCAGAACGGTGCCCAGCCCCAGCGCACCTTGTCGATGCTCAAGCCTTCGGCCGCGGGCCGGATGATCTCGACGCGAGTGGTGGGCGCGACGTTGTAGCGCTCGATCGGCCATTCATCGTAGCCGTTGATGATCAGCTGCTGTGGCGCCAGCGTCTTGAGGTAATGATCCATGGGTTCATAGATCGAATAACGTCCGCACATGATGTCACCTGTGATGTCACTCGTCGAAATTTCCTACATGCAACATTGACCGCGGACGAGCTGCAGAGTTAACTGTATATACGTACAGTCATTCTAATAAGGCTCACACCATGAGTGTTAATTTCCTCGGACCTCTGTTGCCGGGCGGCGTCAAGCTCCCGTATTTTTCCTCGCTGGTTTCCGCGGGCTTTCCGTCGCCCGCTGCGGATCACATCGAAAAACATGTCTCGTTCGACGAGATGTTCGATATCCGTGCCCCGCATACCTATTTGGTAAAAGTCGAGGGCGACAGCATGGAAAGGGCCGGCATCTACAACGGGGATCTGGTGGTGGTGGACCGCAGCCTGTACGCCGAGCACGGCGACATCGTGGTCGCTTCGCTCAACAGCGAACCGGTCTGCAAGCGCCTGTACATGCGCGGGCAGACGGTCATCCTGCAATCTGAAAACAAGCATTACCCGCAAAGGCATGTGACTGAGTCAGACGACCTGATGATCTGGGGCGTAGTGAAATTCAGCGTGCGCCAACATGGCGGGGCGTGATCCGGTCTTCGCGCTGATCGATTGCAATTGCTTCTACGCCAGTTGCGAGCGGGTCTTCCGCCCGGACCTGGCGAGGAAGCCGATTGTGGTCCTGAGCAACAACGACGGCTGTGTGATTGCCCGCAGCTACGACGCCAAGCCGTTCGCGAAAATGGGCGCGCCGTATTTTCAGGTCAAAGAAGCGCTGCGCCGTGCCGGCGTGGAAGTGTTCAGCAGCAACTATGCGCTGTACGGCGACATGAGCGCGCGGGTCATGGGGATCATCGAGTCCAGGGTTCCGGCCGTCGAGGTCTACAGCATCGACGAGGCCTTTGCCGACCTCACCGGCATGCCGGGTGACCTGACCGAGTTCGGTCGCCAGTTGCGCCATGACATCATCAAGCGCACCAGCATCCCGGTAGGGATCGGCATCGCGCCGACCAAGACCCTGGCCAAGCTGGCCAATCACGTCGCCAAGCACTTGATCGAGGTGACCGGAGGCGTGGCTGATATTCGCGATCCGTTCAAGCGCGACTGGGTGCTGCGCAACATGGATGTGTCCGTGGTCTGGGGCATCGGCAAGAAAATGGCCGCGCACCTCAAGGCGATGGACATTCACAAGGCCATGGACCTGGCAAAAGCCGACCCCCGCACACTGCGCGAGCGATTCAGCGTGGTGGTCGAAAAAACCGCCCGTGAGCTGGGCGGCACTTCGTGTCTGGAGCTGAGCGAAGCTTATCCGCCAAAGAAGGAAATCTGCTGCAGCCGCATGTTCGGCGAACGGCAGACGCGCCTGGAACCGATTCGCGAAGCCGTCGCGACCTACACCCAGCGAGCCGCGGAAAAGCTTCGCGAGCAGGACTCGTTGTGCAAGAAACTGCGGGTCAGCATTCGCACCGGGATGTTCAACCCTGATGAAGCGCGTTACGCCAACGGTGCGCTGGTGGAGCTGCCTTACCCGTCCAATGACGTGCGGCTGCTGACCAAGGCAGCCGTCGCGGCAGTCAATCGCCTGTTCCGCTCCGGCTTTCATTACAGCAAGGCCGAGGTGCTGTTGCTCGATCTGTGCCGTGCCGGCGAGTACACCGAAGACCTGTTCACCGCTTCGCAACCCGATTCGGCGGACAGGATCATGGACGTCCTCGATCAGATCAACGCCCGCTGGGGCAGGGGCACGCTGCGCGCGGCCAGCGTGCCCGCCGATCCGCACTGGGCGATGCGCCGCAACCTGATGAGCCAGAGTTATACGACGCGGCTGGATCAGCTGTGGGTGGCAAGAGCGGACTGAGCTGGAGTCAAGGCGTCAACACCAATGATGTGCCTGCTGCCAGGGGTGGCCGCGGCCGCGCACATCACGCCGATGGCTCGACGGGACCAGCCTGCCATTCGCCGCCGAGGGTTTTATACAAAGTCACTCGGTTGGTCTGCTCGGTCAATTTCAGGTTGATCAACGACTGCTGCGCGGAGTACAGGGAGCGCTGGGCGTCAAGCACGTCCAGAAAACTCTCTGAGCCTTGCTTGTAGAGTGCCAAAGACAGCTGGTAGGCGGTGTCAGTGGCCTCGGTCAGGTTGCTCTGGGCATCGAGCCGCTCTCTGATATGGGCACGGACTGACAGCGCATCGGCCACTTCACTGAACGCGGTTTGCAAAGTCTTTTCATAGGTCGCTACTTCGATTTCAGTGTTGACCTTTGCTGCATCCAGGCTGGCGCGGTTGCTGCCGGCGTTGAAGATCGGCAGGTTGATCGAAGGCGCGAAACTCCAGGCACGGCTGCCCCCTTTGAAGAGCCCGGACAGCTCGCTACTGGCGCTGCCGCCGCTGGCGGTGAGCGTAATGCTTGGAAAGAATGCAGCCCGTGCCGCCCCTACGTCGGCGTTAGCCGCTTTGAGCGTATGTTCGGCGGCCAGCACATCCGGGCGACGCTGCAGCAGGCTGGATGGCAAGCCTCCCGGCACGCTTACCAGCACAGTGGTGTCGAGTGGCTCGTCGCCCGGAAGCATCCGGTCGTCCAGCCGTTGACCCACCAGCAGCTCCAGAGCGTTACGGTCCTGCTCGACCTGGCTGGCATAGTTGGCTGCATCGGCGCGGGCCGACTCGACGGTACTGCGCGCCTGCGCCAGGCTCACGCCAGATTCGCCGCCCAGCCCGTGGCTCTGCTGCACCAGTGCGTAGGTCTTCTGCTGACTGGCATAGGTGTCGTCAGCCAGTTTCAACAGCTGCTGGTCGGCGGCCAGGGTCATCCAGGCGGTGGCCACCTCGGCCACCAGGCTCAGTTGCGTACTACGACGGGTCTGCTCCAGCGAGAGGTACTGTTCCAGAGCAGCGTCCTTGAGGTTGCCCAGGCGACCGAACAGGTCCAGCTCGTAGCTGACGTCCAGCCCTGCGCTGTACTGGCTGCTGAGCGCCGAACTGCCGTTGGACACCGCGCGTTGCCGGGTACCGTCGGCCGTTGCCGAAACGGTCGGGAAAAGCTCGGCGCGCTGGATGCGGTACTGTGCCCGCTGGTACTCGACATTCAGCGCTGCCACTCGCAAGTCGCGGTTGTTGGTCAGCGCAAGGGCGACGGTATCACGCAGGCGAGTATCGATGAACAGGGACTGCCAGCCGATATCGGCGTTTGCGGTGCCGGTGGCAGGGCCGGTCGGCCACTGTGCCGCCACCGGCGCCGCAGGGCGCTGGTAGTCGGGAGCCAGGTTGACGCAGCCGGCCAGGGCCAGCGCCAGCAAAAGAGGGGACAGTCGCATCAGGCTTCTCCTGCAACGGTATCGGCAGTGCTGGGGCGTCGGCCGGCCACGCGCTGCACCAGTACATAGAACAAGGGAATGAAGAACAGGCCAAGCACGGTGGCGGTGAGCATGCCGCCCAGCACGCCAGTGCCGATTGCCTGCCGGCCCCCTGCACCCGCGCCACTGCTGACGGCGAGTGGCAATACCCCGAGAATGAAGGCCAGCGAGGTCATCAACACCGGGCGCAGGCGGATGCGTACCGCTTCCAGGGTGGCGCCAAGCAGGTCTTCGCCACGCTCGTAGCCTTCCTTGGCAAACTCTACGATCAGAATCGCATTCTTCGCCGCCAGGCCCACGGTGGTCAGCAGACCGACCTGAAAGTACACGTCGTTGGCCAGGCCACGCAGGCCGGTCAGCAGCAATGCGCCGAGGATACCTACCGGGACCACCAGCATCACCGCGAACGGTACCGACCAGCTTTCGTACAGGGCGGCCAGGCACAGGAAGACGAACAGGATCGAGATTGCGTACAGCAGCGGTGCCTGGTTGCCGGCCAGCCGCTCCTGGTAGGACTGGCCGGCCCAGGCATAGCCGATACCTTCAGGCAGCTGAGCCATGATCTCCTCGACCGCAGTCATGGCGTCGCCGGAGCTGACGCCGCTGGCAGGCTCGCCCACCAGCTCGTACGAGCCGAAGCCGTTGAAGCGTTCCAGCAATGGCGAGGCCGTGCTCCAGGTGCTGCTGGTGAAAGCGGACAATGGCACCATCGCGTCGCTGTCATTGCGCACGTACCAGGCGCCGATGTCCTCCGCCAGCATGCGCTTGTCGGCCTCGCCTTGCAGGTAGACTTTCTTGACCCGGCCGGCGTCGATGAAGTCGTTGACGTAGCTGCCGCCCATCACCGTGCTCAAGGTGTCGTTGATGTCGCTGGCCGCAACGCCCATGGCGCCGGCCTTGCGGTCGTCGATACTCACATCCAGCTGCGGCGTGTCTTCCAGCCCCTGTGCACGGACATTGGCCAGGCGTGGATCCTTGGCCGCCAGGCTGATGAACTGGTCGCGAGCCTTGAGCAGCTCGGCGTGGCCAAGGCCCCCAAGGTCCTGCAGCTGCACGTCGAAGCCGGAACTCTGGCCCAGGCCCTGGATAGCGGGCGGAGCGATGACGAATACGTTGGCATCGAGGACTTTCGACAGCGCCATATTGGCCCGCCGCGCCACGGCCGTGGCGCTGTGCTCGTCGCCCTGGCGTTCACTCCAGTCCTTGAGTTTGATGAAGCCGCGTCCGGAGTTCTGTGCATTACCACCGTTGCCCAGGCCGCGCACAGTGAGGATCGACGCCACCTCCGGCTGTTGCAGCATGTAGGCCTGAACCTCGCGGCTGACCGCCTGCAGGCGCTCGTCGGTGCCGCCGACCGGCAGCGTCATCTGCATCATCAACATGCCCTGGTCTTCCTCGGGCAGAAACGCCGTCGGCAACTTCTCGAACATCAGCGCCACGCCGCCCAGTACCAGGGCGTAGACCAGCAGGCTGCGCAATGGCCGCGCCAGCACCTTGCCGACGCCCTGCTGGTAGCGCTGCGAGGTGCGCTCGAAGTTGCGGTTGAACCAGCCAAAGAAGCCGCGCCGCGTTTCACTATGGGCTGTCGACGGTTTGAGCAGGGTGGCGCACAGGGCCGGGGTCAGGGTCATGGCCACCAGTACGGACAGGGCCATCGCCGCCACCAGAGTCACCGAGAACTGGCGGTAGATTATCCCGGTTGAACCACCGAAGAACGCCATGGGAATGAACACGGCCGACAGCACCACGGCGATACCGATCAGCGCGCCGCTGATCTCGCCCATCGACTGCCGCGTTGCCTCCCGGGGCGCGAGACCTTTTTCGGCCATGATGCGCTCGACGTTCTCCACCACCACGATGGCATCGTCCACCAGCAAGCCGATGGCCAGTACCATGCCGAACATGGTCAGGGTGTTGATCGAGTAGCCAAGCAGTGACAGCACGCCGAAGGTACCGAGCAGCACCACCGGCACGGCGATCGCCGGAATCAAGGTGGCGCGCAGGTTCTGCATGAACAGGTACATGATCAGCACCACCAGGGCGATGGCTTCGAACAGCGTCTTGACCACTTCCTCGATGGAGATCTTCACGAAGGGCGCCGTGTTGTAGGCCACTTCACTGCGCAGCTGAAGCTGACTGGGGAAAAACTTCTCGAGTTCCGCCAGCTTGGCCTGCACCGCTTCGGACACGTCGAGGGCATTGGCGCCAGTCGCCAGGCTCACCGCCAGGCCGCCGGACGGCCGGCCGTTATGCTCGGCGACTACATCGTAACTTTCGCTGCCAAGCTCTACCCGGGCCACGTCGGCCAGGGTCACCACGGCGCCGTTGCTGGCGTACTTGAGCACCAGTTCACGGAACTGTGCGGCGGTCTGCAGCTTGCTGCGGGCATTGATGCTGGCGTTCAGCTGCTGGCCGGCGCGGGCGGGAAGGGCGCCCAGCTGTCCGGCCGAGGTGTCGACGTTCTGTGCTTCCAGCGCGCTGCTGACGTCCGACGGCATCAGCGAGAATTGCTTGAGCTTGTCCGGATCCAGCCAGATGCGCATGGCATAGCTTGAGCCCAGGGTCGTCACATCGCCCACGCCGCTGACCCGGCTGATCTGGTCATAAAGGGTGCTGGAGATGAAGTCGCTGATATCGGTGGCGCTGACATCGGGGTTGCCCGATACCAGGGAGATGATGATCAGGAAGTCGCTGGACGAGTTGTTGACCTGGATACCCTGTTGCTGGACCGTTTCGGGCAAGCGTGCCTTGGCCTGTTCCAGCTTGGTCTGAACCAGCATCTGTGCGGTGTTGACATCGGTCCCCGCCTCGAAAGTCAGCGTGATCTTGGCGCTTCCGGACGAGCTGCTGGTGGCAGACATATAGGTGAGGCCATTGAGGCCGGTCATTTGCTGCTCGATGACCTGGGTCACCGAGTCCTCCATGGTCTTGGCCGAGGCGCCGGTGTAGGTGGCGCTGAGGCTGATCTGCGGCGGAGCAATGTTGGGATACTGTGCCAGCGGCAATTTGAAGATGGCGAGACCGCCACCGAGCATGACGAGAATCGCGATGACCCAGGCAAAGATCGGCCGGTCGATGAAAAAGCGTGCCATGTAATGCGCCTCAGTTGCTGTCGTTATGGGCGGTCAGGGCACTGTCCCGCACTTGCACTTGCTGACCGACGCGAACCTTTTGCAGGCCCTGAACGATCACTTTTTCACCCGCGGCCAGTCCCTTGCTGACCCACCAGCGGTTATCCACCGCCCGGGCCAGGGTCAGTTCGCGCTGCTGAACCTTCCCGTCGACGACCACCAGTGCGGTGGCGCCACCGCGCTCGTCGCGACTCACCGCCTGCTGCGGCACCAGAATGGCGTCTTTTTGTACGCCTTCCTGCAACGTCGCCTTGATGTACATGCCTGGCATCAACAGGCCATCCGGATTGGGCACCACCGCGCGGAAGGTCACGCTTCCGGTGCTCTCGTCGACACTGACGCCGTTGAAGGTCAGGGTGCCGGCGTGGGCGTAAGTGCTGCCGTCTTCGAGCTCCAGGCTGACGCGCGTGGCATCTGCCTGCCCGCTGCGGGCGAGCTTGCCTTCGGCCAGCTCGCGCTTGAGGCGCAACAGAGTACTGCTCGGCTGGGTGAAGTCGACGTAGATCGGATCCAGCTGCTGGACAGTGGTCAACGCTGTAGTCTGTTCGGCGGTGACCAGCGCGCCCGGGGTGACCGTCGAGGTAGCGGTACGGCCGTCGATCGGCGAATTTATACGGGTGTAATCGAGGTTGATCTGCGCCGTGCGCTGCTCGGCCAGAGCTGATTGCAGGCTGGCCTGCGCCTCAAGCAGGGACGACTGGGCACTTTCATTGTCTTCGGCGCTGATGGCGTCGATTTTTACCAACTGTGCATCGCGTCTGGCTTTCAGTTCGGCGGCCTTGAGCGTGGCACGGGCTGAACTGACGGTGGCCTTGGCCTGAGCCAGCGTTGCCTGATACTGCTGCGGGTCGATCTGGTAGAGTGCCTGCCCGGCCTTGACCGTATCGCCTTCGTTGAACAGGCGCTTCTGTATGATGCCGCCGACCTGAGGACGGATCTCGGCGATCAGGTGTGCGCTGGCGCGGCCGGGCAGAGTGGTTTCAAGCGCCTGGGCCGTGGTGGTGACTTCATACACCGCCACTTCTTGCACCGGCGGGGCGCCGGCATCGGTTTCGGCCTCGCGGCAACCGCTGATGACGAGCAGGCCGGCGCCGAGCAGCAGAGCGCGCGCCAGAGGCGAACGCGCAAACAACAGAGAGTGGAATAACGTAGGCATCGCAAGCTCCGACCCAAATGATTTCGATGGGCCAAGCGTGCGCGGCAATTGTGCAGGCATTGTGCAGAAAGCGTGGAGATTGTCCGCAGCGCCTTGCGGCATCAGGGTCTGCACGGTTCAATAGCCGTCATTTCGATGTGCCGGCGGTGCCATGAGAGTCAGTCTTACGCGCAAGTTCTTCTTTGCCATGCTCGCAGTCTGTGCGTTCGCCGTGCTGGGTATGGTGTTCGCTGCGTACCTGAGCCTGAAGTACGGTTTTCTCGGCTACCTCAACCAGCAGGCCGAGGAGCGCATGGATCGCATCGTGCCGCGTATCGAACAGGCCTATGCGCGCCATGGCAGCTGGGACTTCATTCGCCGTGACAAGGACCAGTGGTTCGAACTGCTGCGTCCGGACGATACCCCGCCGGACAAGACCTTCGACCCCAGCCTGCTGACTGTCTCGGACCTGACCGGCGCCTTCGTGCGCTTCGCATTGCTCGATGCCGAGCGCCAGCCGATCATTGGTTACCAGACGGCCAGCAGCGACATGCTGCTGCGCCCGATCCGCTATCAAGGCCAGATGGTCGGCTGGATGGCCCTGGCGCCGCTGCAGTCGGTCACCAGCGTCGGCGACCGGCGTTTCCAGCTCAATCAGTTGCGCTCCAGCCTGTTGATTGGCCTGGCCTGCCTGTTGGCCACGGCCGTGATTGCCTGGTGGCTGACCCGCACACTGCTGCGACCCATCCGCGAAGTGGCCCGCGCGACGCATCGCCTGGCGGCGGGCGATTATGCGATCCAGCTGCCGGTACGCTCGGCCGACGAAGCCGGGCAACTGGCCGGTGACTTCAACCGTATGGCCGCCACTCTTGCCAGCAATGAACGCATGCGGCGCGATTTCATGGCCGATATTTCTCACGAGCTGCGCACGCCGCTTGCAGTCATGCGGGCTGAGCTTGAAGCCATGGAAGACGGCATTCGCCCGGTCGACGGCAATTCGCTGCGCTCGTTGCAAGGCGAGGTGGGCGCGCTGAGCAAACTGGTCGATGACCTGTTCGACCTGTCGTTGGCGGAGGTCGGTGGCCCGACCTATCGCCGTGAAAGCATCGACTTGTGTGTGCTGCTGCCAGTGGTGGCCGAGGCCTTCCAGGCCGGCTTCGCCGAGCGCGGCCTTGCGCTGCGCCTGGAACTGCCGGATCAGCCACTGTGGGTGCTGGGTGATGAGTCGCGACTTGGCCAGCTGCTGCACAACCTGCTGGAGAACAGCCGTCGTTATACAGACGCTGGGGGCCACACCGTGCTGCGGGCGCTGCAGAGCGGCGGGCGAGTGCTGGTGCAGTGCGAAGACACCGCGCCCGGTGTCGACGACGTCGCGCTGGCCCGGCTGTTCGAACGTTTCTACCGCGCCGAGCGCTCGCGTAATCGCGCCAGCGGCGGTACAGGGCTTGGCCTGGCGATCTGCCGTGGCATCGCTGAAGTACATGGCGGCGAGCTCACGGCCAAGGCTTCGGTCATGGGCGGATTGCTGCTGACCCTCACACTCCCGGCTGCTGGAGATCCTGCATGAGCCAGATTCTGCTGGTGGAAGATGAACCCAAGCTTGCCGCCCTGGTGGGTGACTACCTGCGCGTCGGCGGCTACAGCGTCGATCATCTGGCCGAAGGTCTGGCCGTCATCCCGGCGATCCGTCAGGGGCAGTACGACCTGATCCTGCTCGACCTGATGCTGCCCGGCCGCGATGGTCTGGACATCTGCCGCGAATTGCGCAGTTTTACCCAGATGCCGTTGATCATGATGACCGCCAGGGTCGATGAGATCGACCGGCTGCTGGGGCTGGAGCTGGGCGCCGACGACTATATCTGCAAGCCATTTTCGCCCCGCGAACTGGTCGCCCGGGTCAAGGCCGTGCTGCGCCGCAGCGGCCAGCAGGGGCCCAGCCTGGGGCTGGAGCTCGACGCGCGCACGTTTCAGGCGCGCTACAAGGGCGTACTGCTCGACCTGACGCCCGTCGAGTTCCGCATGCTTGCGGCCCTTGCCGTACGTCCAGGCCAGGTACTGTCCCGCGACCAGCTGATGAACCACATCTACCAGGACCACCGGGTGGTGGCCGACCGTACCGTTGACAGTCACGTGAAGAACCTGCGGCGCAAGCTCACGGCAATCGCGCCGGGACATGATCCGCTGCGGTCGCTTTACGGCGTGGGATACAGCCTGGAACTGGAATAAAAGCCGGCTGAACGCTCTGTGACGCCAATGATTCTCTACCCATGGTAAGCGACCGGGAACACCTCGATGCAGCCGCAACAACATTTCGATTCAGACGCCATACAAATAGCCAGACTGTTCGTCACGCCCGTGGCGAGTGCGGTACATCCCCAGGCAGAGCTCTTGAACGAGCAGCTGCGAAGGGTGATATATGAACGGATGCAAACCGATCAGGGCACATCTCATAGCAACGAGGGTGGGTGGCAGTCCAGCGCAGACTTCGCAGAGTGGGGCGGCGAGGCGGCGCGTTTGCTTCTGGATTTCGGGTTGGCATTCGCGAATCAGCTGACCGCGGTACAGAGCCCGTCGGATGGCCTGATCGAGCCGGCTTTCCAGTGGAAACATGCCGCCTGGGCGAACGTGAATTTTGCAGGGCACTCGAATGCGCTGCATGGCCATCCTGGCGCATACTGGTCCGGCGTTTACTGGGTGGACGATGGTGGCCGCCAGGCGGATCCGTCGGTGGGCGGCGACCTGGAATTCCCGGATCCCCGTGGAATGGTGCCTTCGGTCTACAACCCCGCCCTGCGAATGCGTATCGAGGGCTGTCTGACGGCGGGTTACAGCACTTCCGTACAGCCTGAAGCGGGCACCTTTGTCATGTTTCCCTCATGGTTTAAACATTCAGTGGCAACCTACCGCGGAAGCCGGCCTCGGATTTCCATAGCGTTCAATTTCGGCGTCTGACTACCACGGACCCTGCGAATCACACAAGATATCGAATCGATTGGCACACAGACGTGCCCTGATGTGGGAAAGTGGCGTCCGAAATTTCATGTCGCCCGTTCAAGCGATGTGAACGGGCCTTAAACGTGGCCCGGTTCATGACGTTTCGAAAACACATCTAGCCCGATAGGAGAAACAAAGATGGCCAAGGCCGCCGATGTCGTTGTGCAGTGCCTGGAGAACGAAGGGGTCGAGTATGTGTTCGGCATCCCCGGCGAGGAAAACCTCGATCTTCTGGAATCGCTGCGCAAGTCGCAGATCAAGCTGGTACTGACCCGTCACGAGCAGTCCGCGGGTTTCATGGCCGCCACCTATGGCCGCCTGACCGGCAAGACCGGCGTCAGCCTGTCGACCCTGGGTCCTGGCGCGACCAACCTGGTGACCGCCGGCGCCTACGCCTACCTGGGCGGCATGCCGATGCTGATGATTACCGGCCAGAAGCCGATCAAGAAATCCAAGCAGGGCCGTTTCCAGATCCTGGACGTGGTCGGCATGATGCAGCCGCTGACCAAGTACACCCATCAGCTGGCGTCGGCAGACAACATCCCGTCGCGCGTGCGTGAGGCCTTCCGTCTGGCCGAAGAAGAAAAGCCGGGCGCCGTGCACCTGGAACTGCCCGAAGACATCGCCGCCGAGCAGACCGACAGCCTGCCGATCACCCCGAGCCTGAGCCGTCGTCCGCTGGCCGAGCACAAGGCGATCCAGGCCGCCGTCGACAAGATCCGCAATGCCCGCAGCCCGATCCTGGTGATCGGCGCCGGCGCCAACCGCAAGATGACCGCCAAGGTTCTCAAGCAGCTGATCGACAAGACCGGCATCCCGTTCGTCACCACCCAGATGGGCAAGGGCGTGGTCGACGAGCGTCACCCGCGTTTCCTGGGCAACGCCGCGCTGTCGGCCGGCGACTTCGTGCACCGCGCCGTCGAAGCCGCGGACCTGATCGTCAACATCGGCCACGACGTGATCGAGAAGCCGCCGTTCTTCATGGTGCGTGGCGGCACTGAAGTCATCCATATCAACTTCCGCTCCGCCGAAGTCGATCCGGTGTACTTCCCGCAGGTCGAAGTGATCGGCGACATCGCCAACGCCGTCTGGCAGATCGGCGAAGCGCTGACCGAGAATCCGGCGCACTGGGACTTCACCCGTCTGCTGACCATTCGCGAAGCCAACGAAGCGCAGATCGTCGAAGGCGCCGACGACAACCGCTTCCCGGTCTACCCGCAGCGTCTGGTCGCCGACATCCGTCGCGCATTGCCGTCCGAAGGCATCGTGGCGCTGGACAACGGCATCTACAAAATCTGGTTCGCCCGTAACTACAAGGCGCACAAGCCCAACACCGTTCTGCTGGACAACGCCCTGGCGACCATGGGCGCCGGCCTGCCATCGGCCATGGCCTCGCACCTGGTGTACCCGGACCGTCCGGTGATCGCGGTGTGCGGTGACGGTGGCTTCATGATGAACAGCCAGGAGCTGGAAACCGCGGTTCGCCTGAAGATGAACCTGACCGTGGTGATCCTGCGTGACGACGGCTACGGCATGATCCGCTGGAAACAGTCGAACATGGGCTTCACCGACTTCGGCCTGGACTACGGCAACCCGGATTTCGTGCAGTACGCCCAGAGCTACGGCGCGCAAGGCCATCGCGTGGAAAGCGCCGAAGAGTTCCTGCCGCTGCTGGAACGTTGCCTGAGCACCCCAGGCGTGCACGTGGTGGACTGCCCGGTCGACTATTCGGAGAACGACTTCATCCTGAACGTCGATCTGAAGAGAAGAAGTTCGCTGGTGTAAGGCTGAACGCCCATCGCCTATGGATCTTGCCTCTGCGTAGGAGCGGATTCATCCGCGATCTGCCGCTTTGCGGCAGTAAAACAGGCAAAGCGGTTTTAAGATGAACCGCGTTGTTTCCATCGCCAGCAAGCTGGCTCCTACAGATTGGGCGTAGGAGCCAGCTTGCTGGCGATCTGCCGCGCAGCGGCAGCAAATCATCCTTTATGCAACGCGCCTTCCTTGTGCATAGCCAGATGCCCGGTCTTGTCGCTTTTGACCTCGTATTGCGGTTCGTCCTTGGAGGCAGGACGATGCTTGCCCATGAATTCCACGTCCTTGGTGTGCACCTTGGTGACCTTGCCGTGGATCTCGCCCGCCTCGGAATTCCAGCGTACGGCATCGCCCGTCTTGAACCTGGTGGTCATTGCAATCTCCCGCAGCGCGGCTCGCTGCTGTGATGGTCGGTCCAGTAATGAGCCTGACGAGGGGAGAAAATTCCTCTTACAGTTCCATCACCATCTCATGCCACGCCATCCCGCCATGGTCGGAGGCCGAAGGCCTGACGTAGCGATAGCCCATCCGGGTGTACAGCGGCACATGACGCTCCTTGCACATCAAAGAAATGCTGCGCTTGCCCATGCGTTTCATGCGCTCGACAAACTCTGTCATCAGCGCGCCGGCATGGCCCTGGCCCTGGTGCGCCGGATCGACCACCACCGACATGATCACCACATTCGGCGCCTCTGGATCATGGCCAATCAGTTCCTTGAAGGCTTCATCGGACATCACCACCTCGTGGGCGCAACCAGCGTTGATGAAGCCAATGATGCGACCCTCGACCTCCAGAATCAGAAAGCCCTGCGGGTACTGCGCGATGCGCGTCGCGATTTTCTGCTCGGTGGCGGCTTCGTCACCTTCGTAGGCGCTGATCTCAATCTGGAAGCAGCGGGCGGTATCGTCAGGCGTGGCGTTGCGAAAGTGGCGAGGGATCATTACGGGTTCCGTTTTTGGCCCGGGCGGGCAGGTGCGGGATGACGCGGGCAGCCGCGTGATGCGCGCTATTTTCCATCAAAAGCCTTTCAGGCGCGACCGACCCTTCGAGTCCGGACGTCGCGACAGGGGCTCAGCGGGCGCAAAGGCATGGCGAGTGCGTGCCCGTGCAGGTAGACTGCCGCGCTTTTCCGGGCGGGCCGTGTTCCACGCACGGTCGGTCGTCAGAGGTGAGGCAGTTGGGCGCAAGGTTTACCGAAGGGGCAGTGGCGCGACATGTGACGGTCATGATCAGTACCAGCGCCGTCAGCCTGTTCGCGGTGTTTCTCGTGGACATCCTGACCCTGGTCTACGTCGCCATGCTGCACGCCCCGGTGCTGCTGGCGGCGGTGGGCATCGCCAAGGTGCTGGTGTTCAGCAATACCGCGCTGGTATCGGGACTGATCATCGCCGGCACTTCGGTGCTGTCGCGGCATATCGGTCGGCACGGCAACGGCGCGATCGCCGGGCGGACCTTCAGTCTGTTGTTGCTGGTCACCGTGGTGTCGGCAGTCGCCGCCGCGTTGCAACTGGTGTTTTCAGCACCGCTTATGCATGTGCTCGGCGCCGATCAGGACACGGCACAGGCGGCCCGTGATTTTATCCTGCTGGCGCTTCCAGCCACCGTCCTGCAGGCTGCGATGCAAATGGCGGCGCAGATTCTGCGCGCTGCCGGACATAGCAGTCGGGCGTTATGGGTCATGCTCTCGGGCGCGGCGACCCTGGCGATTGCCGATCCGTTGCTGATTTTTGTCCTAGATCTCCAATTGCGGGGCGCGGGACTGGCCTATGCACTTTCGGCGATAGTATCGGCCACGCTGGGTGTCTACTGGGTGCGCGACAAGGTCGGCCTGCGCTGGGCGCCGGATGTCCGATCGATCCGCGCTCACTGGGCGGAAACGCTGCGCATCGGACTGCCGGCGGTGATCGCCAGCCTCGCGACACCGGTCGCCATCGCTTATCTGATGGCCTCGGTGGCGTCGTTCGGCGTCGAGGCGCTGGCGGCCATGACCGTCGTCGACCGCATCACCCAGTTCGCTTATTGCGTGTTCTTCGCCATTCCGGGCGCCCTGGCGCCGGTGCTTGGACAGAACGTGGGCGCCGGGCTGGCAGGGCGAAGCCTGGCGGCGGTGTCTTTCACCCGTAGGCTGGCGCTGGGCTACGGTCTCTTGGCCTGGGCGATGATCGCCTGCGCACAACCCGCGCTCGCCGCGTACTATCATCTCGATGGAGCCGGCCTGGCGCTGCTGCGGATGTTTTGCCAGTACGGCGGGCTGTTGTGGGCGCTGATCAGCCTGGACTTCGTGAGTCAGGCGGTATTCGTCACCCTGGGCCGTCCGTGGCTGCTGACGCTATTCGCCTGGCTGCGGGTGACCGTGGGCGCCATCCCTTTTATCTGGGCAGGAGCGCACTGGTTCGGCAGCGGCGGGGCGGTGCTGGGGATGCTCGCCGGCAACGCTCTGATTGCCATGGCGTCGACCCTTGCCGCATCCTTGGCGGCGCGGCGCTTCTTCCAGCGCCCGTGCGGCACCGCAACTTTCCAATGATTCGAACGACAGGGTGAATGGACGATTTATGCCTCTCGATGGACCAGAAAGCGACACGCAGACGCCGGCGACCAAGCGGCGCAAGGCGCCCAAGGGCGAGATGCGCAGAGCCGCGCTGCTGGACGCGGCGACCCAGGTGTTCGCCCGCGACGGCTATTCCAGCGCGTCGATGAGGGATGTGGCGCAGATCGCCGGGATCACCACCGTCGGCCTGCTGCATCACTTCCCCAATAAGGTCGCGTTGCTGACAGCGCTGCTTGAGCGGCGGGACCAGCGGGTGGTCTCGCGCTTCGAGCAATTGGTGATGGAGCCGACGCTGGAGGGCTTTCTGCGATTTGCCCGGGAGAGCATGAAGTTCAGCATCGAAGACGCCGCCGAATGTCAGGCGTCGATGGTGATGAATACCGAAAGTCTCGCCAAGTCCCATCCCGCGTGGGAGTGGTACAAAGACCGGTTCGACGCGACCCATCGCCATGCGCAGGCCCACTTGAATATGTTGATCGAGCAGGGGCAGATTCGCGCGGATGTCGAGGTGGCGCTGCTGGCGCAGGAACTGTTTTCAGTGATGGACGGCCTGCAGATCCAGTGGCTGAGAAGCCCGAAGACGGTGGACGTCATGCGGGTCTTCGACCGTTATCTGCATCGTTTGGGGAAGGATCTGGCGATACGCCCGGCTCATTCCTGAGCCGGGCGCTTGGTGGGCTTAGTAAGCCTGGGAGTCGCTGACTTGCACAGCCTTCTGCAGCGGTTTAGGCAGCGGGTTGCTGTCGCGGGTGGTCAGTTTCTCCGGGTACAGGGTCACCAGCGTGCGATCCAGCGGCAGGTTTTCCGAGTCCGGACCTACCAGGATGCGGAACTTGCCGGCATCGACATCCCAGCTGGCGGTGTTGTCGACGTAGTAGGCCAGCGAGCGTGAATCAAGCGGGATGGTGACCGTCTTGCTTTCGCCCGGCTTGAGCCAGACCTTGGTGAAGCCCTTGAGCTCTTTCTCCGGGCGATCCACCGCCGGCTTGATCGGACGCACGTACAGCTGCGCCGTTTCGTAGCCTGCCTTGTCGCCGGTGTTGGTGACCTTGAACGAAGCCTTGATGGTGGTGCCCGGCGTCATCACATTGGTCGACAGCTTCAGGTCGCTGTACTCATAGGTGGTGTAGGACATTCCGTAGCCGAACGGATACAGCGGCTTGGCGTGTTTCTTGTCGTAACCGCGATAACCCAGATACAGGCCCTCGCTGTAGGTCATCTCGGTCAGCGCGTTGTCGCCGACGTACAAGGACGGATCGTTATAGGACGCGTAGGTCGGGTTGTCTTCGAACTTCTTGTCCAGAGTGATCGGCAGCTTGCCTGACGGGTTGACCTTGCCGAACAGGATCTCGGCGATGGCCTGGCCGCCTTGCTGACCGGCGAACCACGTCTGCAGGCTGGCGCCGACCTTGTTGGCCCACGGCTGCATGTTCAGACCGCCACCGCTGTGCATCAGCACGATGGTGTTGGGGTTGGCCTTGGTCGCCCAGGTGACCTGCTCGGCCTGATACTCAGGCAGATCGTTGCTGCGGTCGCTGGCTTCGCCTTCGTATTCGGCGGTCATGCCGGTGGCCATGACCACGGCATCGTACTTGGAGAGATCCTTCGGCGGACGCAGCGACGCCCAGCTCATCTGCACGCCGGTCAGGCCGCCCAGGGTCGGGATGAAGGAGCCTTCCAGACGACGGTATTCGAGCTTGACGCTGTATTCCTTGCCCGCCTGGAGGCGAGCGGTCTTGCCGGAATGGGCGACTGCCTTGACCAGGTCGGTGGACGGCGACTTGCCGTCGCTTTCCAGCACCAGTTCATCGTTGACCCACAGCTTGTAAGGGCCGTCCGCGCGTACCTTGAAGATCTGCTCGCCGCTGATGGTTGGTTTGATCGTGGAAGTGAAGCGCGCAGAGAACGCGCCCGCTGCCGGGTTGAAACCCGAAACGGTCGTGGTGCCACCGTCGGTGATGTTGGTGCTGGTGGTCCAGTTCAGGTTCACGCCCGGTTCGACGCGGGTCAGGGCCGGATCACCGGACAGCTCGGTGTTAGAGAAGTACTCGGCCTTCACGCCGCTGTTGTGAATGCCGTTCTGGCCGCTGGCCGGCTGATACCAGACCGACGTCTTCGGATTGAGCGACATTTCCTTGATGAATTCGACGTTACTGCTCGAAGACGCCAGTTGCTGCAGACCGCTCAGCTCGGTGACATAGGTGGTGGGCTCGGAGCTGGCGGTACCGAACGGCGAGGCCGGCACGTCGTAGGCCAGATTGCCGATCACGGCGATCTTGGCGTCGCGCGCCAGAGGCAGCAGCGGCTTGCCGCTGGAAGTCTTCTCGTTGCGCAGCAGGACGATGGATTCACGCGCCATGTTCAGCGAGGCGCGCTGACCGTATTCCGGATGCTCCAGGGTCTGGGCCTTGTTGATGCTCTTGTCGAAACCGTAGCTGACCAGACCGCGCAGGTTGCGTTTGACCTTGTCGTCGATGACGTTCTGGGTCAGCTGACCGCTCCACAGGTACGGCAGCAGCTTGGCTTCGGTGAATTGCAGGCCGGACGGCATGTCGATGTCAGTGCCGGCCCAAGCGCCTTTGAACGCGTCGGTGACCGAGTTGAAGTCACTGATCACGAAGCCCTGGAAGCCCCATTCGCCCTTGAGGATGTCGGTCAGCAGATGATGGTTTTCGCAGGCGTAGTCGCCGTTGATCTTGTTGTAGCCGCACATGATCGACGCGATGTTGCTGTTCTTGACCAGCGACTCGAAGCCCGGCAGGTATAGCTCGCGCAGGGTGCGCTGATCGGCGATCACGTTCAGATAGTGGCGGTTGGCTTCCTGCTCGTTGGCCAGGTAATGCTTGCTGCCGGCCTGAATGCCCTGGGCCTGGATGCCGTTGACGATGGCCGGCCCAAGCACCGCGCCCAGGAATGGATCCTCGCCGCTGACGTGTTCGGCGCTGCGACCGTTGAGCGGCGTGCGGTACATATTCATGCCGGGGGAGAGCATCTGCTGACCGCCGGAAATGCGTGTTTCATAGCCGATCGCCAGGCCGAATTCCTTGGCGCGGTTGATGCTCCAGGTCGCCGCCAGCGCGGACTGCGACGGGTACTGGGCGCCGAATGTTGCGTTGTTGACGTGCACGCCCATCGAGGAGTCGTAGGCGACTGTGCCTTCCATGCCCCATTTGGCCAGACGCGGAATCATCCGGCCGTCATCGACGCGGATGAAATTGATCTTCTCGGAGATATTCATGTTGTCCAGGGTCGAGCTGACCCGGGCTTCGACTTCATTGCCGCTTACAGGACCCGCTGCCAGCACCAGGCTAGCCTGGGAAACGCTCAAGGCCAGCAGGCTCAGGCTCAAGGTGTGTTTCAGGGCGCTCATGGCTGCTCCTCCTGGGTCTGGTCAGGCGCGTCGTCAGTCGCCATCGGCGCGTCGAGCAGCGCGGAAGAGGTTTTCGCCGCAGGCAGCTCGACCTTGTCGGCGCCGGTGATCTGCTCGCGCTTGGCGTCGATCTGGAGGCGGGTCTGCTGGTCGGAGGAGGCCTGTGCAGAGTCGGAGTCCGCGGCCATCACGGTAAAAGTGCTGGCGCAGAGAACCATCGCGCTGAAAACAGACAGCATGGGTCTAGTCATCGATCAATTCTCGATAAGTATGGAAATGGAGTTTCACGGCATATCAGATGCTCTGATCTGACAGAGCCGGTGACTAAGTGTGGCGTTGAGCCGAAAAGTTCAGTGCCTCGGAAAATATCCGGGCAGAAGTTTATGGGTTTTCTGGAGTGAGGGGTTATTTGATTGTCGAGACAACTTGAAAATAAACAACTAATTGCTTTGTCTGTGCTCAAGAAGCGTAAAAACACCAGTACGTGGCTGTAAGCCAGTTATGTATAGCGAAAAATCGCGGATAACCGCAATTTTATTGATGCTCGAAAAACCTAGTTGCAATTAGGTTTTGTGCTCTGATATGCTTGCCTTATGCATCGGTTCCGCTCTGGATAAGTTGTTCGTTGATAGGGCGTGGATATGTTGGATAATCGCCCTTCAGCCATAAGTCTGATGCTCTGTTGAGTATCGCCAGCAAGCTGGCTCCTACGCCTTCCCCTGTAGGAGCCAGCTTGCTGGCGATAAGAGATATCAAAATCGGGCGAAACTGTTGCCCCACGAACACTTGAACCGCAACTTGCTGAGAATCGCCGGCATCGGGCAGCCGTTTCGGCCCTGAAAACAGGCACCGCCGGGCTGGCACGATAGATGCTCTGTCACTACCGAGCGCGACTATACGAGTAGAGGCTCCATTTCTTTTCGTGAGTGTTCGGGAGCCTCATCAATGTTCGTCAAGCTGCGCAGTACCTCTGCCTACGTTGTGTTTTCCGCCAATGGTCTTGCCTGGCCGGTCTGTTCGATGACTCCCGACTCTGGAACATTGCCTTCTGATACGGGAACCGACGCATGACCCAATCAACTGTCCTGAAGCCTTCTTCGCACTCTTCGGCGCCTGCCTCAGCTCTTAGCGTCGAAACCCTGCTGACCCGTGCCGAACGGCTCCTGCCCGAGATCGGCACAGGCTCGGCGACCCGCGAACGTGAGCGCCAGCTGCCGTTCGACGCAGTACGCCAGATCGCCGACGCGTTGCTGTATACCGTGCGCATTCCGGTGCGCTACGGCGGCCCCGGTGGCTCGGTTCGCGACGTGATCGGGCTGCTGATCCGCATCGCCTCGGTGGACTCCAATGTCGCCCAGGCCTTGCGCCCCGGTTATGGCTTCGTCGAGGGCTTGCTGGCGTCGACGGCCGAGGGCGCCGAACAGGAGCGTCTGCGCTGGTTCGAGCGCTATCTGCAAGGCGCGGTGCTGGGCAATGCCGGCTGGGAGGTCGGCGGAGCGAACGGCGCGATCAGTGCGCGTATCGTCGCCGAGGGCGAGCATTATCGCGCCACCGGCAGCAAGTTCTACAGCACCGGCTCGCTGTACGCCGACTGGGTCAGTGCCGTGGCGCTGGACAAGGACGATCAGCCGGTGTCCTTCGTGGTGCCGCGCGGCCGGGAGGGGCTGGAACTGCTGGACGATTTCGACGCCATGGGCCAGCGCCTCACGGCCAGCGGCACCACTCGGCTCAACGACGTCAAGGTGTACGCCAACGAAATACGCACCCGGACCGTGGAAGAGGGCAAGCGGACCATCGTCACCCCCTTTCTGCAACTGTTCCTCGCCGCGGTGCAGGCGGGGATCGCCCGTAATGCCTTGAACGACGCGGTGTGCTTCGCCCGCGAACATGCCCGGCCGATCAAACACAGCAGCGCCACGCGCTCGGTGGATGATCCTTATGTAGAACTAAGCGTCGGAGAGATCTCGGCGCGGGCCTACACCGCGCAGGCCGTGGTGCTCAGTGCCGCTGACGCCATCGACCGCGCCTGGGCATCGGGTCTGGACCCAGCGGCCGTGGATCAGGCAGCCATCGAAGTGGCCCAGGCACAATACATCGCCGCCGAATCGGCATTGAAAGCGTCCGAGAGAGTGTTCGATGTGGGCGGCGCATCCACCACCGGGCGCGGACACAATCTGGATCGCCACTGGCGCAATGCGCGCACCGTTGCCAACCACAACCCGCGAGACTGGAAGGCCGCCGCGGTCGGCGCCTGGCAGCTGAAAGGCACGCCGCCGCCGACGTCCGGACTGTTCTAGACAGAGCATCGCCGCTGCCAGACCGGCAGCGGCGTCCAAAGTCAGATCGACAGTTTGAGGACCCGCTCGTCCTGGGTCGCGTCGCCACGCCGGCGCTTGTTGACGGCCAGTTCGCCCATCTTGATCAGCCGCGCGCGGGTGACGTTGCGGCTCAGGCCCAGCAGATTGGCGGTGTGCACCTGGTTGTAATGGCTGAAACGGTAGGCCGAGCGCAACAGCAGGTCCTGAACCGTATCGTGCAACGCGCCGGCCTGCTCTTCGAACAGGCGCTGAAACAGACGGTCCAGCGCAGCCTCGGCGGATTCGTCCACCGTGGGCGAATCGTCCTGACGCTCGATGCGCATGTTCGACAGACGCAGATCGTCGCGCTGGATTACGCCGTCGCGGCAAATCAGCAGGGTGTGATGAATGACGTTCTCCAGCTCGCGGATATTGCCCGGCCAACTGTAGTGGCGAAGCTTGTGCTCAGCGTCGGGCGACAAGGTGATGGCGCCGTAGCCCAGACGCTTGCAATACAAGTCGATGAAATGCCGTGTCAGCGGCAGGATATCGCCGGGACGGTCGCGCAGCGGCAGCAGTTCCAGGCTCACCACATCGAGCCGGTAGTACAGATCCTCGCGGAAATGCCCGGCATTGATGGCTTTCTCCAGCTGCACGTTGGTCGCGGCCAGTACCCGGACATCGATCGGAATGCTCTTGCGCGAGCCGAGACGCACCACCTCGCGTTCCTGCAAAACGCGCAGCAGCTTGACCTGGATCGGAATCGGCAGGTCGCCGATCTCATCGAGAAACAGCGTGCCGCCATTGGCTTCCTCGAACCAGCCGGCCTTGGCGGCGAGCGCTCCGGTGAAGGCGCCTTTTTCATGGCCGAACAGCTCGGCTTCCACCAGCGATTCGGAAAACGCGCCGCAGTTGACGGCCACGAAGGGCTTGTTGCGCCGCGCACTCAGGTTATGGATGTGCCGGGCCACCAGCTCCTTGCCGGTGCCAGTTTCGCCGATGATCAGGACGCTGGCGTCGCTGGGCGCGACTTGATGCAGGTGGGCCAGCAACGCTTTGGACTTGGGGTCCTCGAACACTTGCGCCGTCGCGCGGATCGAGGTGGCAAGCGCCGGGGAGGGGGGTAAGGTCAACAGCTGCATGGTCTGAGCCTCATGAATAGAAAGTGGGGACGGGATGCGAGCGATTGAGTGCCCATTCGCCCAGCTCGTGAATTTTGTAGTCCAGCGGGTCATGCAGGCTCTGAGTGCGCAGGTTGCGCCAGTGACGATCCAGCCCGACCGCGCTCTTCACAGGTCAGCGAGTGCCAGCAGGCGACTGGGCTTGATACTAAATGATCTAAAAAACGATGGATAAATACCGAAAGCTTATTAGCTTATGACCGGTCGGCGGGCAGGGCAGGTACAGGTGCTGTAGGAGCCAGCTTGCTGGCGATGAACGATGACAAGGTATGTCAGATATGCCGCTCCATTTGCGATTGATCGCCAGCAAGCTGGCTCCTACAAACGTTGTGATGAGCCGGCCTCAGGCGCGGGCGAACTGTTTGCGATAAGTGCTCGGGCTGACGCCGACCATATTGCGAAAGTGACGCCGGAACGACTCTTCGGAACCGAAACCGGCGCGGTCCACGACGTCATTGAGGCGCAGCTTCGAGGACTCCAGCAACTCTTTGGCATAGGCCACGCGTTCGCCCAGCAGCCACTCGTAGGGGGTCAGCCCGGTGCTTTCCATGAAGCTGCGATGCAGGGTGCGGGTACTGAGCGCCGCGCGTGATGCCATTTCCTTAATCGTGTGCGGTCGTTGCAGGTCGCTGCGGACCCAGTCCGTCAGGTTGGAAATCGGACCGTCTGCTGCCGCGACCAGTTGCCGTGAGGCGTACTGTGACTGGCCGCCCTCGCGGTGGGGCGGAATCACCATGCGCTGGGCCACCATATTGGCGACCCGCGAGCCGTGATCGTTGCGCACCAGATGCAACATCATGTCCAGGCCTGCGGCGGAACCGGCGGCGGTGACGATGTCGCCTTCATCGACGTACAGCTCGTTGGGCTGAATGATGAGCCCCGGATACATGGTCGCCAGCAGATCGGTGTAGCGCCAATGGGTCGTCACCTTGTGACCCTCGAGCAGCCCGGCGGCGGCCAGTACGAACGCCCCTGTACAGATCGAGCAGATCCGCGCGCCACGGGCGTGGGCCGCCTGCAGCTGTTCGATGAGCCGCGGCGGCACCGCCGATTCGACGCCACGCCAGCCCGGCACGATGATGGTATCGGCATTCTCCAGCAGCGCGTCGCCGGGCGTTGGCACGATGGTGATGCCGCCCGCCGCCGTGATCGGCCCGTCGTCCACCGCGCAGGTCGCGAACTCGTACCAGCTCACGCCCAGCTCCGGGCGCTTGAGGGCGAAAACTTCCACCGTGCAGCCGAATTCGAAGGTACACAACTGGTTGTAGATGAGGGCAACGACGAGGTGGTTTTTCATGGCGGGATGTTACCGAATATTGGCATTTCGGACAGTGGTCCGGCCTGATCCTACTCAGTAATCTGCTGCCTGTCACCACGGTGCAACTTCAATCTGCAGCAGGGCCTGCCATCAGCCCCGGGAGCCATTTTCGTGTCACTCAATATCGGTATCTACGTATTTGACGAAGTCGAAGTGCTCGACTTCGCCGGCCCCTACGAAGTGTTCACTACCGCGACCCGCATGCATGGTCGCACCAGCCGCGATGCGCAGCCTCTGTTCAACGTTTTCACCATCGGCGCCACCAAGGCATCGGTCCGTGCTCGCGCTGGCCTCAAGGTCGATCCCGACTACGCGTTCGACGATCACCCGGCCCTGGACTGTCTGATCGTGCCAGGCGGCGTAGTCACCGCCGAAATGGAAAAGCCCGAGGTGATCCGCTGGATCAGCGAGCAGTCGGTTCCGGGACGTGTGGTCGCCTCGGTCTGCACCGGCGCCTTCATGCTGGCCAAGACCGGCAAGTTGCACGGCAAGCAGGTCACCACCCACTGGGAAGACATCGACGACCTCAAGGAAATGTTTCCCACAATCGACGTGTTGAGCACCCTGCGCTGGGTCGATGAAGGCGCCTTCGTGACCTCGGCGGGCATTTCAGCCGGTATCGACATGTGTCTGCACATGGTCGAGCGCATGCACAGCCGACCCTTGGCCGAGCGCACTGCGCTGCAATTGGATTTCGACTGGACGGAAAACGACTGAGTCTCCGGCTGCACAAGCGTTCTGCATTCCCCCCGCCAGTTCCGGGTCGGCCGACCGTACGCCAGCCTGCTCGCGGGGGTTCCTGTCTTTCCTTCACCCATCACCCGGTCTGCACAGGCAGGTCGCGCAGGCCATTGCCCGTTCAGAGTACAGGAAACATGAAAACCCATTTTTTCAAAGTCGTGCAAACCGTCGCCCTGCACGGTTCGTTCTCGGAGGCGGCGGCTGTCCTGGGCTGCAGCCAGTCCAACATCAGCTACGCCATCAAGGAAGTGGAAGATTTCTTCGAGAAGCGCCTGTTCATCCGCAGTCGCACCGGCTGCACCCTGACCCCGGAAGGGGCCGTGATCGCCCAGACCCTCGGCGGCATGCTCGCAACCCTCGAACAGCTAAAAAAAATGGGGTCAGCGGCAGCGTCAATCTGCAGTACTACACGCACATTCGTGAAACCAGCCTGAGCAACTCGCTGGACTTCATCGCCCGAACCTACCCGGACATTCACCTGAGCGTGCTGCACGGCAGCGACACCTCTCCGTCGCTGGACGCGCTGCGGCGAGAGACCGCCGACATTCTCATAGTGCCCGCCAGCCTTGGCGCCGGGCAGTTCGTCGAACACCATCGCTGGTCCGATCACTACACATTGGTAACGGCCCGAAGCCGCAGCGCAATGCCGCGCAGCCTGGGGGAGCTGTCACAGACCACGCGTTACGTCGCCTGGCGCCATGCCGGCCTGGATCATTTGCACGTTCAGCTACACGCATCGCAGATGCGCTTCAGCCATCGTGGCGAATTGAGTTGCATCGACACCTTGCTGGACCTGGTAGGCAAGGGGCATTGCATGTCGATCGTGCCCGCTTCGTTGCTCCCCGGACATTTCAGAGACATCGAGCAGGTGCCGCTGCCGTTTAACGTGCCACGCCAGATCAGCGTGATCGCGCGGCCGACCTCGCTGCTCTCCAACGCCGCCAGCGTCGTCATTCAAGCCTTGAAGAAGCCACCGCTCAGGGCCGTCCAGTCGCTTTGAGCAGATCGGCGGGGCAGACATGGACGCCGGTAGATCGATGCAACGTTTTTCCTTCGCCGGGCTCATACCCATAAGCACGAACGCCCGGCGGCGGCAGCGCCGCCAGGGCCGACGACTCGCCACCTGATCAGAAGGATGAAGGGACGTATGACGATACCGGACAAGCAATATATAGACTGGCTGGTCGAACAATCGATGCTCAATGCCGCGCGCCAGCGCTCGAAAACCTATTCGGGTCAGGGCAGGCTCTGGCAGCGGCCCTTCGCCCAGGCACGGCCACGTGATGCCTCGGCCATTGCTTCGGTATGGTTCACGGCGTATCCCGCCTCGATCATCACCCGCGAGGGCGGCACGGTGCTCGAAGCGCTGGGTGACGAAAAGCTGTGGCACGCGCTTTCGGAAATCGGTATCCAGGGCATTCACAATGGGCCGCTGAAGCTGTCCGGCGGGTTGCAGGGGCGCAATCGCACGCCAAGTGTCGACGGCAACTTCGACCGGATCAGCTTCGGCATCGACCCGGAGCTGGGCACCGAGGCGCAGTTGCAGAACCTGTCGCGGATCGCGGCGGCGCACAACGCCGTGGTCATCGACGACGTTATTCCGTCCCATACCGGAAAGGGCGCGGATTTCCGGCTCGCAGAGCTGGCGTACGAAGATTATCCCGGTTTGTACCACATGGTCGAAATCCGCGAGGAAGACTGGCCGCTGCTCCCGGACGTGCCGCCCGGACGCGATTCGGTGAACCTGATGCCCGAAGTGGTCGATCAGCTCAAGGACAAGCACTACATCGTCGGCCAGTTGCAGCGGGTGATCTTTTTCGAGCCTGGCGTCAAGGAAACCGACTGGAGCGCAACGACCGTCGTTCAAGGCGTGGACGGCAAGGCCCGGCGCTGGGTGTACCTGCACTACTTCAAGGAAGGTCAACCTTCCCTGAACTGGCTGGACCCAAGCTTTGCCGCGCAGCAGATGATCATCGGCGACGCCTTGCACGCGATCGACGTCATGGGCGCTCGGGTCCTGCGGCTGGACGCCAACGGCTTTCTCGGCGTCGAACGCAAGGCCGAGGGTACGGCGTGGTCGGAAAGCCACCCGCTGTCGATCACCGGCAACCAGTTGCTCGGCGGGGCGATTCGCAAGGCCGGCGGGTTCAGTTTCCAGGAGCTCAATCTGACGCTGGACGACATTGCGGCCATGGGCCATGGCGGCGCGGATCTGTCCTACGACTTCATCACCCGTCCGGCATACCAGCACGCATTGGTTACCGGCACCACCGAGTTCCTGCGCCTGATGCTGCGGCAAGTGCATGCCTTCGGTATCGATCCCGCTTCCCTGATCCACGCGATGCAGAACCACGATGAACTGACCCTGGAGCTGGTGCACTTCTGGACGCTGCACGCCCACGACACCTATCACTACCAGGGTCAGACGTTCCCAGGGAACATCCTGCGCGAGCATATCCGTGAGGAAATGTACGAGCATCTGGCCGGCGAGCACGCGCCTTACAACCTCAAGTTCGTGACCAACGGGGTCTCGTGCACCAGCGCCAGCATCATCACAGCCGCGCTCGGCATTCGCGATCTCGACGCCATTACCGAGGCTGACGTGAAACAGATCCAGCATGTGCACTTGCTGCTGGTCATGTTCAATGCCATGCAGCCGGGCGTGTTCGCCTTGTCTGGCTGGGACCTGGTCGGCGCGCTTACGTTGCCTGCCGAACAGGTGCAGCACTTGATGCAGGACGGGGACACCCGCTGGATCCATCGCGGGGCCTATGACCTGGTCGACCTGGATCCCGATGCCGAGGTGTCCGCCGGCGGGATGCCGCGGCCCAAGGCGCTCTACGGCAGTCTGGTCGAACAATTGCAGCGTCCGGACTCGTTCGCTTCGCAGCTCAAGAAGATCCTGTCCGTGCGCCGGGCCTACGACATTGCCGCCAGTCGCCAGATCCTGATCCCTGACGTCCAGCATCCGGGGCTGCTGGTGATGGTTCATGAGTTGCCGGCGGGCAAGGGCACCCAGATCACCGCGCTCAACTTCAGCAACGAAACACTGGTCGAGACGCTCCATCTGCCGGGCATCGCGCCGGGCCCCGTGGTGGATATCATTAATGAGCGTGTTGAAGGGGATTTGACCGATCAGGGCGAATTCACTATCACTCTGGATGCTTACGAGGGGCTGGCGCTGCGCGTGGTCAGTGCGATCGTCTGACAGCGCGGCGCGCTGCCTGCCCACCCGCAATCGCGCGGGGCGGGCAGGCGGCTGCTCAGCGCAAGTGGCGTTTCAGGGCGTCCGGTGCATCCGGGACATCCATATTGATGCGTCGCCATACCGCTTCGGCAAAACTGTAGGCGGCGAATGCGATCAGGCCCAGGGCAACCACCAGCAGAATCAGGCCGCCACCGGGAAGGTCTTCGAGGCCGTTGAGCGCTTCCTTCATGCCCGGCGGATGCATCGCCTGGTAGCTCGACCCGCTGAGCACCAGCAGCGCGGCGATTTCGATGAAGGCGACACCGCGGGCGATCAGACCGAAACGCGACACGGGCGTTACATAGCGCATCACATCCTCGTCCGCTTCGAAATACTTTTCGAACGATGCTTTCCAGCCCTTGATGATATGCACGATGCCCAGCCCCAGCGGCACCAGCGCCACCAGATAGACCAGCAGATTGGAATGGTCCCAGGACAGCAAATGGGCGAGCAGGTCATTGGTCTGGCCGTCGCCCGACCCACCAGAGCGTTTGAGACCGCTGACCAGCAGACCCAGTGCGAAGAAAGCCAGCAGCGCGTAGGTCACCGCGCCCGCAAGCAGGCCGCTGCGGATCACCAGGCCTTTGAACTCCTTGCCATGATGGTCAACGTCGCGAGTGGCCTGCAGTACCCGCCACGCCGCGAAAGCCAGCAGGCCCACGATCACGATACCCACCAGCACATTGCCAAACGGCTGAGCGAGCAGGGCCTGGAGGCTGCTGTGGCTGTCCGCCGGCTGACCGGCACCTTGAGCGGCGAGCAAGGCGAAAATGCCGATGATGAGATAAACCACGCCGCGAGCGGCGTAACCGCCTCGAGCGAGCAAAACAAGACCACGTTTACCGGACATGCTGACTGGTTCCTTTGTAAAGACTCAATCAGGCAGACCTGTCGTCAGTCCGCGGGTTCGATTTTTTGCCGGTGCGCTCATAATCGAATGGGGCGTGCCCATTGTTCAAGAAAACGCACAGACGGCCGAGATACTGCCATGGAGTGGGCGCGTTCCGGCCTTCCTGATGAGTTGCTGCTGTCTGATTGTGGCAAGAGAGAAGCTTTGCGATGCTGAAAAACCTGCTGGGGGCACTGGAGACATTGATGTCGGTGCCCCGCGACAACCCGAGGTTGCTCCAGGCGCAGTACAAAGCATTGTCTCGGCAATTACCGCTGATGTACTTCGTACTGTTGGTCAATACCTGGATTCTGGCCTTTACCCACCGGCACAGCGCGCCGCTGTGGCTGACCGTGCTGATACCCGCGCTGATGACCGCGGGGTGCGGGGTCCGTGCCCGAATGTGGCTGCGCGCCGGTCGGTCACTGCCGGCCGCACCTGTCATACTGGCGACGCTGCGACGTACGAACGGGCTGTCCGGCGTGATCGCGGCGGCCTTCACCGCCTGGTCGCTGGCGCTGTTTCCCTACGGCGACCCTTATTCCCAGGCCCATGTGGCATTCTTCATGGGGATCACGGTGATCGTCTGCATTTTCTGCATGATGCACTTGCGGCCCGCAGCGTTGACCACCACCGTGGTCGTCAACCTGGTGTTCGTGATTTTTTTCGCCTCCACCAATAACCCGACCTTCATCGCCACGGCGGTCAATATCCTGCTGGTCTCGGCGGGCATGCTGATCATTCTTCAGCACCAATACCAGGACTTCACCCGGCTGGTGAACGCCCAGGCGCAAACCGAGCGGCTGAGCAATGAAAACCTGCGCCTTGCCAATCAGGACAGCCTGACCGGGTTGCCCAATCGCCGGCAGTTCTTCCAGACCCTGGAGCAGGCCATGAGCGAGGCGGTGGAGCACCGCACCGGGCTGGCGGTGGGCGTGCTGGATCTGGATGGCTTCAAGCCGGTGAACGATCTTTACGGTCATAGCGTCGGCGACCGAGTACTGATGCAGGTCGGCGAGCGGCTCAAGACCATTGTCAATGACAGCGTGCTGGTGGCGCGCCTGGGCGGTGACGAATTCGCCCTGGTCATCAAGGGCGATCTTGCCGATGAAGCGCTGTTGGCGTTCGGCAATCAGCTGTGCCAGCAGTTGCGGGCAAGTTTCGCGTTGCCTGACATGCCGATACAGATCGGCGCTACATTGGGCGTCGCGACCTTCCCGACCACGGCCGAAAGCGCCACTCAGCTGTTCGAATACGCGGATTACGCGTTGTATCAGGGCAAGGCCCAGAGCCCGGGAAGCACCTGCCTGTTTTCGTTGGGGCATCGCGATCAGCTGTTCAACGACGGGCTCACCGAGCAAGCGCTGCGTCGTGCCGACCTGGATGCCGAATTCTACGTGCTGTTCCAGCCGATCATCGACGCCTGCTCAAGACGCACGGTGGCCTTCGAAGCCCTGGCTCGCTGGCACAGCGTCGAGCTGGGGCCAGTGTCGCCAGTACGCTTCATCCCGATTGCCGAGCGCAGCGGCATGATCAGTCGTCTGACGCTGCCGCTGCTGGCCAAGGCGCTGAACCATGCGCTGGCCTGGCCTGCGCCAGTCAGGCTGTCGTTCAACCTTTCCGCCCATGACTGCGCGACGCTGGAAAACGTGCAGCGCATCGTCGAGGTGATCCGGCGCAGCGGGTTTGATGCAGGCCGGCTGGACCTGGAGATTACCGAAACCGCCATCATACAAGACCTGGCGCAGGTGCAACGGGCAATCGGTGAGTTTCGCGAGCTGGGTTGCGGCGTATCGCTGGACGATTTCGGGACCGGCTATTCGAGCTTAAGCCAGCTGCATGCCCTGGCCCTGACCAAGCTCAAGATCGACCGCAGCTTCGTCACCGGCGTGCATGCCAATCCGGCCAGCTACAAGATCGTCAAATCGCTGGTGGCGTTGAGTCAGGATATGGAGCTGGGGTGCGTGATCGAAGGGGTCGAAACCGAGCAGGAATTGAACTCGCTAAGAACCCTGGGGTGCACCATGGTGCAGGGCTACTACTTCAGCCCGCCGATCCGCTTTGAAGCCACGCTGGACTGGCTGCGGGTTGCGGAAGTCGAGGCCGGACACTGCTGATCTCGTGTTCGGTGCCAAAATACCACCCCTATATTCTAACTGCGTGCTCTCGATGGTCGGTGAGGCGCGCAGTCAGAACCCTGCCGGGGCCGGCATGCCGGCAAGAAAGCCGCTCCATGCAGAAGCGAGCAGGAGCAGAGCCATGCTTCGGTTGAACCACAGCATCCGCGCCGGGGACGATAGCCAGCGCGCCGATCCGGCGCCCAGCAGCGCCCAGAAGCTCATGCAGGGCAGGGACACCAGCAGAAAAGCCAACGCCAGAGGCGCGATCGCGCCCTGACTGAAAACGCTGACGACCGCCAGCGCCATCATCCAGGTCTTGGGATTGACCACCTGCAAGCCGGCCGCGCTCCAGAATCCGAACCGGCGTTCATCCGCGCCGGGCTGGATCGAGGCCGTGGAACTGCGCCAGATCTTCCACGCCAGCCAGCTGAGCCAGAGCACACCTGCCAGCGCCATGCCATGACGAACCATCGGCCTGTCCATCAATGAGGTACCGACACCCATACCCACCAGTAATACCAGCCCTGAAGCGCCAATGCAGCCCCCGAGTACGACCGGAAGACTTGCATAAAGCCCATAGCGCGCACTGTTGGACAGGACCAGGATATTGGTCGGGCCGGGCGTGATCGAAGCCACAAATGCAAACAGCAGATACGACATCATGAAAGAAGCTCCAAAGTTCGAAAGCCTCATTTTCCGCTTCACGGCAGTGTCAGTCTGGAAGGCCCGTGCAGCGTCTCCGGTAGGCTGCGGGCGTCATTCCATAGGCTCGCATGAACCAGCGACCCAGATGGCTCTGGTCGGCGAAACCGACATCGATGGCGACCTGGGCCGGCCAGCCGCCCTGGGCCAGCAGGCGTCGCGCGTGGGCAAGCCGCAGTTGCACGAGGTAGGCGTGGGGCGGGAGTCCGAATGCGGACTTGAACGCCCGGCTCAACCGGAAGCGGTCGACACCGCAGGCCAGGGCAAGCTCTTGTAGCCCGTTGTCTTCCCGGTAGTGCGCCTGCAGGTACTCGCGCGCTCTCAATGCGACCACGGGAAGGCGGGGGTCAGGCGTATGACGGACGCGCCAGGCGAGCTGGTCGGTCAAGCGTTCGAGCAGGGTGTCCAGCGCGCCTTGCCGGACCATGCGTGGCTCGCCCTCACGCAGCGCTGAATACGCGAACCAGATCGCGCTTGCCAGGCGCGGATCGCGGCTTAGCGTGTCGGCGAATCCCGGCTGGACGCTATCGGGCGCATGCTCGAAGAGCCCCGACAGATTGCCGGCGATCCACCCTGGATCAAGGTAAAGCATGCGGTAAGTAAAGCCGTCCTCGGTGGGGGAGTCTCCGTCGTGAATCTCCCCCGGTTCAAGCAGAAATACGTGCCCCGGTGTGCTGGCATGCCGCTGTCGCCGACAAGTGAACTGCTGGACGCCTTGTTCGGTAACACCGACCAGGTAACTGTCATGCCAGTGCGGGTCGTAGGCGTGCCCGGTGAAATGCGCGCGCAGGGTCTCGATGCCGGTGTCCCGGTCCTGGGCGAGATCGATCCAGTGGGCTGTCGGCATGGGTAAGCGTCCGGGGCTGAAAAAGGGCGTTATCGCGTGTCGCAAGGCAGGATGCTAGAACGTTTGTGCAGGTCGCGTCACCTCGGCGGCTGCCACGATGGAACTTGTCTGCTTTACTCACGGCCCAAGCAACCACCCAATCCCTCTCTCACAAGGCGCTCATCCATGAAGTTGCCCGTTACATTGCTGGCCTGTCTGCTCTCGACCCAGATAATGGCCGCCGAAACCCCGCGCACCGTTCCTGCCTGGACATTGCTCGATCAGTTCGAGCGTGCCTACACCTTCGACAGCAAAGCCCGGGTGCTGCTGATCGCGCGCAGCATGTCGACAGCCAAGCTGGTCAACGCAGCGCTGGAAGATCAGCCTGAGGGTTACCTGGAAGCACGCAACGTGGTGTATGTCGCAGACATCGAAAAGCTGCCGTCGCTGGCAAAAATGGTCATGGTGCCGGCGATGCGCTCGGCCAAATACCGGATCATGCTCGACCAGACCGGCAGCGTGGCGCCGCGTTTCGGGGATGACCGGGAAAGCGTGCAGTGGATCGACCTGGAAAATGGCGCGGTCGTGCGCGAGCATCACTACACAGACGCGCCGACTCTGCAGCGAGCGCTGCAGACCCTGGCGCGCTAGCAAGGCGCCGCGTCAGCCCAGCGATGCGGCCTTGGCGAAAATGGAGGCGACGAAGCCGTTGATGCACTGTTCGCCCTGAAAAGCGTGGCGCAGATGCAGATCGGCGCTGGACAGATGGGCATGCAGGCGCTCGCGCACCTTGTGCTTGCCGTAGAGCGCCACCAGCGTGGACTTGCCGTCGTCCTTGCCCTGATCCTTGGCAGTGTCGGTGCAGTGGTCCTGCAAGTCGTCGAACAGCTGGAACGCCTGACCCAACTCCACCGCGAATCCCTGCAGGGAAGGGCGTACCGCATCCGGCGCGTCACTGACCAGCCAGGCCATGTCCATCACCGCGCCGAACAGTACCCCGGTCTTGAGTTCGTTAGTCTGAGCGATCTCATCGGCGGAACGGGCATGGGCGCCCTCGCGCAGATCCTGCAACTGACCGCGCACCAGCCCCTTCATGCCCACGGTATTGGCAAGGATTTCCACCAGCTGCGTACGCACCTCGGGACGCAGCTCGGGAATCGACGCCACGAGGCCGAATGCGCGGCTCAGCAAGGCCACGGCGGTCAGTATCGCCACGTCCTCACCGAATCGGACATGCACGGTCTCCCGGCCCCGGCGCAGTCGCGCATTGTCCATGCAGGGCATATCGTCCAGTACCAGCGACGCGGCATGCACCATCTCCACCGCGCAGGCCAGGTCCACAGCCTGATGACCGGTGTGGCCCAGACCTTCGGCGGCCAGAATCAGCAGGATCGGCCTGACCCGTTTGCCGGGGGCCAGCGTGCAGTCGCGCATGGCGATCGCCACCAGGTCACGTTCGTTGCCGGCTTCGGGCAGCAAGGCGGCCAGGCGCAGGTCGATCTCTTCCCGTACGCCTGCCACTCGTCCCGCGAAATCCATCTCCAGTGTTGCGGCCGAAATCGATGTCATCGTTCACTCTACCTTGTTCTGACGCGGGCCTCTCGCGAGGCCAGAAGGGTGCGTCCTCTCATTTTCCGACGGTATCCGAGAAACGTCGGGCAAAACGGAACGACTGGTGTTCTTTACTGCCTCATGAAACGCCTTGTCCTGTACTTAACTTATGCACTCAGGCGGGTGATGTACAAGGATAAGCTGATTAAAGACCATCAAGAGCCCGAAATGATTCCTGACAATGGAGCCGTCATGACCCAAAGCGACCTGAGTCGGCGCAAGGATGATCATCTGGACATCGTGCTCGATCCGGCAAGGGCCGGAACCCGGACGGCTTCAGGCTTTGCCGATCTGCGCTTCGAGCACTGTGCCTTGCCCGAGTTGCGGCTGGACGACATCGATTTGCGCGCATCCCTGGTGGGCATGCCACTGCGCGCACCCTTCCTGATCAGTTCCATGACCGGCGGCGCGAAACGCGCGGTTACAATCAATCGTCATCTGGCCGAAGCGGCCCAGGCGCTGGGGATCGCCATGGGCGTGGGGTCACAACGGGTGAGTCTTGAAGACGACAACCACCAGGGGCTGACCCGGGAGCTGCGCCGTTTCGCGCCAGATATTCCCCTGCTCGGCAATATCGGCGCCGCGCAGCTGACAGGCGCCGGCGGCCTCGACCTGGCGCGTCGCGCGGTGGACAGCCTGCAAGCCAACGCCCTGATCGTCCATATCAATCCGCTGCAGGAAGCGGTCCAGCATGAGGGCGACCGTGACTGGCGTGGGGTTGTCGAAGCCATTGGCCGGGTCGCGGCCGGGCTGCATGTGCCGGTCATTGCCAAGGAAGTCGGCGCCGGGCTCTCGCCCGTGGTTGCCCGCCAGTTGGTGCAAGCCGGCGTGCAAGTCATCGACGTCGCCGGGGCGGGCGGCACCAGTTGGGCGGCGGTGGAGGGCGAACGTGCCCGCGATCCTGCCGACCGGGCGGTCGCCATGGCGTTTGCCGATTGGGGTATCCCGACCGCCATCTGTGTACGCGAGGTACGTCAGGCCCTGCCGGACGTGAAGCTGATCGCCTCGGGAGGCATCCGCGACGGCGTGGACGCCGCCAAGGCTATCCGCCTGGGTGCTGATCTGGTGGGACAGGCTGCCGGCGCGCTGAGCGGCGCCACGCTGTCGACCGAAGCCGTCATCGAACACTTCACGGTAATGATTCGCCAATTACGCATCGCCTGTTTCTGCACCGGTTCGGCGGATCTCGCGGCGTTGCGCACCGCGCGCCTGCTCACCTCAGGACTCGGCTCATGAGCCACTTCGGCGTCGTAGCGCCGCCGTTCTACAGCCATTTCCAGGCGTTGCAGGCTCTGGCCCAGACACTGATCGAGCGCGGCCATCGAGTAACGTTTTTTCATCAGGTCGACGCCAGGCGCTGGCTGACCGATACCCGTATCGGCTTCCATGCGCTGGGGCAGGACACCCATCCCGCCGGCAGCCTGCAAGGCGCGTTGCGGCAGGCCGCGAACCCTTCGGGGCCGCTGGGCCTGATAGCGATCATTCGCCAGTTGAGCGCAACCACGGCGATGCTCTGCGACGAACTGCCCGCCGCGCTTGCCGAAGAGCGGATAGATGCCCTGCTTTGCGACCAGATGGAGGCGGCGGGCGGCCTGGTGGCCGAAGGCATGGGTTTGCCGTTCGTGTCGGTGGCCTGTGCGCTGCCGGTCAATCGCGAGCCGGGCGTGCCGCTGCCGGTCATGCCGTTCGCCTACGCCACGGATGAGTCGAGTCAACGGATGTATCAGGGCAGTACCCAAGTCTATGACTGGCTGATGAAGCCATTGCGCCGGGTGCTTCACGACAAGTCGCAAAAGCTCGGTGTGCCGGCGCGGGACGCGCTCCACGAATGTCTCTCGCCACTGGCGCAGATCAGCCAGACCATTGCCGGATTTGATTTCCCCCGGCAGCGATTACCCGAGCATTTTCATGGGGTCGGCCCGCTGCGTGCTGCGCAGCAGGATGAGCAGGGACTCTGGCCGATCGACCCGCAACGGCCCTTGGTGTTCGCCAGCCTGGGCACCTTGCAGGGCTCGCGATTAGGCATGTTTCGGCAGATTGCCACGGCCTGCCGGCGTATCGATGCGCAACTGCTGGTGGCCCACTGCGGCGGACTGGGCAGTATCGAGGAACGCTTGCTGCTGCAGGCTGGGGCCACTTGGGTGACCGATTTCGCCCCGCAGCGCTGGGCTTTGCAGCAAGCCGCTATCACGGTGACCCACGGCGGCCTCAATACGGTCATGGATGCTATCGCGGCGCGCACGCCCATGCTGGTGATGCCCATCGCCTTCGATCAACCCGGTGTGGCCGCGCGGGTCGCCCACGCCGGAGTCGGCCTGCAACTGAGCCGCAGGGCGCGCGCCTCACGCATCGCAACCCAGCTTCAGCGCTTGATGGACCATCCGCTCGAACGACTGGACGCGCTCGCAGAAAACCTGAGCCATGCCGGCGGCGTCCAGCGCGCGGCGGATATCGTCGAAAGGGCCGTCACAACGCGGCAGGCAGTGCCGGCGTTCGACATCGAACAGCCAGAGCGGCCATGCCCAGCCGGAGTCCGATCATGAATTACGACCTGATTCTGGCCGGTGCGGGCCTTGCCAACGGTCTGATTGCCTGGAAACTTCGCCAGGCGAGGCCGGAACTGCGCGTGCTCTGTGTCGACGAGCAGACATCGCTGGGCGGCAACCATACGTGGTCGTTCCATGACGGCGATCTCGACAGCGAACAGCGCGAATGGCTCGCGCCGCTCATTGCGCAGCGCTGGGCCGGCTACGACGTGCATTTCCCCGGCCTGTCGCGGCATATGCCCAGCGGTTACGCCAGCGTGACGTCCGAGCGTTTCGCGGAAATTGTCGGTCCGGCGCTGGGTGAAAACCTGTGGCTGGGTCAGCGCATCGCTCAGGTACAGCCAACCCGGCTGACGCTGGCTGACGGGCGCACCCTGGAAGCCGCGGCGGTGATCGACGGGCGCGGCATCCAGCTCAGCCCCCACATGGCGCTCGGGCAACAGGCGTTCCTCGGCCAGCTGCTGGAACTCGAACGCCCGCACGGGCTGGTGAACCCGATCATCATGGATGCCAGGGTCGCGCAGGGGCAGGGCTACCGCTTCATCTATGTGCTGCCGTTTACTGCCGATACCCTGCTGATCGAAGACACGCACTACGTCGAGCGCCAGACTCATAGCGCCGCGACGCTGCGCGAGCACATTACTCAGTACGCCGCTGCTCAAGGCTGGTCGATCCGCCGCTGCCTGCGCGAAGAGCAGGGCGTGTTGCCGATCACCCTGGCCGGCGATTTCGCCGCGTTCTGGGACAGCAGCGCGGGACAACCCAAGTCCGGCCTGCGCGCCGGGCTTTTCCACTGCACCACCGGTTACTCGCTGCCCCACGCGGTGCGGCTTGCCGACTGGCTGGCGCGCACGCCGGTCTCGGACCTGGCTGCCGCGACGCTGGCCCCCGCCATGCGCGACTACGCTGAACGCGAATGGCGGAAACAAGGCTTCTACCGCCTGCTCAATCGCATGCTGTTCCTTGCCGGCCGGCCGGAAGATCGCTGGCGCGTCATGCAGCGGTTCTACCATCTACCCGCCGGGCTCATCGAACGCTTCTATGCAGGACAGAGCCACTGGCCTGATCGCTTGCGGGTTCTGGTGGGCAAACCCCCGGTCCCGCTTGCACAAGCCATGCACGCGGCACTGCGTTCATCTCCCCGACATTTCGAGACAACCGAATGACTTCACCGAAAACAGCCGTAGTGGTAGGCGCGGGCTTTGGCGGCCTGGCCCTGGCGATCCGCCTGCAAGCCGCCGGCGTACAAACTACGTTGCTCGAAAAACGCGACAAACCCGGCGGCCGTGCCTACGTCTGGCACGACCAGGGCTTCACCTTCGATGCAGGCCCCACGGTCATCACCGATCCCAGTGCCATCGAGGAACTCTTCGCGCTGGCCGGCAAGCCCATGTCCGAATATGTGGAGCTACTGCCGGTGTCGCCGTTCTACCGGCTGGCCTGGGAAGACGGCACGGTATTCGATTACGCGAACGATCAGGCCGAGCTGGACCGGCAGATTCATGCTCTGAACCCGAAAGACGTCGTGGGCTACCAGCGATTCCTGGCGTATTCCCAGGCGGTGTTCCGCGAGGGTTACCTCAAGCTGGGCGCCGTGCCGTTCCTGTCGTTCAGGGACATGGTGCGCGCCGGTCCGCAGCTCGCGCGATTGCAGGCATGGCGCAACGTCTATTCGATGGTGTCGAGCTTCATCGAGCATGACAAGCTGCGTCAGGCGTTCTCGTTCCATTCGCTGCTGGTGGGCGGCAATCCGTTCGCCACGTCCTCGATCTACACCCTGATCCATGCGCTGGAGCGGCAATGGGGCGTGTGGTTTCCCAAAGGAGGCACGGGCGCACTGGTCAACGGCATGGTGAAACTGTTCGAGGATCTGGGTGGCCGCGTTGAGCTCAATGCGGAAGTCGCTGATATCGAAGTCGTGGAAAACCGCGCCAGTGCGGTAAGGACTCTCGACGGTCGGCGCTGGACCGTGGACATGGTGGCGTCGAACGCCGACGTGGTGCACACCTACGCCGACCTGCTCGGCGGCCACCCGCGGGGTCGTCAGGAAAGCGAGCGGCTCAAGGGCAAGCGCTTCAGCAACTCGCTGTTCGTCATCCATTTCGGACTCAAGCGGCCGCAACCTCAGTTGCAACATCACACGGTCTGTTTCGGCAACCGCTACAAGGGGCTGATTCAGGAGATCTTCAAGGGCCAGTCGCTGGCCGAGGATTTTTCGCTGTACCTGCACGCGCCTTGTGTGACTGACCCGAGTCTCGCACCACCGGGCTGCTCCAGCCATTACGTGCTGTCGCCGGTCCCGCATCTGGGTAATGCCGATATCGACTGGACGGTCGAAGGTCCGCGCTACCGCGACCGGATCTTCGCTTATCTTGAAAAGCATTACATGCCCGGCCTGCGGGAAGACCTGGTGACCAGCCGGATATTCACACCTCACGACTTCCGCGATGAGCTCAATGCGCACCTGGGATCGGCGTTTTCGCTGGAGCCGGTGCTGCAACAGAGCGCCTGGTTCCGTCCGCACAATCGCGACGCGCAGCTGAGCAATCTGTATCTGGTCGGCGCCGGCACGCATCCCGGCGCCGGCGTGCCGGGCGTGATCGGCTCGGCCAAGGCCACGGCGGGATTGATGTTGGAGGGCATCCACGGGTGAATGACGAGACCTTGATGGACCACGCAATCCAGAGCATCGAAGTGGGTTCCAAGAGCTTTGCCGCCGCTTCCCGGCTGTTCGACCCGCAGACCCGGCGCAGTGCGGTGATGCTGTACGCCTGGTGCCGACACTGTGACGACGTGGTCGACGGCCAGGAAGGCGGGCGGGATGCCGTGCCACTGGACAGCGACGACGCACGGGCCCGACTGGCCGGGCTGGTCGAGCAGACTCATGCGGTGTACGCAGGGCGTCCCGCCGGGATCCCGGCCTTCGCCGCGTTCCAGGATGTGGTCAGACGCCACGATCTGCGCCAGGCCTACGCCCTCGATCACCTGGCCGGTTTTGCAATGGACGTGGACGATCGCCAGTACCTGACCCTGGATGACCTGCTGGAATATTGCTACCACGTCGCCGGTGTGGTGGGTCTGATGATGGCGCAAGTCATGGGCGTCAAGGATGAGCCGACCCTCGACCGGGCCTGCGATCTGGGCGTCGCCTTCCAGCTCACCAACATTGCCCGGGACATCGTCGAAGACGCCGCCATCGGGCGTTGTTACCTGCCGAGGCAATGGCTGGATGAACTGGGCATACCCCGCGAGCGCATCGCCGACCGCGAATATCGGGAGCGGCTGGGGGTGCTGGGCGCGCGTCTGGTGGATCTGGCCGAACCCTATTACCAGAGCGCGGAGGCAGGGATCGCCGCCTTGCCGCGCCGCTCGGCCTGGGCTGTCGCGACCGCCAAGGACGTTTATCGAGAGATCGGCGTCAAGGTCAAGGCCGCCGGCGCTGGAGCATGGGACCAGCGCATTTCCACCTCGAAAGCGGACAAATTGCGGCTGGTGCTCAGCGGTGGCTGGCAGGCACTGGCTTTTCGGGGGCGGAGCTGGCCTTCGCGCGATCCGGGTCTGTGGAATCGCCCGGGCCGGACTTGCGTAGCGGACCGTCATGCATCGCCCTTAACTGCGCCTTGAGTCGGGCGGTGGAGGGCGCATACAGGAAACCGAAGGACACACAGCGGTCCTTGCCTTCCACCGCGTGATGCATCAGGTGCGCCTGGTACAGCCGCTTGAAGTAGCCACTGCGCGGCACGTAGCGAAAAGGCCAGCGCCGGTGTACCAGGCCGTCATGGGCCAGAAAATACAGAAAGCCGTAGGCCGTCATGCCCGCGCCTATCCATTCCAGCGGGTGCATGCCTTGAGTCCCCAGCGCGATCAGCACGATCGCCAGCGCCGCGAAAACCACGGCGTACAGGTCGTTCTTCTCGAACCAGCCAGTGCGCGGCTCATGATGCGAGCGGTGCCAGCCCCAGCCCCAGCCATGCATGATGTACTTGTGGGCGAACCAGGCGAAGGCTTCCATCCCGGCGAGGGTCAGCAGGAACACCAATGTATTGACGAGCATTTTCGAACCTCCAGGCCAGACCCGGCATAGGACTGCCCACGGGGCCGGATCGTTCGAAGCATAACCGACCCGCGGGCGCGTCACATCACCACGGCAAACGTGATTTAATGTCCGCCTTTCGCGGCAAGGCTCCGACCGGGCCGGTTTCCGAATTTTCCACTCAAAAAGGCGACTATGGACACGGGTGCACGACTCAAGCTGGTGCGCGAAAGCTACAAACTCTCACAACGCGAACTTGCCAGACGCAGTGGCGTGACCAACGCGACCATTTCCCTGATCGAACAGAATCGTGTGAGCCCCTCGGTCAGCTCATTGAAGAAGCTGCTGGAGGGCATTCCGATGACCCTGGCGGAGTTCTTCACCTTCGATCAGCCGCCAGGCGGTGATCAGTATGTTTTCCGCATCGGCGACCAGCCGGATCTGGGTCGCAACGGCGTGCGCCTGCTGCTGGTCGGCGCGACCCTGCCGGGACGGCAGATGCGATTCCTCCGTGAGCAATACGCGCCGGGCGCCGATTCGGGCGAAGAGCTGATCGTCCATGGGGAAGGCGAGGAGTGCGGGTTGGTGACCCGTGGCACCATCGAGCTGACCATCGACGGCCAGATCAACATCCTTGGTCCCGGTGACGGCTATTACTTCCCGACCACGTTGCCGCATCGCTTCCGCAATATCGGCCAGGATGAAGCTGAAATCATCAGCGCCAATACCCCGGCCAACTTCTAGCCCGCTCTAACCCGTACGGCTACCAGAGACTCCAGGACACGCCGGCATACACTCCGCGGCCATCGCCAGGGGTGGAGCGGGCGATGTCCTGCCCCGCGTCGTCATAGCCGGGGGTGACGGTGCTGGCGTAACGCTTGTTGGCGAGGTTGCGCAGATCCAGCCAGGTCTTCCACTGCTTGTCCGCCGAGTCATAGCCCAGCGTTGCGCCCAGCAGGGTATAGGCGTCGGCATGGAAGGAGTTTGCATAATCGACGGCCATGCGCGACGCGTGCTCGGTGTTGACACCCGCGTAAAAACCGGTCGGATGGCTGTATCGCAGTTCGGCCTGATAGTAATGCTCGGGAATGCCAGGCAGGCTATTGTCGCCGAAACGCTTGTCATCGCGATAGTGGAAATCGCTCCAGGTATAGGCCTGACGCAGTGCGAGACAGCCGGCCGCACCTCCGTCCCAGAGCGGGCTGCTCAGGCCCAGTTCAATACCTTGATGCACCGTAGGGCTGGCGTTCGATTCAGCGACGATCGAAGAGGAAGTGGCCGTCGCCGCCTGGGTTTCGACCGTCAGCAGCTCACGGCGCACCTGTGAGTAATACCAACCCGCATCCCATTGGCCAAACCACGCCTCACCCTTACCACCGAGTTCCAGAGTAGTCGCGGTCTGGTTATCGAGCTTCACGCCGGCGCGTTGCAGGCCGGTGGCGGCTCCGCTGCCGGCCGGGAAGTAGCGGTTCGAACCCCAAATCATCGACCAGGCATGGGGCGGTTCGACCGAGCGACTGAGATTGCCGTAGATTTGCGTGTCCGGTGTCAGCTCGTAACGCAGACCGACGCGTGTTGCATAGTCCCACGCATGGGTGCTGGTCAACTCGTCAGTACGCGGATAAGCGACGCTGGTTTCGCGCCGGGTGTAGATCGCTGCAACCCCCGTGGTCAGCCACAGGTCGGGCGACAGCTCCAGCTCGTTGGACAGTTGCAATACCGAATCCGAGCCCAGATAGCTGTAGTCGCGAGTCTTGGTTCCCACCGGATATCCTGCAGTGTTGCCGGTGGGTATACGGACATGCTCCGAGCCGCCGTTATTGGGCAATCCCTTGGTGCTGCGCAGACCGAGAGTAGTGGTGCTCTGGCGACCGAACAGCGTGTGGTTGTGGATGTATTTGAAGGTCCCGCTGATGTCGGTGTAGGCCACTTGCAGCCGGTTGGTGCCTTCACGCAGGTCCATAGGGTAATCGTGGTAGACCAGACCGGTTTCAATGCGCGTGTCATCGTCCAGATAGAGCGTGGTCGTGTTGCCCAGCCAGGTGCTGCCCGGCTGGATACGCTTGGAATCGCGGGCAACGTTCAGGGCATTGGCGGCCCGCGGGTCGTGGCGGATCTGCTCGCGGGTCAGGCGGCCCGGCGTGTCGTTGTCGGTTTGGCGATAGCGAAAGAAGAAGCGGGTCTGCAGATCCGGGCTGAACCGGTAGCCCACGTTCGCCGCGATGCCTTTGCTCTTGCCCGAAGCCTGATCTTGGAAGCCGTTGTAGCTGGAGTCGGTCAGGCTCAGGTAGTAATCCAGATCGCCCAGCACCTGGCCGGAGCTGATCTCACGCTTTGCATAGCCATGGCTGCCGACTTCGTAGCGCAATTGCAGGCGAGGCGCATCATGGCCGGTGTGCGTCACGTAGTTGACCGCGCCGCCCAGTGCCAGGGATCCGCGGTCGAATCCGTTGGCGCCGCGCAGGACCTCCACATGGCTGAGCCAGAGCGGCTCCTTGAGTTCGTAAGGTGTGCCGCCGGGGCCGGTCAGCGGCAGACCGTCCAGGGTCTCGAACAGACCAGAGGCGTGGGAGCCCGGCGCGCGATTCAGGCCCGAACCCCGAATGGAAATCTTCGCGCCTTCGTTATTGGCCGCCTTGGCATAGATGCCGGGCTGATAACGGAACACGTCTTCGTTGGTGGCGACGCGGCCCCGGCTTACATCGTTCATGTCAACGACGTTGGTCGCGCCGGGTACCCGACGCACAGCGTCCTGCGCCATTTCAGCGGGTGTAGCCGGCGCTCCCTGGACTTCGATATCGGACAGGTTCAGCGTCTGAACGTCGTCGCCCCGTGCCAGCCCCGCGCACAACAGCAGGGGAGACAGGCCAAGCAGAGACCAGCGGTAACCTCGGCCACGGCCGGCAAGACTCAGGGCAGACAGGGAAAAAGGTGCGAAGTGGGGCACGTACTGAACCTCATGGCTTTGCCTTCGCCAGCGGGCATGCGAAGGCTGTCGCAAAGCCTGAAGCCATGCGCGGGATGTGGAAGGCGGCGTCGCTGCCACCGATGACAGCTTGTTCGATGCCGGATTCCTGCCCTGCGTCACGTCCGCTTTCGAGTGACCGCCGGTCGCCCATCCGAGGATTTCCCTCAACTATCCAAAACCGGCCGCTTCCAACCTGCATGGGCTGCGCGCAAGCGCGGCTGCTTCCCGGACTGTATGAGGAGATACCCATGAGCGACCAGACCTGCGCCTGTCCCGACTGCACCTGTGGCACTTCCGGCGACCAGGCCGTCGAGCGGGACGGCCAGCGATTCTGCAGTGAAGCGTGCGCCAATCGCCACGCCAACGGCGAACACTGCCCGCACGAGGGCTGCAAATGCGAACAGATTGGCGAAGTCGAGGGGCGTCCGGTTACCAATTCGACCCTGGACGATGCGCTCGAAGAAACCTTCCCGGCCAGCGACCCGATCTCGCCTTGACTGCCGGTCCAGCCAGCTGACGGCGTCTTTGCTGCCGCCAAGACGCCGACGTTCACAAGCCTTCTTGAAGAGTCGACCATGATCACCCGTGACCCCAAACCTTTGACCCGTACCGCCTTGCTGCTCCTGGCAGCTGCCCTGGCGGGTTGCGGGGGCGACGACACGCGTCCCAATGTCGAATCACCCGGCGCCGAGAAACAGACCTCGACCAAGGTACTGGAAACCGGCGCCGACCTGCTCCAGGACAAGCCCCCGCTGGAGCAGCTCAATACCTATCTGGATGGCTTCCACTTCTACAACGGCGCGATCCATTCGCAAATGGAGGCCCATCACTATTGCTCATTGCTGAACGAAGAAGTGATCCAGTGCGTGATCTTCGACGGAAATGTCAAGGAATCCCATCTGATGGGCGTCGAGTACATCATCAGCGCCCGGTTGTTCAGTGAGCTGCCCGAGGAAGAAAAAGGCTACTGGCACAGTCATGCCCATGAAGTGAAGTCCGGCACGCTGATCGCGCCCGGAGTGCCTGAGCCAGCCGAACATGCGCTGATGAGCAAACTGGCCAACACCTACGGCAAAACCTGGCATACCTGGCACACCGACAAGGACAAGGGCCTGCCGCTGGGCGTGCCGCAGTTGATGATGGGCTTTACTGCCGACGGCCAGATCGACCAGGCGATGCTCAAGTCCAGGGATCAGCGGATGGGACTGGATTCGGCTGCCGAGCGCGAATCGCGCAAGGACATCAAGCCCGATCCCGTTCTGCCGGGCGCGGATGCGTGGATGACCGGCAAGGTGATCCAGATCCCCGATCCAACCGGCACGGCCAAGCATCATCCGCATGGCAGCAACCAGGAACAGAACACCAACAGCCGTTCCCCCGCACCCTGAGCCCGCCCCCTGTAGGAGCCAGTTCGCTGGCGATCCGCCGAGCAACAGCAGTACTGAAAGGAGTTCATCATCCATGACCCACCCCAATCCCGATTTCCAGGCTCAGGAGTTGGCCCTCGCCGTCCCCGAGGCTCTATTGTTCTCCGATGACGGCGCCGTCCCCAATAGCCGGTTTCCGGTGCTGGTCTATCACCTGGAGCTGACCGAGAGCGCCGATGCCCCCGCTGCATTCGAGGCGCTCTTCGCACGCAACGGCTGGCCGCCCCTGTGGCGTGACGGTGTGTTCGACTACACCCATTACCATTCCAACGCCCACGAAGTACTGGGGGTCGCAAGCGGCGAAGCCTTGCTGCGGCTGGGGGGCGATCAGGGACAGGATATCGCCGTGAAGGCGGGCGATGTTCTGGTGCTGCCCGCCGGCACCGGCCACAGGCGGTGGCGTCAAAGCGACGATTTCGTCGTGGTAGGTGCCTACCCGCAAGGTCAGGAGGATTACGACATCCAGTGCCCCGAGCAAGCCGACCATGCCGCATCGTTGCGCAGGATTGCCGAGGTACCTTTTCCCGAGCGCGACCCGGTGGCCGGAGAGGGCGGGTTTCTGGTGCAGACCTGGATCAACTGATGACCGGCTCTTTCTCGTAGGAGCGGATTCATCCGCGAACTCCATCGACCAGACGATAATGATGTGATGCCTGTGCGACCCTATCGCGGATAAATCCGCTCCTACAGGACCAGCGACATGTGTAGGAGCGGATTCATCCGCGAAGCAATTCACAAAGCGATGAACATGTTGCGGTCGTGCAACCCATCGCGGATGAATCCGCCCATACGAGATCGGCTCAGGGTCTGAAGACCGCACGCATGCAGTTGTCGATCTTGTCTTTGAACATCGCGTATCCCTTCGGCGCTTCTTCGAGACTCATCGGATGGGTCAGCAGGTAGGACGGATCCAGTTCGCCTTTCTGAATGTGCTCGAACAGCTTGTTGGCATAACGTTGTCCCGGCTGCTGCCCGGATCGCAGGGTCAAGGCCTTGTTGACGATGGCGCCCATGGGAAACTTGTCCAACAGACCGCCGTAGACGCCCACCACTGAAACCGTGCCGCCTTTGCGGCAGGCGCGGATGGCCTGACGCAGCACAGTGCCACGCTCGGTATGCAGGCGCAGCATCTGCTTGGCCTTGTCGTAGGCGTAGTCGATCTCCGTGCCGTGGGCTTCCATGCCAACGCAATCGATGCAGCGATCCGGACCGCGACCGCCGGTCAACTCCAGCAAGGCTTCGTGCACGTCAGTGGTTTCGTAATTGATGATGCTCGCTCCGGCTTTCTGCTGGGCCAGGCGCAAGCGGTCCGGGAAACGATCGATGGCGATGACCTGCTCGGCGCCCATCAGGTACGCGCTACGGATCGCCATCTGACCGACACCGCCACAACCCCATACTGCGACTATGTCGCCGGGCTGAATATCGGCATTGTCGGCCGCGAAGTAGCCGGTCGGCGCCGCGTCGGAAACGAAGATCGCCTGTTCGTCGGTCACGCCTTCCGGGACCGGGAACAGGTTGACGTCGGCGAACGGCACGCGGATATAGGTCGCGTGACTGCCCGAGTAACCGCCGAACGCATGGCTGTAGCCGATGATGCCGCAGCACGGCTGGCCGTAGGCAATGTCGGTGGCGGACGGGTTGGGGTTGGAGTTGTCGCAGCAGGAGAAGTCAGTGCGTTTGCAAGGCTCGCACTCACCGCAGCCGACAATGGAAATAGTGATGACCTTGTCGCCTTTCTTGATCGACTTAACGCCCGAGCCGGTTTCAACCACTTCGCCCATGAACTCGTGGCCGATGATGTCGCCGGGCTTCATCGCCGGGACGTAACCGCCCAGCAGGTGCAGATCCGAACCGCAGACCGAGGAGAGGGTGACGCGAATGATGGCGTCACGGGGATTGAGGATGCCCGGGTCAGGAACGGTATCCACCTGCAACAGGTTAGGGGCTTGCCAGGTCAGTGCGCGCATCAGATGGTCCCTCGCTGCAGATTGGCGGCCGCCGCGGATGTCGGCGTGGTCTTGGCCACAGGCGGATGGTCGTTGCCCGGATTCGCGGGCCCCGACTGTTCGTGAGCCGAAGCTGGAACATGCAGGAACATGAAATCCCGGGTTTCGGTGGAGCGCATCTGATTGGTGCTGACTTCGCCGGTTTCCAGCTGCTGCTTGAGGCTGCCCAGCAAGTTGAGTACAGCCTTGTCGCTGAACGCGCTGATGGCCGAGGCCAGTGCATAACCGAACTTGCCACCGGCAGGCTCGCAGACCACTACCAGCTTGACCTCTGTACCCCGGTTGCCCGGCGCCTTTTTCAGCTGGGCGGTGACCACATGTTGCCACTTGCCTTCGGGGAGGGTGCGCCATTGCAGCGAGGCGGTATCGTCGGTGTCCTCCATTTGCAGGGTCCAGGTCAGCGTCTGGTCCATCGGCCCGTGGGCGGTCCATTTGCTGGTGCGTTCGTCGATGGCTTCGATGGTGTCGACCCAGGGAATCAGCGGCCCGATGTTCACCGGCTGCTTGAGGAAGTCGAGTACTTCTTCCAGTGGCTTGGCGACGGTCACGCTTCGGGTAATCGCTTCGCTGGCCTGCCAGCCGTGACTGCGCTGAAACTGCTGCTCGAACGGCGTCGGCTTGAGTTTGCGCTGAATGATGCAGTGCCCCGACGCCCCTCGGTACAGGCAGTAGGCGCCGAGCACCGCCTGCAACGCGCCGCTCACGCCGCCGCTGCGCAATGCATTGACCAGCAGAGCCCCACCTGCCAGCGCCGAGAGGGTACGCTCAGGCGGTCCGATATCAGGATGGTGAAGGCGGTAGGTGGTGGTTTTAGTCGCAATCAGGGGGTAGTCGCTCATGGAAGACCTCGTCGGACCGGAATATCAGGTGCGTCGAGCCGCGACCTCAGGCTGCGGACTCGACTACTGCGCTATGCATCGTTGCACGACGCTCACGGCTTGTTGCAGACCATCAGCGCTTGGCGACTGCGTCGGGATCCTGAGAGCGCTGCAGGAACGCGGAGGTGATCTCCGGCAGATGCTCGCGCAACCAGTCGGCCATTGCCACTTCCTGAGGCAGGATCTGCTCGCAGGCTCGCTGGGTTTCGGTATCGCCGACGTCCTTGGCCGCCTGGATCAGCACGGTGTAGGTGGCGATTTCGAGGTTTTCGAACACGTAGCCGCTCATGGCGCCCTTGACGACTTCGTCCGGCATGGTCATGCCGCCCATGCCTTGAGCGAACGCCATCAGCTTGCCGCCCATGTCTTTGAGCGTGGAAGTGCTGCCGCCCAGCCGATCAATGGCCGCCTTGAGCAACTGCTGCTGACCCAGGGTTTCCTGGATGTGTTGCTCGATGCGCGCCTTGAGTTGCGGGTAATGTTCCAGCCGGTCTGCCTGGGCCTTGAGCATGCTCTCGGCCTGTTGCTCCATCGCGTGAGCGTCACGCAGCCAGTCCAGCAGGTTGTCCTGTTTAGTAGCCATGATGGGTTCCTTATACCAGTGAGTGGTAAGGGATAGAAAAACCGCGCGGGCTCGGGTTCAGCGCTTTATCCGTCGACTTGACGAGCGGTCGGATGCCGTCTCATCCGACCAGGACATCCAGTTCGTAACCCAGCGGGTTGAGGCTCTGCCAGCGCCAGGCGTCACGCAACATGGTTTCCAGGTCATAGCGGGCGCGCCAGTTCAATTCGCGCAAGGCCTTGCCGGGGTCGGACCAGCATTGCGCCACATCGCCGGAGCGGCGCGGTTCGAACACCAGCGGTATCTTTACACCACTGATCCGCTCGAAGGTGCGCACCACCTCCAGCACCGAATAGCCGCGCCCCGTGCCAAGGTTCCAGACCGACACCCCACGCTGATGTGCATTCTTTTCCAGCGCCTTGAGATGACCCTCGGCCAGATCCACGACATGCAGATAATCGCGCACGCCCGTGCCGTCAGGCGTGGGGTAGTCGTTGCCGAACACATGCAGGGCGGGGCGTTGCCGGGTGGCGACCTGCAACAGGAATGGCAGCAGGTTGTTGGGCGTATTACGTGGCGACTCACCCAGCAGCCCGGATGGGTGCGCCCCGATGGGGTTGAAGTAGCGCAGCAGTCCGATGGACCAGCGCGGGTCCGAACTGGCCACGCTCTTCATCACATGCTCGGCCATCAGTTTGGAATGACCGTAAGGGTTGGTCGGCTGAGCCAGCGCGCATTGCTCGTCCAGCGGCATGCGCGCGCACTGGCCGTAGACGGTCGCCGAGGAACTGAACAGCAGGTTGAACACCCTGGCTTCGGCCATGGCCTGACAGAGGTTGACGCTGCCGCTGACATTGGTTTCGAAATAGCGCAGCGGCTCGCGCACGCTTTCACCAACGGCCTTGAGCCCCGCGCAGTGCACCACGGCTTTGATGGGATATTCCGCGAACAGGCTGTTGAGCGTCGTTTTGCTGCGCACATCCCCCAGCACGAAATGAAACGTACGGCCGCTGATCCTGGTGATACGTTCAAGGGTTTCGCGCGAGCTGTTGCACAGATTATCCAGGATGACTACGTTCTTGCCGTTTTGCAGCAGCGCCAACACGATATGCGCGCCAATGTATCCCGCACCACCGGTCACTAGGATCATGGTTATCCTTCCTTCCTTTTTTTCGCTGCCTCTGGACGAGGCTGACGACTCCATCGTTGCCGGACCGGCAGATCGAATGGGGAGCCTTTGCAAGCGAAAATCAGGACCTGTCGGCCAGAAGGGTCGACGTACCCCAGGTGCGAGAAAAGCTTTCGCTTAAGACTAAGGGGCGCGGGGCGGGCTACGAGTTCCCGGAATTCAGCCAAACGGCATGTGCAGTTCATCGGGTGGCAGGGAACGACGGATGTGCTAAGCCTCTCAATAGCTCCAGAGCGCGCATTGCCCTTGGCTGCGCGCGCCTCACCTCCACATGAATGCAGTCGAAGTCGCGCCGCTATCCGAGGCCTTCAGATTCGTCCGGACACCTTTTCCATAGACAAAAGGGGAACTGCATGACCCTCGAAGCGACGAGTCCGTCCGATTCAGCCCGCCGGGAAACCTCGAATTCCGAGGCCCGCCCCGTATTGTTGTGCTTGTCCCATCTGCGCTGGGGGTTCGTCTATCAGCGTCCGCAACACGTCATGTCCAGAATGGCCCGGGACTACGACGTCGCGTTCTTTGAAGAACCGGTCTTTGATGACACGACCAAGGCCAGGCTGGAACAGTTGCCTCAGCCCCAGGGCGTGACCCTTCTGGTGCCGCACCTGCCGCATTCGTTGTCACCCGAACAGGCCGCCCACGAGCAAAGGACATTGCTGGACGCGTGGCTGCACGAGCGAGCGCCGGAAGAGCTGATCCTCTGGTATTTCACGCCCATGAGCCTGGCGTTCACGGACCATCTGTGGGCCAGCGTGACCGTGTTCGATTGCATGGATGAGCTGTCCGCGTTCAAAGGCGCGCCGCCCCGTTTGCGGGAAATGGAACAGGAGCTGCTTGATCGCGCCGATGTCGTGTTTACTGGCGGCTACAGCCTCTGGGAGGCCAAGAGCAAGCAGCACACCAACGCCCACTCGATGCCCAGCAGTGTCGATATCGCCCATTTCGCCCAGGCGCGCAACGGACTGGAGGATCCGGCCGATCAGCAGGCGATTCCTCATCCGCGCCTGGGATTCTTCGGGGTGATCGACGAGCGCTTCGATATCGAACTGGTCCATGCGGTCGCTGCCGCGCAGCCAGACTGGCAACTGGTGTTGATCGGACCGGTGGTCAAGATCGACCCGGCCACTCTGCCGCGACTCGACAACATTCATTATCTGGGCGGCAAGACTTATGACGAGCTTCCGGCGTATCTGAGCGGGTGGGATGTGGCTCTGATGCCGTTCGCGCTCAACGAGTCCACGCGCTTCATCAGCCCCACCAAGACTCCCGAATATCTGGCCGGTGGCTGCCCGGTGGTGTCGACGCCGATCACCGATGTGGTCAGGACCTACGGCGACAGCGGCGTGGTGAGCATCGCCGCGAGCCCTGAAGTCTTCATTGAGTCAGTGCGCGAAGTGCTGGGTAGCAAAGGGACCCCCGAATTCTTGCAGCGAGCCGACGCGGCTCTGGCCGGCATGTCCTGGGACGCGACCTGCGCCAGTATGAAGGAGCAGATCGAATGCCTCAGATAACCGCTGAACAAGCCAGGGACAATGCCGGACAGGGAGATGTCTACGATTACCTGATCGTCGGCGCGGGATTTGCCGGGAGTGTGCTCGCCGAGCGGCTCGCGGCGGGCCTGGGCAAGAAAGTGTTGATCGTCGACCGTCGCGAGCATATCGGCGGTAACGCCTTCGATCATTTCGACGACGCGGGCGTGCTGGTCCATCGCTACGGGCCGCATATCTTCCACACCAATGCCGAGCGGATCTTCGATTACCTGTCGCGGTTCACGGAGTGGCGCCAGTACGAACACCGGGTACTGGCCCGGGTAGACGACAAGCTGGTGCCGATTCCGATCAACCTCGACACCCTTAATCAACTCTACGGCCTGGACATGGACGAGGCTCAGGCCGAGCAGTTTCTCGCCAGCCGGGCGGAGCCGGTGGAGCACATTCGCACCTCCGAAGACGTGGTGATCAATCAGATCGGCCGCGAGCTTTATGAAAAGTTCTTTCGTGGCTACACGCGCAAGCAGTGGGGGCTGGACCCGTCCCAGCTGGACAAGTCGGTCACCTCGCGGGTGCCGACACGGACCAATACCGATGACCGCTATTTCGGCGACCGCTATCAGGTCATGCCGCTGCACGGTTACACAAAGATGTTCGAGCGCATGCTCGACCATGAGCTGATCGACATCCTGCTCGGCGTCGATTTCACGACCGTTCGTCAGCAAGTGCAATACCGGCATCTGGTGTATTGCGGACCTATCGACGAGTACTTCGGTTATTGCTACGGGCGGCTGCCGTACCGTTCGCTGGAGTTTCGTCACCAGACCCTCGACCAGGCGCAGTTCCAGCCTGTAGCGGTGGTCAACTATCCCGATCAGGCGGTGCCCTATACCCGGATCACCGAATACAAGCATCTGACCGGGCAGACCCACGCCAGAACCAGCGTGACCTACGAGTACCCCTGCGCAGATGGCGATCCGTATTACCCGATCCCCCGCGCGGAAAACACTGAACTGTACAAACGCTATCAGGCGCTGGCCGACCAGTCCGGTGGCGTGACCTTTCTCGGTCGTCTTGGAACCTACAAGTACTACAACATGGATCAGGTAGTCGGTCAGGCGCTCGCCCTGTATCAGCGACTCGAGCAGGAACACGCGTCGCTTACCCCCGCGGGAGACTGACCATGTCGGGAACCTTCAAGACGTTCTATCTGGGTGGTTTCGAGTGCTCCAGCCACAGGCGTCGCGACGGCGTGCGCCTGGACCTGGTGCAGTCCACGGGCCACGGGCGCTGGGCCGATCAGGATTTCGCGGCCATGGCCGACTGCGGGATACGTTCGGTGCGCGACGGCCTGCGCTGGCATCTGATCGAGAAACAGCCCGGCGTCTACGACTGGAGCAGCCTGCTGCCGGTGCTGCGCGCAGCGCAGCGTCAGGGCACCCAGGTGATCTGGGACCTGTGCCATTACGGTTACCCCGACGATCTGGACATCTGGCGACCCCGGTTCGTCGAGCGATTCGCGCGTTTTGCCCGCGCGGCTGCGCGCTTGATGCAGGAGGAAGGGGTCAAGGTACCGTTCTATTCGCCAGTCAACGAGATTTCGTTCTGGAGCTGGGCTGGCGGCGATGTCGCCTACTTCAATCCCACCTGCGAGCGGCGCGGCATGGAGCTCAAGCACCAGCTGGTACGCGCCAGCATCGCGGCCATCGATGCAGTACGCGAGGTGGAGCCCAAGGCCCGTTTCGTGCAGGCCGATCCGCTGATTCACGTTGTGCCCGGCACGCGGCGCAACGACGAGATCGAGGCTGCGGAAAACTACCGCCAGGCGCAGTTCGAAGCCTGGGACCTGCTGAGCGGCCGGGCCTGGCCCGGTCTCGGCGGGCGGCCCGAGTATCTGGACATCATCGGCGCCAATTTCTACCCGCATAACCAATGGGTGTTCAATGGCCCTCGGATCAACCGCGGCGACAAGAATTATCGTCCGTTTTGCGGCATGCTGCGCGAGCTGTACGCCCGCTACAAACGCCCGATCCTGATTTCCGAGACCGGTGCGGAAAACGAGCAGCGCGTGCCCTGGCTGCGTTACGTCCACGAGCAAGTGATGGCCGCGGTGTCCGGCGGTGTGCCAATCGAGGGGATCTGCTGGTACCCCATTCTTGATTATCCGGGCTGGGATGACGGCAGATATTGCCCGGCAGGGCTGCTGGGGTACGCCGACGGTGAGGGGCGGCGGGCACCTTTCCATCCCTTGCAGGCGGAAATCCTGCGCGGCGCGCAGCAACTCGAATCCATGCGTCTGGCACCCGCGGGCGCGGGCCGGGGCATTTGAATGACTGACTCAAGCCCGGCGACCGGACTGCCCTCGGGGCCGATCCGCTTCCTGCTGCGTTACGTCAGGCTACGTCCGTGGCATTTCGGCACGATGCTGGTCTTGATCGTCGGCGCCGCCAGCTGCGCGGTGGCGGTCCAGTACGGGATGAAAATGCTGGTGGACGTCATGACGCTGGGCGACCGGGCCAGCGAGCATATCTGGTTTCCATTCTTCCTGTTCCTGGGCCTGATCGTGGTGGAGAACCTGTTCTGGCGACTCGGCGGCTGGCTGGGATGCCGCACCGTGGTCGCCAGTTGCGCGGATCTGCGGGTGGATCTGTTCAATCACCTGACTGGCCACCCGATGCGTTACTTTTCCCAGCACTTCTCGGGCTCCCTCGCCAACCGCATCTCGTCCGCGGGTGCCGCCGCCGGGTCCATCTACGGCGGGCTGGCCTGGAAGATCATTCCGCCCTGCGTGGATTTTCTCGGCGCGGTGGTGGTGTTGTGCACCGTGCGCGTCAGCATGGCCCTGGCCCTGGTCGGCTGCGTGCTGTTCGCCGGGCTGTTGATCATGGTGTTTGGCGTGCTGGGCAACAAGAAACACGTGGCTTTCGCGGCCCAGGCGGCGCGGGTCGGCGGGGAGATCGTCGATCAGGTGTCGAATATCTGGACCATCAAGGCGTTTTCCGCGCGCGAGCGTGAACGCCAGCGTCTGGAACAGTCCATCGGGGTCGAAGCCAAGGCGCAGCGTCGCAGCTGGATCTATCTGGAAAAGGCCCGGCTGTTGCACGACGTGTGTCTTTCTGTGATGGCGGGCGGCATGCTGGGCTGGGCGATCATGCTCTGGCGGGATTCGGCGGTAACGGCAGGCGATGTGGTCATGATCAGCGCGCTGACGTTCCGTATCCTGCATGGCTCTCGCGATCTTGCGCTGGCCTTGGTCGACACCTCACAACAGATCGGCGTGATCGCCGAAACCCTGCGCATCATCGTGCAGCCTTACAGCCTGGCGGACAGCAAGGCCGAGTTGTCCGAGCACCGGGGCGAGATCCGCTTCGTCGATGTGACCTACAGCTATCCGGACGGTCGTACCGTGTTCGACGGTCTGAACCTCACGATACCGGCCGGGCAGCGAGTCGGTATCGTCGGTTCCTCAGGTGCCGGCAAGTCCACGCTATTGAGCCTGCTGCAACGGCTCGACGATGTAACCGGCGGGGCGATTTTGATCGGCGACCGGGATATCAGGTCGGTCAGCCAGGACAGTCTCCGGCGGCAAATAGCCGTGGTCCCGCAGGAGCCGACGCTGTTCAATCGCACCATTTTCGACAATATCGCCTACGGTCAACCGGATGCGCGCCCGGAAGATGTCATCCGTGCGTCGCGCAATGCCTATTGCGATGAATTCATCCGGCAGATGCCCGAAGGCTACGACACCCTGGTAGGGGAGCGTGGCGTCAAGCTGTCGGGCGGTCAGCGCCAGCGCCTCGGGCTGGCCCGGGCATTTCTGAAGAATGCGCCCATCCTGATTCTCGACGAGGCCACCTCGGCACTGGATTCGCATTCCGAAGCGGTGATCCAGGCAGCGCTCGCCAAACTCATGCAAGGTCGAACGGTCCTGGTGGTCGCCCACCGTCTGGCGACCGTCGCCCAGTTCAATCGGGTCATCGTGCTCCATGAGGGGACCGTCATCGAGGACGGGCCGCCGCGACAATTGCGCAGCCAGGGCGGCGTATACGAGTCCTTGTGGATGGCGCAGACGCTGGCAGACGATTGATCCTGTGAGAGCCTGCACTGTGGGAGCCAGCTTGCTGGCGATCAAGCGCAAAGACGCCGCGAGATTTCAGGCACACCGCGTCGCCGTTCATCGCCAGCAAGCTGGCTCCTACAGCGATAGTGCAGACGCCGCAGAAAGCGGCGTTGGCGCAGGCCATGGATCGCGATCTCAGTTAGCACAAGATGGGATTTTGTGGCTGGGGGCATGAAACATTTGATAGCCATGCGCTTCTAAGCAGCATTCCTGTCAACGTTCATCTCGGAGTCAGTCAGTGCCGGATAACCCCACCCGCGTCGATAACCAGGCCACCGGCGTCATCAACCGTCGTGGCAAGGACATCTTTTTCGCGGCGGTCGAAACCACGCGAATGCCCATGATCGTGACCGACCCGAATCGTGAAGATAACCCGATCATCTTTGCCAATCGCGCGTTTCTGGAGATGACGGGCTACAGCAACGAAGAGATCCTGGGCACCAACTGCCGCTTCCTGCAAGGGCCGGACACCGACCCGGCCGCAGTCCAGGCGGTGCGGGAAGCCGTCGAGGCACGTACCGACATCTCGACCGAAATTCTCAATTACCGAAAGGATGGTTCGAGCTTCTGGAATGCCCTGTTCATTTCACCGATCCTCAACGACGCCGGCGATCTGATCTATTTCTTCGCCTCCCAGCTGGATGTCAGCCGGCGGCGCGATGCGGAAGACGCGTTGCGCCAGGCGCAGAAGATGGAGGCCCTGGGACAGCTCACCGGCGGTATCGCGCATGATTTCAACAATCTGCTGCAGGTGATGGGCGGCTACATCGACCTGATCGGTAGCGCGGCCGAAAAGCCCGTGGTCGATGTGCAGCGCGTCCAGCGCAGCGTCTATCACGCCAAGGCCGCGGTCGACCGCGCCAGCACCCTGACCAAGCAATTGCTGGCCTTTGCTCGTAAACAGAAGCTGCATGGCCGGGTGCTCAATCTCAACAACCTGGTTACGGCGAGCGATGCGCTGATCGGACGTACCTTCGGCTCGGGCGTGTGCATCGAGACCGATCTTGCCGCAGACCTGAAGAACTGCCGTATCGACCCGACCCAGGCGGAGGTCGCGCTGCTCAATATCTTCATCAACGCGCGCGACGCACTGATCGGTCGCCCGGACCCAAGGATCTTCATCGAGACGCGCAACGTGCTGGTCACCGAGCTGTCCAGCGGGTCCTATGACGGACTGCTGCCGGGGCGTTACGTCAGCATCGCGATCACGGACAACGGGGTCGGCATGCCGGCCAGTATTCGCGACCGGGTGATGGACCCGTTCTTCACTACCAAGGAGGAGGGCAAGGGCACCGGGCTGGGCTTGTCGATGGTCTATGGTTTTGCCCGGCAGTCCGGCGGCGCGGCGCGCATCTATACCGAGGAAGGCGTCGGCACCACGCTCCGCCTGTATTTCCCGACCGACGACGCCAGCCTCGCTCACACCGAGGCCCCGCAGGCCACCCAGCGCCGCCAAGGCACCGAACGCATTCTTATTGTCGAGGATCGTCCCGACGTGGCGGAGCTGGCCAAGATGGTACTCGACGACTATGGCTACGAGACCGAAATCGTGCTCAACGCCAGGGAAGCCTTGAAGAAGTTCGAATCGGGCAGCACCTACGATCTGCTGTTCACCGACCTGATCATGCCGGGCGGGATGAACGGCGTAATGCTGGCCCGTGAAGTGCGGCGCCGTCATCCTAAAGTCAAAGTGCTGCTCACGACCGGGTACGCGGAAAACTCCATCGAGCGCACCGACATCGGCGGCTCAGAGTTCGAGGTGGTCTCCAAACCCTGCATGCCGCACGATCTGGCGAGGAAAGTGCGGCAAGTGCTGGACGGACCGAACGGCATTGCCTGATCAGGACTTTTCCTGAAGCGTCACCGCCGGTGCGCGGGACGGGCTGATCTGGAGCAGCAGGATGTAGCACGCCGCCGAGGCGGCGATGCCGACCAGCGGGGCAATCAACGGTGAGAAATACGCCAGCAGCGCGCCCACGGCGTAGGCGCTCAGGCCTCGCAGGTTGTAACGCGGCAGGCTTGTGCTGGAGAGCTTCGGATAGTGCCCGCGATGGCGGTACCAGAAATCGGCCATGATCACGCCGCCCACCGGTGGAATGATCGACCCCAGCAGCACCAGGAACGGAATCAGCATCTCGTACATGCCGCCGATAGCGAGCACGATGCCTATCGCGGCGGCAACCAGCGTCATGGTGCGCCGGCGTTCGGTGCGTACCAGGTGGCAGGCGGCGGCCGACACGTTGTAGATGGTGGGCCCCTGGATGGTCCAGAGATTAAGGCAGAGCATGACAACCGCTGCGAACGAAAGCCCTTGCAGAACCATGACTTCGACGATGTCAGCCTGCTGATAGACGATGGCGCACCAAGCGCCAGCCACCACCATCAGGCCATTGCCGAGCAGGAAACTGACGACGCTGGCAATGATCGCGATGCGTCCGGTCCGCGACAGGCGAGTCCAGTTGGTGGCCTGGGTCGCGCCGCTGGCGAAGGTGCCGAATACCATGGTGATCGCCGCCGACCAGCTCATGCTTTCCTTGGGGACCACAGCGGCCAGTTGCGCGAAGCCGCCGACGTGGCGGGTGGCAAGGTAAATGGAGACCAGCAGCAGGACGAACATCAGCGGAACCGATACCCGCGACAGGATATCCAGCCCCTTGTAACCGACGATGGCGGTGATGCTGAAACCGAGCCCGAAGGACACCATCAGCGGCACGGTGAAGCCGTCGGCGAGCCCGAGCATCTTGACCAGCACGATGGCGACGGTCGCCGTGCCCCAGGCATACCAGCCCAGCTCGGCGAAGCCCAGCAGGGAGTCGGACAAGCGGCTGCCGGCCTCGCCGAAGCAGAACCGGCCCATCAATACGGTGTTCAAACCACTGCGCGAGGCAATGAACGCCAACGCGGCGGCATAGATCGCCAGCAGGACGTTACCGATGGTGGCAATCCAAAGCATGTCGATGAAGTTGAAGGCCATTCCCAGTTTGCCGCCGGCGAACATGGTGCCTGTGAAGAAGGTGAAACTGATCAGCACCATGGAAATCGACAAGAGTCCTTTGCGCCCCTCGGTCGGGGCTTCGCTCAGGGGGTGTTCACCGGGTGCGCTCATTGGCCTTCTCCTCGTGCTCGCGGTTGGGAACGGCTTGCGAAGCCGTCTTTGTTCTTGCGGTCTTTCAGCAAGAATCAGGCCGGCTGCGCGCAGCCTTGCGTTGCGCGGTAGAGGCTTGACGGTCTGGGCAGCAACGCGGATCGACAGCGTCCTCATGCGATCTGCACGGCGCAAAGATGCACCGCGAAGGTGCATCTTTGGTTGGGTGAGGGTGAATCAGGCTTGGAGATAGACCACTTGGGTGTGGGTGTACTCATAAAGCCCGTGCTTGCCGTCGGCACCGCCGACACCGGACTTGCGCACACCGGCATGGAAGCCTTGCATGGCTTCGAAGTTTTCCCGATTGATGTAGGTTTCGCCGAAATCGATCTCGCGCATGGCGTACATCGCCTTGTTCAGGTCCCGGGTGTACAGCGATGAAGTCAGACCGTACTCGCAGTCGTTGGCAAGCGCGACGGCTTCGTCCAGATCATCGATGATCTGAATGGGCAGTACAGGACCGAAGATTTCCTTGCGCATGATTTCCATATCGGCCTTGCAATTGGCGAGCACGGTTGGCTGGTAATGGAAGCCCTGGCCCAGGTCAGCGATCCCGCCTCCGGTGGTCACCTGCGCGCCTTGGGCGATCGCCGTCTTGACCTTGGCCGCCACGCCATCCAGCCCCTTGCGGTTGATCAGCGGGCCCATTTCGACCGAGGCGTCGGCCAGCGGATCGCCGTAGCGCGTTGCGGCCATGGCGGCGCTGATCCTGCCAATGAATTCATCCGCAACGGCGCGCTCCACGTACACCCGCTCGGCACAGTTGCACACCTGGCCGGTGTTGATGATCCGTGAATCGCGAATCGCCTTGACCGCCAGATCCAGATCCGCGTCGGCCAGCACGATGGCCGGGGCCTTGCCGCCCAGTTCCAGGTTCAGTTTGGTCAGGTTTCCGGCTGCCGCGCTCATGATCCGTGACCCGGTCTCGACGCTGCCGGTGAAACTGATCATATCGACCTGGGCGTGAGCGGACAGGGTCGCGCCCACGGCACCGTCGCCGCAGACCACATTGAAAACCCCCGGCGGCAGGTCGGTCTCGGCGACCAGACGGGCGAATTCGAAGCAGTTGTTGGGCGTCTCCTCGCTGGGTTTGATCACGATGGTGTTGCCGGTCAGCAGAGCCGGTGCCATCTTGCGGGCGATCAGGAAGAACGGGAAGTTCCACGGCAGGATGCCGGCGACCACGCCCAGCGGCTTGCGAAACATGAAGATGTTTTCGCCCGGACGGTCACTGGTGATGATCTCGCCTTCGATGCGTCTTGCCCACTCGGCCATGTAGTCCAGGTAGTCTGCGGTAAAGTTGACCTCGACCTCGGCCAGCGCGCTGATCTTGCCTTGCTCCAGAGTGATGGTACGGGCCAGATGCGCCACGTTCTGCCGAAGCCTGGCTGCGATTTTGCGTAGGTAGCCGGCACGCTCGATGGCCGGCCGGCGCGCCCAGTCCTTCTGCGCGACGCGCGCTGCCGCCAGGGCGCTGTCGACCTGCTCGGCGCCAGAGGCCGGAACCTTGGCCAGTAACGCACCGGTAGCGGGGTTGAATACGTCGAGATGCTCGGCGGCAGCGACGAATCGGCCGTTGATGTAATTGTCGTACACAGGGACGGATGCCATGAACGGGTCCTCAAATGGAGTTCAGTAGGTACGTGATACCGGCCGGCCTTTGCCGGATGCTTCGCTTGGGCGATAACGCGCCAGGTTGTCGAGCGCAGCCCGACGCATCAGGCTGATATCGATGCCCACTGCGATGAATTGGCAACCCCAGCTTTCGTAACGGCGCGCGTCTTCTTCGGCGGGAGCGAGAATGCCGCAGGCCTTGCCAGCGGCGCGGGTGGCGTCAATGGCGTGGCGAATCTTCTCCTGTACCTCGGGGTGCGAAGGGTTTCCGGGGTATCCCAGACCCGTCGAAAGGTCCACCGGACCGATGAAGACCGCATCGACGCCTTCTACAGCCGCGATTTCGGCCGCGTTCTCCACACCGGCCCGCGACTCGATCTGCACGACCAGACACAACTCCTGATGCGCGGTCTGCAGATAATCCGGTACAGCATCCCAGCGCGTGGCCCGGGTCAGGCCCCCGCCGACGCCGCGCATGCCGTGCGGGGGATAGCGCATGGCGCGGACCAGCGCTCGCGCCTGTTCGGCGGTGTCGACCATGGGGATCATCAACGTCTGCGTGCCGATGTCCAGGAGCTGCTTGATCAGTAACGGATCATGGCCCACAGCGCGAACCACGGGTGCGGTTTCATAGGGCGCCACGGCTTGTAGCTGGGCAAGGATCGAAGGCACCGTGTTGGGTGCATGCTCGCCGTCGATCAGCATCCAGTCGTAACCGAAGCTGGCCGTGATCTCCGCCGCATAGCCGTTGGCAAAGCCTGCCCAGATCCCAAATCGGGTTGCGCCGCCGGCGAGGCTTTTTTTGAATGGATTGACTGGCAACTTCATAAGACACTCCCTGTGGAGCCGGCGCTGGAGGCCGGCCCTGTCGATGCGAAAAGTGGTATCCGGAACCGGGTCATGTCACTGGACCTCGGCGCTGAACGCAGCGTTGTCGCTGCCGGATGCCGACTGCGGCAAGTCCGGCAGTCTGGCGAGAAAAAAGTAGCAAGCGGCCCCGACCAGGGCAATGAAGGCACTGATGACGAGTGCATGGGTGAAGGCTCCGGTTTGTTGCACGATGATTCCGGTGACCACCGGAGCGAACGCGCCGCCAAAGTAGCCGCCGAAGTTCTGAATGCTCGCCAGTGAGGCGACCATGCGCGACGGGACCGCCACGCTGATCAAGGACCAGGTCCCGGCGATGGCGACGTTGAGCGAGAACATGGCGGCGCAGAAGAACGCCACTGCGGGGACCACGCCTGTGGCATAGGCCGCGGCCAGGGTGAACAGCGCGGCCATGACCATGCCTGTGCAGATCGGCCAGCGACGACTCGCGCTCACACTGGCGCCGCGCCGGATCACCCGGTCCACCAGCAGCCCGCCGCTGATCACCCCGAACGCGCCGGCAAGAAAGGGCAGACTCGCGACCCAGCCCGCGTGAGCCAGAGTCAGTTGGTGGGTGCGTTCCAGGTAGGCGGGCATCCAGGTCAAAAACAGCGACAGCATGTAGATGATGCCGATGTAGCCGAACACCACACCCCAGGTCACCCGCAGGCGAAACAGCCCACGCCATTCGGCGAAGCTCAGCTTGCCTTCGCGGTCCTGCTCGCGGATGCCCTCATTGAGATAGTCCTGTTCGGCCTGGGTCAGCTGCACCTCGCTGCGGTTGCGGTAACTGAGGTACCAGACGATTGCCACGATCACACCCAGCACGCCCATGGTGATGAACATCTGCCGCCAGCCTAGCCAGAGCAGCAGGGCGGTCAGGATCGGCTGGGAGATCGCCGGCCCCAGCGACGAGGACATGTTGAAGATCCCGGACGGCAGGCCCCGCTCCTTGATGTTGAACCACTCGCTGACCACCTTGGCCCCGGCCGGAAACTGTGGCGCTTCGCCCACGCCCAGCGCGATCCGGGCCATGATCATCGCTTGCAGGGAACTGAGCAGACCGAGCACTCCCTGGGCAATGGACCACAGACAGATGCCGACGCCGAGCGTCAGTCGCGCGCCGAAGCGGTCCAGGATGCCGCCGATCGGCAACTGCACGATGGCGTAGGCCCAGGAGAATACCGAGAGCAACAGGCCCATTTCGGTCGGCGTGAAATGCAGTTCCTGGCTGATCGTCTGGTTGGCGATCGCCAGTGTGCTGCGGTCAAGGTAATTGACGAAGCCGGCCAGCACCAGCAGGGTCAGGGCAACCCACTGGATGCGCCGCAAACGCGGGCTCTTGCTCAGCAGGACGCCCGAACCCGAGGTCACCCGCGTATCCTTCAAAACGCTGTTATCAGTGTTCATGCTTCACTCCATGTGCACGTCGCGTCGAGGGTCAATGCTGGTAGGGCCTGGCCAGCTCGCATTCGGGATTGAGGGAAACGCCGAAACCGGGCTGATCGAGCCTGGAGATACGCATGCGGCCGTTCTCCGGCACCGGTTCGCCAAGCAGTTGCGGGTGGAACATGGGCACCACCTGGTCGGCCTTGGGGGCCATCATCAGAAATTCTGCGAACGGACTGTTGGTGCGGGTCGCGACGAAGTGGTAGCTGTACACCGACGATCCATGCGGTACGACCATGGCGGAGTGCGCATCGGCCAGCGCGGAAATCTTGATCAGCTCGGTGATGCCGCCGCACCAGCCGACATCCGGCTGGATGATGTCGCAGCAGCCCATCTCCAGCAGCATGCGGAAGCCCCAGCGGGTCGCCTCGTGTTCACCGGTGGTCACCAGCATGCCGGTGGGCACGTTTTTCTTCAGCGCCGCGTAACCCCAGTAGTCGTCCGGGGACAGCGCTTCCTCGATCCACTTGAGGCCGAACTCGTGCGCGCCTTGCGCCAGTCGGGTGGCGTAATTAAGGTCCAGGCTCATCCAGCAGTCGAGCATCAGCCAGAAGTCCTTGCCGACCCGCTCACGCATGGTCGCCAGCTCTTCAAGATTGCGGCGCAAGCCTTCCTCACCTTCAGCCGGCCCGTGATGCAGTGGCAGCTTGCCGCCGATGAAGCCCATCTTCTGCGCCAGGTCCGGCCGGGCACCGGTCGCATAGAACTGCAATTCGTCTCGCACCGCGCCGCCGAGCAATTGATGCACAGGTTCCTGGCGGACCTTGCCGAGCAGGTCCCATAGCGCCAGGTCGATCCCGGAAATGGTGTTGATCACCAGCCCTTTGCGGCCGTAGTACTGGGAAGAGAAGTACATCTGGTCCCAAATGCGCTCGATGTCGGTGACCCGGGCGCCCTCGACGAAGCGCGCCAGGTGCTTTTCGACAATGTAGGCCGCGGGCTCGCCTCCGGTGGTGACCGCAAAACCGACATTGCCCTGGGAGTCCTCGACCTCGACGACCAACGTGCCCAGCACGTTGATGCCGAAGCTGCGACGGCTCTGGCGGTACTGGGGGTATTTGCTCATGGGCGTGGCGATGTGGTCGTCGATCCAGTGACCATCGCCCTGGTCGTGGTAATCCGCGCCACCGCCTCGCAAGACATAGGCGCGGACATGCTTGATGGTCGGAATGCTCATGACAGGTTCCTCGAATTGGCAGCGGAATAGTTCGGTTGTGCGTCAGATGCTTGTCGACGTGGCGCCCGTATGCCCATGACCAGCGCGGCGGCGATCAGGGTGGTGAAGGCCAGCAGGTACAGACCTGCCGCCGGCGATTGAAAGGCGCCCTCAGCCCAGTTCTTGATGATCGGCGCGATGAATCCGCCGAGCGCGCCGAACGAGTTGATCAAGGCAATGGCGCCCGCGGCGGCGGAACCCGCAAGGAAACTGCCGGGGAAGGTCCAGAACACGGGTTGCACCGAGATAAAGCCCGACGCCGCGAAACACAGGGCGAGAATGCCCAGCAGCGGGCTGGAAAAGGTCACCGACGCCGCGATTCCGAGGCCTGAAATCACCAGGGTCAGCGCCGCTACCGTCCGGCGCTGACCGGTGCGGTCCGCCAGCCCTGGGACTTTCCAGGCCGCGAACAGCGCGCAGACCCAGGGCAGGGCGCTGACCACGCCTACCAGCAGCCCGACCTTGGTGCCCAGCAACCCGGCCACTTGCGTGGGCAGATAGAACACTACGCCGTAGACACTGGCCTGAATCAGCAGGTAGATCAGGCACAGGTACAACACCGCCGGCTGGCACAGGACTTTGAGCAAAGAGCCGTGGGCTTGCTTCTGGCTGTCTTCGGCGTCCAGCACGGCTTGCAGCTGTTGACGCTCTTGCAGGGTCAGCCATTTCGCGTCACGCGGACGGTTATCGAGGTAGAAGTACGCCCAGACGCCGACCACCGAGGCGAGCAGACCTTCCACCGCGAACAGCCACTGCCAGCCGTGGGCGCCCAGCAGCCCGTCCAGCTCCAGCAACAGGCCGGACAACGGGCTGCCGAAGATGAATGCCAGCGGCGCGCCGAAATAGAAGAAACCCATGGCCTTGCCCCGCGCGGCGCTGGGGAACCAGTAGGTCAGATACAGAATCACGCCCGGAAAGAAGCCTGCTTCAGCAACGCCGAGCAGAAAGCGCAGCACGTAGAAGGTGGTGACGTCATGGGCGAACATCATCGCCGCCGACACCAGCCCCCAGGTCACCATGATCCGGCACATCCAGAGCTTGGCGCCGACCCGGTGCATGATCAGGTTGCTGGGCACTTCGAGCAGCGCGTAGCCGGCGAAGAACACACCGGCTCCGAACGCGAAGGCCGCGTCGCTGATACCGGTATCGGCCTGGAAGGCCTGTTTGGCAAAACCTACGTTGGCCCGGTCGAGGAACGCCATGATGTACATCAACAACAGAAACGGCAGCAGCCGCCAGGAGACCTTGGCCAGCAAGGACGCAGGAAGAGTGTTCACGGCAGTTTCCTTATTGGAATTGTTGAACTGCGTAACGAATGAGTGCGAAACGGTCAGCCGAGATCGGGGACGCCGGGGGAGTGGACATACGCAAGAAGCGACTGGGACAGGAGGAGGGCTGTGCGGCTCATGACGGACACCTCGTGGGTGGTTTTTATTGTTGCCCAGACTCTACTGCCAAGCTTGATGCTCGACTAATCGATTTAAGCTTATAGTCGATACCTTCAGGGTATCGGAGGGATGATCGGACCATGGCGATCGAGCGCACACCGCAACACTTGTTCAGCCGCCTGCGCTACAAGCACCTGCAGATGCTGACCGTGCTCGGATCGAGCCTCAACCTGCACCGCGCCTCGCTGACCATGAACATGTCGCAACCAGCAGCCAGCCGGATGTTGCAAGAGATCGAAGACATGTTCGGCTGCGAGCTGTTCGAACGCCTGCCCAGGGGCATGCAGCCGACGGCATTGGGACGCGAGCTGCTGCGTTTCGCCGAGTCCGCGCTCAGCGGCCTTGACCGCTGCGCCGCCGACCTGACCGCGCGCAAGCAGGGCGGCTACGGCTACCTGTCGATCGCGACCATCATGGGTGCCGCGCCGGATCTGGTGATGAATGTGGTGGCGGAGATCAAGGCGCTCAATCCGCAACTGCGTATCCGGATCATGGGCGACACCAGCGACCAGGTCGTGCAGTTGCTTGAACAAGGTCAGGCAGACATCGCGATCACCCGCCGCAGCCGAGCCAGTGATCGAGATCATTACGAGTTCGAACCCTTGGGCAACGAGCGGCTACTGGCCGTCGTGCGCAGCGACCACCCGTTGCTGGAGCGCGACACTCCGGAATGGCGGGAGCTGGTCCGCGAGTGGCCATGGATACTGCAACCGGACACCAGTCCGGCGCGAATCGCCTTCGATCAAGCGCTGGAGCGGCTGGATTTGCCGGCGCCTGCCGACGTCATCGAGTGCAGTTCGATCTATTCGATGCAGCAACTGGTGCAACTGACCAGCGCCATTCTGGTGTTATCGGAATCCGCGCTGCGCGACTACTTGAAGATGGGCCTGGTAAAACCGTTGCCCGTGGCACTGGGCGCACGGATGGCGCCGTTCGGCATGCTGCGTCGCACTACCGAGCCGGTGAGCCGCGAACTCCAGCAATTCATTGAGCTGTTGCGCAAACGCAGTCGTGGTCGGTAAAGCGCCTGAACCGATTTGCGCCCTGATGCACCTGGCCGGGCCAATCAGAGATTAGGCGGTATGGTCCCCAGCAGTCCGACACCGATCGCCAACGCCAGGAATCCCAACATATAAAGTGCAAGCTTGCCCATACGAACCTCTGACAGTGTGTCGCGGCTCATTGCCGCCGGATGACGAAATAATTATCGGCTGTGGGGGCTTTGCAATACAGATTCAGAAGACAAGGAAAAAAGCGGATCAGATGGCAGGTCAGAATGAAGTCAATATGCGCCCCAGCGTTTCCATGGCCTCTTCGCAACGCGAGTCCCAGGGGCTTCCATAGTTGAGCCGCGCACAGTTCCGGAACCGTCGGGTTGGGGAGAAAATCGGCCCCGGCGCCAGGCTGATACCCTGCGCCAGCGCCAACTGGAACAGCTGCAGCGAGTCGACCCGCTCGGGGAACTCGAACCACAGGAAGTAGCCACCGACCGGTTTGGTGACCCGGGTTTCGGCCGGGAAATACCGGGCCGCTGCGGCCAGCATGGCGTCCTGCTGCAATTGGAGGCTATCGCGCAGCTTGCGCAGGTGGCGGTCGTAACCGCCATGCTTGAGGTAGTCGGCAATCGCGGCTTGCGCCGGGACGGATGGCGACAGGGTCGTCATCAGCTTGAGACGATTGATCTGCTCGGCGTAGCGTCCCCCGGCGACCCATCCGACCCGGTAGCCCGGCGCGAGGTTCTTGGAGAACGAGCCGCAGTGCATTACCAGCCCCTTGCGATCCCGGTTTTTGACCGGCGAGGGCGCCCGCGCCCCGAAATACAGTTCAGCGTAGACGTCGTCTTCGATCAGCGGAACCTCATGCGCGGCCAGCAGCTCGTAGAGCGCGTCCTTGTTGGCCTCGGGCATGCTGGCTCCGAGCGGATTCTGCAGACCACTCATGAACCAGCAGGCCTTGATCGGCAGCCGCCGCAGACTGTCCGCGAGAGATTCGAAATCCACGCCGTCGCGCGGATGCACCGGTATCTCCACGGCCTTGAGCTTGAGCCGCTCCAGCACTTGCAGGCAGGCGTAGAAAGCAGGCGCTTCGATAGCGACTAGATCGCCCGGCTGGGTGACACATTGCAGACACAGGTTCAGGGCTTCCATTGCGCCGTTGGTGATGACCAGTTCGTCGGCAGCCAAGCGCATCCCGTTCAGCATGTAGCGCAGTGCAATCTGCCTGCGCAACTCGGGATTGCCGGTGGTCAAGTCGCTGAGAATCGCCGCGGGCCGCATGGTCTTGACCGCAGCCGCCATGGATTTGGCCAGACGCGGGAGAGGAAACAGATGAGGACTGGGAAAGGCCGATCCGAACGGCACGGTGTCCGGGTCTTTCAGCGAGGCGAGCACGGAAAAGATCAGCTCGCTGACATCGACATCGGTGCCTTCGCTGGCATGCCGGACCAGCTCCGGCTCGACCATAGTGTTGGCGGAGTTGTCGCGCACGTAATAGCCGGAACGGGCCCGCGCCTGGATCAGTCCGCGGTCTTCGAGCAGATAGTAGGCCTTGAAGACGGTGGAAGGACTCACCGAATGAGTCCGGCTGGCAACCCGCACCGATGGGACTTTGGAGCCGGCCGGCAGTATTCCGCTGCGAATCATCTCGGCAATATCGGCAGCGAATTTCTCGTAACGTTTCATGGGCGGCTTGGGCATCCGGGAACGCGCATCATGCAACAAATGCCGGTACGAAAACAGACGCACGCTCTTGCAGAAATCACGTATCAGATGTCAGTCGTACTCCGCTTCGGCATGGTCGCCCAGCAACCTGCGTTGTCGGGGTGTCGCCGCTGCCAGCACGTCCGGATTGAACTGCCACTCAAGGTAAGGCGAGAATTTCTGGGCAATCATGCGGCGCCCGTAATGCACCTGGAGCATGTACCTGTTGCGCAGCGGATCGAGGTTGGGGCTCCCGCCATGCCAGAGCTCGCTGCGAAACATCAGTGCATCGCCAGCGCGACAATGGATAGCACGCGGACTGATTCCCCGCCAGTCCTGCTCGCCCGGCCGAGGCACGCGTCCGGCGCGATGACTGCCGGGGAGGACCCGGGTAGGAGCCAGCGCTTCATCGATATCGTCCAGATACAGCTGCAGGGTGCAGATGTACATTGGCAGCTCGAACTCCGGATCCTCCAGCACAGCAGAGGGCAGAGCCATCGCCAGGTAATCCACGTGCAGGTCACTGCCGACGAAACCGGGATGGCAACGCCAGGCCGTCTGGCCGATCACATGACAGTCGGCACCCAGCACGCTTTCCGCAAGATCGATGGCACCTGGCAGGTCAAGGAAGGGCAGCCAGAACGGGTGTCGGTTGAATACACACTTGTAATGGTCGAGTACGCCCTGGTAGTCCCAGTGGAAGGGGCGCAAGGCGTCGATGGCGGCGCGGGCTGCGCGGATCTGATCAGGGGAAATCAACGAGGGCAAGAGGGTATAGCCGTCCCGATGGAGCGCCTGAATGTGTTGTATTTCGCTCATGATCGAGGCCTCTGGATTTGAATCGGTCGGACAACCAGATGTTACTCGCATGTTTGCTGACAGGCCCTCGAGGAATCCAGCTTGTCCCATAGAACGGGTAAGATACCGTCGGCGCCATCAAACCCAACATCCGAGCGAATCATGAACCGTCGTAAAAAGATCAAACAGTTGCTGCAGGCTCACGCCAAAAAGGCCAGTGCCAAACTCGCGCCGCGCAGCAAGCCGAAATACATCTGCAAAGCTGACCGACTGAAAATGGCCGCCGAAGCGAGCGCTGAATCGACCTCGATCGACTAGCCGGTTTGTCGGTCAAAGGGGCATGTCTGACAGGCGCGGGCGGGACAGCTTGAAGACGGATTCGGGCATCGAGCGCGCATGGCTCTGCGAGGCTAGTCTTGCGCCGAACGCAGGATAGCGTGGAGGTCATCCCACGGGCGTCGTGTATGTTCGCCGGCGTAGCGGCAGCCATCAGCGTGCGGAAAATCCTCGTGGTTGTCGACGAGCGACTGGGCGGTCTTGCATCCGGCGCATACAACGGCACCGCCCATCAATACAAACGTGGCACTCCAAAACATGAGTCGTTGAATGTTCGGGTCCATGAACTGCGTCGCTCCTCGCGGTCACAAGTGAGGAGGCCAGAGTAGCCATTTGCAGGCGCCGGATAAATATTCAAAAGGAGGTATGCAAATGGATAAAGGCCAGCCCTCGTACCGCCGCGCACCTCGTAGGTGATCTGCATCGGCGATCGCTTTAGCGAAGACCAGCAGCGCCTTTTGCATCCTTCAACGCCGGCTGGCCCGTGTGCTCACATCGACCCAGACCGCCAGCACCAGAATGCTGCCTTTGACGATCATCTGCCAGTAACTGTCTACATCGAGCATGGACATGCCGTTGTCGAGGCTGGTGATGACCAGCGCGCCGAGCAGGGCGCCGTAGACGGTGCCCGAGCCGCCGCGCATGGAGGTGCCGCCGATGAAGCACGCGGCGATGGCGTCGAGTTCGCCCATGCTGCCCGCGGAGGGCGAGCCCGCGGCGAGGCGTGCGGTGTTGACCACGCCCGCGAGCGCGCACATCAGGCCCATGATGCCGAAGATCCACAGTTTGACGGCCTGTACGTTGATCCCGGACAGGCGCGTGGCTTCCATGTTGCTGCCCACCGAGTAAACCCTGCGGCCGAACACGGTCTGGCTGGTCACGTAACTGAACACCCCCAGCAGGATCAACAACAGCAGCACCGGCACCGGAATGCCATCGTAGCTGTTGAGCGTGTAGACGAACCCGGCCAATACCGCACCGATCGCCACGACACGCAGCACGTCACGCGCCAGTGGATGCGCGCTCAAACCATGGAAGGCGCGGTTGCGGCGTTGTTTCCAGGTCAGGAACAGGGTCAAGGCGAACAGTACGATACCCAGGCCAGCGCCCACCGAATGCGGCAGATACCCCTGTCCGAAGTAGACCAGCTCCGGCGATACCGGCGCGATGGTAGTGCCGTCCGTGATGCCCAGCAGGATCCCGCGAAACGCGAGCATGCCGCCCAGTCCGACAATGAACGACGGAATGCGCAGGTAGGCGGTCATGTAGCCGTTGGCGAGGCCGATCATCAGCCCGCACAAGGCGACGATGCTCAGGTTCGCCAGCAACGGAATGTGATAGATGACATCCAGAATCGCCGCCAGTCCACCCAGCAGACCCAATAGCGACCCGACCGACAGATCGATCTCGCCGCTGATGATCACCAGCACCATGCCGCAGGCCAGAATCCCGGTAATGGACATCTGTCGCAGCAGGTTGGAAAGGTTGCGCGGCGTCAGAAACCCGCCCTCGGTCTGCCAGCTGAAAAACAGCCAGATGATCGCCACTGCGATCACCAGTGTAAGCATCTTGTAGCGTGTGAAGAGTTGTTTGACCTGGTTCATCTACGCGGACTTCCGATCGTTATCATTAGAGACGACGGGCTGGCTGAGCGCGGCGGCGAGCACCTGCTCCTGGGTGAGATCCTGATTGATGAAGTCGCCGCGCAACTGGCCTTCGCCGATCACCAGCACCCGGTCGGAGACCCCAAGCACTTCGGCCAGCTCCGACGACACCATGATGATCGACACGCCTTGCGCGGCCAGCGCGCCCATCAGTTTGTAGATTTCGTACTTGGCGCCGACATCCACGCCGCGCGTGGGTTCGTCGAGGATCAGCACCCGAGGCTGGGTCAGCAGCATTTTCGCCAGTACGGCTTTCTGCTGATTGCCCCCGGACAGGCTGGTGATCGGCAGAAAGGGGCTGGCGGTCTTGAGGTGCATGCGCGAGATTTCCTTGCCGATGCTGTTCAGCTCGGCCTCGGCATCGATGCGGCTGAGTCTGGCGTACTGCTCCAGCACCGCCAGAGTGATGTTCTGACCGACGCCGAGGTCCGGAATGATCCCTTGCCGTTTGCGGTCTTCCGGCACCATGCACAGGCCGGCCTGAATCGATTTGCGCGGCGTGCGGGTGTCGATGGGCTTGCCATCGAGCCAGACTTCACCCTCGTGGCGCCCCGGGTAGGCGCCAAACAGCGCCGACACCAGTTCTGTGCGTCCGGCGCCGACCAGCCCGGCGATGCCAAGTATCTCGCCGCGTTTGAGTACGAACGAAATGTCGTCGACTCTTTTACGTTTCGGCGTGTCGACGTCGTAGCAGGTGATGTGCCGCGCCTCGAAAATCACATCGCCGACCTCGTGGGGCTCGGTGGGGTAGAGGTTGCTCATTTCGCGGCCGACCATCTGGGCGATGATCCTTGGAATGTCCATGTCCGCCATGGCAGTGGTAGCGATGTGTTTGCCATCGCGTATCACCGAAATGGTGTCGCACACAGCGGCGACTTCATCGAGCTTGTGGGAGATGTAGACGCAGGCGACGCCCTTGGCCTTGAGGTCGCGGATGATGTCGAGCAGCACCTCGATCTCGGATCGGGTGAGCGCCGAGGACGGCTCGTCGAGAATCAGCAACCGCGCCTGCTTGTTCAGGGCCTTGGCGATTTCCACCAGTTGCTGATAACCGCCGCCGTACTGTGAAACCGGCAGTGACACGTTCATGTCCGGGACTTTCAGCTCGGCCATCAGCGCTTCAGAGCGCCGGGTCATGGCCGGGTAGTTCATCCGCCCGCCTGGCAGCGTCAGCTCATGGCCCATGAATATGTTCTCGGCCACCGACAGATCAGGGACCAGCGTCAATTCCTGATGGATGATGACGATGCCGGCGGTTTCGGTTTCGCTGATCGACTGCGCCTTGAGCGGCTGGCCGTCCCATAGGATTTCACCGTCCCAGGTGCCGTGGGGGTAAACCGCCGAAAGCACTTTCATCAGCGTGGATTTGCCGGCGCCGTTCTCGCCGCACAGGCCGACGCATTCCCCCGACCGGACCTTAATGTCGATGCCGTTCAGGGCCTTGACGCCGTCGAAGGTTTTGACGATGCCGTTCATTTGCAGCAGGTAGTCGGACATGGTGACGACTCACACGTGGCAGGCGGGCAGCCGCGGGACCTGCGCAGGCGAGCCATCCAGCTCGCCCACATCAGGAACGCGGAGGGTTTGCGGTGGCTTATTGCCCGGCGATCTGCGCCTTGGTGTAGAAGCCGTCCTGCTCCAGCAGGTCGATGTTGTCCTTGGTCAGCGGCGTCGGGGTGAGCAGGATGGTGTCGACTTTCTTGCTGCCGTTGTCGTACTGCGAGCTGTAGGCCGGTTTTTCGTCACGCGCCAGTTGCACCGACAGCTTGGCGGCCTCGGAGGCGATCAGCTTGAGCGGCTTATAGACGGTCATGGTCTGGGTGCCGCTGATCACACGCTTGACCGCCGCCAGGTCCGCGTCCTGACCCGAAATCGGCACCTTGCCGGCCAGTTTCTGCGCGGCCAGTGCCTGAATCGCACCGCCCGCCGTGGCGTCGTTGGAGGCCACGATGCCGTCGATCTTGTTGTCATTCCGGGTCAGGGCGTTTTCCACGATGCTCAGGGCTTCGGTGGGGTTCCATTCCTTGACCCACTGCTGACCGACGATCTTGATGTCGCCCCGGTCGATGGCCGGTTGCAACACTTTCATCTGGCCTTCGCGCAGGATCTTGGCGTTGTTATCGGTCGGCGCGCCGCCGAGCAGGAAGTAGTTGCCCTTGGGCGCCGCCTTGAGCACGCCGCTGGCCTGCATCTCGCCAACCTTTTCATTATCGAAGGAGATGTAGGCGTCGATGTCGGCATTGAGGATCAAGCGGTCATAGGACACGACCTTGATGCCGGCCTTCTTGGCTTCGCGCACCGCATTGGTCAGCACAGTGGCATTGAAAGGCACGATGACGATCACGTCCACGCCACGGGAAATGAGGTTTTCGATTTGCGAAATCTGCTTCTGCTCGTTGGCGTCGGCGGACTGGACGAAGACTTTGGCGTTGAGCTTTTCCGCCGCTGCAACGAAGTAGTCCCGATCCCGTGACCAGCGCTCAAGCCGCAGGTCGTCAATGGAAAACCCGATTTTCGGGTTTGCGGGGTCGGACATGGCCGGGAGCGAGAGCAGGGTGAGGGCGCCGGCCAATAGCGTGAGTTTGAATCTGTTCATGGTGGTGCGTCCTTTTATTGTTGTTCGAAGACACTGCCTGACGATGTTTATCGTGCCGGTTGAACTGTAGGAGGTTGCACGCAGCCGCGAGCACAGATTTGTCGCGCGAATGTAACCGCGAAACCGTGCTCGCACGCCGTGCCTGTCCTCAGGGATAGATAAACCGATTGACGACGTTCTCGAGCATCTCCTGCCGGCCGCTGACGGCTTGCGGGTTCAGCTCCTGGGCGAACGCATGTTCCGCGAGTGATTCCAGGCTGAAGTCGCCCGCCAGCACGCCTTGGCCCAACGGTTGTTGCCAGCCGGCATAGCGCTGATCCTTGAATTGTTGCAGGCGATCGTCCTGGATCATTGCCGCGGCGCGCTCCAGGGATAGCGCAAGCACATCCATCGCTGCAACGTGCCCGTAGAATAGATCGACCTCGTCCAGGCTCTGGCGACGAACCTTGGAATCGAAGTTGAACCCGCCGTGGGTGAAGCCACCAGCCTTGAGAATTTCATAAGTGGCGAGGGTCATTTCCTCGACGCTGTTGGGAAACTGATCGGTGTCCCAGCCGTTTTGCGGATCACCGCGGTTGGCGTCGATGCTGCCGAAGATCCCCAGCGAAGTCGCCGTCGCGATCTCTTGATGAAAGCTGTGCCCGGCCAGGGTTGCGTGGTTGGCCTCGATGTTGACCCTGATCTCCTTTTCCAGGCCATATTGCTGGAGAAAACCGAAGACGGTAGCCGTGTCGTAGTCGTACTGATGCTTGGTCGGTTCCTGCGGCTTGGGTTCGATCAGCAGATCGCCGGTGAAGCCGATCTTGTGTTTGTGCTCGACCACCATGCGCATGAACCGGCCCAACTGCTCACGCTCGCGTTTCAGGTCGGTGTTGAGCAAGGTTTCGTAACCTTCGCGGCCACCCCACAGCACATAGTTCGAGCCCTTGAGGCGCTGTGTCGCGTTCAGTGCGCTGAACACCTGGGCCGCAGCGCAGGCGAAGACTTCCGGGTCCGGATTGCTGGCCGCGCCGGCGGCGAAGCGCGGGTGGCTGAAGCAGTTGGCGGTGCCCCACAGCAGCTTGATGCCGCTCTGTTCCTGATGGCGCTCCAGATGGTCGACCATCTGCGCTAAATTGTGGCGGTATTCCTTCAGCGAGCTGCCCTCGGGCGCTACGTCGGTGTCATGAAAGCAGTAGTAATCGACGCCCAGCTTGGTGAAAAACTCGAATGCGGCCTCGGCCTTGCCAATGGCGACTTCCATTGGCTCTCCCGTCTGCTGCCACGGGCGCTTGAACGTACCGGCGCCGAATACATCCGAGCCCGGCCAGACGAAGGTGTGCCAGTAGCAGACAGCCAGGCGCAGATGCTCGCGCATGGATTTGCCGAGGATGATCCGGTCGGCGTCATAGTAGCGGAAGGCGAGGGGCGATTCGCTGTTCGGGCCTTCATAGCGAATCCTGTCGACAGCGGGAAAGTACGACATCGGTCATGTCCTTTGTTGTTCTTGGCGGTGTCTCGATACTAGCAACGGGCCTGTTGCCGCTGATTACGAAAATCACCAACCCGGCGTGCGATTTTGCGTTGAGAGTTTCCTGCGTGTACTAGGCTGACCGGGTCGTTACGTTCGAACGACCAAGGACAATAACAATGAAAACCATACCGCCTGTTCACCGCATTGCGCTGCTGTTCAACGGCAGCAAGATCTATGACCGCGGCATCATCACCGGCATCGGCAATTACCTGAGCAGCACGCGCGCCTCGTGGGATCTATTTCTGGAGGAGGACTTCCTGTGCCGGTTGAACGGGATCGAACGCTGGCAGGGGGACGGGATCATTGCCGACTTCGATGACCCGCTGATCGGCGAAGCGCTGGTCGATATCAGCCTGCCGGTGGTAGCGGTGGGCGGCTCGTATCAGGACGCACGTGCCTATCCCAAAGGCATTCCGTACGTGGCGACCGACAACGACGCCCTGATCACCCTGGCCTACGAGCACCTGACAGAAGCCGGACTGACGCGTTTCGCCTGCTTCAGTCTGCCGGAAGCACAGGCTAATCGCTGGGCGCAGGAGCGGGAGAAGGCCTTCCGCCGGCTGATGCGGCGCGACGGTCTGCCGGTCGAGATCTACCGCGGCATGGGCACCAGCGCGCCGCTATGGGACAGTGCGGTGGAACAACAGATCGCCTGGTTGCAAAGCCTGCCCAAGCCCGTTGGCATCATCGCCGTCAGCGATGCCCGCGCCCGACAACTGCTGCAGGCGTGCCTGACGGCCGGGATCGCCGTGCCGGAGCAGGTCGCCTTGATCGGTATCGACAACGACCCGCTGACTCGCACGCTGACCCGGGTGCCCTTGAGTTCGGTGGTGCAGGGCACCGAAACCATGGGCCGTACCGCCGCGCATTTGCTGCATCAGATGTTGCACGGCATGCCGTCGACGGGCACCCAGATTCTGATCCCTCCCGAAGCAATCAACGTGCAGGTGTCCAGCCTTCATCAGCCGTTGGGCGATCCTTACGTGATGCAGGCCCTGCTGTTTATCCGCCAATACGCCTGCCAAGGCATCAAGACTGCGCAGGTCGCGGCTTACGTCGGCGTATCGCGCTCCTCCCTGGAAGCGCATTTTCGCAAGGCACGAGGCTGCAGCGTCCATGACGAGATTCTGCGCTTCAAGCTGGCGGCAGCAGCCAGTGCGCTCGAGAACACAGAGGCGACCATTGCCGACACGGCGCTCCGATGCGGCTTCAAGTCCGCGCAGTATCTTCACACTGTGTTTCGCCGTGAGTTCGGCTGTACGCCCCGGAAGTTTCAGCAACAAGCAAGTGAAGCTGCTCCGGCACTTAACGCTCTTTCATCGGCAAGCGCTTTACCGAATACGCCCGTTTCTCATCTTCGGAGTTGTAGTAGACGTTCTGCGTCGTACTGAGGCTATTATGGCGCAGATCCACCTGGAGATCCTTCATATCCCGATGCGGTGCATCGAACGTCGCCGAGGTGTGCCGCAACCAGTGAAGTGAGGCGACCCGCAGGCGGCCAACGTCTTCGTCGGACCAGCCTTCGTCCTGCATGCGTGCCAGCGCGCGATCAAACACCTCTTGAAGCAGCACGCGAATATGCCGATCCGAAAGCCCGGCGCGACCGCGCTGGGTAGCGATCAGCGGCGTGGTTTCACGGAACCCGGGTAGGGGAGACAGCCCCTGATGCAGCCGCCAGCGTTTCAGGTAATTTTCCACATAATCGTCGCGCACGCTGATCTTGCCGGCCTTGTTCCCTTTGCCCACCACGTGATACCACCAGTTGCCGGCGCTGTCCTTGCGCATATCGCCCATGGTCGGCTGCCAGTTGTCACGCCCGACAAGATCGGAGACCCGCAGATACATGGCGAATATCGTTGCCACAATGAACAGCGTGCGCTCGTATCGCGGGTCCTCGGCCGCCAGATTCTCCGCGGTTTCCAGCACGAAGTCCCACTGTAGGGACGTCAGAATCCGCGTGTCCTGATCGTCGGTATTGCGCTGTTTGTACTTACTTTTCTGCTTGACCGCCCGAAATGGATTTTGCTCGCAAAATCCTTCGTCGATCGCATGCTGGAAAAAGCTGCCGCACACCGCAAAGATCTGCGCGATGCTGCCTTGGGCAAGTTTATAGGCGTCAGGCAGAGCGGGGCGGTTCTGCTCCTTGGCGCGCTTGCGTTCTTCCTTGGAAATGGTCTGATTGAACGGCCGCCAATCGGGGTTCACCACGTAGGTATCGGTCGCCGTTCTTTTGCGGGCTCCGACCCGGTTGAAGCGGGACTTGACGACCGGACCGACCCAGGCAGGATCAGGCGCCAGGCAGAACTCCATGAAGCTTTCCGCATGGGTGCGTCGCATTTCAAGGAGAGGGATTCGCGCCTTGAGCAGCGTCCATAACAGCAGCCGTTCCACGTGGGTCCGGTATGAGTTGAACGTAGCCTCGTTGCCCGCGTAAGACTTGAGGAAACCGCGCACCGAGCGGTAGCCGTCAAGAGCCTGAACGTGCTCGGGAAACTGCCCAAGATACTGGACGACGGCAGGGTTTTCTTCTTTGAGCGAGCTGAAATTGAGCTCGCCAAATCGCGAGTAGATTTCAAACAGCGGATGAGGAACGGCGGATACAGACATGGAATTCGCTTGGACAGACATCTGAAAGTGCCGACATGATCCTAGCAAACGCCTGGATGTGCAATATCCGGGTCTGACAGTTATCGGATATTACATTTGGATTTTGCCGGGTCTACCGTGTCTGAGGCGTTTGGATAATGGTCAATAAGTACAATCAGGCTTGGGTGCGTCAACGGACCGGATATATCTGCTCCGCTAAGCCCTTCCGCTCAGGTAAACGGTCGTGAATGTTATCGCTGGAATGTAACCCTGCCGTACAGCGGGGTAGAGTCGATCAGTCAACATCGGCTTCTCCAGCGTGCATAGCGGCAACCCTGTATTTGCTGACGCTTCCGGCATTCGCGGATCGCTTGAGGCGCTTCGAGCGCTCCAAGCCTTGCCAGGCCCTTGTCCTTGCGATAGCAAGCTCCAATGGCAGGCCCGGTCAAAGGCCTTTCATCTATTTACGACCATCGTCACTGATGCGTCTGCGAGGCCTGATACATTCCCGCAACCTGCTGCGGTCGGCGTCGTTGTCCACGGCGCAGTGATCTAGAGGCACCTCGCGTTGTCTGCCACGGCATTGCGGCGCGTCGTTGAGGCTTGAGGTGCACGCCAGGACTTCGCAACAAGCGAAACATCGCACGGCGTGTGAACCTGCCTGGCAATGGGCGACCGTAACGGATCTTGCCTATGCCATTGATGCTGGCGGTATATAGATGCCGCAGAGCGCGACGCCAAGAATGCACGACATGATCCATCCGTAAACAAACCAGATGGCTTGTTCGCGAAGTAACAATCAGGCGGATCCTGAGGTAGAGTCGGCAGCTTATTGGGTTGTTGGCAATCCTGGCCAGCTCCGGTAGCGCATCGCACGTTGCAGCGTACTGCCCTTGGGTCAGAACTCATAACACGATGTTACGCATAATGTATATTATGTTAAATAATGCAAATACCAGCGCATCCATGATCACGCGAACGATCTTCGACTGACGCTTGACGTAATGAAGGAAAAAGAATGCAGCACGCTTCAATGAACCGTTTATGTTGCGGCCCGCTGGTCCTGCTCTTGCTGTGCATGACCTTGCCAGCTCTGGCTCACGCAGCGCCCGCAGCCCAAGCGGATGACGCCACCAGCGTATCGCCCGCGGTGGAAGCCCCCAGCCTGGATGACTTGAATGACCAGCTCGACAAGATCCGCCAGGAGGTTACGGTCAGCGCCAATGGTGATTTGTTATCAAACCTTCGTCAGGCCGCTTTGCAGGTACAGAAGCAAGCCGATGACCTGACTGCCCGGCAAGCCGTGGACATCGAACACCTGAATGATCAGCTCAATATCATCGGTCCGGCGCAACCTGATGAGGCGCCCAGTCTGACCAGCCAGCGCAAGACGCTGACCGCTCAGAAAAACGCCCTGGTCAGCGAGGAGCGTCAGGCCAATACGCTAAGCCAGTCAGCCCGTGATCTGGCTACGCAGATCTTCAGCCTGCGCCGCAGCCTTTTCGATTCTCAGCTCAGCAGCCGCACCGCGAGCCCGCTCAGTTCAGCCTTCTGGTCCACGCTGATTCGCCCCACCGATGACGACCTTGGCCGCCTGAACCGGCTTTGGGTTGACGTCCGGGGCGTATTTGCCAGCGCAATGGCGCCCGGCAATCGCGCTCAGTTCATCAGCGTGGTGTTCGGGGCGTTCCTGATATGGGTGGTGGTCCGGCGCTTGCTGGAGCGCCTGTTCATCTGGTTGACGATCCGCTGGCTGCCGGACGGTCGTCTGCGTCGCAGTGCGCTGGCGCTGGCGGTCGGCCTCTCGACAGTCGTCACCATCACCGTTGCCACTTCATTGCTGCGCTGGGGAATCGTCAGCAAGACGGTGCTCAGTAACGACGTGGTCAATCTGCTCGACCAGCTACAGACGCTGATCACGTTCTGCGCCTTCATCGTTGGCCTGGGCCGCGCGCTGTTGATGCTGCCGCACCCTTCGTGGCGTCTGCCGCAGATTCCCGACCAGATCGCCACGGCCATGGGTCGCTTTCCGCCCATCCTTGCGCTGGCACTCATGATCATCGGCACCCAAGAGCGGGTCAATAACGTGATCGCCAGCAGCCTGGCGCTCACGGTGGCGGTCAATGGCCTGACTGCATTGGCAGTGTCGCTGATCTTCTGCTTCGCGCTGGTGCGCTACCGCCGAACTCGTCGCCGCTTCGGACTGGAACGTCTGCCAGGCTTCGCCGGGCTGATTCCTTTCATCATCGCGGTCTGGGTCGGGCTGAGTCTGCTGGCGTTGCTGAGCGGCTACCTGACGCTGGCGTACTATCTGGCGGTCAAGCTGCTCTGGATCAGCGTGGTCGCGTCCACTGCCTATCTCCTGATTGCCTGTTACGGCGACGTCTGTGAAACCCTGCTGTCGCCCAAGCAGCCGGGCGGGATGGCGCTGGGTTCGGCGCTGGGACTCTCCGCGCGCCACCAGGCCCAGGCCAGTACCGTTCTGGCGGGCATCGGTCGGACTTTGCTGCTGCTCACCGCCCTGCTCCTCGCCTTCCTCCCATCGGGCTCCAGCCCGGCCGAACTGCTCGAAAGCTTTGCCCAGCTGGACGTGACCAATAAATCCCTGGGCAATCTGAACATCGTACCGGGCGATATTCTCCTGGCATTGGCCTGTCTGGTCGTCGGCATGCTGGCTGTGCGCGTGCTCAAGGACTGGTTCGGACAGCGCCTGCTGCCCGAAACCACCATGGATGCAGGCATGCAGGCCTCGCTGGTGACCCTGATCGGTTACATCGGTTTCGTATTGGTTGTCGCCGTGGTGATGTCTACTCTGCACATCAGCCTGACCAACCTGACCTGGGTCGTCAGCGCCCTGTCGGTGGGTATCGGTTTTGGCCTGCAAGCCATCGTGCAGAACTTCATTTCCGGCTTGATTCTGCTGACTGAACGTCCCGTCAAAGTCGGGGACTGGGTCAGCCTGGCCGGTGTCGAAGGCGACATACGCCGGATCAACGTGCGTGCGACCGAAATACAGATGTCCGACCGCTCTACGGTGATCGTGCCGAACTCGCAGTTCATCACACAGAACGTGCGCAACGTCACCATGGGCAATGCCCTGGGCGTCGTCGGCATTACCCTGACCCTGCCGCTGGAAACGGATGTCCTGAAAATCCGCGAACTGCTGCTGCAAGCCTTCAATGAGCACGAAGCAGTGCTCGATGCACCCGCGCCGTCCGTGACATTCAAAGACCTTACCAACACCGGCCTGATCATCAGCGCCAGCGGCTACGTCAACAGCCCTCGTTCCGTGGGTGGTGCGCGGAGTGACCTGCTGTTTACCGTTCTGGGACGTCTACGGGAAATGGGCATCGCGCTGTCAGCGCCGCAGAGCATGGTGTTGATCAGTGACGGATTGGGTAAAGAGGCTACGGATGAGCCGGTGATACGCTAGGGTTGGTGCGGCCTCCTCCCCCGTCGTGAAAGACGGGGGATCCCGGGAAAGCCGGGCCCTCGACGTGGTAAACCGTCGGCTCCCCTGCAAGATAGAACGCTGCAACGACTCAAGGTGCTCTCCGTGCTCCCGGAGCCCGAAGTGCCCAGCTATCTGGAACGCTTGGCGTTATAGCAGGCTCCACCATTGCTCAGCCAACCCTGCACTGAATTGATCGGAGACTGCACGGATGGAACTGTACTTAAGGCAGGCATGTGTCACGGATCTTCCCGCCATCTACCGAGGCGAAGAGAGCTACATCCAGACTTGGGAGCCTTTACACGAAGCCGCGTGGCGCAGCCAGCTTGAACGACATCTGACCTGCTGGGTGGAGAATTTTGAACGACTGACTGTCGCCGTCATGGGCGATGACCTGGTCGGTTATTCGTTATGGCTCGCCGAATCAGGGTATGCAGAATTGTGCACCATCAGCGTTGCGTCTGAGTACAGGCGACGCGGGATCGGAAGGATGCTTCTTGAGGCATACACAGTGGAAGCGGCGAAAAAGGGCTTCACCCGCTTGCGTTTGAGTGTGCGGCCCGACAACCCCGCGAAGCTCATGTACGAAGCAGCCGGCTTCGTGTATACCGGTCTGGGTGCACACGACTATCTGAGCTACGAGCGCAATGAATGATGACTGGGCGCTTCTGCTGACTCATCGGGGACCGGTTCAGTTCGACAGCAACCCTCAAAGCTACGCTGGATCCGTGCCGGGCGACCGAATGAAAGCATTCAAGGCGTCGACGTCTACAGGCTTTGTGAAGTGCCGGTTGAACCCGGCTTCAAACGCAAGTTGCCGGTCGCTTTCGTGGCCATAGCCAGTGATGGCAACCAGGGTCTTTGTCTGCATACGAGGATTGTTTCTCAGTTGCCGCGCCACCTCGTATCCATCGATCCCAGGTAACCCGATATCCATGAGAATCACCTCCGGATCCCACTCGCGCGCTTTCACCAGCGCATCAGGACCGTTGTGAGCGACCGTCACCGCGTGTCCAGCGTCCTCAAGCAGCAATGCGAGCGCTTGAACGATGTCGACGGCGTCCTCGACGATGAGTACGCGCTTGCCAGCAAGGTCAGGATCAGCGATTGACTGACACATTGCTGGCGAAGCGTTTGGCGAAGCGGCCAGGTCGGTGGGCTGAAATGTGGCATCAGCCGGGGCCAACGGCAGGGTGACGACAAATTCGGCTCCCTCGCCCAGGCCTGGGCTGATCGCTTCGACCGTTCCCCCATGCTGCTCAACGAGAGTTTTCACAACCGTCAGCCCGATCCCGAGGCCGCCCTGGGAGCGCGCCAGCCCACGCTACGCCTGACCAAACAGTTCGAAAATGCGGCCGCGTACTTCCTCGGTCATGCCGATGCCGTTGTCGCAGACCTTGATCCGCGCATGTCCTTCCAGATTCGCCAGGCATAAGGATATAGCCCCGCCGGCATCGGTATATTTAGCGGCATTGGTCAGGAGGTTGACCAGCACCTGCTCCAGGCGGACAACATCACCCACCACTTCGACCGGCTCAGGAGCAAGCGCAACGCTAAGGTGATGCTCCTTTTCGATCATCAGCGGCTGAACGCTTTCAATAGCCCTCTCGATAACCGTACCGAGATCGAGACGTTCTTTTTTCAGCTCGACCAATCCCCGGGTAATTCGTGAAACATCCAGAAGGTCATCCACCAGGGACCGGAGGGTCCGGCCCTGGCGATGGAGCACGTTGAGATAACGCTGGGCCCTGGGATCGGCGGTACAACGGTCGAGCAACTGCGCAGACATCAGCATAGCGGAAAGCGGCCCGCGGATTTCGTGGGAGAGCATCGCCAGGAATTCATCCTTGCGCTTGTCGGCGGCGACCAACTGCTGTTGGGTGGCACGCAACTCGGAGATATCCATGTTTGCGGCCACGGCACCGATCACGCGACCGTGCCGTCATGGATCGGCGCGCTTGATACGACGATGGTCCCGCGAGTTCCGTCGAAACGCTCGATATCCAGGACGACATCATGTGTACGGATCCCTTGTTTCAGAGAAATTGCACACGGCCATTCGTGTGCCGCGATCCGCTCTCCCGTATCAGGCCTGAATCCTTTGTAGCTGTCGTAATCCACTGCAACGTTCAGCTCGGAATCGTTTGCCCATGTGCGCTTCCATTCCGCGTTTTCCAGAAGCAACTGCCCTGCTTCATCAAGCATGATCAGCCCGGTGGGTATCGTATCGACCGTCGTCTGAAGCCAGGCGCGCTGCGCTTCCAGTTCAGATCGACTGGCGGCAAGCTTTTGCTCGGCAGCCTTGCGTTCGCCTATGTTTTCGATAATTGCGACCTCATAGTCCGGGTTACCTTCCTCGTCACGCACCAAAGAAAGAGTCAGTCTCGCCCAGATGTAATGCCCTTGCTTGTGCAGGAATCGCTTTTCAACCGAGTACGAGTCCAGTTCCCCTGCAGCCATTTGATGGAACAGATCCAGATCCGGGCGGACGTCCTCCGGATGGGTCATGTCCGGCCAGGGCATGGAAATCATTTCCTGGCGAGAACGGCCGAGCATCTTGCACAAAGCAGGGTTGGCATCCAGCCACCGAGCATCGGCAAACCGCGCTCGTGCCATGCCCAGGGCGCAATGCTCGAAGAAAAAGCGATATTCCCGGTCACTAGTGTACGGCTGTTCAGAAACTGAAACTTCAGAAGTCATGGTCTGGGCATCTTGGAGTGCGCGTTTGAGATACCGCGCCAGCATTGGATTGTTATGTAGCGCTACTGTACCAAGCCGATCGAGACGCGTCTTGATCGCTGGGCTTATGCGGGTCTTTGATATCAAAACAATTCAACATCTGGCCCATCATACGGCTAGGATAATGGGCTCCCCCTACCAAAAGGACCTCGGACCACTGTGGATGTGCTGATTGAGATAATTTGTCGGGCCATCTGCTTTCCAGTTGGCTGGCCCCTTGTGAAACTCATCACGCTAGGGAAATATCCCTCCAGAGGGTCCTGGTTTGCCTCAACGCCAAAGGCGCAATGGACGACGGGATCAGGCTTGGCCGTGCTGACGATCGTCATGATGGCAGTACTGAAACAGTTCGTGTCTGTTTAGGAACGCACGACCAGAAAGTCAGAATCCGACAATAATCAGGTAGCGACACAGATGAGACGGCCAAGGATTGGCAAGACTGCGAAGATATGCGCCCTGCTCGTCGCCTGCATGCTTCAGGCTTCATGCATGTTTATCAAAACTGCGCCGGCTGGGGCTTATGAAGACGGTTACAAAGCCGGTTGTAATGCACGTAAGCGTGACTCGAACTACCAGGCCAGAGACGCCGACGCTCGTTCACACCTCCAAGGCCGCTACCGTAAAGGCTGGGCTCGCGGCCATTCCAGTTGTGAGCCGGACAAAGCCTCCGCATGGAAGCGAAGCGACCGGGAACGTCAACGCGATCAAGAGTGCAGCAAGCACGACAGGAAACGAGGCCGGTGTGGCCAGTGACAGCCGTACCGGCTCGGTCAGTTGGACGGGTTCGGCAGGTAGTCACAGGATATCTTGCAGCCTGCCTCCAATCGACGGGCGCGCAGATGCCGTTGACTAGCCCCCAGGCTGTTCCTGCTCGCTAAAGTCGGATAACTGCTGGCGCAACGTTTCATTCTCGGCCTCCAGAACGCCCAGCTTTTCCTCCGCATCCGCTGTGCGGACTGAGCAGGCCGTCAGCCGTTGTTCCAGGATTCTGAGTTGCTGTCTGAGCTCTTCGGACTGAGTCTGCAACAGCTCCCTGGAGCCATGCGCTTTGGCCATCGCAATCTCGTGCAGTTTGATTTCTCCAGTCAGGCGCTCGATGGTGTCGGCGCGTTCGAGAGCCAGTCTGGATTGTTGACGCGCTTCTGACAGCAGTCGCTCGTTGTCTCGATTGAGCCGGGTCGATTCATCCTGCTTCACTACAAGCGTTTCCTGCAGCTTTCGAAGCTCTACCTGAACCTGCTGCAACTGTGAGTCGTGACGACGTTGATCCTGCTCCCGCTGCTCGCGCACCGCGTCACGGTAATGCTCAAGGGCAGCCCGCGCATGTACGTGTTTTTCCTCCAGCGACTGGATCTGCGCATCCTTCTCCCGCACGCGCAGCTCAAGATCCACGCATTGTTGACCAATGCCGGCATTGCGAGTGAGTTCGGTCTGCAGCGACGAGTGAGTCGTCGCAAGTTCGGCTGTCTGGCTTTCCAGTGCCGAGTGTTGAGTTGCGATCTGGCGCTGTGCCGCTGCGAGCTCGGTTTGAAGCCCGGCGACCTCTGACTCGAGCTTCGTCCGCTGTCCTTCGAACTCCGCTTTGGCCTCGGCTACCGCCTCACTGCCCTCCTCCATAAGCCGCTCGGCCAGACTCTCGACCAGAGCGTTGAGCTCATCGCTTATCCGTTCCCGGGACGACGTCGGTCGCGGGTCGTGAGACTCGATCTCTTTCAGATAACGCAGGATCGTGGTCTTGGAGCCGGTATTTCCCAGCTCTACCCGTACCGCGTCGATGCTGGGATTGATCCCTTTGGCTAGCAGCGCTTGCCGTGCTTTGAGAACCACCGCCTTGTTGACGCCACCCCGTGCCATGAACGCTCCTACGATTTCGTACCGTGTTACATACTACGCATATTCGTACCACACATAAGATATCAGACGCTTGTCTTTTAATCGATCACCAGAAGATATAATGCAGTCTTATGGCTTCTTGATGATTATTGAAGCGACCGACACAGCCGTAAATGCCGGCGATTGCCGCCGGGGCTGGATTTCGAGGTGGAGCATGGTAAGCAAGGCAGATCGGTACCTCGCGGCGGGAACCCGGGAAAACACGCGCAAAAGCTATCGCGCCGCTATTGAACACTTCGAGGTGACGTGGGGCGGCTATCTGCCCACGACGGGCGACGGCATCGTTCGTTATCTGGCGGAGTACGCCGACAAGCACGCGATCAGCACGCTAAAGCTGCGGCTGGCCGCATTGGCGCAGTGGCATATCACTCAAGGGTTCCCCGACCCCACCAAGACGCCGACCGTTCGGCAGATGATCAAAGGCATTCGGGCAGTTCACCCTACAAGGGTCAAGCAAGCGGCCCCGGTCTCGTTGGGACATCTTGAGCAAGCGGTCCATTGGCTGGAGAACGAGGCCAAGGCTGCGGCGCAGCGTGGCGACTACAAATGCTTGCTGCGCCATCGAAGATCGATTGCGCTCGTGCTCATCGGATTCTGGCGGGGATTCCGAGGTGATGAGCTGACCAGCCTTACTGTCGACAACACTCAGGCATCCCGCGGGGAAGGCATCACATTCTTTCTTCATCACACCAAGGGCGACCGTCAGCGTGAGGGCACGACCTTCCATACGCCAGCTCTGACCAGACTTTGTCCTGTGGAAGCCTACCTCGCCTGGATTACTGTGGCGGGAATCTCGACCGGGCCCGTGTTCCGTAGACTGGATCGCTGGGGTCGTCTGGGCGACGAGGCTATCCGGCCCCATAGCTTGATCCCGATGTTGCGGCGGATATTCGCAGAGGCAGGACTTCCCGAGTCTCTGTATACCAGCCACTCGCTCCGCCGTGGGTTTGCGACCTGGGCGTCTGCGAATGGATGGGACATTAAAGGGCTGATGAACTACGTCGGTTGGAAAGACATGAAATCTGCCCTGCGCTACGTTGATGCGGGTGTTTCTTTCGCTGGGCTCTCAATTCCGGCGGCGGGAAAACGGGTTGCAGACGCGCAACTGGAGTGAGGAAGAGCACCGGTGTGGGAGGACAACGACTCTTCCAGTGCAAAGCGTAATAAAGAACTTCTTGTTAACTCCCTGCCGACTCCTGAGTCACCGCTTATCGCTTGTGCACTTCATACCCAGAAAAACCGATTTATATCTGATAGTCTCAAATTACCCTGGGATATATGAGGTGGGCTGGCATTGGTCTCGCGCATAGATAACGGGGCGCTAATACCAACAGCGGTCTTCAAGACGCTAAACATTCAAGAAAATTCTCAATATTGCTAATGATGTCCACGTAAAGAGAATGATGTAAAAGTTTCAAGATCGCGCGAATAAATATGCCGAAGCTGGGAGATAGCGCTCTGCCCTTAATAAATAAGCATAGCGCCAGCCGATGATACTTGATAATCAGCAACAGCGTATTGCGGCTCACCGTCGGCATATCCAATAAACGGCATCAAGCAGTCCGGTGGGTAGTCATGGCCAGATACTTCGCAAACAAATGCGTCATAGGATATTGCCTGTTTCAAGCCTGTGTAGCCTCCGCCGCGCCTCCAGATACGGGCCCGGAGGTTGAGCAGAAGGTTGACCAGTATCTTCAGCAATTCACCATCCCCGAAATGATCGACTACACCAGGTCCGAAAACGGGTACATGATCCCGCCCCTGCCTAAACTCGGACTGCCCGGCACGGTCACTTACGACTCATCAATGGCCGTTCACACCTCCGACCCTATAGCCGGCACTCAATTTCCGTCTCCTTCAGCATTGGCAGCGTCATGGAGTATAGAGCGGGCCAAGGAGTACGGGCTTGCCGTTGGTTATGAAACCCGAGAACTGGGCGGACAACAACTCATTGCGCCAGGCCTGAATCTTTACCGGCTGCCTTACGCTGGCCGCGCAGGGGAATACCTGACCGGGGAAGATCCCTTCATAGGCAGCGTTCTGGGGGTCGCGGTCGCCAATGCCATTCAAGTGCAAGGAACGCAGACCGTAGCCAAGCACTTTGTAGCGAACGATCAAGAAGCCAATCGTCATGACATCGACATCAAGGTCGACGAACGTACACTTCGCGAACTCTATCTGCCCGGCTTCGAGTCCGTGGTAAAGAACTCGAACCCCACTTCGGTCATGTGCAGCTTCAACAAGCTCAATGGCGATTACGCCTGCGAGAACTTCAATCTTTTGTCGGGGATATTGAAGGGTGAATGGGAATTTCCCGGCTTCGTCATGACTGACTTTCAAGGCCTGGCAAGCCCTTTGAAAGCAGCCCTTGCCGGCACCGACATGGAGATCGGAGGCGGACAATTCTTCACTCAGGAAAACTTGCTGCCCTACATTGAATCCGGAGAACTCAGTCCCGAGCTGATGCGAGATAAAGTGCGCCGCAATCTCCGGGCGCTGGTCAGTTATCGGTACGACCAGGGCATCCCGGCAAGCAACGGCATCGACGATCCGGGCCGTGGCAGCGCGGCGGCGCTGAACATGGCCCGTGAAGGAACAGTGTTATTGCGCAATCAGTCTTCCGCTGGAACGGCCCTGTTACCCCTGAACCCGAGCGCAAGGATCGCGGTCGTGGGCCGGCTGGCGGCGGACCTTACGCCATCGCCTTTCGGCTCCCACTACTCGCCTCCTACCACCTACACCAACATCCTGTCTGGCTTGCGCCAGCAGGCGGCAGGCGGTAGCGTCGATTTCCTTGAACAGTATTCTTTGCGAGCCGAGGATGCCCTCTGGTACCTCCCCGGCAGCGGCAATGAGACGGGTATCCAGGCCGAATATTTCAGTAACTCGGAGCTGGCCGGAGACCCGGTCGTGACGCGTCGCGAGCCGGGAGTGAACTGGAGCTGGGTCAGAGGGACCAATGTGACCTCCCGTGGCGCCACCTCCATTGCCGGCATAGATGTGCCGACTCCAGAGGGTGGCGGGTACGTGCCTCAGCCCGATCTGACGCCTGAACCGGGCAACTTTTCGGCGCGCTTTACCGGCCAGATGACACCGACCATCACCGGCGATCAGGTATTCAAGGTGCACGCCGACGGCGCGTACAGGCTATTCGTGAACGGTGAACTGGTGCTCGAACACGACGGGGAACCTGTTGCACTCGACCTCGTCTATGCGCCACCGCAATCGGCCAGGGTGATGCGGCTGGAGGCAGGCACCAGGTACGACGTGGTGCTGGAGTATCGCCGCCTTCGTGCCGACTTTGTCACCTTCAATGGCGGCATTTCGGGTGTACGCATGAGCTGGGCCGCGCTGTCGCCTTCCAATAACCTCAGCCAGTATGACGCGGTCGTGATCGCGGCCGGCCTCGACGGCGATTACGAGGGGGAAGGCTTCGACCATCCCTATGAGATGCCTGAGTTTCAGACGGATCTGATTAATAACCTCAGCGCGGCCAATGGTAAAACCGTGGTGGTGCTCAGTGGCGGCGGCGCCCAGTACATGACGCCCTGGGTGGACAACACCGGAGCTGTCCTGCAAGCCTGGTATGCGGGACAAAATGGAGGCCAGGCCATCGCGGAGATCATTTACGGCAAAATCAACCCTTCAGGAAAATTGCCGATCAGCATCGACAGGCATGTCCAGGATAACCCCGCCTATGCCAGCTATCCGGATATCGAAGCTTACAGAGGAAGCAATGCTGCTACCGAAATGACCTATAGCGAAGGTCTGTATACAGGGTATCGGGGATATGACCGCAGCTCGACCAAGCCTTTGTACCCGTTTGGGTATGGCATGTCTTACACGACCTTCGAGTACAGCGACCTCGAGCTCTCCTCCCCTGTCCTGATTCCGGGAAAGACCATAGAAGCCAGGTTCAAGGTCACCAATACGGGGACTGTTGCCGGTCAGGAAATCGCGCAACTGTATGTCAGCCCGCGCGATCCGGAAGTGGATCGGCCATCCAAGGAACTGAAGGGATTCCAGAAGGTGTATCTGGAGCCTGGGCAGACCAGAACGATAGAGATCGCGCTGGACGCACGATCCTTTACCTACTTCAGCTCGCAGACGAACCAGTGGGAGCTTGATTCGGACAAGTTCGATATCAAGGTTGGACCTTCATCCGATGAGCTGCCGTTATCGCGTGTGGCCTTTTCGCTGTTCCCGACCACGCTGGACACGACCACCTCCAACCCACTGCCCAGACCCGTACAGAAAGCAGTTCAGGTCGATCCGACGCTGGCATATTGATGTGAGGGCAAGGCATCCGGAGGACACGGATGCCTTACTCCGCGTTACTCAGGAACTGGAGACGCTACCTCGCTCGGACGCCCTGCCTCCGGGCGCCGTCCACCCGGTGTCGTTTAGGCGTCATCAAGCATCTCCCGCACTTTTGTCGTCAACCCGGACATGCTGAAAGGTTTAGCCAGCACGGCCATGCCCTGCTCCAGGTGCCCGGCATCCAGGGCCGCTTTTTCGGCATACCCGGTAACGAAGAGCACCTTCAGGCCTGGAAACATGGATCGGGCCATATCGGCGACCTGTCTTCCATTCATGCCACCCGGCAGCCCGACGTCTGTCACCAGCACGTCAATCGACTCCAGCGACTCCAGAACGCGAATCCCGGAGGCGCCATCTTGCGCAGCCTTCACCGCATACCCTTGCTCGGCGAGAGCATCAGCCATGAGCATTCGCACATTAGCTTCGTCGTCGATGAGCAAGATCGTCTCGGACCCTTTGTGCAGGGTTTCCTCTGGCACCGGTGCAGCAGCCGTTTCAATCATGCCACTGTAGCACGGCAGGTAAACCGAAATGTTGGTTCCCAGGCCGAGCGCCGACTCCGCATGTACCCGGCCCCCCGACTGGTTTACGAATCCATGGATCATCGAGAGCCCTAACCCGGTTCCCTGGCCGATGGGTTTGGTCGTGAAAAACGGCTCGAAGATCCTGTCCAGAATTTCGGGCGCGATCCCCGTCCCTGAATCTTTCACGCTGATTTTCACAAACTCCCCTTCAGGGAGATGCGCGTCTGGATGAGCCACGCTGGGAGCGCTGAGGTTCGACGTCTCAATGATGATCTCGCCGCCTTCAGGCATGGCATCGCGGGCGTTGATGGCCAGGTTCACCAGAGCGCTCTCAAGCTGGGGCGCATCGATCCTGGTTAACCACAGATCGGGGGCCATAATGGTCTTCAGATTGAAGGAGGGGCCAATCGTTGTGGAGATTAGCTGCTCCAGGCCCATTACCAGTCGGTTGACGTCTGTAGGTTTTGGGTCGAGTGTCTGTCGTCGAGAAAACGCCAGCAGGCGCTGGGTCAGTACGGCCGCTCGATTGGCGGAGTCGCGGGCTGCGCCCACATATCGATCAAGATCACCTGGCTGTCCTTGGCTGACGCGCCGTTCAATCATTTCCAGACTGCCGATGATTCCAGCAAGGAGGTTGTTGAAGTCGTGGGCAATTCCGCCAGTAAGCTGGCCTACCGCTTCCATCTTTTGAGCTTGCTGCAATGCAGCATGGGCCAACGCAAGCTCTTGCGAACGGGTCTCCACGCGCTGTTCCAGCGTCTCGTTGGTTCTTTGCACTTCCTGAAAAAGCCGCGCGTTATCAATTGCGATGGCGGCCTGAGACGCGAGGGCTGACATCAGCTTTTCGTGGCGCGGTGTGAAGCACCCCGGTTCAGGATGACCATAGAACAGCCCCCCCAGAACCTCGCCTGAACGGGACACAACGGATACGGCCAAGTAGCTACGGACCGGCAAATGCCCCGCCGGGAGCCCATGGTAGGGCGAAGCCCTGCCATAACGCGGATCAGCCAGGATGTCGTCGGATCGAATAACTCCCTGGTTGAGAAACGTTGGAGCGAAAACGGGTGTGGCTCTCGGGGCCGGCAAATGAGCGAAGTCGCGGGCGTGGGCCCCTGATAGCGTGAAGAGATCAAAGTTGTCGCCTGCGACATTATGGAAATATGCCCCGAACCGGGCCCCCGTCATCTCTCGCCCGGCATCGGTGACCGTCTGAACCAGCCGCTTGAGATCCAGATCCCCAGCCAGCGCGGCGTTTACACGGTTGAGCGTTTCGAGGGTATGAGTTTCCTCGCGCAGAGCTGCGGCGCTCGCCTCCAGCGCTGCGCGAGAAAGGTAAGCTTCGGTAACGTCGTACCCTTCGCAGAAAATCCCGGTAACCGTTCCCGACTCATCCAGAAGCGGTTCATAAATGAAGTCCAGATAACGCTCTTCCTTTGACGAGCCGGGATGCTCCAGCCTGATGGGCGTCCCCTGCTGCACAAGCCGTGTACCTGACTGATAAACGGTGTCCAGCCACTCATAAAACCCCTGTCCGGCGAGCTCGGGAAAAGCCTGGTAAATCGTTTTTCCGATAAATGCCCGGTCGCCAAACAATCGAATATATGCCTGATTCACGAACTCAAACCGGTGTTCCGGGCCGCTCAGGATCGTGATGAATCCCGGCGCCTGTTCAAACATCCGTCTCTGTCGGATCAGTTCCTCTGCCCGTCGCCGCTCAGCCAGAATGCGATCGGTGACCTCATGGCCTTGATTGAGAATTCCCGCAACGCGCCCATTCTCGCCACGGATAGGGGTGAAGCTGTAGTTCCAGTACGTTTCCTGAACTACGGCGCCCCGATCCATTGGCAGCATCTGGTCGTATACCGAAAAGCCTTCGGCATTCTCAATCGCGGTTTCCATTTGAGGACCCACTACATGCCAGATACTTGCCCATACCTCTTTCGCGGGACGCCCCAGGGCCAGTGGGTGCTTTTCTGCTGGAATCGGTGCCCATGCGTCGTTGTAGATGAGGCAAAGCTCATCACCCCAATAAATCGCGGTAGGGAAGCTTGAGTGTAGACAGATGCTTACAGCCGAGCGCAGTGACTGCGGCCAACCCGCCGGGTGCCCGAGAGCTGTTGCGCTCCAGTCGTGGCCCCGGATCCGTTCCCCCATGTCGCCGCCGCCCGACAGAAACTCCAAAGATCCGATTTCAGTGGTGTCCAGCTTCATGAGCGACGTCTCGGGAGCCGGGCAGCGTCAATAGCTACCCAGGTTGTTGGCAATAGGTTCGGGGTTTACAGAGTGCCGGTGGACGGGTGCAAGCGCTGGCCGGAGCGCTGTTTCGCAGCTCCTTGCGCCCGTACTCGCGGCCTGTGCCGCAATCATCGCATATGCAAGATGCACAACATAATGACTCCGGGTTGCAGGGTTCCGTACGAGGCCTCAACGGTGCACCGCAGTGACGCCCTTATCTCGGGTTACCGCCGCCCTGTGGGAACCAGCCCCCCTGCCCACTACAGAAGCCTTCGACAGTCGGCATACAGCCTGTACACAACCAGCCGATAACAGGGCACTGCAACCTGCGCCTCACCGGTGACGCCCGTCATGCCCTCCCACTCTGATCACGTTGATTTCACGGCGCTCCTGGATTCTATCCAGGAATTCATCGTCGTAAAGGATGGACACGGCCGGTGGCTTTTCTGCAACCAGACTGCCCTGGCAGCCTACGAAATGGATGGATTTGACTATCTGGGGGTCACTGATCTTGAGTTGCTTACCCTGCGTCCGCGATTTGCGGACGGGTTTGCACGCAATATCGAGACAGATGCCCTTGCGTGGCAAAACCGATCGGCCACTCTGATCGAAAAGTCGTTCACGGGGCCGGATGGGCGGATCAATACCTGGGAGGTGATAAAGACCCCTTCCTTCAACCCTGACGGGACTCGCCACCGTCTCATCATCGTCAGCCGCAACATCACCGAGCGAAAGCTTGCCGAAACGGCTTTGCAAGCGAGCGAGGAGCGGTTCAAAAGCCTTGCGCACATGGACGTCCTGACCGGGATCCCGAACCGGCGCGGGATTCTCGATCTGATCTCGTCCGCGCTCGACGCAGCTGCGATGAATCCCGCTCACCCCGCGTATTCGGCGCTCGTCTATATGGATCTGGATCGGTTCAAGACGATCAATGACGAGATGGGCCACGAGATCGGTGACGAGCTGCTGATCGCGTTTGCCGGGAGAACGCGGCGCTGCCTGCGGGATAACGATCTGTTCGGGCGCATCGGCGGTGACGAGTTCGTTGCGTTCCTGCCTCATACGGATCGGGGCCAGGCACTCGCAGTCGCCAGGCGGTTATGCGACGCCTTGAGCCGTTTGTGGTGTCTCAAGGGTCAGCGGATTCACACGACCTCATCCATCGGGATCGCGTTCTATCCTGAGGCCGGTAATGACGTTCACTCGCTTCTGCGCCATGCGGATGAGGCGCTCTACCAGGCCAAACGCGCCGGTAGATCGCAGATCAAGATCTATGAGGCGCAAATCAGCGCCATGGATCCATAGCGCTGCCTAAACGGCCGCCGCGGCTTCGGTTCCAGGACGCGCGTTGGCCCCAGACCCGAAAGCGCTTACGGGTTTTTCATCCCGTACTCCGCGTCACATGTTTCACCGACTGATACGCCGACAATCCCCACGGCCCCAGCTCTCGTCCAATACCGCTGGCCTTGGTTCCGCCCCATGAGGTTTCGACGAACACGGCCTGAATCGAGTTGATCCACACATGGCCGACCTCCAGCGCATCGGCCACCCGCTCGGCCCGGGCCACATCGCGGCTCGCGACAGTCGCGACCAGACCGAAGCGGCTGTCGTTGGCCAGGTCGATAGCCTCCTGTTCGGTGCTGAAGCGTCGGGTGCACAGCAGCGGGCCGAAGATCTCTTCGTTCCACAAACGGCTGGTCGCCGGCACATCCTGGTACAGCGTCGGGCTGACGAACCAGCCGTCTCGGGCAAGGGCCGCGCCACCGGTCAGGCGCTGCAGGCCTTCCTGTTCGGCGATTGCAAAATACTCGCGTACCTTGCGCCATTGGGCCTCGCTGGTCAGCGGACCCATGTCGGTTTCTTCGGTGAGCGGGTTGCCCACCCGCAGCGCTTCGAAGGCCGCCTGTAGCCGGGGAACCAGTGCGTCGGCGATCCCGTCCTGGATCAGCAGCCGCGAGGTGGCCGAGCACATCTGCCCGGCGTTCCAGCAGATGCCGGCGACGATCCATTCCACAGCCTGATCCGGGTCGCAGTCGTCGAACACGATGAACGCCGACTTGCCGCCCAGCTCCAAGGTCACCGGTCGACAGTATTCGGCCGCGCTGCGCATCACCTCGCGGCCGACGCCGTTGCTGCCGGTGAACGACAACTTGTCGAGCCCCGGATGATTGCTCAGCGCCGCTCCGGTGTCGGCTTTTCCGCTGACGATATTCAGTACGCCGGCGGGCAGGCCCAGATCGTCGGCAATCTCGCCGTACAGCCGCTCGATCAGCGGCGTGACTTCCGAAGGCTTCAACACCAGAGTGCAACCGGCGGCCACCGCCGGGGCGATTTTCCAGGCGCTGGTGACCAGCGGGAAATTCCACGGCACGATCAGCCCGACCACGCCTACCGCCTCCAGGCGGGTATGGGACGTGAAGCCAGGCGCGGACAGTTCGACCTCGCGGTCGGCGGGCTGCCTTTCGATTAGTTGCGAGTAGTACATGAACGTCGCCACCGCGTCGTCCAGGTCCACCTCGGCCTCGTGCCGGGGCTTGCCGTTATTGCGCATTTGTAGCTCGATCAGCGTTTCACGGCGCTGGGTCAGCCCGTCGGCAAAGCCGCGCAGCAAGGTGGCTCGCTCGCCAATCGAGACGGTTTTCCAGCCAGGCAGCGCGGCACGAGCTGCGCGGACGGCCTGATCGACCTGCGCGCTGCTCGCAGCGATCAGTTCGGCGAACGGCCGGCCGAGAGCAGGATTGTGAACGGTCAGCACGTCGCTGCCCTCTCCTGCCTGCCAGGTGCCGTTGATGTAGTGCGGGGTGTTCATGGTAAAGCTCCCTCTGAAATCTGTGCGCGGTCAAGGCGCAAACGGCGCTGCTTCGTCGATCTCGATGATCAGCGGCCGGTCATCCGGCGCTTCACGCAGCAACGCCTGCAGGTGCGCGTGATCGCGGGCGCGTTCGGCCATGCAGCCGAACCCGCGTGCGATTGCCAGGAAGTCCGGGGTGTAGATGTCCACCCCCAGCGGCGTAATGTCCCGGCGCTCCATGTAGCGCTTGATCTCGCCATAGCCCTGGTTATTCCACAGCAGCACGATGATCGCGATCCGCGCTTCCACGGCGCTCGCCAGTTCCGGCAAGGTGAACTGAATGCCGCCGTCGCCCATCAGGCTGATCACCGGCCTGCTGGTATCGGCCAGTCGGGCACCGAGCGCCGCGGGCAAGCCGTAGCCCAGCGTGCCGTAGCCGGTGGACGCGTTGAACCAGCGACGCGGGCTGTCCAGCTCGACCAGGTGATTGCCGCTGTACACCGTCTGCGTCGAATCGCCGACGAAGCGCGCATCGGGCAGCACCTCCAGCACGCAGTTGAACAGCTTCTGATAATGGGCCCAGCCGCTGAACGCCTCCGCCAGCTGGCCGCGAGCTTGCGCTGCCCGCTGTGCGCCGGCGCTGTCAGCCTGAACGGCGCGCACCGGCAATTCGGCGATCAACGCACGCATCGCCTGGGCCGCGTCGCCGAGAATCGCCAGGCTCGGCGCATGATTGCGGGTCAACTGTCCGGCGTCGATATCGATCCGAATCAACTCGCCGCCGATGCTGAAATTGCCGTCGAACACGACGTCGTAATCGGTCTCGCCCAGTTCAGTGCCGATGGCAAGCACCACGTCGGCGTCCAGCGCCAGCTCTCGAACCGGCACCAGCGACTGATTGCTGCCCACCAGCAGTGGGTGGCCGGCCGGCAGCAGACCCTTGGCATTGATGGTCAGGGCAGTCGGCGCATCCAGGCGCAGCGCCAGCTCTCGTGCTTCCTCCATGGCTTCGACGCACCCGCCGCCGAGCAACAACAGCGGGCGTTGTGCCGCGCGCAGGCGGGCCGCCGCTTCTGCGATTGCAGCTCGGTCGGGTGATGGCCGGGCGAGGAGCCGGCGTGGCGACACCGCCAGATGCGCGGCGCTGGCGGTGATGATGTCCAGCGGCAGTTCGATGTGTACCGGGCGCGGCCGCAGGCTGTCGAATACGGCGAAGGCGCGGGCCAGAACGGCGGGCAGCTCATCGACGCTCATCAGCGTATGGCTGAAGGCGCTGACTCCGGCGACGATCGCGCGCTGGTCCGGCAGCTCGTGCAGATAGCCGTTGCCCAGTCCCAGCCGGCTGCGTTCGTTGACGCTGGAAATGACCAGCATCGGAATCGAGTCGGCATAGGCCTGGCCCATCGCGGTGAGGATATTGGTCATGCCGGGGCCGGTGATGATGAAGCACACACCGGGCCGACCGCTGACCCGCGCATAGCCGTCGGCCATGAAGCCCGCGCCCTGCTCGTGGCGCGGTGTGATATGGCGGATGCCGCTGTCGGGCAGCCCGCGATACAGTTCGACGGTGTGCACACCGGGAATGCCGAACACCGTGTCGACGCCCCAGGCATGCAGTTGCCTGACGAGAAACTCTCCGCAGGTCGTCATGCTGCGCACTCCTGTTCCAGACCGATGAAGCGCCGGACCCGAGGGTCGCCCTGATGACGGATCGCCGCAGGGGAAGCGTCAATGACCACATGGCCGTTTTCCATGAACACGATGCGGTCGGAAATCGACAGCGCGAAGTCCATTTCGTGAGTCACGATCAGCATGGTCATGCCCTCGGCCGCAAGGTCGCGAATCACGTTGAGCACGTCGCCTACCAACTCGGGGTCCAGTGCCGAAGTCGGCTCGTCGAACAGCATGATGTCCGGTTCCATCGCCAGCGCGCGGGCGATCGCCACCCGCTGCTGCTGACCACCGGACAGTTGGTGCGGATACTTGTCGGCGTGGGCCAGCAGCCCGACCCGGTCCAGCAAGGCATGGCCTTTGCGGCGCAGCTGGTCCGCGCTCGCCAGCCCGTGATAACGCGGCGCGAGGATGACGTTATCGAGGATGGTGCGATGCGGGAACAGGTTGAAGTTCTGGAACACCATGCCTATCCGCCTGATGCCCTGGCGAACCACGGCGGCGTCGTCGCGCCGGCCTGCCGTGATGTACTCGTCGCCGAACAGCACGATTTCGCCGCGATCGATGCTCTCCAGGCTATTGATGGTGCGGATCAGCGACGTCTTGCCTGAACCGGACGGGCCGATGATGGAAATCACTTCGCCAGGTCTGACGGTCAGGTCGATGCCCTTGAGCACTTCATGGTTGCCGTAGCGCTTGTGAATGTCGCGCAAAATCAGCGCGTCGGGCTGCCCGGCCACCGGCTCGCAACGGGGCTTGCCCGCGCCGGCCGGCTGACGCAGAGCCTGTGTCTGCGCGCCGTCCAGGGTCTGCGCATTCTTGCGCGACAGGTCCAGGTGACGCTCGGCCCACTGCAACAGCCACCCGAACAGAGTGACAATCAGCACGTAATACACGGCCACCGCTGCCAAAGTTTCCAGCACCAGGAAGTTCTGCGCGTACAGGCGCTGGCCGACCAGCAGCAACTCGCTGAGCGAAATGACCGAGACCAGTGAAGTGAGTTTGACGATGGTGACGTATTCGTTGGTCAGGGTCGGCAACGAGATACGGATTGCCTGGGGAATGATCACCAGACGCTGCGCGCCCAGTCCGCGAATGCCAAGCGCCTTGGCTGCTTCACGCTGGCCCTTGAGCACCGACAGCAGACCGCCCCGGTGAATCTCGGCCATGTACGCGGTTTCGGTCAGCACCAGCGCGATCAGTCCTGAATAGAAAGGTTGCGAAAGCACGCCGCCAGCGGCCGGAAACAGCTGCGGCAGGTTATAGACGAATACCAGCAGCACCAGCAGCGGGATACTGCGAAACAGCCAGATATACAGGCTCGCCGGCACGCGCAGCCAGGCATGGGTCGACAACTTGGCGCTGGCCAGCAAAAAGCCGAGCGCAAGGCCCAGCGTCCAGGACAGCGTGCTGAGTTGAATCACCGTCAGGCAGGCTTGCCAGAACGCCTGGACGGAAAACAGCGAGAAAAAATAGGCCCATTCGAATGCCATGATGACCTCGGCGCAGCAGATGGTTGGCGAAGCCTGTACCGTGCGGCGCTAGCGTGCGCCGGTATACAGGCCGTGCGGGAGCGCGAGGCGGATCTTCATCCCACGGGCTCCCGCCACGTTTGTCTGTCTGCCTCGGATCAAGCCGGTTCGAGGTTGTACTTCTTCAGCATTTCGCCGTACTCGCCGCTCTGCTTGTAGGTCTCGACGACGCTGCGCAGTTTTTCCAGCAGCTCGGCATTGCCACGTTTCACGTAGATGCCTAGCGTCTGGGGATAGAGGGATTTCTCCGAACTGATCACGATCCTGCCGCGGGCCTTGTCGACGATCATTTTCGCGGCGGCGGAAATTTCCAGGTGCGCCTTGATATTGCCGGACATCAACGCCTGGGAGGCTTCAGCCGTGGTCGGGAACTCACTGATCGCGATTTCGCTCTTGTTCTGCTTGACGCAGTAATCGGCCGATACCGCCTTGAGCTGGTTGATCCAGTTGGTGCCCTGCTGCAGGCCGACTTTCAGGCCGCACAGGTCCTCGGGTTGCTGCGGTTTGGCGGTGCTGTCACCGCGCACCATGATCGCTGCGCCAACCTGCGCGTACGGAATGGCTTCCGCCTGCTTGGTACGTTCCTCGGTGATGTACATTCCGGAAATGATGGTGTCGAAGCGGTTGGCGTTCAGACCCAGGATCAGGTTGGGGAACCGTGTGTCGACGAACTCGACCTTGAGGTCACCCAGTTGCCTGGCCAGAGCGGCCGATATTTCCGGGTCGAAGCCGACTACCTTGTCGCCGTCGTAGGATTCGAACGGCGGATAAGAGATCTCCATGCCGACCTTGAGTGTGCCGGGCGTGGCGGTGAGAGCAGCCTGGGCGCTGCCCGCGGACAGGGTCGCGCCCAGGATCAGGGCAGCGGCAAGGCTCGAAAACGTGGTGCTTGGCATAGTCGTCATTCCAGATTGAGGGAAAAGGCAGGTCAAGAAGTCACGTTCTGGTTTTTCAGGTGCCCGAAGCTTGAAGGCTTTCTGGCGTGCTGCGGCAAGGCAATCTGCCCGTCCGCCACACGCTGGCGCAGGTATCGATAGGTCTGCAGGGCCTGGGCCCACATGTGTTCGCCAATGGTGATGGGCGCGTAGCTCTGCTCGCTGTCCGCGAACTGAGGCAAGGGTTTGATCTCGGTGTGGTAGTCGCAGGCGTAGAACAGTGGAAACGAATAGCGCTCCTGCCGGACCTTGCGCACCCGGTGGGCAGTGGCGACGAAGGCGCCGGCGGTCATCACTTCCAGCATGTCGCCGATATTGACCACGAAAGCGCCGTCTACCGGGGGCGCGTCTATCCACTCGCCCTGCTCGTTCATCACTTCCAGCCCCGGCTGGTCGGCCTTGAGGATGGTGAAACACTCGTAATCGGTGTGTGCGCCGATACCCGGCGCGTCCTGCGCATCGCCGTCGAACGGATAATGAATCAGGCGCAGCTTGGAGGGCGGGAACCGGGCCATGTCATCGAACGCGTGCTCATCCAGCCCGAGCGCCAGCGCGAACCCCCGGAACAACTGGTGTCCCAGCGCGAATACCGCCTGGTAGTAAGCCTGCACCGCCGGCTGGAAACCTGGCAGCGTCGGCCAGTCGTTCGGCCCGAGCAGCGGCGTTCCGGCCAGCACCAGCGGGTTGTCGGCGGGGACTTCGAAGCCGATGTCGAACGCCTCTTTGCGGTCCGGTTTGCCGGTGCCGTACACCTCCTCGCCCTCGGGGACGAAGCCTTTATGGGTCTGCGAGGTGCCGATGTAATGACGCATCTTGGCGTCCAGCGGCTGGTCGAAATACTGCTCGGCGGCGCGATGCAGATCGTCGATCAGCTCTGGCGCGATGCCATGGCCGGTGATGTACAGAAAACCCACGCGCCGGGCGGCTTCGCCCAGCGCTCCGGCAACGGCCTGGCGGTCTTCCAGGCGCTCGCTGAACAGTCCTTGGATGTCGACGACGGGGATGCGGGTGAAAGCAGCACGTTCAGTCATGGAAGCACCCTCTCCGCGCGGTTGGAAAAAGCGGTGAAATGTTCGCGCTCGGTGCGGCCCATCCAGGCGTTGAGGCTCCACAGATCGGCGACCGGCACATCGGTGAACGGCAAATGCTGCAAATAGCCATCGGGGCCAAATTCCGGCGTCAGCGTGGTGCCGGTAAAGCCTCGGGCCTGTTGCGAGCGCCAGATCGCTTCCCAGTGCCGCTGGTGAAACGCCAGCGCGGCCGCGTGTTCAGGCGCACCGGGATGCGGCACCTGCGGCCCCTGGTCGTAGCCGACGCGGGCCTGAATGTGATGCACGCGTTCGACGAAGGCACTCAGGTCGTCCGCCGGATCGTCGAGCAGGCGCTCGCAGGTCACCACCCAGTGGCTGATGTCGCTGGTGAAACGCAGATTCGGGACCTGTTCGATCAATTGCAGGGTCAGCCACGGATTGAACAGCGACCGCGCCCGATGGGTTTCAAAGCTGCAGGTCATGCCGCTGCGGTGTGCGATCTCCAGTGCCTCGCCGAAGAAATCCACCTGCCGGGCCAGCGGCCAACGGTCGTTGCCCGCCAGCACATTGACGAAACGCGGTTCCAGCTCAGCCGCCAGTTGCAACTTGCGGGCAAAGTCGGCCAAGTGCTCGGCCGGCGTCGCCGACTGCACCGGCAGGACGGCGGCCGAGGTGAATAGGATCGCGATGTAGGGCACCTGATTGTCCCGCAGGAACGCCGCGAACGCCGCGCGCTCGGCGGCATCGTCGGGAATGCGGGCTTCGAAACCGTCGAAACCAGCCGTGCGAGTCTCCAGCAGCGCCTGTTGCCAGGTGCCGCGATATCCCCAGAGCGTACGAAATATTTCAAGTTTCATGGGCAAGCCTCGGCGTTCGTGCCCGCCTGGGCACGGCGCGGATCACGGATGGGCGGTGGCTGGCTGAGTGGCGTTCAGGGCCTTGCGGCCGAGCATCGGGTGCGCGCCTTTGGGGCCGTACACTGACGCAGGCTCCGGAAAGGTGCGCAGCAGGGTCAGGTAAAGCAGCGCCGCCAGGCCCAGGGTAATCGGCAGGCTGATATCGATACCACCGGCCAGTTCGCCGAGCGGTCCGACGAACTGCCCCGGCAGATTGACAAAGCACAGACCCACCGCCGCGCTTGGAATCCACGCGCCCAGGCCGCGCCAGTTCCAGCCGTGGTGGAACCAGTAGCGCCCGCCTCGCTCGCCACGGCTGAAGACCTGCAAGTCATCGGCATGGTAGAAACCGCGACGGCTGATCATCCCCAGGATCATCACCATCATCCACGGGCTGGTGCAGGTGATGATCAGCACCGCGAAGGTCGACACGCTCTGCACCAGGTTGAAGGTAAAGCGGCCGATGAAAATGAAGGCAATCGCCGCCACACCGATCAGCAAGGTCGCGCCGGCGCGGCTGAGCAAGCGTGGGAACATGCTCGACATGTCCAGGCCGGTGCCATACAGCGCGGTGGTGCCGGTCGACAGGCCGCCGATCACGGCGATCAGGCAGACCGGCAGGAAGAACCAGACCGGCGAGATCGCCAGCAGGCCGCCGACATAATTGTTGGCCTCGATGTACTGCGGCGCCTGGGTCGCCACCAGGGTGGCGGTGCACAGCCCGAACAGGAACGGAATCAGCGTGCCGGCCTGAGCGGCGAGTACCGCCAACATGATGCGGGTCTTAGAGGTGTCACGCGGTATATAGCGCGACCAGTCGCCCAGAAACGCACCGAACGACACCGGGTTGCTCATCGCCAGTAACGCCGCGCCGATGAACGCTGCCCAGAAGCCGGGCTGCTGGAGATTGACGCTACCGGCATAGCTGGCGTCGAACGCGCCGCCGAACGCCAGGATGCCCAGCAGGAACAACAGGCTCGATGCCCAGACCGCAATCTTGTTCACCCACAGCATGAAGCGGAAGCCGAAGATGCAGACCGCCAGCACCAGCACCGCGAACAACCCGTACGCCAGCCCCAGGCTGAAGTCAGTTTCCGGCAGGCCCACCAGCCGCTGCGCGCCGCCTACCAGTGCATCGCCGGAACTCCAGACGGACAGGGAAAAGAACGCCACTGCGGTCAGCAGCGACAGGAACGAGCCTACGATGCGCCCGTGCACACCAAAATGCGCGCCGGAAGAAACCGCATTGTTGGTGCCGTTGATGGCGCCGAACAGGCCCATCGGCGCGAGGATCAGTGCGCCGAGCGTCACGCCCAGGATGATCGCCCAGGCGCCGGCCTGAAACGACAATCCGAACAGCACCGGGAAGCTGCCCAGTACCGCCGTGGCGAAGGTATTCGCACCGCCGAAAATCAGCCGAAACAGATCGATAGGGGAAGCGTGGCGTTGACTGTCGGGTATCTGTTCGACACCGAAGGTTTCAATCCGGGTTTGAGTACGCGTCGAATGACTCATGTGTTGCTCCAGCGCCTGTCACGGTTGTTGTAAGGCCAGCGCAGGCACGCTGACCCTTTATGGCCGCCCGTTGACCCCGGGCGGAGGGTTAAAGCGATTTATTGTTATGCGGCTGGCACTCACCAGTGCTCAGCTCAGTACCTCAGACAAATGCTCATGCCACGCCAGCCAGCGCTCGCCTTCGAGGCGAAACACGATTGTCTCGCGCTCTTTGAGGCGCAGCTCCTCGTTGCCGACTCGCACATGGGTCGCCACGTCATGAATGAAAATTCCCACATCGCCGTGCACGTCGACGTGTGCGTTGCTCGACTCACAACCCAGCACCGCAAAACCGTCGGCCTGCCACTGGCGCCATAAAGCCTCGTAAGCCGCCCGCGAGGTCAGCGGCTCGGCCAGGGTATGAAACACAAAGCTGGCGTTCTCGCTGAAACAGTCGAAATATCGGGCCGTGTCATTGCTGGCAAAGGCACTCACCAGATTCCGCGCCGCCTCCAGAACTTCGGTTTCACGGCTCTGGGTCGCGACGTTCATCGACGCACCACGCCGGGCAGCACGCAGAGCATCTCGTACAGCAGGTTCGCGCCCAGCAACGAGGTGTTGCCGGTGGTGTCATACGGAGGCGACACCTCGACCAGATCGCAACCGATCAGATCCAGCCCCTGGCAGCCACGAATGATTTCCAGCGCCTGAATGGTGGTCAGACCGCCCACTTCCGGCGTGCCGGTGCCCGGAGCCCAAGCAGGATCGATGCCATCGATATCGAACGACAGATACACCGGTCCCCCGCCCACTTTCTCGCGCACCTCGGCCATCAGTGGCGTCAGCGAGCGGTGCCAGCATTCCTCTGCCTGCACCACACGGAAGCCCTGCTTGCGGCTCCAGTTGAAATCCTCGGCGGTATAGCCTTGCGCCCGCAGACCGATCTGCACCACGCGGTCGCTGTCCAGCAAGCCTTCTTCCTGCGCACGGCGGAACGTGGTGCCGTGCGCAATCTTCTCGCCGAACATGTGGTCGTTGACGTCGGCATGCGCATCGATGTGCACCAGGCCGACCTTGCCATGCTTCTTGTGGATGGCGCGCAGGATCGGCAGGGTCAGGGTGTGGTCGCCGCCCAGGGTCAGCGGCACGATGCCGTGCCCCAGGATCCGGTCGTATTCCTGCTCGATGATGCGCACCGCTTCGAGCAGGTTGAAGGTGTTGATGGGCACATCGCCGATGTCCGCCACGTTCAGCGAGTCAAAAGGCGCAGCGCCGGTCGCCATGTTGTAGGGACGAATCATCACCGACTCGGCGCGGATCTGGCGCGGTCCGAAGCGGGTGCCGGAGCGCAGCGAGGTGCCGATGTCCAGCGGAATGCCTATGAATGCCGCGTCCAGACGGTCAAGTTCTTCAGGCGCTTGCACATGGGGCAAGCGCAGCATGGTGGCGATACCGCCGAAACGGGGCATCTCGTTGCCGCCCAGGGGCTGGTGGAAAGTCGTGTCCACTAGGTGGCCTCATCTTGAAGTCATTGAAGTGGCCCGATTCTGGTGCGCGGTTGTTGGCGGAAGAATCGCTGGCGGCAAATACTTAGTTCAGAGATTTCTGAACTAACAGCGGATAGACTGCCGCACGAATCGTCTTGCCCTTGCCCGGAGCCCTCTCGATGTCCACTGCCCTGCCCGACCTCAAACTGCTGCGCATTTTCGCCTGCGTAGTACGCCATCAGGGTTTCGCCGCCGCGCAGCAGGAACTCAACCTCTCCACGTCGGCGATCAGCACCTACATGAGCCAGCTGGAAACGCAGCTGGGCCTGGTGCTCTGCCACCGCGGTCGCGGGGGCTTCAGCCTCACCAGCAAAGGCGAACTCTTTCATCAGGAAACCCTGCGGCTGCTGGCCGAACTTGAAGGTTTCGAGCGGTACAGCGCCGCGCTCAAGGGCGAACTGCGCGGGACCCTAAATCTCGGCGTACTGGATTCCACTGTGAGCGATCCGGCCCTGCCCCTCGCGGACGTCATCGGCGCGTACAGCAAGGAGCACCCCGCCGTGCACCTGCACCTCTCGGTGCTCAGCCCGGCGCAGTTGCAACTGGGCGTGCAGGAAAACCGACTGGACCTGGCCATCGGCGCCTTCTCCGTGCGCATGAACGGCCTCATGTATCAGGCGCTGTACCGCGAACAGCACTGGTTGTATTGCAGCGACCGTCATGAGCTCTTCGAGCAGCGGCGTATTCCGGCCGAAATCATCACCCAGCAGCGCATGGTCGGACGTGGCTACTGGAGCCAGGCGGAACTGGCGCGGCACGGGTTCAAGCACAGCGCGGCGACGGTCGAGTCGATGGAAGCCCAGCTGATTCTGGTCCTGTCCGGCGCCTATATCGGCTATCTGCCGGAGCACTACGCGCAATTTTGGGTGGATCAGAAGCGGCTAAAGGTATTGCTGCCGGCGACCTTCGGCTATCAGGCGCCGTTTTCCCTCGCTCTGCGACGCGGACGGTCCAGAGAGCCGCTGATCCAGAGTTTTCGAGACCGCCTGAAGGGATGGTTCGAAGGCGGTTGACCGCTGAAATGAAGCATGCGCGGTTCGAAATCGATACCAGCGCATGCGCATGCTCTCTGCACCCTCGAGCCGGCATCGGGAATGCAAGTCACCGACATCAGGCAACTGCTTCCCGAGCGGCCAGAAAGTGCTCTCAGCCCAGAATGGCGTTGAACACCAACAGCGTCAGCAACGAAGTCAGCCACCCGAGGGTAGTGGGGACAGACCAGGTCAAGAGCTGGTGTTTGGCGCTCCTGACGCCCAGCATACGGTTGACGACCCAGAAGTAGCTGTCATTGAAGTAGCCGAAAACCATGGAGCCGATGGCTGCGGCCTGGGCGGCGAATACCATGTTGACGTCGGGAATCGACGCCAGAATGGGAGCCGCAATGGAAGCGCCGGTGATCATTGCGACCGTGCCGCTGCCCTGGATCAGACGCACCAGCGAGGCAATCACGAACGGGATCAGGACCGCCGGCAACGGCAGCGTAGCCACCCACTCACCCATGTACTGACCTGCTCCACTGTCGCGCAGCACCGCACCCAGCGCGCCGCCGGCACCGGTGACGAGCAGAATGATCCCTGCGCTCTCGACGCCCTTTTCCATTTCCGCGATGACCTCGTCACGAGGACGACGCGGCACGAGTCCGTAGAGCGCGACAACGACACCCAGGCCCACAGCGATCACCGGATTACCGATGAACGCGATGATCTGGCCGAACACGCTTCGGGTCAGATCGCCGTTACCCTCGAGCTTGGCAAGGGCCAGGACCAGCGTATTGGCGAAGATCAGCAGGATCGGCAACAGGATCGGCAACATCGACAGCCACAACGGCGGGAGCTCGGCTTCGCGCGCATCGGCGCGGTCCATGACCTGGCGATAGGCAGCCGCAGGTTCGACCGGTGCCTGGCCGCTCTGAGCGATCATCGCTTCGATTCGCGGCCCCATGAAGCGCGCATAGGCCACCAGCACGAACGTCGCCGGAAGGGTGAATACCACGCCCCAGAAAATCATCAGCCCAACGTCGATATTAAAGATGCCGGCGATTCCCAAGGGGCCCGGGGTCGGCGGGACGGCGTGGTGGGTCAGCATCAGGCCGCTGGCCAGAGCGATGCCGAGGGTGAGCGCGGATTTGCCTGTATTGCGCGACAGGGCTTTGACCAAGGGGTTGAGGATGACGAATGCCGAGTCGCAGAAAATCGGCACCGACACGATGTAGCCGGTCACCATCATGGCCCACTCTTCACGCTTGCTGCCCAGCCAGCGGACAAAGCTGTACGCCATGCGCTCGGCGGCCCCGGATACTTCGAGCAGACGTCCCATCATCACGCCGAAGCCAATCACCAGGCCGATGGTGGACAGCGTGGCGCCAAAACCCGTGGTGACCGATTTGACCAGCGCGTCGGGGGCCATGCCACCGACCAGTCCGGAGATCGATGCGGCGATGATCAACGCCAGGAGCGCGTGGATACGAGTCTTGAGAACCAGCACGATGAGTACGACGATGGCCAAGACCAGCCCGACCATCAGCTGCGGACCGGCGATAGAAGCTGCGTCCATTGAAAATTCCCTCTTGTTGTTATTGGAATGGAACTTCGGCGCCCGTCGGGCGCCGTCCTGGGTTAAGGGTTCATGTCTTCCAGATGAGCCTGGACGATGCCGTCGAAGTCCTGGTCGACCACAAAGCCCAGCTGCAACGAGCGTTGAATATCGAAGTCGCCAGGCCAACTGCAGACGATGCGCTGCACGCGCTCGTCCGGTTCATGGCTGACCAGCGAAGTCGCCGCTTCACCTCCAGCTCGCGCGAGGCTGTCGAGCATCTGGCGGACCTGCACGCTGATACCCGGCAGGTTCAGCGTCCGGCGCAGACCTAGCGCCTGCGTGTCCAGCCGGGCTGCATGCACCAGGTTGTCGATGACGGTCCGAGGTGATGACAACCACAGGCGGGTGTCGAACGGAACAGGACAATTGCTGGGTTCACCCGCCAGCGGCTCGCGCAGGATGCCGCTGGCAAACGACGATGCTGCTGCATTGGGCTTGCCGGGGCGTACGGAAATTGTCGGCAGTCGACACACCAGACCCTCGACGAAACCTTTGCGGGAGTAATCGTTTATCAGCAGCTCGGCCATGGCTTTCTGGGCACCGTAGGAGGATTGCGGCAGCGGGGCCAATGATTCGGGGACTTGCTCGGGCATGGGTCCCCCGAATATGGCCAGCGAGCTGGCGAATATGAAACGTGGCGTTTGAGCCTGATGTCTGCAGGCTTCGAGCAGCGCCCGTGTGGCGTCGAAGTTGACCCGCATGCCGAGATCGAAATCCGCTTCGGCCTGCCCGCTGACCACAGCCGCCAGGTGATAGACCACAGACGTCTGCCCGTCGATCAGAGTCGCTATAAAATCGGAGTCCGAAATGTCGCCCGTGCGCGAAATCACGCGCGGGTCATTGACAGGGCTGGCGGCCAGATCGACTGAAATGATCTTGCCGTTGGCGGGGAGCAGGTCGTTGGCGGTGGGCGCAAGCAGCGCCTCGATCAAACGGGAGCCGAGAAAGCCGGCGCCCCCGGTTACCAGGATATTCATGCATCGCACTCCGCTTGAGGAGAATATGATGGGGCGCTCTGACTGGCCCCGTGTTTTTGTTGGAGGACTCAGTTGACAGCTGGTTGTCAGATAGCTGGTTGTCATGTTGTATGATGAATTTTCGTTTAACGCAACCGTTCATGGGATGCCCGGTCCTGGCCGTGTACCCCACAGCGTTTTGGTTGTCAGGAGACTCTATTGGAAATGCTGGACGATGACGCCCCGAAACTTGCCGAGCGCCTGGCTGAGCGCTTGAGCATGGCGGTACATGATGGCCGGCTCGCCCGGGGCACGCGATTGCCTACTGAGCAGGCGTTATGCGAACAGTATGGAGTGAGTCGTACAGTGGTGCGCGAGGCCATCTCGATGCTCAAACGCGAAGGCATGCTCACCTCTCGTCAAGGCAGTGGCACGTTTGTCGTGGCCAACCCTTCTCTCGCGCTGCGGCTGTCGCCGCCGCAAGGCGATTTCGAAGCCGTGGTGGAAATTCTCGAGTTGCGCGGCGCGCTTGAAATCAAAGCGGCGGAATTGGCCGCCGCGCGGCGCAGCAACGCTCATCTGCGGAGTATGCGCAATGCGCTGGCCGAACTCGACGAGGCGGTCGAGCGAGGTGAGGATGGCGTTCGCGAAGACCTCGCGTTCCACCGCTCGGTCGTGGCGGCCACCGGCAACCAGCATTTTCTGGAAACGATCGATTTTCTGCATCAACTGCTTCAGCAGACCATCATCGTTACCCGACGTAACGAGGCGCGCAATGCCCAGTACATGCGCCAGGTCGACCAAGAGCATCACGCAGTGCTCGATGCAATCGCAGCGGGCGACAGCGAAGCTGCGCGCCAGGCAGCCTCGACTCATCTGCACAACGCTGCGGCCCGTTTGCGCGAAGCGCAAAGCGAACCACCGACCTCTTGAACGAGCGCCTTTTATTGCGTGGTTTCCGACAGAAGTACAGGACCTATCGAGGCGATAGTCACCGCCTACTGTTGAACTGCTGATGACGGCCGATAGCGTTATGGCAAATGGCCGCATTCGTTACTATGCGTGAGTGATGAATGTCTGGCCAGGCGATCCCTCTAACGGCTGGCACTCCATTCAGGTGCGCGACATGTTGTTCAACAATTCAATCAAATCCGAACTGGCCGCCCTTCGCGACCAATTGGCCTCAGTCGAACAGGTCCGTGAGGGCCTGGACGAGGACATGATCGTGGTCCGTCTGGACGCAACCGGCCGGATCGAGCACGTAAACGCCAACTTCGAGCGCGAGCTGCGGTACAGCACGGCCGAGTTGCAGGGCCGGCCATTGATGAAACTGGTACCCGAAGCGGTCCGCCAGGACGAGTTTCACCGCCGCATCTGGTCCGCGCTGCAACGCGGCGACAACTTCAGCGGTGCCCTGCGAATCCTGCGCAAGGACGACAGTGAGGCATGGCTTCGCGTACTGCTGCACCCGATCCGCAGCGCGGACCGGCAACTGACGGCATTCGTGATCTACGCCAGCGACCTGACCCGCACCATCGAGAGCTCCCGCGAGCAGGAAAGCCTGATCAAGGCGCTGATGCGCTCGACCGCCGTCATCGAATTCGATCTACAAGGCCATGTGCTGGCGGCCAATGATCGCTTTCTGCAAGCCATGGGCTTTCGCCTGGAGCAGATCCGCGGCAAGCACCACCGCCAGTTCTGCACACCGGAAGATGCCGGCTCACCAGAATATCTGGAGTTCTGGGACCGGCTGCGCACCGGCGAATTCATCGCCAGCCGCTTCAAGCGTGTGGATGCCGCGGGCCGCACGGTCTGGCTGGAGGCCTCCTACAACCCGGTGTTCGATGCTTGCGACCGTCTGGTCAAAATCGTCAAGTTCGCCACGGTGATCACTGATCAGGTCAACCAGGAAATGGCCGTGTCCGAGGCGGCCACCGTCGCCTACTCCACTTCGGTACACACCGATGCCGCCGCCCAGGGCGGTGCCGACGTGGTGCAGAAGACCGTGGCCGTCATGCACGAACTGGCTGGCCATATGCAGCAAGCGGCCCAGGGCATCGAGGCGCTGGATCAACAGAGCCAGGTGATCGGCACCATCATCAAGACCATCAGCGGCATCGCTGAACAGACCAACCTCCTGGCGCTCAACGCCGCAATCGAGGCAGCACGCGCCGGAGAGCAAGGCCGGGGTTTCGCGGTCGTGGCCGACGAAGTCCGCCAGCTTGCTTCGCGCACCACCAAGGCCACGGCGGAAATCGCCGACGTCGTTCAGCAGAACCAGCGCCTGGCCTCGGACGCGGTCACGGTCATCGGCAGCGGCCGACGCCAGGCCGAGGCGGGTCTCGACCTGGCGAATCAGGCCGGCTCGGTCATCCTGGAGATTCAGGATGGTGCTCAGAAAGTGGTCAAGGCTGTGGAGCAGTTCGCCAACCGGTTGAATGGTTAAGCCTGTCTACTTCAACGCGCCAGATAGCACATTGGGCAGGGCCGGGTTAGGATCGGGCTATTTTCGGAGATAGCCATGCTGGCACCCGCCTTTGCAGCTGCCCAATGCGCCGTTCGGGCTGGAGATATCAGTAGTAATCTGGCCCTGCACATGGCCTTCATGCGCCACGCTCGCGAGCAAGGCGTGAAACTGCTGCTGTTCCCGGAGCTGTCGCTTACAGGATATGAGCCGAGCCTCGCCGAGGCGCTGGCTCAGGAGAGCGACAGCCCGCTGCTTTCGCCGTTGCGACAATTGGCGCAAGAAACTTCCATGACCACCGTGGTGGGTTTGCCGTTGCGCAGGCCCGGCCACTCCAAACCGCTGATCGCCGCTTTCGTATTCCATCAGAGCGGTTCGCTGAGCGTCTACACCAAGCAGCACCTGCACCTCGGCGAAGAGCAATACTTCGAAGCGGGTGATGGCGGGGATTTGCTGCTGATCGACGACACCCGCATCGCCTTGTCGGTCTGCGCCGATTTCAGTCACCCGGAGCATCTGGCGCAGGCTGCGCAACGTGGTGCGCAGGTGTATGCCACCAGCGTGCTCATCGGTGACAGGGGCTATCCCCATGACAGCTCGCTGTTGCAGAGCCACTCGGAGCGTCATGGAATGGCCATCCTCATGGCAAATCACGGCGGCCCGACAGGTGGGTGGTCTGCTGCCGGTCAGAGCACGTTCTGGGACGAGCAAGGTCGCCGCGTGGCATCCACGGTTGGGACGGGGAACCGGCTGCTCGTAGTCTCGAAACGACCGGACGGTTGGCAGGGATTCGGAACCCCGGTATCCGCCAGTTGCTGATCCGGCAGATGCGACTGCTACGCAGCCGATCGCGGATAAATCCGCTCCTACGGGGCGGTGTCGATCAGCCGGATTCGCGCTGCTTCTGTAGGAGCGGATTCATCCGCGAAGCGTACGACCGGCCCGCCGCTCTTCACGCGGGCATCGGCCGAACCGGGCCTTGTAGCTCCGGGCAAAATATGAGGGCAGCTCGAACCCGCAGGCGACGCTGATCTGGGTCACGGTCATGTCCGACTGGCGCAGCAGTTGCCGGGCCTTGTCGAGCCTGAGCGCAAGGTAGAAGCGGCTCGGCGTTTCGTTCAGGTGCTCGCGAAACAGCCGCTCCATCTGGCGCCGGGTCACTTGTATCCGGGACGCCAGCTCGAGGGTGCCCAGAGGCGGCTCGGTGTGTTTCTCCATATCTTCGATGGCACGTACCAGCTTGCGATTGTTGATGCCGTAGCGGTTGGCGATCTGCATGCGCTGGTGATCCTGGCGCGGGCGAATCCGGCCGAGCACGAACTGTTCCGAAACCTGCACCGCCAGTTGCGGGCCGTGGGCCTCGGCGATCAGATGCAGCATCAGGTCGATCGACGCGGTGCCGCCTGCGCAGGTAATGCGTCGGCGGTCGATCTCGAACAGCTCTTGCGTTACCTCCAACCCTGGATAGCGCTCCTTGAAGGCCGCTAAAGCTTCCCAGTGCAACGTCACTCTGTACCCGTCGAGCAGACCAGCCTCGGCCAGCACCTGTGCGCCCGTATCGATGCCGCCGAGCACGACGCCGTCGTGATCGAGGCGACGCAGGCTGCGCTGCAGTATCGCGTTGTACCCGGCCAGCGGATCGAAGCCTGCCACCACCAACAGGACTGCGCCCTGCCCCAGCACTCCCAACGGCGCATCGGCGCTCACCGACATGCCGTTGCTGGACGCAACCGGGCCACCGTCCAGGCTCAATATGTGCCAGCGATACAGGCCCTCGCGAAAACGGTTGGCGACCCGCAAAGGTTCCAGTGCCGAGATGAAGCCCATCGCCGAGAACCCCGGCAGCAGTAAAAAGTGAATCGTTTCGGGCATCGCTGAGGCCTCTGTGCACGCAGTGGTCGCCACAGTGCCAGTGTGGGTCGCCGCCGTGCGATTTTCCACCACGCCGACGGCGTAGATTATTCAGCGAAGTCCACCCTCTGATCTCCAGAACCATAACTTCCGCCTGGGAGAAGCATCATGCACAGCATGATCCGTCGCAGTCTGCTGACGCTCGCCGTCAGCATCACTTTCAGCACGCCGCTGCTGGCCGCCGAGCCGGACGCCTGCAAGAACGTCCGGCTCGGCGTGGTCAACTGGACCGACGTCATTGCCACCAGCGCCATGGCCCAGGTACTGCTCGACGGACTGGGCTACAAAACCAAGCAGACCAGCGCCTCGCAGCAAATAATCTTCGCCGGGATTCGCGACAACCGCCTGGACATGTTTCTCGGCTACTGGAATCCGATCATGACCCGGACCATCACGCCGTTCATCCAGGCCAATCAGCTCAAAGTGCTGGACGCGCCCAGTCTGGACGATGCCCGCGCAACCCTGGCGGTGCCCCGCTACCTGGCCGACAAGGGCCTGAAAACCTTCGCTGACATACATAAATTCGAGAAGGAACTGGACGGCAAGATCTACGGCATCGAGCCCGGTTCGGGCGCCAATACCCAGATCAAGGCGATGATCGACAAGAATCAGTTCGGCTTGGGCAAGTTCCAGCTGGTCGAATCCAGCGAGGCCGGCATGCTGGCGGCAGTGGATCGCGCCGTGCGGCGCAAGCAGGCGGTGGTGTTTTTCGGCTGGGCGCCGCACCCGATGAACGTCAATGTGGACATGACCTACCTCTCGGGCAGCCAGGACGCTCTGGGGCCTGATGAAGGACGGGCAACGGTCTGGACGGTCACCGCGCCGGATTATGCCCAGCGCTGCCCGAACGCCCACCGATTGCTGACCAATCTCAAGTTCAGCGCCGAGGACGAGAGCCGCATGATGCAGCCGCTGCTCGACCACAAGGATCCGCTCGATTCGGCCCGCCAGTGGCTCAAGGATCACCCGCAGGATCAGAAGCGCTGGCTCGAAGGCGTGACCACCTTCGATGGCAAGCCGGCGGCCGAAAACCTGCGGCTGACCGCCAACTGACTCTTCGAACCCTCGCACTCCGTCGCCATGGCCGCGGAGTGCATCGACACGCCTCAAGGATAACGACATGAATCACGACGTCATCATTACCTGTGCCCTGACCGGCGCCGGCGACACTGCCAGCAAGAGCCATCTGGTACCGGTGACTCCTCAGCAGATCGCCGCTGCCGCCGTCGAAGCGGCCAGGGCCGGAGCCACGGTGGTCCACTGCCATGTACGCGACCCGCGCACCGGCCGTTTCAGCCGCGACGTCGCGCTGTACCGGGAAGTCATGGAGCGCATCCGTGAAGCCGATGTGGACATTATCGTGAACCTGACCGCGGGAATGGGCGGCGATCTGGAGATTGGCCCCGGCGAGAACCCCATGGCCTTTGGCGAAGGGACCGACCTGATCGGCCCGCTGGAGCGACTGGCCCATGTCGAAGCGCTGCTTCCGGAGATCTGCACGCTAGACTGCGGCACGCTCAACTTCGGCGACGGCAACAGCATTTATGTGTCGACTCCGAATCAGCTGCGCACCGGCGCCCGGCGCATCACCGAGCTGGGCGTGAAAGCCGAGCTGGAAATCTTCGACACGGGTCACTTGTGGTTCGCCAAACAGATGATCAAGGAAGGCCTGCTGCACGACCCGCTGTTTCAGCTGTGTTTGGGAATTCCATGGGGAGCACCGGCCGACACCGGGACCATGAAAGCCATGGTCGACAACCTGCCGGCGGGCGTCACCTGGGCCGGCTTCGGCATTGGTCGCATGCAAATGCCCATGGCCGCCCAGGCGGTGTTGCTCGGCGGCAACGTGCGGGTCGGTCTGGAAGACAACCTGTATCTGGACCGTGGCGTATTGGCCAGCAACGGTCAACTCGTGGAGCGCGCAGTGGAAATCATCAACCGCCTGGGCGCCCGGGCACTGACCCCGGCCGAAGGTCGGGAAAAAATGAACCTGACCCGCCACTGACTCAAAGGACGCTGACATGACTTTCATCACCGAGATCAAGACCTTCGCCGCGCTCGGTAGCGGCGTCATCGGCAGCGGCTGGGTGGCACGCGCCCTCGCCCATGGACTGGACGTCGTTGCGTGGGACCCGGCACCCGGCGCCGAACAGGCTTTGCGCCAGCGCGTCGCCAACGCCTGGCCAGCCTTGGACAAACAAGGCCTGGCGGCCGGCGCGTCGCAGGACCGTCTGCGCTTCGCCGACACGGTGGAAGACTGCGTGCGCGATGCCGATTTCATTCAGGAAAGCGCCCCCGAACGGCTGGACCTCAAGCTTTCGCTGCACGCCAGTGTCAGCGCTGCCGCCAGACCGGATGCGGTCATCGGTTCCAGCACCTCCGGCCTCTTGCCCAGCGAGTTCTACGAGTCGGCGACCCATCCGGAGCGTTGTCTGGTCGGTCATCCCTTCAATCCGGTTTACCTGCTACCACTGGTGGAAATCGTTGGCGGGAAGCGTACCGCGCCCGAGGCCATCGAGGCCGCCAAGGCGGTCTATACCCGGCTCGGCATGCGACCGCTGCACGTGCGCAAGGAAGTCCCCGGTTTCATCGCCGACCGACTGCTCGAAGCACTCTGGCGCGAGGCGTTGCATCTGGTGAACGACGGCGTTGCGACCACCGGCGAGATCGACGACGCCATCCGCTTCGGCGCCGGCCTGCGCTGGTCGTTCATGGGGACTTTCCTGACCTACACGCTGGCAGGCGGTGACGCCGGCATGCGCCATTTCATGGGCCAGTTCGGCCCTGCGCTGCAACTGCCCTGGACCTATTTGCCCGCGCCGACGCTGACCGACCGGCTGATCGATGACGTGGTCCAGGGTACGTCTGTCCAGCAAGGCGAGCGCTCCATCGCGCAACTCGAACGCTATAGAGATGACTGCCTGCTGGCCGTGCTCGATGCCGTCAAACAGGTCAAGACCAGACACGGTATGGCTTTCGACGAATAGGGACGGGCAGATGCCTGCGCTGATCACTTACCGAACGCCCATTCAGGCCGACTGGGTCGACTACAACGGCCATCTGCGCGACGCGTATTACCTGTTGATCTTCAGTTACGCCACCGATGCCCTGATGGACCGCATCGGGCTGGACAGCGAGAGCCGCGCGCAGAGCGGGCATTCGCTGTACACCCTCGAATGCCACCTCAACTTTCTGCATGAGGTCAAACTCGCCACCGAAGTCTGGGTACAGACCCATATCATCGGCTTCGATCACAAGCGGCTGCACCTCTATCACAGCCTGCATCGCGATGGTCTGGACGAAGCCTTGTCGGCCAGCGAGCAGATGCTGTTGCACGTGGATCTTGAGGGGCCTAGATCGGCGGCATTCGGATCGCGCAGCCTGGAAGCGCTGCGCGAACTGATGGTGCTGCAGGGAGATCAGCCGGCACCGCCATTCAGCGGCCGGGTCATCAGCCTGCCCCAACAGAGACCCTGATGATCCCGATTGATCGCAAACCTGCATCAATCGATGAGAAATGAACGTTTATCCTCAGCAATGATTTGTCACAGAATCTCCAGCAACAAGCGCTTACAACACTCTAAAAAAACGCTGGAGAACAAGATGAATCAGCACACGACCCCGTCGAAAGGCGGGAAGTCCAAGGCCGGTATGGTCCTGCGCGTCACCTCGGGAAACTTCCTCGAGCAGTTCGATTTCTTTCTGTTCGGCTTCTACGCCACTCAGATCGCTGCGGCATTTTTCCCTTCCACCAATGAATTTGCCTCATTGATGATGACCTTCGCCGTGTTCGGCGCGGGCTTCCTGATGCGGCCGCTCGGCGCTGTGCTGCTCGGCGCCTATATCGATGATGTGGGACGACGCAAAGGCCTGATCGTGACCCTGGCAATCATGGCCAGCGGGACGCTGCTGATCGTGCTGGTTCCGGGCTATGCGAGCATCGGCTTGTGGGCGCCCGCGCTGGTGTTGCTTGGCCGGCTGCTCCAGGGCTTCTCGGCCGGGGCCGAAATGGGCGGCGTGTCGGTTTACCTTGCGGAAATGGCGACGCCAGGGCGCAAGGGCTTTTATGCCAGTTGGCAGTCGGCCAGTCAGCAAGTGGCCATCGTGGTCGCCGCCGGTCTTGGCTATGGACTCAACCAGTGGCTGGCCCCCGCGGAACTGTCCGAGTGGGGCTGGCGGATTCCGTTTGCGGTCGGTTGCCTGATCATTCCGTTCATCTTTCTGCTGCGCCGCAGCCTGCAGGAAACCGAAGAGTTCTCGACGCGCAAACATCGGCCGAGCATGAAACAGGTGTTCGGCACGCTCTACAGCAACGCGAGCATCGTGATCCTCGGCATGCTGATGGTTGCGATGACCACTACCGCGTTCTACATGATCACCGTCTACGCGCCGACCTTCGGCAGATCCGTTCTGCAACTGAGCGCCAGCGATGCGCTGATCGTCACGCTGCTGGTGGGTATTTCGAACTTCGTCTGGCTGCCCATCGGCGGCGCCCTGAGCGACCGGTTCGGCCGCAAGCCGCTGCTGGCGGCCATGTCGCTGCTGACGGTCGTCAGCGCCTACCCGGCGTTGTCGTTCCTGGCCCAGGCGCCCAGCTTCGCTCACATGCTCGAAGTGCTGCTGTGGTTTTCCTTCCTGTACGGCTTGTACAACGGCGCGATGATTCCGGCCTTGACCGAGATCATGCCCGTGGAAGTGCGGGTGGCGGGCTTTTCGCTGGCGTACAGCCTGGCAACCGCCGTGTTCGGCGGCTTTACTCCGGCCGTGTCGACCTGGCTGATCCACGCGACCGGCGACAAGGCCGCGCCGGCTTACTGGATGATCTTCGCCGCGCTGTGCGCATTCACCGCCACCTTCGTGCTCTATCGTCGTCTTTCCACTCGGGCTCTGGCTACCGCCTAAGGATGTTGTGATGAAAAAACTGTTCAAACCCTTGTCGATCCTGGCGCTGGCCAGCTGCGCATATTCCCATCTCGCCCAGGCCGAAGACCTGACGGTGATGACATCCGGCGGTTTCACCGCGGCCTACCAGAAGCTGGGCCCGCAATACGAGCAGAAGTCCGGCGACACGCTGAACACGGTACGCGGCCCTTCGATGGGCAAGTCGCCCGAAGCGATTCCCAATCGGCTGGCGCGTGGCGAGCATGCCGATGTGGTGATCATGGTGGGTTACGCCCTGGACGAGCTGATTCGCCAGGGCAAGGTCGACCCCGCTTCACGGGTCGAACTCGCCGACTCGCGGATCGGCATGGTGGTCAAGGCGGGGGCTGAAAAGCCTGCGATCGGCACCGGGCAGGAGTTGAAAAAGACCTTGCTGGACGCCCGCTCCGTCGCGTACTCCGACAGCGCAAGCGGCGTCTATATCGAACAGCAGCTGTACAAGAAGCTGGGTATCGAGCAGCAGCTGGTCCCCAAGAGCAAAATGATCGAGCGGATTCCGGTCGGCTCGGTGGTTGCCAAGGGCGATTACCAGCTTGGGTTCCAGCAGGTCGCCGAGCTGCTGCCGGTGGAGGGCGTCAGTTTCGTCGGCAAGATCCCGGAAGATCTGCAATCGGTGACCCGATTCGCTGCCGGTATCCCCAAGACAGCGCAGCATCCCGCCGAAGCGAAGAAACTGCTCGAGTACCTGTCATCCCCTCAGGTGCAAGACGAAGTTCGCGCCACCGGGCTGGACTCAGTCGCCCGATAAAGTACCCGGCAGCGTCCTGATCAGACGCTCCAGTTCAAGTGCCGCGGGCGTGAGCGTACGCCCGCGGCGCCTGAGCAATCCCATGTGCCTGGCGATTTCCGGCTCGACCAGCGCGACGCTGGCCAGGATCGGATGCGGCGTCGCCGGCATGGCAATCGACGGCACCGCCGCAATACCAAGACCTGCCTCGATCAGACCCAGTACGGTGGTGACATGCCGGGCTTCGCAGATGCTTTCCCGGTCGCTCGGCGTCCCGGACAACGCCCGGTCCAGCACCAGGCGATTGCCCGAAGACCTATCCAACGTGATGTAATCGTATTCGCAGGCCTGCGACCAGGTAACCGACGTCTTGCCCGCCAGCGGATGGTCCTTGCGACAGGCGATCACGTAACGCTCCTCCAGGAGCGGGAGGAACTCCACTTCCGACGGCAGATTACTGTCGAAACTCACCCCGAAATCCGCTTCCCCTGAGGCGACGGCGACGCTCACTTCGTTTGCTGAAGCATCGATCAGCTTGATCCTGATCCGCGGGTACTGGCTGTGAAAATCGCGAATCGCCTGTGGCATGAAGTAATAGGCCGCCGAGGGCACGCACGCTACGGTCAGCGTACCCCGCCGCCCCGCTCCGCCGTCGCCGATACTCAGCAGCGCCAGATCGAGATCGTCGAGCAGCCGTTCGACCTGAGGCAGGAAGGCCCGACCGACATTGGTCAACGACACCTTGCGCGTGGTCCGCTCGAAGAGCCTGACTCCCAATGCCGTTTCCAGCTTGTCGATACGACGACTCAGCGCGGACTGAGTGATGCGTATCGAATCCGCCGCCCGACGAAAACTGCCGGTCTCGAATACAGCACGAAAGGCCTGCAGGTCGTTCAAGTCGAAGTTGATGCTCACCGGACTACCATGGTTTGATCGAAGATGTGCATCAATGATATTCGGTGAAGCGCCTGCAGGCCATCCGCCGGCTTCGGGTTCAGGCCGTAGCGGCTGGTTGCGTATCCTCGGTCGGTGCTCCTTCCTCGCCCGTCGGCGGGTACGCCTCATCTCTGGACGGATTCGTCCACTCCCTGAATTCCACCAGCGTCGGCAACTGGTCCAGCGCGCCTGTGGGTTCGATACCCAGTTCAGCGAGACGCTGGAGCAATTCCTCGAAAATCTCGTCCTTGTGCAGGTTCCAGGAAGAAGCGAAGCAGCGCCAGAAGGTCCAGCCGGCCCGCTCCAGGATGCGCTGGCGGTTCATGTCCGCCTCCCAGCGGTCCGGGCCGTGGAAAGCGTCGCCATCGCATTCGATTGCCAGCCGATTATCGTTGCCGCCTTCCACGACCATATCCAGGCGGAACGAGCCGCTTTTGACCTGCGGGATGACCTTGAAGCCGCGCTCGACCAGCCGGCTGAACACCTGGCGCTCGAACTCGGATTCACACAGCTTGATCAGCCCGTCCTGATCCACCTGCTCCTCGACGACAGGTCTGGCGAAGTACTCCAGCAACGAGCGACGAAGATCCTTGGGCGACAAGTGTTCCAGCGTCACCGAGCGAACCAGATACATACGGTCCCGCGCGCGACTGGCGGCGACGTTGAAACGCTGTTCGGCCCCGACACCCGACAAGGGATGACAGTTTTCAGGGTCGGCCACCAGCGACACGAAGATGATGTCACGTTCGCTGCCCTGGAACGTGCCGGCATCGCCGCAGGCAAACTCGCGGGCATGCAGCTCGGCGGCCGAACAGCGCTCGCGCACCAGCCCGTCGATGTATTTGGCCTGCTCCATGCCGCCAAGCAAGGTGACGACGCCAATGCTGCGACCGGCGTATCTTTCGTCGTCGATCAGCGAGCGGATTTCCTGGGCGATGGCCTCGGCTTCGAGCGCGTTGCAGCCTTTCTTGTCTTTCACGCCGCCCCGGACGTAGATGTCCACCAGCGGAGGGTCCAGACGTTCGGAGGGACGCGGAATGCGCAGCGGCTGAATGGCGCCGTTATAGAAGCGGTTGGAGTAGCCGATGATCGGCGGCACGCAGCGGAAGTGCTCGCGAAGCATGACCATCTGGCCGGCGAAGACTCGCGCCGCCAGATCGTAGAGGGACTTGTCGGGCGTCATGTCCGCGCCGTATGGCTGGTCGCTCAGGAAGCGTTCGCGAAGTTCGCCGATGCGTTTGCCGGACTTGAAACCGCCGTCCGGCGAAACCTGCTTGTCGTCGCCGACCACCAGCACCTTCTTTGCCCGAACGATGGCCGGCAGCGCCCAGAGGTCCGACTGACTGGCCTCGTCGACGATCACCAGATCGAAGGCGCCGATGTCGGCGGGCATGGACTCGGAAATCTTCGCATGGCTCATGATCCAGCACGGCACGGCGCCCGCGGCGTCCTGCATACACTGCTGGGCGTCGCGGCGATAGCGCTCGGCGTTGGGACCTGTGCCCTGGCCGATCTTGCGCACCGCCGTCGAATAGCCGGCCAGTGCCTGCAGCACCTTGGGACTGGCACCGGACTTGGTGGACAACCAGGCCGCCTGACCGACCACCTCGCGGTACATGCGTGCCAGACCGGATTCCAGCTCGGTACGCCGGGCGTTGAGGCTCATCAGTTCGTGACGTGCCTCGATGCCCTCAAGGTGGGAGCGGATGCGCGCGTGCTGCCACGCCTCTCTCCATGAAGACGGCATCGCGGTGTCTTCGGCGCCGTTGCTGACAGGCATGCTCAGCACACGCCCGGCCAGCTTCTCACCGCCCGCGGCGCTGAGGCGACGGGCCCCGGCGCGAACTGCCTCCAGCAGCGGTTCCAGACCCTGAACACGCCGCAGTTCGGCGAGCAGATCCACGTAAGCACCGGTAATCTGCTCCGCGCCGTGGTCGGGATTGCCCAGTTGCTGGCGAAGGAATCCGGACAGCTGTTCGACGACCGGCCCACTATGGCCGGCGATCCGGGTGTACAGGTCTGCCAGCATTGTCTGAGCCCTGTCCAGATCGAAACGCGTCAGGTGATGCCGGACTTGCCGTTGAAGCGCACCGAGTGCCGGCAGATCCATTTGATGTGCGTGAACCTGGGCGTTGTCGAATACCTCGTCGCACAACGGGATCACTCGATCTGTCAGCCGCTCGTGGTAGCCCAGCAGCATCTGCACGGCATTGGTCGTCAACTCCAGCTGCCTGAGGTGGGCGATGCCGCCTTTGAGTTCGGTAATCTCCAGCAGTTGTGCAAGAGCATTCCAGCGCGCGGCGAGCGCCTTTACGTCGGCGTGCAGTTGCAGATAGTGGAGAACCGGCTCCCACTGCTGCTCGGTTCTGGGCGCTGAACCGTTGACCTTCACCTGCTCCACATGGTCCCGGGCCTGCCCCGATCCAAAACTCATCAGGCCGAACGGTTTGCCGGTTCGCGCCGCCCGCTCAACCGCTTCGTGAGTCTTCTCGCAGTCGAGCCCTTCGTCCGGAAACTCGACGTGGTTGTTCAGCAATGCCCTGCGGCGATGGACCAGACCCTGGGCTTCGGCGAGTCGCGCCTTGAGCACGGCAATCTCGCTGTCAAAGCGCTTCCCGGCCAACTTGTGGTGAAGCTGCGCCGGCCAGTCGCTTTCGCCGCCGGCTGCGTCCCGGAGCCCGGCAAGCATCTCGGCGCAGGTCTGCAGTTCCTGGTCCAGCGACCTTGCCAACACGATCACCGCGTCGTCGTCGGATTTCAGGGCCAGAATACCGCCCTGATCGAAAGCCTTGTCCAGTGTCTTGAGCTGGCACAAAGCCTCATGGAGCTTGCCGATGACCCCGGTTTCGGGCAAATGCGCGGGATCCGGCACGCGAGCGGTGACATAGATCAGGTCGTCGGCCAGCGTCCGGCGCGCCTGACGCAGAGCCTGTGCAGCAGCGTCGTCGAGGGGAGGCGCATGCTCAGGTTTGAGCGACAGCTCATCGTCGAACCACCGATACTGATCACTGTCTCGCACCAGAATTTCGGCCAGCTGCTCGGCGCGGTATCTCGCGCCGTCGAGCTCAATCTCGGCCAACTGCTCCAGTGCGATCTCGTTCACACGCCGATCCAGGCGAATCAGGTCGGCATGCGCCAGGTCGATGGATTGATGCAGGCGCTCGATCTCCGCTCGCGCCAGCGACGGGTTGATCTGCGAGACCTGGTGCTGGATCGCTTCGATGGCGCCCTGAAACTGGCGTATCCCCTCCCGGTCGCCGGCCAGCAGGGCGACGGTCAGCGGACGCACCTCCTGGGGGATCTTGGCTTGCAGCACTTTGAGCGCCTGTTCGCCACGCGAGGTCACCAGAATCCTTTTGCCGGTCGCCAGATAATGGCAAACGATGTTGGCAATCGTGTGAGTCTTGCCGGTGCCCGGAGGGCCCTGAACCGCAACGCCAGCCGAGTGCTCCAGCCGCTGCACGATGGTGACCTGTTCGTCGTTGTAGGGCAGCGGGAAGTACAGCTCCTTTGGCTCCGCCGTCGAGCCGTCCATGCTCCGGCTGGACAGTCCACGGAAGTTCACGCTTTCGGACTCGACCGCAAAATCGGACGGTGGTGTTACCAGCGCCAGCGGGCCGGGTGGAATGTCCTGGCCGTCGCCCAGATGCTGGCGAATGTTGCGCAGGTCATTGATCAGCCAGTTGCTGGGTCGGGGCCGGGCCAGCACGACCCAGCTGGAGCTGACCTGCAATGTCTCCCCGGCCTCGACCGCCGGGTGATCGGTTGCCATCCACTGAACGTAGCGGCCTCGGCTGTCCAGGCTGGTCGCCACGCGCTGCAGCATCTCGCTGAACGAGGCCGGCACGAAGGGGCTGACTGGCATTTCGCTGTTCAGTGCCAAATGATCGCGAACCATCCTCTCGCACGCGCCGGCGCCCGGTATGCCGGCGTTGATCATGGCATCGAGTTCGACGAGCGGCTGGGTGGCGCGAGGCCGGATTTCCAGGGCCATGGTCGTCTCGTTGAGACTGATGTCCATGGCCTGGGTCAGTAGCGGGTAATGGAAAGTCTGCGCAGCGTCATCGATCACCAGCGACCAGGTGCTGACACCAATTCCCCAGACCAGCTCGCGCGCCGCCTTGCCGGTTTCCATCTCGCGCATCAGTGCGAAGAGCTCGCCGTACAGGTTGATCGTCCTGCGCCGGGGTTGCTCGGCATCGGCCCAGTCTTGCCAGACGATCAGATACTCCTGCAGCGCCGCCTCGGCGGCTTTTCGGACCTGCCGGGCGAGCGAGTCCGGATCGCGCTCGGGATCAGCCGCCAGTTGTTCTTCGATCTGCCGCAGCAGCGCCGGCTCTATTAGCGCCGGCGGTTTGTCGGGATGATCACTGGCTTTGATCAGCGAGCGGCACGCCCCTTGGGGCAGCGACGGGCTGCGGGTTTCCTCAAGACGTTCAATCTGCAGCCAGATGCTGTCGCCCGGCAGCTGCAGATCGAAACGCAAACCCGGCAAGGCAGTCAGCTGCGCCGGGGTGAACACCTCGTTCTTCGAGCTTGCCAGTTGATAACGTGAGGCCTCGAACTCCATGAGGCTCTCTTCGGCGTATTCGAACAGGCGGCTGAGCAGCTCGCCGGGCGTCCGTTGCATGTCACACTCCAGATCTTGCTGCGATTGCAGGCGGGGCAGAAAACGGGGTCAAGGATGCCATATTTCATGATTGTACGGTGCGCCGGCCAGCTTTCTGCAGGATTGCGTCACAGTGCCTGGCCGGCTCTGGCTGATTGCTTACAGCCCGCGGGGGAAGGTGTCTTCTTCGTGGCTGGGCGTTTCAGCCGACGTGGTCGCCAGCGGCGTCACGGCCTGGGTGTGTTCGAGCCATATCAGTGCGTCGAACTGTTCGGCCAGTACCGCTTCGAAGTAATGGCTCCAGCGCTCGGTCTCGGGACGGTAAATCACCCCGATGGCTCGCTCCAGCAAAGGCCCGGCCAGCGCCTCGCGCAGGGCCTGACGGTCGGCAGCCCGCCAGTCGGTGAGCGAAGCCGGAACGCCGGCTTGCAGGAACTGGTATTCCCAGCTATCGCTTCGGGACGGCCGGACCTCCTTGATCCGCACTTCGCCGTCCCAGTTGTCGGCGGCTGCCACCTGGCCGGTGTGGGTCGCCATACCGATCAGCACGGCATCGCGGCCGTACGCGGTGCGACACAGTTCGCCGATGTTGAATTCGCCGTTCCAGCCCATGGCGGTTGCGGCGGCATTGCCGATATGCGAATTGTGCGCCCATACCACGGCCTTGGCATTCGGGCCCCGATGGGCGAGCAATGCCTGCAAGGTGTCGAACATATGCCGGTCGCGCAGGTTCCAGGACGCCGAGCCGCCTCGATACATGGCGCGGTAATACTGCTCGGCGGACCGTATCACCCGGGCGTTTTGAGTGGCATTGAAGAAGGCTTCGCTGTCTTGAGCGAAATCCTTCAAGCGGTCACCCAAGAGGGTATTGAGCTGGTCGACCACAGCCTTTTCGCAGGGTATATGCCGCTGTCGCTCGACAAAGTGACCGTACAGGGCCGGGTCGTCCTGCCATGGCATGAGGCAGCCATAGCGGCGGCGCGCATCCCGGGCCAGCTCCGGGTCCGTGCGGTCCAGGTAGCCAAGCACTTCACTGATCGAACTGCGCAAGCTGTAGATGTCGATCCCCCGGAATTCGACCCTCCCGGCCGGTCCCAGGCTCTGATTGTAAGCCGTGAGCCAGTCGGTGAACTCGACAACGTCGGTGTTACGCCACATCCAGGTCGGGAAACGAGTGAAAGCCTGTTCTGGCTGTCGGGCGGGTGCCAACGCGCGTACTTTACGATCAATAAGCCCGGCGTCCGGCCAGTCGGCCTCCACCGCAACAATGTTGAAGCCGTGCTGCTCAATCAGACGCCGGGTGATCGCTGCGCGGGTTCGATAAAATTCGCTGGTCCCGTGGCTGGCTTCGCCGATCAGCACCACCCTGGCGTCCCCGTAACGGTCGAACAATTCGCCAAACGCCGGCGAGTCGATCTCAGGCAATCGCTCGGCATACTGGCGCAACAGACCGGGCAAATCCTGGACGGTCTCATGGAGACCCTGCGCGGCATCAGGTTCAGGACGATCTTTCTGTGAAGAAGTCATGCTCCACCCTTCCACTACGGCCTTCGATACAAAGCGGACACCGTGGAGTGCGCGGATGTTCAAAGCACACGACCGACAGGTATGGTCGCGCCACCTTGGCCCTTCAACGCGCCAGCCGCCCGTCTGTCGAGCTGTTCGCACGGGGGATTAAACCTTTGCCGACGGCGGTTTCTCTACACTTCACCCCTGGACAGATCTTGCGAGGTGAACAATGAAAGCAATCGTATTTCACGGCGTCGGCGATATTCGTCTGGACGAAGTACCCGACCCTGTCCTGCAGGCGCCGACCGACGCCATAGTGCGGATAACCGCATCGGCCATATGCGGCACCGACCTGCATTTTATCCGCGGCAGCGCGCCGGACATGGAGCCTGGCACTATTCTGGGTCACGAAGCGGTCGGAATCGTCGAAGCGCTGGGCGACGATGTGCGAAACCTCAGGGTGGGCGACCGGGTGCTGATCCCGTCCACCATCGCTTGCGGCAACTGTTCGTACTGCCGGGCCGGCTATTTTGCCCAATGCGACGTAGCAAACCCCAACGGCAAGGCCGCGGGTACCTCGTTCTTCGGCGGCCCGAAGACCACCGGTTCGTTCGACGGACTGCAAGCCGAGAAGGCTCGCATCCCCTTTGCGCACATCGGTTTGATCAAGCTGCCCGATGCCATCACCGACGACCAGGCGATCGCAATGTCGGATATTTTCCCGACCGCCTGGTTTGGTGCTGAAATGGCCGAAATCAAGGATGGCGACACCGTTGCGGTCTTCGGCTGTGGGCCGGTGGGGCTGTTCGCGATCCTCAGCGCAAAGCTGATGGGGGCTGGCCGGGTGTTCGCTATCGACGGCCTCCAGGATCGGCTGGACCGGGCTAGGGAACTTGGCGCCGAATGCATCGACTTCGAGCAGGAGGATCCGGTGGAGACGCTTCAGCGGCTCACGGCGGGAATCGGCGTGGACTGCGCTATCGACGCGGTGGGTATCGATGCCAACCACGCCCATCACGGCCACGCGCATCCGGTTCAATGGCAGCCAGGCGACGAGCCGTCCCAAGCGTTGCAATGGGCAGTGCAAGGGTTGGCCAAGGCTGGAGTTCTGTCGATCATCGGCGTATACCCGGCCGGTTTCGACAGTTTTCCGATTGGCGCGGCCATGAACAAGAATATCCGCATGAACATGGGCAACTGCCATCACCGCAAATACATTCCCAAACTCATCGAGATGACGCTGGCCGGGCGGGTCGACCCGGGCAAGGTGCTGACTCAGCACGAGCCCCTGACCGATGCCATCAGTGCTTTCAAGAAATTCGATGAACACCAACCCGGCTGGATCAAGGTCAAGCTGGAACCAGAGCTGGAGAAAGGCGAAGCATAACCGGATGCCCCCGGCAGGCGCCTTGTCTGTCAAATGGTCCGGGCGGGCCGTCCCGAGAGTCGTGGGAGGCATGTACGGCTCCCACGGCAAGTGCATCAGGCCGCCGACAGCGCAGCGGCGCGCTTGCGGATGAACAGGTAAGCGACGCCCAGCACCGCGAACCATATCGGCGCGATGTACAGCGCCACCCGCGTGTCTTCCTTGAACGTCAGGATGACCAGCAGCAGCGCGAAGAAACCGAGGGCCACCCAACTCATGAGTTTCCCCGCCGGCATCGGAAACTTCGACCGGGCATGCAGTTCGGGACGTTTCTTCAGGTAGGCCAGATACGAGGTCAGGATGATCGACCAAACGAAGATGAACAGGATCGCCGACAGCGTTGTGATCAGCGTGAAGGCTTCCATGAGGTTGGGGATCAGATACATCACCAGGGTGCCCAGCGCCAGGCAACCGACCGAGAACAGCAGGCCATTGGCCGGGACCGAACGCTTCGACAGGCGTTTGAAGGCGTTTGGCGCGTGGCCTTCGGCGGCAAGGCCGAACAACATCCGGCTGGTGGAAAAGATGCCGCCGTTGGCTGACGAAGCCGCCGATGTCAGGACCACGAAGTTGACGATCCCGGCCGCGGCTGGAAGGCCCGCAATGACGAACAGCTCGACGAAGGGGCTCCTGTCCCCCGCCACTTCCCGCCAGGGGGTCACGATCATGATCGTGGCCAGCGCGAGCACGTAAAACAGAATGATGCGCACCGGAATCGAGTTGATGGCCCGTGGCAGGGTCCGGCTCGGGTCCTTGGTCTCTGCCGCAGCGGTGCCGACCAGCTCGATGCCCACGAACGCGAATACCGCGATCTGGAAACCGGCGAGGAAACCGGTCAGGCCATGGGGGAACATGCCCCCGTCGGCCCAGAGGTTGGTCACGCTCGGCGCGCGTCCCAGGGAAAACGGGGTCGCATAGATCAGCAAGTATCCGCCAGTGAGCACCAGACCGATGATCGCGGCGATTTTGATCAGAGCGAACCAGAATTCAATCTCGCCGAACAGCTTGACCGTCAGCAGATTGAGCGACAGCAACAGGCCTACGCAGGCAATCGCCGGGTAATACTGCGGCAATCCGGGAAACCAGAATTGCGCGTAAGCGGAAATCGCGATCACGTCGGCCATCCCGGTCACGATCCAACAGAACCAGTAGGTCCAGCCAGTGAAGAACCCCGCCCAGGGTCCGAGCAAGTCGGTCGCAAAGTCGATGAACGACTTGTACTCGTGGTTGGACAGCAGCAACTCGCCCAGCGCGCGCATCACGAAAAACAGCACGAATCCGATGATCAGGTACACGAACAGGATGGAAGGTCCGGCGAGGCTGATGCTTTTGCCCGAGCCCATGAACAGACCTGTGCCGATCGCGCCGCCGATGGCAATCAGCTGAATGTGTCGGTTGGACAGATTACGCTGTAAATGTTGATCACCCGGCTCACCTGGGGACAGGTTTTTTTGCACCACCATTAAAAAACATCCTGATCTTGTGAAAACAATTCGATACCAAAAGAAAACTCCCCGCCTGGCTGGTGTCCAGGCGAGGAGTCGGTCTTGCCGCGTTCAATAATACCTGTCTGCCAGCATTGATGTGAGGCCAATGGCTGTCTTGGAACTCTCAGGCGGTGCCGAGCAGGTCGTCCAGCACCGGGATCAGCGCTTCCAGCGCGAACGGTTTGGTCAGCAGCGCCGTCGACGGTTGCGATGCGTACTCGTCCAGTACGGAAGGCCGGGCATAACCGGTCATGAACAACACCGGCAGGAAGATCCTGCATTCGCGCCCGGCCGCCGCCAGCTGCCGGCCGTCCAGCCCGCCCGGCAGGCCGATGTCAGTGATCAGGAGGTCGATGGGTGTGTCGGACTGCAGAATCTGCAACGCCGCCAGGCCGTCGGCCACCTCGATGACCCGATAGCCGAAGCTTTCCAGCGTCTCGGTGACGAACATGCGCACCGACGACTCGTCGTCGACCACCAGCACCGTGCCACGCGGCCCGGTTGTTTGCGCCGTCTCGTTCTGCGAGGCTGGCAAGTGAAGCGGCACTTCTCCAGACGACACCCTCTGTGATATCGACCGGTCGGTCTGCGCCGGTTCACCGGCGGGCGCTGAGGTTTGCTGCTGTTGACAGGGCAGCTGCAGATAGACGCTGGTGCCCTGGCCCGGTTCGGACTCGATCTTGATCTGTCCGCCCGACTGTCGGGCGAAACCGTAAACCATCGACAGGCCGAGTCCGGTTCCTGCCCCCACGGGTTTAGTGGTGAAGAACGGCTCGAACGCTTTGGCCAGGGTTTCGGCGTCCATGCCTGTGCCGTCGTCATTGACGCAGATGGTCAGGTAGGAACCCGCGGCCAGCTCCGGATCCAGCTCCGGGCCGTGGTACAGGGTCTGATTGAAGGTCTTGACGGAAATGCTGCCGCTGCCGGCGACCGCGTCCCGGGCATTGATACACAGATTGAGCAGCGAATTTTCAACCTGTGCCGGATCGACCAGGCAGGTGCCCAGCGGCGCCGTCAGCTCGACCTTCAAATCGATGGCAGGCCCTACCGTGCGCCGGATCAGCTCCTCCATCCCGCCGATGAGCGCATTGACATCGGTGTGGACCGGAAGCAGTGTCTGCCGACGAGAGAATGCCAGCAGCCGGTGGGTGAGTGCCGCGGCTCGTTCGGCGGCGCCATAGGCCACCGCGACGTAGCGCTCGACGTCGGCGGTACGGCCCTGGTTCAAGCGCAGTTTGATCAGATCCAGGCTGCCGGTGATCCCGGCCAGCAGGTTGTTGAAGTCGTGGGCGATGCCACCGGTCAACTGGCCCACCGCTTCCATCTTCTGCGACTGGCGCAACGCGGCCTGAGCAGCCTCGTTTTCAGCCAGGGCCTGCTCGATACGCGCTTCGAGCGTGCGGTTGAGTTCCACGAGCGCCATTTCGGCTGTTTTCCGGGCAGTCACGTCGATGGAGGAGCCGATCAGACCGATGACCTCCCCCGTGTCGCTGAACAAAGGCGCCTTGGCCGACAGCCACAGCGCCGCGGACCCGTCAGGCATGTCGACCCGTTCTTCGACCTGTTCGGCCTTGCCGCTGCGCATGATGCGCTGGTCGGTTTCCATGACCTGGCGTGCCTGGTCCTTGTCCTCCAGAAACTCGATATCGGTCTTGCCCAGGTAGAATTCCGGCGGCTTGCCGATCAGCTCGGTCGTGCCACGGTTGGCGACTAGCATCCGCCCTTGCCGATCCTTGGCGTACACCACGCCGGGGACCGCCGCGGTAAACGTACGCAACAGCGCTGACATCCGATCCCGTTCGGCTTCCGCGGCCCGTCGGGACTCGATATCCATCAGCACGCCCGGAAAGCGTACTGCCTGCCCGCCTGCGTCCAGCTCGGCGTGGCCGTTGGCCTCCACCCACCGATAATGACCATCGTGCTGGCGCACCCGGTACTCGCACCGAAACGCGCCTCCGCGGGCCATGGTCTGCCGGATTTCCGAGGCGACCCGGTCGAGGTCTTCGGGATGGATGGAAGAAAAGGCTTCGGCAATCGGAATCCCGGCCTTGCACTTTTCCGCCGGCAGGCCGAACGAACGCGAAAAACGCTCGTCCGCGGTTACGCAGTCATCCGGAATGTCCCAGACCCAAGTGCCGATAATGGCTCCTGCGTCGAGCGCAAGCTGCAGGCGTTCGGAAGTATGGGTCGGAAACTCCAGAGCCTGACCCTCTGGCGAAGTGTCCGCCTTCCCTTCGGGCGACTCAGGGCTATCTCGATCCATGCTCAATCTCGGGCTCCGTCTGACAATTGGCGCCGAGCATACCTGCACAGTCGAGCAAGGCGAAGATATTCATGAGGCTTGATGACTCAAGCACGTGAACGACAGTATTCATGACCAACTCGCCAACTCCCGGTAGCGACCTTTATGGGATTCGTAGAGCACGACCCGGCTGGCGCGCAGCCAGAACTCGGGTGCGGTGCCCGCTTCGGGTGGCTGTCCCTGGTAGTCCCGCATCAGGGTCAAATGCGGCCGGTATTCTCTAGACACTTGCGCGAAGCCGAACGGCAGGATTGCCTGTTCCAGGGCGTAGACCAGACGCAGCAGTCCCGGGGGCGTCTCTTGTGAAGTCAGCACCAGCACGCCCGCCTGGCGCCAGGCTTCAAGCTTGTCCAGCGCCACGCTGATCGTTCCGGTGGGCATGCGCACCTTCGCCGCCGCCGCGCACAGTTCGGCGATCTGCGCGACTTCTACGGCGCCGAGGAAGACCAGGGTCACGTGGAAGTTCTCGGAAGGCACCGGACGTCCGGTGCGCAGTGCCAGCTCGCCGCGCCAGCGTGCAATGGCGCGCCGTTGCTCCGGCGCGCATTCCAGGGCGAAGAACAGTCGTTTGAACGGCTGATCGTTCATTTCCGTGTCTCATGGTTCGTTTGTCTCGACGGTAGACGCCGCTTCAGACGCCGTACCGCTCGCTTCCCCATGTGAGTGTCTCGCGAAGCAGACGTTCGATGACGGCCTGCACGGAACCTGCGCGATCCTCGCGATAAGCAAAGGGTCGGGTCTCATCCATGTAGGTGCACTGGGCCAGTTCCAGTTGCACGGCATGGATATCGGCTTCAGGTTTGCCGTAGTGACGGGTGATATGGCCACCCTTGAAACGGCCATTGAGCGAATGGGTATAGCCGGCGGCTTGCGCGCAGATCGACTCCAGGCGTTGCGCCAGTTCTGCCGCGCAACTGGCGCCGTTGAACGTGCCCAGATTGAAGTCCGGCAAGGCGCCTTCGAACAGCATCGGCAGCCGTGAGCGGATTGAATGCGCGTCCCAGAGGAGTGCGTAGCCGAACCTGTCCCGCGTCGCGTCCAGCGCCTGGCGCAGAGCCTGGTGATAAGGGCGCCAGATCTGCTCCAGATACAGCGCTCGCTCGGCGGCGGAAGGTTGTTTTCCAGCGACATACAAGGGCGCGCCGTCGAACAGCACGTCGGGATAAAGCCCGGTCGTTGCGCCGCTGTACAGCGGCTGATCGTCCTCGGGTCGGTTCAGGTCGATGACGAACCGCGAGTACTGCCCCGCCACTACCGTGGCGCCCAGCCCGGTCGCCATCTCATATAGACGCGGGATGTGCCAGTCGGTGTCGGGCGTATCCCGGGCTTCCGGCACCAGCCCGTCCTGTACGGCCGGGGTCAGGCGCGTACCGGCATGGGGAATACTGATCACCAGCGGCGTGTGCCCCTGGAGAATGCTGACGGGCGACGTGATCATGGAAATTCCTTATACGGTGAATGACATTTCAAGCGCGGCGGCGATAGCGCGCCAGCAGTTCGTCAAGGTAGGCGCCCATCAACAGCTGGCGCTCGCACCAGAGGTCTTCGGCCTGCTCGACGGTCACTTCCTCGAACCCGACGCGGTCGCCCGGCTTGAGCTGCCCGAGCCGGGCGAGATCCGCGCGAATGACAGTCGCGATCTTGGGGTAACCGCCGGTGGTCTGCCGATCGTGCATGGCGATGATCGGGTGACCGCTGCCCGGTATCTGCACGCTGCCGGTGTTGATGGCGTCGGAGACGATATTGAAACCTTTCAGATGGCGAATGGCAGGCCCTGTCATACGGTAGCCCATGCGGTCGCTCTGAGGAGAAACCTCGAAGGTTTCGCTGAGAAAACGTCTGATCTCGACCTCACTGAAATAGTCCTGTTGCGGCCCGAGTACGACGCGCAGCGGACGCAGTTCGCGTTGCGGCAGGAAGCGCTGGGCCGGCGCCCTGGCCGCCAGCGGCAGGTATTGGGACGGCGCTGCCAACGGCAGTTCGTCGCCAACGGCCAGCGGTCTTCCGGCGAAGCCGCCGAGCGCGGCCCGTGTCAGAGTCGATACGCCGCCCAGCACCGGCAGCGCCGCGAAACCGCCAGCCACTGCCAGATAGCCCCGCGCGCCGCTCAGAACGCGGCCGATCTTCAGAACCCCGCCGGAGCGCAGCACATGGCATTGATAACCCGCGACCGCCTGGTCGTCGATGAACACTTCCACATCGCCGGTGACGGCGATCACGCAACCGCCCGCCCCGACCTCGAACGTGCCGCCCAACAACGTAAATTCCAGCGCGCCGGTGCCGGCCGGGTTGCCGACCAGCGCGTTGGCCAGGGCAAAACTCATTTCATCCAGTGCGCCGGAAGGCGGCACACCGCAGTCTTCATAGCCGGTGCGGCCACGGTCCTGGAGTGTGGTCAGCAGCCCGGGGTTTACTACGTACAAACTGCTCATGTGCGCCAGGTCCATTGCGGGATGAAGTCGGGTTGTGCCGCCAGGGCGTCGAATTCGGCTGACTCGATGGGGACGAAGCGGATCTCGTCACCAGCCCGAAACAGAAAGGGGTCGTCACCGCCCGGTCGGAAACTGCGCGCCGGGGTGCGACCGATCAGGTGCCAGCCGCTGGGCGCTTCGATGGAGGCGACCGCCGTCTGCATGCCGCCGATGCTGACCGTGCCGGCTGGCACTTTCAGACGTGGCGACTCGCGACGCGAGGTATGCAGGCGCTCGTCCAGTCCGCCCAGATACGCGAAACCGGGCATGAAGCCGATCATGTAGACCCGATAGCGGGCGGCGCTGTGCAGTGCGATCACTGCCTGCGCATCGAGATCGTGCTGAGCGGCCAGCCACTCCAGATCCACGCCATGCTCGCCGCCATATGCCACCGGGACTTCCCACTGGCGTACCGGGCCTGCCTCGGCATCCGGTTCCGCCAGCAGGCGTTCCAGATGCTGGCGCAGGCGTGACTGGCGGATGCGCGTGCAGTCATAGGCGACGGTCAGCGCACGGTAGGTCGGAACCAGGCAGGTCACACCGGGGATGCCCGCTTCGCCCACCCGCCGGGCAAGCGCCGTGACGCGTTGATTGACCGCAATGTCGATCACTTCCCCGAAGTCGATATAGATCGCGTGATCGCCAATGGGGGCAATCCGGTAAGCCGGTTCCGGCGCTTGAGTTACCACAAGTCTTACTCTCCAAATCCAGGAATGCTTTTGGAATACCAGAGGTATTCTGTCACTATGGCCGGGGCAAGAATAGTTCTTGCACGGCTTAAACGTCCCGGCATACTGCCGGAGCCTACTAATCAGACAGTGGCGTCAAGCGCCTCGCGGGTGACCTTATGCTGATCGATTTGAACTGCGACATGGGTGAAGGCTACGGCGCATGGACCATGGGCGATGACAGCGCGATGCTCGACATCGTCAGCTCCGCCAACGTGGCGTGCGGCTTTCACGCCGGCGATCCGGACATCATGTTCAGCACCGCCGCCCTCGCCCTTGAGAAATCCGTCGCCGTTGGCGCCCATCCGAGCTTCTACGACCTGCACGGCTTTGGGCGTCGGCAGATTCGTGGCGACTCCCCGGCGCAGATCGAGCGCCAGCTGATCTATCAGATCGGCGCGTTCAAAGCCTTGTCCGAGGCCGCCGGACTGCCATTGCAACACGTCAAGACCCACGGCGCGCTGGGCAACATGGCCAATGAAGATGCTGAATTGGCGCTGGCGGTGGCGCGGGCGATCAAGGCGGTCGATCCGGACTTGATCTTCGTGGTGATGCCAGGCCTGGAAACCGAACGCGCGGGAGAAGCGCTCGGGCTGCGCATGGCGCGGGAGATCTACGCCGATCGGGCGTATGCCGCCAACGGCAACCTGGTATCGCGCAAGCTGCCAGGCGCGGTCATTCACGACAGTGAACTCGCCGCCGCTCGCGTGCTGCGAATGATCGAAGAACAAGCCATCACCACCATCGACGGCGTGCGCATGCCGGTGCGCATCGACACTGTCTGCGTCCACGGCGACACCCCCGGCGCGACCACCATGGCGCGCCAATTGCGCAACCTGCTCGAAGGCAGCGGCGTCAGCATCGCGCCCATGGCGACGGTGATTGCCGCCTGATCGTGCTGTTGCTCGCCTCCACGGATACGAGCAGGCCGTATCCGTGACAGGGCAAACGCTGTGGTTGGCCCCGCTCATTTTTCCAGCGTGCGTGGCAGGTACAGCACGATTTCCGGGAAGACCGTGATGAGCACGGTGAAGGCGACCAGGATCAGGAAAAATGGCAGCGCTGCGCGTGCCAGCGTCGACAATGGCATGCCCGACAGCCCGTTGAGTACGAACAGGTTGAAGCCCACCGGCGGCGTGACCTGCGCCATCTCCACCACCAGGATCAGGAACACGCCAAACCAGATCGGGTCGTAACCGGCGGCCATGATCAGCGGCAAGGTGATCGGCAGTGACATGACGATGATCGACATGCCTTCCAGCACGGCCCCCAGCAGCACGTAGAACACGATCAGCAGCATGATCAGGGCGAACGGCGACAAGCCCAGCGCGCCGATCGATTCGGCGATGGTAGCCGGCACTTTCAGAAAGCCCATCGCCACCGACAGAAACACCGCGCCCAGGATGATCAGACCGATCATGCTCGATGTCTGCATCGCGCCCATCAGGGCTTCCCACAGCCCGCGCCAGGTGAAGCAGCGCTGCACGATGCAGATCAGCAAGGCTCCCAGCACGCCCATGGCCGCCGCTTCGGTCGGGGTGGCAAAGCCGAACATCATCGAGCCGACCACGAAGCCGATCAGCAGCACCACCGGTCCCAGTTGCAGCAGCCCCGTCGCCAGTTCACGCAAGGAGGTGCGCCTGGCATCCGCCGGAAGGCGGTCCGGGTTGAACAGCGACCAGACTGCGACGTAGATCATGAACGCCAGCGCCAGCAGCAGCCCCGGGATGATGCCGGCCATGAACATTTTCAGCACCGAAACCTGGGCCAGTACGCCGTAGACGATCATCAAGGTGCTGGGCGGGATGAGAAAGCCCAGGGTCCCTGCCCCGGCCAGCGATCCGGCCGCGATGCGCGGATCATAGCCGCGCGACGTCAGCTCCTTGAAGGTGATCCGGCCGACGGTGGCGGTGGTCGCCGCCGACGAGCCGGATATCGCGGCGAACAGCGTGCAGCCCAGCACGTTGGTGTGCAGCAGCCGGCCGGGGATGTGTCGGGTCCACGGCGACAGACCATCAAACAGCAGTTTGGAGAGTTTGGTGCGGAACAGGATCTCGCCCATCAGGATGAACAAGGGCAGCGCCACCAGTTCCGGCGACATCGACACATTGGACACAGTCTGGGCCAGCAGCTTCTCCACCGGCATGTTGCGGAAGATCTCCAGCGTGACGATGCCGACCCCGCCCAAGGCAATGCCCACCCACACGCCCATGGACAAGAGCAGCACCATCAACATAAGGGTTACGCCAATGACGATGCTCATGAGGCTTGTACACTCGCGGCGGAGGTGGGTGTGGATGTGGAGGGTTCACGGCCTGTCGCCAGGGACACGGTCTGGGCGAGGATCTGCAAGCAGAGCATGCCTGAGCCCAGCGTCAGCAAGGCGCGGGGGTACACCAGGGGAAATTTTTCCGGTGTGCCGGAGACGATGCCCCGGCTCCAGGCCTGCAGCGTGAAGCCCCACAACGCGTAGAACAGATAGCCGGCGATGAACAGGCCGCACAGACAGGCCAGTACGTCGAGCCACCGCGCCCAGCGCGGCGGCAAAATGTCGAGCATGAAACGTATGCGAATCTGCCCGCCGCAGCGCAGGGTCCAGGCGCTGCCCAGAAAAATGATGGCGCCAAACAGATAGCCGCTCAGCTCCCAGGTGAAGCCCAGGCTGCGCCCGGTCAGGTTGCGATAGAAAACCTCGCCGATCATCAGCAGAAACAACAGCGCCATGCCGGCCCCGGCGATACAGCCGGTTACGCGGCTGAGGGTGTCGATGGACCTCAGGAATACGGTGTTCATCACTCACCTCACTCGATCAGGGCAGCGCGGCCGGTCTGGGACAGATACGCCTTGATGACGACTTGCGCGTCGGGTCCGGCCTGCTCGATGAAAGCTTTCCAGATCGGCGTGGCGGCCTGGCTCAGCTCATCGTTGAAGGCCGCTGTCGGGCGGGAAATCTTCAGTCCCTTGGATAACAACAGGGCTTCGGCCTGGCGATCTTCCTGCTGCGAGACCTCCTCGAATTGCGGCTGCAGGCGTTGGGCGGCGTCGGCAATCGCTTGCTGATGGGCGGCGGACAGGTCGTTCCAGATATCCAGGTTGATCGACACCACGTCCGGTGCCGATTGCCAGTTCATCTGGTTGAAGAAACCGGTGAATTCCCAGAACTTGCCGTCCACGCCGGAGGTGCTGGATGTCGTGACACCATCCAGGGCACCAGACGCCAGCGCGGGAATCACCTCGCCCCAGGGCATCTGGATCGGCGATGCCTTCAGAGCGCCAAAAAAGTCGGTGCCATTCTTCTCCACTGTCCGAATCTTCAAGCCGTTGAGATCGGCCTGGGTCAAGACCGGGGTCTTGGTGTACAGGCCTTGTCCCGGCCATGGCACGGTGTAGAGAAATTTCTGGTTGTTGCGCTCGGCGATCTTCGCGTAATACGGCCCGGCCACCTTGCCCATGGCTGCCTGCTCATCGGCGTTGCGAACCAGGTAGGGCAAGCCTTGCAGGCCCATCAACGGCTCTTCGCCGACCTGCTGACTCATCAGCAGGTCGGCCATGTCGACGATGCCGTCGCGCACCGAGGCCAGCAGCTCTGGCCCTTTCATGCCCAGATCACCGCCGCTGTGAACGTCGATGACCACTTCGCCCTGGGTGACCTTTTTCACCTCCTCGGCAAAGGTGCGCAGGTTCTTGACGTGAAAGTTGGCTTCCGGCCACACGGACACCAGCGTGAGCCGGGTTTCGGCCATGGCTGGCGCCGCGCAGGCGGAGCTGACCACCAGGGCCAGCGCGATCTTGTTGAGCGAAAGCGTGAAACGGCGTGATTCCAGCATGTCCTGATCCTTTTCTCTGGTCGTAGAGGTGCGACTGAATACGGCAGATTGCAGCGGGCAGGTACAGCTGAAAGGTGCAGCTGGAGGTAAAACTACAGGGGGTTTCGCGACGCAGGTTTTCGCCTCTGCGGACGGTCATCACGCGCCGGTATAGTCTCGGCATACCAATGGAATATTGTCAACACGCCGATTCGGTGGCCATGGATTTTGTGCTGTCCTCTAGCTACGCCAGTCGGTCGGAAGGCTCCGCTCCACCCAATACATCCAGAACGCCTTGGGTAACGTCGGCAGCCATGCGAATCAGGGCTTCCTGGGTCGAACCGCCGGTATGCGGCGTGAGGATCACGTTAGGGATATGCAGCAACGGATAATCCGCTGGCATCTCGTCGAAGGCGTACACATCCAGCCCCGCCCCGGCGATGACGCCGGCCTGCAAGGCCTCGATCAGAGCCGGTTCGTCGATCAACGGGGCGCGGCCGGTGTTGATCAATAGCGCGTCCGGTTTCATCCAGCTCAATTGCAGTGGCCCGATCAGATGACGAGTCTCAGGCACGGCCGGCAGGTGCAGCGAGACGATATCGCTGCTTCGTAGCAACGATTCGAGTGATTCGACCCGCTCCATCCCCAAAGTGCTCAACTGCTCCTGCGTCACGCTACGAGCAAGAACCTTGACCCTCATCCCCAGCGCAACGGCCAGGGTGCCGGTTGCCCGTCCGATGGCGCCAAAACCCACCAGGCCCAGCGTCCTGCCGCGCAATTCATGCAGCCGTGCGCCAAAGCGGAATGCCATGTTTCCAGCCCTGGCCGCGCTGTCGCTGGCAAACAATTGTCTGCTGAGCGCGAACATCAGGCTCAGTACATGCTCGGCCACCGAGTGAGCGTTGCGGCCGGGAATGTTGAACACCTTGACGCCCAGAGCCCGGGCGGCTGGCAGCTCAATATTATCGAAGCCGGCGCCATGCACCCCGATAACGCGCAGGTTGGGGAAGCGCTCCATCTCGGGGCGCCGAAACGGCGTGCTGCGAAAAATCCCGGCGACCGTCCGTTGCGGGTCGGCGAGATCCAGCGCGTGATCGCCGATTACAGGTTCGATCCCCGCAGCCAGCAATCTGGCGATTCCGTCGGGGTGGATGGGTTGCGGCATCAGGCACTGTTGCATGGCGTCCTCACTGGTTTTCGGAACAACTATCCGCAATGGCATTTACATTGCATTCCGTTGGTATACCCGAAATCTACCAGAACGATGCGCGCTCTGCGAAGAGTTCCAGCCAGGAGAAACAAAATGACCGGTTACGCAACTGACGCAGATGCCCGACAGATTCTCGAAGCCACGCGTGGCGCTGCCATCAAGCTGTGCAAGGGCGAGGCCATCAGCGTGATCAACCTGCACGGCAATCAGGTAGTGGATGCCTGGGCGGTCAATGTCCACGACACCACTGAATGCATCGCCCTGGAACATACCCGCTCGATCAACAGCCACATCTTCGTGGAACCGGGCATGGCGATCGTCAGCAATCTTCGCCGGCCGATGCTGCGCCTGATCGAGGACACCTCTCCTGGCCGTCATGACACCCTGCTCTGCCCCTGCAACGCTGCGATCTACGAGCAACTCGGCTGCACCGAGTACCACCGCAATTGCACCGACAACTTCCATGAAGCACTCGCCAAACATGGCGTGAGCTGCAGTTACACCCCTGCATCGCTCAACCTGTTCATGCCTGTGCCGGTCAACGAAGACGGCGGCGTGCAGCGCACGCCGCCCCGCTCAAAGCCAGGCGACTACGTGACCCTGCTGGCGGAAATGGACGTATGGGTGGTGCTGTCGGCCTGCCCGCAGGACATCACGCCGATCAATGGCAAAGGATGCCAGCCCAGCGACGTGGCCTGGCAGGTCCATCCCGTGGCCGGCGAGACCGAACGATGAGCACCGCCGCCCAACCGATGCTGCGCATCAAGGAATTGAGCAAGAGTTATGGCGACCTGCATGTGCTCAAGGATGTGGCGCTGGACGTGTATCCGGGCGAGGTGGTCGCCATCATCGGCGCGAGTGGTTCGGGCAAGAGCACCTTTCTGCGCTGCCTGAATGTGATGGAGATGCCACAGCACGGCTTCATGCAGTTCCAGGAGTTCTCTTTCGATTTCCGCGACGGCGCCCGCGCGCAACCGACCACCGAACAGTTGCGCTCGCTGCGCGCCCAGATCGGCATGGTGTTCCAGAGCTATAACCTGTGGCCGCACAAGACGGTGCTGCAGAACGTCATCGAAGCGCCCATGCGCGTATTGAAAATCCCCAAGGCCCAGGCCATCGCCGAAGCCGAAGCGCTATTGGGCAAGGTCGGGCTGTTCGACAAGCGTGACCAGTATCCCGGCAAGCTGTCCGGCGGCCAGCAGCAACGGGTCGCCATTGCCCGCGCGTTGGCGATGAAACCCAAGGTCATGTTGTTCGACGAAGCCACCTCTGCGCTGGACCCCGAATTGGTCGGCGAGGTCCTGGCGCTGATCGCGTCGCTGGCCGCAGAAGGCATGACCATGCTGCTGGTGACCCACGAAATCGCCTTCGCCCGAGAAGTGTCGACCCGCGTGCTGTATTTCGACCAGGGCCGCATCGCCGAGGATGGCCCGCCCGCCGAGGTGCTGCGCAACCCCCGCAACGAGCGTCTGCGCCAGTTTCTCCAGCGCATTCTGCACGAGGACATCACCTCTCAAGCCGTGGAGCCTCAGGTATGAGCCAGCTGTACAACGACATCGTCCTTTATGGGCCGGGATTTCTCGAAGCGGCGTGGCTGGTGCTGGGCATCACCGTTTCCACCATTGCCTTGAGCTGGGTGTTCGGTTTGCTGGCCGTGCTCGCCAAACGTTCGGAGTTCTTGCCGCTGCGCGCCGTCGGCAGCTTCTACGTCTGGTTCATTCGCGGCACGCCTGCGCTGATTCAGGTGTTCATCATTTACTTCGGTCTGCCGCAGATCGGGCTCAATCCTTCACCTTTCATGGCCGGGGTGATTGCTCTGGGCCTGAACAGCGGCGCTTACGTGGCCGAGATCATCCGTTCGGGGCTGATGGCGATTCCCAGGGGTCAGTTCGAATCGTCCCAGGCGCTGGGCATGAGCCATCAGGAAACCATGGGGCGCATCGTGCTGCCACAGGTGTTCCGCATCATTCTGCCGCCGCTGACCAACGAGGCCATCGCGGCGCTCAAGAACACTTCGCTGCTTTCGACCATCACCGTCGTCGACCTGACGCTTTATGCCCAGACCATCATCTCCGCCACATTCCGCCCGTTCCAGTTCTTCATCGCCACCGCGCTGATCTATCTGGTGCTGACCACCCTGCTGACCCAACTGGCGTCCTGGATGGAACGTCGCCAGCTGCGCCTGAGCTGACCCTTTATCAACGGCCTTCATCACCTGCGAGTAACCGCCATGAACTTCAAACGTATCGTCCAAGCGTTCGCCCTGCTGTCGGCCCTGTCCGTCGGCGCTCAGGCCACAGCCGCCGAAGAACTGGAGCTGCTCAAGCCCGGCCAGTTGAAGGTCGCCACCCTGGGCACCTTCCCGCCGTTCACCATGCGCAGCCCCAATGGTCAGCTCGACGGTCTGGAAATCCGGGTCATGAAAGAGATCGCCAAGCGACTGAACCTGGAATACGCACCCGTGCTGGTGCAGTGGGACTCGCTGCTGGTGGCGCTGGAAGCCAACCAGTTCGACGTCAGCACCGCCGCCATGGACATCACGCCGGCCCGGCAGAAACAGATCATTTTCTCGGACGGCTGGATCGAGTCCGGGGCGCGTATCCTCACGCCGCCCGAGTCGCCGATCAAATCGGCCGCCGACCTCAAGGGCAAGCGCGTCGGCACTCAGGTGTCGTCCACCTACGCGGTCCTGGCCGAAGAGCATGGTGCGATGGTCAAGAGCTACAAGTCCGAAGCCGACACCATTCAGGATCTGGCGAACAAGAACGTCGATGCAGTCATCACCGATTCCATTACTGGCGCCTACCTGATCAAGCATGTCGGATTGCCGATTGCCATGACCGACGATTACGTGAGCCACATTCAAAAAGGTTTCGCGTTCAAGAAAGGCAAGCCGCATCTGGTGGCAGCCGTGAACAAGGCGCTGGCCGATATGAAGGCCGACGGCACTTACGCGGCGCTGACCACCGATCTGATCGGTTATGACCCGGCGCCCGAGGACCCGGTCCGCTCCCTGCCCCAGTGACGATCCCCGGGCGCTGCGGCGCCCGCTGATCCCGGCTATCGCCCGGGCGGCGACACAGCGTAAAATCCGCCGCAGTCTCCGGCGGCCTCTCTGACTGCCGCCTCCCTATTGTCTGATACACCCTGGCGTGAGTGACTTATGGAACCGATCAAATCCACGGCCGAGTTTCTCGGCGAGCGGGAACAGAACCTCAGTGCCAAGGCCTATGACGCGATACTGCAGATGCTGATCCGTCGCGAACTGCCGCCCAGCACTGTCCTGCAGGAACGCAGGCTCGCCGAGCTGTTGAACATCTCCCGCACGCCGGTTCGCGATGCGCTGACGCGCCTTGAAAACGAAGGGCTGGTCAGCCGGGCAGCCGGTCGTACCCTGGTCGTGCGGCAGTTCTCGATCCGCGAACTGGTGGAAACCCTGCATGTGCGGCGCACCCTGGAGGCCGAAGCGGCGCGTCTGGCCGCGGGGCGGGTGCCGGCCGCCGAACTCGACGACCTGGAAGCCAGCGTGCGCCGGCTGCTCGAAGCCGAAGTGCCGAACGCCGAGGAAGACTGGCTGGTGGACAGCCAGCTGCATCAGATGGTCTCGCATTACAGCGGCAACCTGCTGCTCAACCAGTACATCGAAACCCTGCGGCTCAAGACCCGCATGTTCAACCTGAGCGTGGCCCCCGAACGTTTCGAGAGCGCCCACCAGGAACACCTGGCCATTGTGCAGGCCTTGAAGGTCGGTTATCACGAGCATCTGGCGATCATTGCCGCCTTGCGCGCGGGTGATGCGGAACAAGCCCAGAAAGCCGCCGCCGCGCATATCGACAGCGTGCGTCAAGGGATCATCAACCGGTTCAGCGCGCTCTGAAGCCTTACCCCGCGCGCTTCGCCAGCGCCACGCCCAGCACCTGAACGGCGCTGCGGAAGTCCTGCATATCCATCGCTTCGTCGGGGTTATGGCTGCCGTTGGCATTACGGATGAACAGCATCGCAGTGTCGATGCCCTGCCCCGCAAACAGCGCCGCGTCGTGACCCGCGCCGCTGGGCATCGACAGCGTTTGTACGCCGGCCTCGCCAGCCGCCTCGCCCAACAGGTCGACCACTTCGGCGGACATCACGCCCGCTGTGCTCCCGGTGCGCTCCCCCAGCTCGAAGCTTACTCCCGATTGCGTCGAGATCTCGCCCAGAGCTGCCTGCAAGTGCTCGTCCATCAGCGCCAGGGTCGATGGCTTCCGGGAACGCAGGTCGATGCAGAAATTCACCTCACCGGCGACCTTGCTGAAATCTGCCTGGACCGGATCGGTCCAGAACTGCCCTACGGTCACGGTTAGCTCATGCCCGGCCCGCTCCAGATCGGCCCATATCGCTTGCATGGCAATCACCAGCCGACTGACCGCGACCACTGCGTCGCGCCGATGGGTGCGGGGCGTTGCGCCGGAGTGCGCGTAACAGCCGGTCGCCCTCGCTTTGCGATAGCGCAGACTGCCGCAGATGCCGCTGACAATGCCCAGCGGAACACCGGCTTCGATCAACACCGGTCCCTGTTCGATGTGAACCTCAATGAAGCTGTCGACGCGCGCCGGCAGCAGCGCCGCCGTGCCACCAGCGACGGCCTCGGGGTCACCGCCGCATTCCCGCAGATGCTCGCCAAGAGTCCGCCCGGAATCGGCGCGGCGTGCGTCGAGCGCCTCGGGGGGCAGCAAGCCGAAAGCGGCCTTGCTGCCGACGTACGAAACCGGAAACCAGGCGCTTTCCTCGGCGCGAACCGCCATGACGGTTACGTCGTGCCGGGGCTGATGGCCGGCTCGGCGCCAGCCGCTGAGCACCGCCAGCCCGGCGACCACGCCAGCCGCACCGTCGTAATTGCCGCCACGGGGCACCGAATCCAGGTGCGAGCCGGTCATGACCACGCCGGTATTCCGGATGGCGCCGGGCAGCGTCATATACAGGTTCAGCGCGGCATCGACGCTGACCAGCAAGCCTGCTTCTTCGGCGCAGCGTCGAAACAACTGGTGGGCGCGTTGCTCGCCCGGTCCATAACTGTCGCGGGTGATTCCCACGCCGTCGAAGCTCAGGGCGTGCAAATCGGCGAACAGCCGGTCGGCCAGCGCCCAGTCCGCTTCCGGGACTTTGCGGGCATTCATCAGCGCAACGCCCTGCACGCATCGACAATCAGCGCGCAGGCGTTCGCCAGCTGTTCATCGCTCACGCTATAGGACACCCTGAAATACGGGGGCAGACCGAAAGCGGTGCCCGGCACCACGGCTACCCCCGCCTCTTCCAGCAGGTAGCCGCATACATCGACGTCCGATTCGATGAGCTGTCCTTGCGCGGTTTTCTTCCCGATCAGCGCGCCACATTCCACGTACAGATAGAAGGAAGCCGGTGGGCATTCGACCTTGAGCAGCGGGCGGGCCTCGGCGAACACGCTCAACGCATGGTCGCGGCGCTTGCGCAGTTGCCGGCACCAGTCGGCGATGAAATCCTGCGGGCCGTTCAACGCCGCGACCGCCCCGGCCTGGCTGATGGACGACGGGTTATTCGTGCTCTGCGACTGCAACAGCTCGATGCCCTTGATAAGCCACGCCGGCCCGCCGGCGAAGCCCAGACGCCAGCCGGTCATGGCGTGGCTCTTGGAGACACCATTGATGGTCAGTGTGCGCTCGAAGTACTCCGGCACGGCCTGGGCGAACGAGGCAAAGCGGCCGTCGAAGACGATGTGTTCATAGATGTCGTCCGACATCACTAGCACCCGTGGGTATCGCTGGAGAACGGCGGCCAGGGCCCGAAGCTCTTCGGCGCTGTACAGCGCGCCGGACGGGTTGCCCGGTGAATTGAGCAGCAGCCAGCGAGTATTGGGTGTCAGTGCCGCGGCCAGGGTTTCGGGAGTGAGCTTGAATCCATCGGCCGCGCCGGGCGTGACCGCGACCGGCTCGGCCCCGGCCAGCAGCACCATTTCCGGATAGGAGACCCAATAGGGCGCGGCGAAGACCACTTCATCGCCCGGTTCCAGCGTCGCCAGCAGCGCATTGAAAATGATCTGCTTGGCGCCGGTAGAAGCGATCACCTGGTCAGGCGTGTACTCCAGGCCGTTGTCGCGCTGGAACTTGGCGATGATTGCCTGTTTGAGGGCCGCGGTGCCCGCGACGCTGGTGTAGCGCGTATCCCCTTGCCGCATCGCGTCTATCGCCGCTTGCTGAATGTGCTCGGGGGTATCGAAATCCAGTTCGCCGGTGCTCAGGCTGATGACCTTGCGGCCCTCCTGCGCCAGGCGGCGAGCCGCTTCAGCGACGGCTGCGGTGGAAGACGGACGAATACGGGATACGGCTTTGGACAGTCTCGGTTCGGACGACGCAGCAGGCATGGCAACGGCTCTCGATTTCGGTGAATACTGATGGTATACCAACGGAATACGATTCACCTACTGTTGATTCATTCAGCGCAGCCGAAACGGCGCCGGGTCAATCGGCGCTGGCTGATCCGTCATCTGCGCCGTCAGCAGTGCCGCGCAGCCGGGCGCCAGTGTAAAGCCCAAGGCACCCTGCCCGGCATTCAGCCAGAGATTGTCGAAGCCATCCGCCCTGCCAATAATCGGCTTGCTGTCCGCCGTGCTGGGGCGCAGCCCGGCCCAGGCGCTGGCCTGGGCGAGATCCAGCTGTGGGAATACCTCGGTCACCTGCTGTTTGAGCAGAGCGATGCGGGTCGGGTCGACATCGGCGCGGTCCACGCCCATGTCGACCATGGCTGCAATGCGCAGTCGATTGCCCAGCGGCGCATAGACCACCTTACGCGCAGCATCGGTGACACTCAGCTGCGGCGCCCGCATGGACCGGTCCATGGCAACGCTCAGGCTATAACCACGCAAGCCGTAGAGCGGCAAGGCAATACCCAGCGGCTTGAGCAGTCGCACGCTGAACATTCCGGCGGCGACCACCACTGCGTCCGCCGCGATGTCGCCTTGGGAGCTGCGCACCGCCACCACGCGTCGCCGCTCCTTGACCAACGCCTGAACTTCAGTACCGAGCGCGAGCCGCACGTTTGGCATCTGCCCGAGTAGTTGCCGGATGCCCTGACAGAAGCGCAGGCAATCACCCGTAGCCTCGCCGGGGGTGTAGACCCCGCCGGCCAGTTGCCCGCCCATGCCGGACAAGGTCGGCTCCAGCGCCAGGCATTGCCTGGTGTCAAGCATGCGCTGGTCGGCGCCCAGCGCGCGTTGCCATTCCACCATGGGCATTGCGCCATCTAGCGCGGCCGGGTCCCGATACACCACCAGCTTGCCGGTCCGGGTCAGCTCGAATTCCAGTGGATGCTCGCTCAGCAAGCTGTCCAGCGCGTCACGGCTCAAGTAGGACAGGCTCAACATCTCGCCAATGGTGCGCTGCACCATGGCCCGGTTGCAGGCGCGCAGAAAGCGCAGGCACCAGCGCCACTGGACCGGGTCCATGCGCGGCCGGAAGCGCAACGGGGAGTCCGCGCGCAACAGCCATTGCGGCAGCTTGCCGATCACTTCGGGACCGGCCAACGGGGTGACATAGTCATAGCTGAGCTGAGCGCCATTGGCGAAGCTGGTTTCCTGGGCGACCTCCGCATGCCGATCCACCAGCGTGACCTGCAATCCCTGTCTGGCCAGATACCAGGCGCTGGTAAGCCCCACAACGCCCGCGCCTATCACGACTACCTGCACAGTCCTCTCCCTTTATCGGTTGTGTGATCGCTATTCATGCCGAAGGCTGACCCGCGTTCGACCGGCGCTTGAGCAAACGGCCCTGACGCTGGCGTAGCTGCCCGTCCTGATAGCCGATCACGCCGTTGACCACCACCAGATCGATACCCGGCGCCTGTCGGCACGGATCGCTGTAGGTCGCGACGTCCTGAATGCGCTCCATGTCGACCAGGGTCAGATCGGCAAAAGCGCCTTCGCGCAGCACGCCACGATCGTGCAGCCGGAAACGCTGGGCCGAGAGACCGGTCATCTTGCGCACCGCTTCGGGCAGGTCGAACAGCTTCAGGTCCCGGCAGTAATGGGCCAGGACCCGCGGAAAAGTGCCCCATAGCCGGGGATGCGGATTAGGATCGCTGGGCAGACCATCGGACCCGACCATCGACAACGGGTGGGCAAGAATCTGGCGCACGTCGTCCTCGCTCATCATGTGATAGATGGCACCCGCCGGCCGCAGGCGCTCGGTAGCCTGCCATTGGTCCACGCCCCACTGTTCGGCAATGGCCGCCAGGGTCTGGCGGGCCATCTCGGGATGGGGATCGGACCAGGTGATATAAATCTCCATCTGACCATCGACCCGCCAGGCGTCCAGCGTGGTGGAACTGGCGGAGTATGGATAACAGTCGCAGTTGCACGACTGCCGGGCGGCGGCCTGTTCCAGTGCGTCCAGCGCCAGCGGCGCGCGGCCCCAATTACCGGCCCCGGCACATTTGAGATGGGAGATCACCAGGTCGGCGCCGGCGTTGCGGGCCGTGCTGAAGGATTCTTCAAGAGAGTCCAGCAGGCCGTCATGCTCGTTGCGCATGTGCGTGGTATAGAGCGCGCCGTGGCGGCCGACCACATCCACCAGCCGTTGCACCTCCTCGGTCGGCGCCTGCCGGGCATTGGTGTAGGCAAGGCCGGTACTGAGGCCGATGGCACCGGCATCCAGAGCGCGCTCCAGGGTATCGGCCATGGCTTGCAACTCCGTTTCTTCGGCCGGCCGGTCAAAGCGATCCATGACGTTGGCGCGCAGCGCGGTATGGCCGATCAGCGCCGCGACATTCACGCTGGGCGTCGCCTGCTCCACCGCAGCGGCATAGGCCTCGAAGCTGGGGTAAACGAACGCTTCCCGGTCGCCCAGCAGGTTCATGGGGTCCGGCGGCACGCCCGGCAGGGTTACGGGGGAAGCGCTGATCCCGCAGTTGCCGACGATGACGGTAGTGACGCCCTGGGAAATCTTGGCCAGCATCTCAGGCGAGCGAATCACATGGGTGTCGTCGTGGGTATGCACATCGATGAAGCCCGGCATCAGGCAGCGACCGTGGCCGTCTATGACCTGGTGAGCGGCCTGCCCGGCCAGGTCGCCGATGGCGACGATGCGGTCGCCGCGGGTGCCCAGGTCCGCGACATAAGGCGGCGCGCCCGTGCCGTCGACGATGGTCACGCCCAGAAACAATAGATCGAAACTCATGGGGAAATCCTCTGGCCTGTACTGAAGTTCCAGCCTTTACCGGGAACCGCATCCATCAACTGTCGGGTGTAGGTTTGCCGGGGGTCGGCCAGAACCTGCCCGGCCGGGCCGTACTCGACGACCTGCCCGCGCTGCATCACCAGCACGTCGTCGCACACTTGCGCGGCGACCCGCAGGTCATGGGTGATGAACAGGATAGCCACGCCGGTACGCTGCTGGATGTCATCGAGCAGTTGCAGCACTTGCGCCTGAACCGAAACGTCCAGCGCCGAGACGGCTTCGTCGGCCACGATCACATCCGGCTCCATCGCCAAGGCCCGGGCAATGGCGATGCGCTGCCGCTGCCCCCCGGAAAACTGGTGCGGATAGCGGTCGATGGCGTCGGCAGGCAGTCCGACCAGTTCGAGCAGTTGCTGGCCGCGTTCCCAGGCCTGGGCGAAGGGCACGCCATGATTCATCGGCCCTTCGATCAGACTCTTGCCAATGCTCATGCGCGGGTTCAGCGAGCGATTGGGGTCCTGGAAGATCATCTGAATGCGTTTGCGGTGGGGCTTGAGCCCGGCTGCCGACAACTCGGAAATATCCTTGCCGGTGACCCGGACCGCGCCCTGGGTCGGCGCCAGCAAGCGCATCACGCAGCGCGCCACCGTGGACTTGCCCGAGCCGCTTTCGCCGACGATTCCCAAGGTCCGCCCGCGCCTGAGGCTGAACGACACCGCCTGCACCGCATGGGTGCCGGCGCGGCGCTTGCCCAGCCAGGGCCAGCTGCCGCCCGCGGGCGGATAGACCTTGCTCAGTTCGCTCACGTCCAGCACCACGCGCGCCCCGACTGCCTCGTCGCGCGCGGCGCGTGGCTTGAGATCCGGCACGGCGGCCAGCAAGGCGCGGGTGTAATCCTGTTGGGGGCGCGACAGAACTGCTTCGACCGTCCCGGACTCGACGACCTGGCCCTGACGCATCACGCATACGCGGTCGGCAATGTCCACGACCACGCCCATGTCATGGGTGATGAACAACACGGCGGTACCGTGCTTGTGCTGGAGTTCGCGAATCAGCTTGAGAATCTGCTGTTGCGTGGTGACGTCCAGCGCAGTGGTCGGTTCGTCGGCGATCAGCAGGCGCGGTTCCAGGACCAAGGCCATGGCGATCATGATCCGCTGACGCTGGCCGCCGCTGAGCTGGTGCGGGTAGGCATCATGAACCCGCTCGATATCGGGCAGATGTACCTGCGCCAGGGCATTCATCACCTGGGCGCGACGCTCGGCAGCGCCCAGCCCGGTATGGGTCTGCAACACCTCGTCGATCTGCCGGCCGACGGTCAGCACCGGGTTGAGCGCGGTCATGGGTTCCTGGAAGATCATCGCCATCCGGCTGCCGCGCAGCGCCTTGAGCCGCCCGGCACTGACCCGCAGCACATCTTCGCCACCGAGCAGAATCCTGCCGCCGGTAACATTCAGGGCGTTACCCGGCAACAGGCCGAGGGTCGCCAGCGAGGTCACGGATTTGCCGGAACCGCTCTCGCCCACCAGGCACAGGGTTTCGCCGGGGGCAATCTCGAACGAAACATTCTGCAGGATCGCCCGCCCCTCGGCGGTCGCCACGCTCAGGTTGTCGACACACAGCGTCTGGGAGATCAATGCGTTCATGACGCACTCCTTTTTTTCATGCGAGGATCCAGCGCATCGCGCGCGGCGTCGCCGAGCAGATTGATCGACAGGATGCACAGTGACAACGCCAGGCCCGCCCAGAGCACCAGCGACGGTTTGAGCTGAAAGTACACCCGGCCCTCGGAAATGATGTTGCCCCAGGTGGGGATTTCGGTGCCGATGCCCGCCCCGAGAAATGACAGGATCGCCTCGGTCAAAATCGCCGAGGCGCAGATATAGGTGCCTTGCACGATCAGCGGCGCCAGAGTGCCCGGCATCAGATGCCGGGTCAGAATCCGCAGGGTCGAGGTGCCGGACAGCACTGCGGCTTCGACGAACGGCTCCTCCCGGGTCGACAGCACTCGTGAACGCACCAGCCGCACAACCTGGGGAATTTCCGGGATCATGATTGCAACCATTACGGTCCAGATCCCCGCGCTGCTCAGCGACACGATGGCAATCGCCAGAAGAATGCCGGGAATCGCCATCAGGCCATCCATCACGCGCATCAACAAGGCGTCCAGACGCCGGAAATAGCCGGCCAACAGCCCCAGCGGCAGTCCGATCAGGATGCTCAGCACCGTCACGCCCAGCCCAACGGTCAGGGATATGCGCGCGCCATAGACGATCCGCGAATACAGGTCGCGGCCGTAGGCATCGGTGCCCAGCCAGAATTCCGCGCTCGGCGGCTTGAGCCGCGCCGCGGGCGCCAGGGCGACCGGGTCATGGTGGGCCAGCCAGGGCGCGAAGATCGCCATGCACAGGATCATCACGAGCACCAGCAGCGCCAGCGTCGAGGTGAGCGGCATGCGCGGCAGCCGCAGCCAGCGCTGTCGGGGTCCGGGGACGGTCAGTGAAACCGGTTCGTTCATGCCGGGCCTCAGTAGCGAATGCGTGGATCGCTGATCGCGTACGACAGATCGATCAGCAGGTTGATGACGACATAGACGCCGCTGGTCAGCAGAATCATGCCCTGAATCACCGGATAGTCGCGGGCCAGCACGGCGTCGACGATCAGCCGGCCCAGCCCCGGAATGTTGAACACGCTTTCGGTGACCACGACGCCGGAAATCATCAGCGCGAAGCCGGTGCCGATCACTGTCAGAATGGGAATCATCGCGTTGCGCAGCGCGTGCCGAAACAGCACGTGTGTTTCGGCCAGGCCCTTGGCCCGGGCGGTGCGGATGTAGTCCTCGCCCAGCACTTCGAGCATGCTGGCCCGGGTCATGCGCGCCACCAGCGCGACGTACACCGTCGACAGCGTCAGCGCCGGAAGCACGATGCGCTGGGCGAATGGCCCGATGCCGTCGCCGATGCTGCGAAAGCCCTGCACCGGCAGCCATTTGAGCTCCAGGGCGAAGACCGTGATCAGCACGTAGCCGATCACGAACACAGGCACGGAAAAGCCCAGCACCGAACTGGACATCACCAGATTGTCGATCCAGCTGCCATGCTTCCAGGCCGCCAGCACGCCAAGCGGCACCGAAATCAGCACGGTAAACAGGATGGCCACCAGCGCCAGACTCAAAGTGGGTTCCACACGCTGACCGATCATGCCCAGCACCGGGGTGTGGGCCATCAGCGACATGCTGAAATCGCCTTGCAGCAACTGCCAGATCCACACGAAGAACTGGCGGTACAACGGCTGATTCAGCCCCAGGCTTTCACGAATCGCGGCCAGTTGCTCGGGGCTGGCCATGTCGCCGGCGATGATCGCCGCCGGGTCGCCCGGCGACAGGCGCAGCAGCAGGAACACGAAGAGCGCGACTACCAGCATGACCGGAACGGCCGCCAGCACCCGGCGAAAGAAATAACCCAGCATGGACATCTCCGCAGGCAGGCGTCAGTCGGCTTTCTCGACGTTCCAGAAGACTGTCGAGGGTCCGGTCATCAGGTGGCTGATGCGGCTGTTCCAGGCCGCGACGTCGTAGTACTGTCCCAACGGGATGTAGGCAACCTGCTCCATGGCACGCTTCTGGATGTCCACGGCAATCGCCTTCTGCTGCGCGGGCTCGGTGGCGGTCGCGAAATCGACGCGCAGCTGGTTGATGACAGGATCGGTCGGCCAGCCGAACCAGGCGCCTTTCTGCCCATTTCCGTCAAGCATCGGGTTGACCACCGGGTTCCAGATGGTTTCGGCGTTCCAGTAGGTGAAGAACAGGTTCCAGCCGCCTTCGGCCGGCGTTTTCTGGCTGGCGCGGCGCGACACCAGAGTCTGCCAGTCCATGGGTTGCAGGTCGACCTTGAAACCTGCCTTGCGCAGGGCCTGTGCCGCCACCACCGGTTGCGGCGCCTGGCTGGGAACGTCGGTCGGTTGCATGATCACCACCGGCGTGCCGTCGTAGCCGGCTTTCTTGAGCAAGGCACGGGCCTGTTCCAGATCGCCGCCATGGGTCAGGGACTCGCCCCCCGCTTCGGTTTCCAGCACGGTGCCGCAGCCGAATACCGAGGCGCATTGCTTGAAGTACTCCGGGTTGCCCACCAGCGCGTCCAGAACATCTTTCTGGTTCATCGCCAGCAAGGCGGCACGGCGGATTTCGGGGTTATCGAACGGTGGATAGAGAAAGTTCATGCGCCCGCCGGTCATCAGCCCCAGCTTGCCCAGCACGCCCGACTTCAAGCGTTCGTCCGACTCGACCATCGGCAACAGGTCCACGGGCACCTGTTCGATGAAGTCGATATCGCCGGACGACAGCGCATTCAGCGCGGTCATCCGGTCCGGCATGTTGAGCCATTCCACGCGGTCGACCTTGACCACCTTGCCACCGGCCGTGCCACTGGCCGGCTCGGCGCGAGGCACGTACTGCTTGAATTTCTCGTATACCACGCGGTTGCCCGGATCGAACTCGCTGGCGACGAAAACGTAGGGCCCGGAGCCGGTGTAATCGCTGATGGTCTGGCCGTCGGCAATGTTCGCCACCCGTTCCGGCATCATGAACGCCGCCACCGACGACGGCTTGGCGAGCAATTCCAGGACATAGCCGAAAGGGCTCGACAGCGTCAGAGTGATGGTCTTGTCGTCGCTGGCGACGATCCCGGCGGTGTATTTCATCATCAACTGCCCGCCCACGTCGAAACGCGCCCAGCGCTTGAGCGACGCCACGCAGTCAGCTGCGGTCACCGGCTTGCCGTCATGCCAGAGCAGCCCGTCACGCAATTTGAAGGTGTAGGTGAGTCCGTCGGGCGAGATCGTCCAGTCGGCCATTTGCGGCCTGGGCACAAAATGCTCGTCCATGCCGATCAGCGTGTCATAGATCATGTACGCATGGTTGCGGGTGATCTGCGCGGTGGTCGAGATCGGATCGAGGACCCGCAGCGACGAAGACATCACAGCGTGCAGCGTTTTCTCGGCCGCGAACGCCATGGGGGCGTTGAGCGCGACAGCAAGACCCAGGGGCATCAGCAGACGAGCGATTGGTGTTCGGAACAGACGTGAGTTCATGCGCAACAGTCCTTGCAAGTGGCCAGGTGGGGTGTTGGCAGTCAGCTGTGAAGCGTAAAAAAGCGGGTCGCGGGCCCGGCGTTTCTCTGAACGCCTGGGCCTTGTGCGCGCGAGGTTTTCGCTAGAGCGCAACCTGTCGGGCGTGCTCGATATAGAGTTCGCGCAAGCGGCGGGTCAGCGGACCCGGAGCACCGTCGCCGATCGCCTGGCCGTCCAGCGTTACCACGGGGTACACGAAGGAAGTCGACGAGGTGATGAACGCCTCGGCGGCCTGCGCGGCTTCTTCGAGGGTGAATGGTCGTTCTTCGAGGCGCAGATTCTGTTCCCTGACCAGCGAAATCAGCGCGCCCCGGGTGATGCCGGGCAATAGCGCAGGCGAAAGCCCGCGTGTCACCACCGCCCCGTCATGGGTGATGATGAAGGCATTGTTGGAGGTGCCTTCGGTCACTTGTCCGTCCTTCACCAGCCAGGCGTCGTCGGCGCCTTGCGCTTTCGCCTGCTCCTTGGCCATGCACGCATAGAGCAGCTGAGTGGTCTTGATATCGCTGCGTCCCCAACGCAAGTCCGGCAGCCCGATGATGTTCATGCCGCGTCTGGCGAGCGGGCTTTCCAGCACGACCTTGGCCTGGGTGTAGAGCACGATGGTCAAGGGACTGCCGCTGGCCGGAAACAGAAAGTTGCGGTCCTCGACCCCACGGGTGATCTGCAAGTACACCAGCCCTTCCTGCAGGTCGTTGCGGGCGATCAGTTCGCGATGAATCGCCAGCAAGGCGTCGCGGTCCAGTGGCGCGTCGAGTGCCATGGCGTCGAGCGAGCGCGCCAGACGCGCCATGTGCAGATCGAAGTCCACCAGCTTGCCATCCAGCACGGCGGTCACTTCATAAATGCCGTCGGCGAACATGAAGCCACGGTCGAAGACCGAGATCTTCGCCTGGTCTTCCGGAACAAAGCTTCCGTTGAGGTATAGGGTGCGCATGAGCACGACTCCAGGTCAGGGGCGTTCGACGCCGGTCTGGCGGGTGATGATGCCGTAATGTTCGATGCGTCGATGACGGGCGAAATCGAAGATCGTGGTCTTGCCGAAGTTGCACATATCCATATCGCAGGCATGCACGATCAGCTCGTCGCCCTGCCCCACGGCTCGGGCAACGACGAAGCCGTTCGGATCGACGATGACGCTGCCGCCCATCAACGGGAAACCGTCCTCGACCCCGGCCTTGGCGACGCCGACCACCCAGGTTGCGTTCTGGTAGGCACCGGCCTGCATGCACAACTCCGAGTGAAACAGGCGGTGCTCTTCACCTTCGCCCCGGTTCTGGGAGTTGATCGACGGCGTGTTGTAGCCCAGGGTGATCAGTTCGACGCCCTGCAGGCCCATCACCCGATAGGTTTCGGGCCAGCGTCGGTCGTTGCAGATGCACATGCCCATCACCGCGCCATGTGTTTCCCAGGTGGGAAAACCTAGGTCGCCCGGCTCGAAGTAACGTTTTTCCAGATGCTGGAAATCCCGCTCGGTGTCGAATTCGACATGACCGGGCAAGTGCACCTTGCGGTATTTGCCAACGATATTGCCCTGGCGGTCGGTCAGGATCGCAGTATTGAAATGTCGGCCTTCCGGGGTCAGCTCCGCGTAGCCAAACGAAATGGCAATGCCGTGCTCGCGGGAGTAGTCGAACAATGGCTGGGTCGCATTACTTGGCATCTCACGCTCGAACCAGGTGTCGACTTCGGCCTGATCGGTCATGTACCAGCGCGGGAAGAAAGTTGTCAGCGCCAGCTCGGGAAACACCACCAGCTGGCAGCCTCGCTCACGAGCCTGTTCCAGCAATGCCAGCATGCGCTGCACGACCGACGCTCTGGATTCGCTTTTCTGAATGGCGCCCAGCTGCGCGCCGCCGATGATGAGTTCCCGCATGCTGATGTCTTCCCCAAGTCCGGCCAGGTGCCAGTGCCCCTGCTGTCCCGGTCATTGTGGAAGGTCGGTCGACCGCTGTCGTATGCGAATACGTCGGCGCTCATTAACCTGGTGTTAATCGCTGTTCAGCAACTTGAATCCGTTATCGGCCAAGGTACTGCGCAACTGCTCGACAAAGCCCTGGGCAAACTGTGCCAGCGGTTCGCGACGCAAATGCACCAGGCTTACCGTCAGGCGTTCTTCTTGCAGAATCGGCAACACCGCCATGCGCTCGGCGCCGGAAGCCCCGTAGGAAATTTCGTCGACGACCGAAAAGCCTGCACCGTTCTTGACCAGAGCACAGGCATGGTGCGGCGAATCGACATGGATATCCGGCCGGTACGGCAACGCCACGCGTTCGAACGCCGGCTTCACGAAACCGCAGAACGGCGTTTCGGCGGGGTAACCAATGAACGGCGTCTCGGCCAGCGCCTGGGGCAGCTCGTGCGTCGAGAGCCTGGTCAGGTCATGGTCGACCGGGCACACCACCAGTACCCGGATATCGCTGACCGGCACGGCTCGCAGGTTCGGGTGATCGATGGGAAACAGGGAAATGCCAAGGTCGGCCTGCAGGTCCAGCAAGCGATCGCGCAGTGAGACGTGACGCAGGCATTCCAGGCTGACGCGGATATCGCTGTTGGCGCGCCGGAACGCCGCGATGGCGTCAGGGACCAGCTGATGACCCAGGCTCGGGCTGCTCATGATGCGCAGCACGCCGTGGCGTTGCTGAACCAGATCGTGCAGGGTCGTATTGACCCGCTGGATGTCGCGATACACCGATTCGACGTCGCCGAACAGCCGTCTGGCCTCGGGCGACGGGTATAGCCGGCCCTTGATGCGCTCGAACAACTGGAACCCGATCCGGAGCTCGGTGTGGGACAGCATGCGGCTCACCGCAGGCTGGGAAACCAGCAGCAACTGCGCGGCGCCACTGATGGAACCGGTGATCATCACCGCTCGGAACACTTCGATCTGCCGCAGATTCAACGACTGCACTGCGCTTGCCCTCCTGCGATTCGTGGTCAAGACCCCACAGACCTTAACCTGGTGTTATCGACCTATAGCAAGCGCTAAGCAATTTATGTGCCAGTGTAGAAATTTCTGCAAGATTAGACTGACAATTCGTGAAACAGACAGTAATAATGCGCGCACTTTCAAGGAGGCGCGCCGTGTCTGTTCCGCAAATCATCTTGCCGATCTTCCTGCTGATCATCATTGGTTATGTATTGGCCCGACGCGGCGTGCTGAGCGCTGAACCCCGCAAGGCGCTGACTGACCTGGCCTTCAAACTGTTCATGCCCATGGTGCTGTTCACCGGCATGGTCAACGCGCCGTTGCATGACGGGCTGGACCTGACCGTGCTGGTCGTCTACTTCGTGCCGGCCTTGATCGTCTTCGCGGTGGTGAATCTGGCGACTCATCGCTTCATCGGTCGTCCGACCCCTTTTGGACTGACAGCGGCCTTCGGCAATAACGCTTTGATGGGCATTCCCATCGTCGCCGGGCTGTTCGGCCCCAGCGGGCTAGTCCTGCTGTTTACGGTACTGGCGGTGCACAGCTTGCTGCTGTTCAGCTTTCAAAGCCTGTACAACAGCTTCGCCGGCAGCGAGCCGTTCAAGCCCTCGACGCTGGTCGGCAGTCTTGCCAATCCGATGATTGTAGGTCTGCTGTTGGGCGTGGGCGTAAATCTGAGCGGGCTGGCTCTGCCCGGCTGGAGCCTGCAACTGGCGAACTGGCTGGCCCAGGCTGCGTTGCCCTGTGCGTTGATCGTGCTGGGGGCCAATCTTTCGGGTTACCGGCTGACACCCAGCGCGTACGCCATCGGCATCACCGTCGCCAAGCTGGTCGCTTTGCCGGTGCTGGTTCTGGTGGCCTGCCTGATGACCGGCCTGAGCGGGATGCCACGTGCAGTGCTGGTGCTGATGGCTGCCAACCCCAGTGGCGTCAACGTCCTGGGGTTCGCGCGTTCGACCGAAGACAGCCAGAAGACCAGCTCGGCGATCTGCCTGACCACGATCCTGTCAGCGGCGACGCTGCCGCTATGGATGTGGATCAACAACCATATCTGAACGACCGGTTCGAGACGTCAGGCGTCCCGGTAACTGTCGTCCGGCATTTCTTCGTCATCCTCGGCCTGCTCACGGATTTGCTCCGGATTGGCAGGTTTTGCCGGGTCATTGATGAAAGGCACGCGGTTCGGCCCCTTCTCTTCGTTGCCTTCGGTCTCACTGATCATGGTCATGATCTCCTGTGGTCGTTGATAGAGGATTCACAGGATTCGAGTAGCGCTGGAGACGATCGTTCAGGCCGGTCGCGTCAGGATCAATCGATGATAATCTCGACTTGATGGACCCGGATCACCAGTTCCTTCTGCTTGAAACGTGCCTCAAGCCCAGCCTTGTAGTCAGACCACCAGCCTCGGTCGAGGGCCTGACTCATGACCTCGTAAATCACAATGTCATCCTGTTGCCGGTTATCACCGTCGTCCTGCCACACCCCTTTGGCGGGGCTGCGGGTAAAGGCGGTCAGGCCGCCGTATTGTTCGGTCAGTTCATGGCGAACCTGTTCGAACAGTTTCGAAGGCTGTCGCTGGCCCTGGTTGTCGGCCAACGGCAGAAAGATCTCTATCAAGTGCATGCGAGTACTCCTTGAATCTCACAGGTTCAGGGCCGGACCACCGCGCTGCCGCGCGCCATCTCCAGTTCCTTGACGTCATGGCTGCAGAACATTCGCAGTTTGAAATCCGCGGCCATCGACAAGACCCGGAGCCGGTTCTGGTTGGCCATTCTCTGCCGATGATCGTGGTCCATCATGCGCTGGTAGAACCGCAGGCCGGGCGTGCAGCGGCGTGTCGCCTCGCCCACTTCGCCGCGGTAGAAATACGCATCGCCAGCGTGCAGCAGCCAGCCATCCGCTGTGCGCACGGCAATGCCCGCATGCCCGGCGGTATGCCCCTGCAGCGGGACCAGCAGAATGTCGTCGTCGCTGCCGCCGCGCAGCGTGCGAACGGCATCGAACCCCTGCCACTTCTCACCGTCGGGCGCATAGAACGCCCAGTTCGTGACGCCCTCCCACTGCCGGGCGCGAAACCGCCGGGTGTCGCGCCATCCTGCGGCGTTCGCGGCGGCGTCCATCTCGGAGCGCATGACGTGGACCAGCGCGCCGGGAAAATCCTCCAGGCCGCCGGCATGATCGAAGTCCAGGTGGGTCAGCACGATATGGCGCACATCATCGGGCCGGAAACCCAGCGCGCGTATCTGCGCCAGGGCGGTATAGCGATGCTCCAGACGGATGTTGTTGAAGTATCGAAAGAACCGGCTCAGGCGCTGCTCGGGATGTTCGACGTCGCGAATGCCGAAGCCGGTGTCCACTAGCACCAGGCCGTCGGCATCGGTTTCGATCAACAGGCAGTGGCAGGTCAGATGAGCCGTCAGGCCCCGGCTGAAACCGTCGAACAGTGCTCCGCCGACCGGACACATGCAGCCGCAGTCCAGATGATGTACGCGCATCGCAGTCGCTCCGCTGGAATTCATAGCTACCGACTGTCATCGGCCTTTATCGATCCGGCAGAGCGACCGGCGGCGCGCTATCGATCGCTTCCAGCCAGCAGATACTGCGTCAGGGCAGCGGCGCAAGCGCCGATCGCGTCATTGAGCACTATTTCGTAGCCGTGGGTGTTCTCCGTGGGGATGGCAATGCAGCCAGTCCGCCCCAGCACGCCGGCGCTGAGGATCGCGCTGGCGTCCGAAGCGAAATCGATGGGCAAGGCCACCTGCGGCTCGAAACCAGCCTGGCGCGTCGCCGCGATCAAATCGTCCGTCACTGCCCGGGTGTAATGCCCTTTCTCGTCGCCGGCGATGACGATGGGATTGACCGACAGCTCTGTGCCGTACTCGGCGGCGGTAGGCCCGACCTCGACGGCAATCGCTGTCCGGCAAGGCAGATGGCGCGCGGCGAACAGCGCGCCAGCGTTGGTTTCCTCCTCCATGGTGGTAAACGCGAGATACACGTCCCCGGCCAGTTCGGCCTTGCGGGACGCCAGCGCCTGGGCCGCCCTCAGGACAGCGGCAATGGGCGCGCGGTCGTCGAGAAAATGCGCGGCGGTCGCGTCCACCAGGGCGAACGGCTTGCGCCAGTGCTGGCTCATCACCACTCGTGTGCCGGGGCGGACGCCGGCCTTGGCGAGCTCTTCACGGGACCGACGCGTCACCACATGGACGTCTTCCCAATGCACGTTGCCACTCTGCACGTCCGCGCCCTGCCGTGTGCGCGCGGTGCAATGCATGCTGCCGAACGACAGCACGCCGGGGCAGGCCTGCGTATCGCCAAGGATATCGACCGGGCACATGCCGAAATTGACCGGATTGATGCCGCCCAGCGCAGTCACTTGAAGCGTGCCGTCGTCGTTGATGAGCTGCACGGCCATGGCGATTTCGTCCAGATGGGCCATGACCAGCGTCGCCGGGCCGGCGTCCGGGCGTGACGACTCGATCAGTCCGATGAGATTGCCCGCATCGTCTGCCCAGATCTTGTCACAGTGCTTTTCCACCTCGGCCCGGCAGATCTTGCGAACTTCATCTTCCTCACCGCCAGGGCCACGGGCGTAGAGCAGGCGTTCCAGGAGCGATACCTCGGTCATGCGATACCTCATGCGACGGTAGAGATAAAGCTGTGACCGGATTGTGGCGGGTTCATTCAGACGGGTTGTGCAAACACCCCATCCCGCCGTAGGAGCCAGCTTGCTGGCGATAGGCCCCAAGAGCGATCGCCACCAAGGTGGCTCCTACAGGTCTAAAGAGCGGTCGCGCTGGAGAAAATAACCCCAGGCCATCTCCAAGAACGGCCCGAGCGCCGGGTTGTCGTTATCCTTGCGCGTCGCCATGTAGATCTCCGCCCGTGGGCTGGCATCGCGCAGGGGTCGGAACTGCAAGTGATCCGGATACAGATCCCGCGACGCCTCCGGCACGATCGCAACGCCTAGCCCCGCGCGCACCAGCCCCAGCACCGAATGCGTCTGCCCCAGATGGTGCAGATAACGCGGCGAAACCCCGGCGATGGCGAACAGGCCGACGATGCAGTCGTAAAAATACCGACCCTCATCCGGGGAATACATGATGAACGGCTGCTGATCCAGATCGCGGATCGCCACGTCGGTTTGCAACGCCAGCGGATGACGCTCGCTCATGGCGACCATCAGGGGCTCGCTGCACACCAGCCGGTAATCCAGACCGGCACCCGATACCGCGCGACGCACGAATCCGATGTCGATCATGCTGGCGGCAAGCGCTTCCATCTGCGCGCCGGACACCATCTCCAGCAACTCCACACCCACATTGGGCAAAGCCCGCGCCGCGTGTTCCAAAAGGCCGGGAATCAGGCTGTAGCCGCTGACCGCCGTAAAACCCAAGAGCAACTGTCCCGTCTCGCCACGGGCCAGGCGCCGCGCCGAAGCGCCCGCCTGATCGGTGTAGGTCAACACATGGCGGGCGTCACGCAGGAAATGCTGGCCGGCAAGGGTCAGCCGGACCTGGCGATTGCTGCGATCGAACAACTCCACCCCCAGAGAACGCTCCAGCAACTGAATCTGCCGGCTCAAGGGTGGCTGGGTCATGAACAGGCGTTTGGCGGCGCGGCCGAAGTGCAATTCCTCGGCGACCGTGACGAAGCAACGAAGTTGGTGGAGCTCCACGATTCAATTCTTGTATGGACCGATTCAGTAACAATGTTAGACCGGTATCGATGTATTTCCTACTCTAGCCCCATCGACAAGCCTGCTTGATAGAACAATCACAATTTAGGAAGGCCCAATGAGCATCGATATTCTTCTGACCCAACCCGTTCCCGCTCCCATCGACCAGCGTCTGCAAGCGCTGTACATCGTTCACCGTCTTTATGAAATGCCTGATCAGGATGCCTTCCTGAGCCGCCATGGCGCCTCCATTCGGGCCGTGGTCACCGGCGGGGCCAAGGGCTTGAGTAACTCGATCATGGATCGCTTGCCGGCGCTGCAAGTGATCGCCATCAGTGGCATCGGTACCGACGCAGTGGACCTCAAGCATGCGGCGCGCCGTGGCGTGCAGGTCACCACCACTCCGGGCGTGCTGACCGACGATGTGGCCGACATGGGCATGGGGCTGCTGATCATGACCCTGCGCGACCTCGCCACTGGCGAGCGCATCGTGCGTTCCGGCCAATGGGGCGCGGTGGCGCAGCCGCTGGCGCGCAAGGTCACCGGCATCAAGCTGGGCATCGTCGGTCTGGGTCGGGTGGGACACGCCATCGCCCGTCGTGCTCAGGCATTCAATATGTCGATTCTCTACACCGACCTGCACGAACAGCCCGCAAGCGGCTACACCTTTTTTGCCGATCTGATCGATCTGGCGCGTGAATGTGACGTGCTGATGCTGGCCGCTTCCGCCGATCACGGTCAGACGATCATCACCGCGCCGGTGTTGCAGGCGCTCGGCCCGCAGGGTTACCTGATCAACGTGGCACGCGGCAAGCTGGTGGACGAGCCGGCGCTGATCTCTGCCCTGAGTTCCCGGACCATCGCCGGCGCCGGGCTCGACGTCTTTGTCGACGAACCCAACGTGCCGCTGGCCTTGCGCGCCCTGAACAATGTGGTACTGCAACCGCACCGCGCCAGCGCCACCGAGCAGACCCGCCTGGAAATGGGCGAAATCGTGCTCGCCAACCTGGAGGCCTGTTTCGCTGGCGCCCCGCTGCCGACCGCCGTCGCCTGCTGACCCGTTCCGACTCCTGTTCCGACTCTTCCAACAATAAAGCCTTCCCATGAGGAAGGCCGGAGAACGCCATGAACGCCAAGACTGCTTCAATGGCCGTGCCTGTCGCCGACACCCGCGTCGGCCGGCACCGCTTCGTCATCCTCGGACTGATTTTCGTCGTCACTGTGCTCAACTACGCCGACCGCGCCACCATGTCTATCGCCGGCACCGGCGTGGTCAAGGACCTGGGGCTGGACCCGGTGATGCTCGGCATGATTTTCTCGGCCTTTGCCTGGGCCTATGCGCTGGGTCAGGTACCCGGCGGCTGGCTGCTGGACAAGTTCGGCGCGCGTCGCGTCTACGGTTGCAGCCTGTTGCTGTGGTCGATCTTCACCATGCTCCAGGGCACCGTCGGCTGGATGGGTCTGGCAGGCGCCAGCGCCGCCATTGCGCTGTTCGCCATGCGCTTCATGCTGGGGCTGGTGGAGTCGCCAGCGTTTCCGGCCAACAACCGCATCGTGTCCTGCTGGTTCCCGACTCGCGAGCGCGGCACCGCGTCAGCACTGTTCAACTCGGCGCAATACATGGCGGTCGTGGTCTTCGCGCCGTTGATGGCCTGGCTGACCCACGCCTGGGGCTGGGAACATGTGTTCCTGTGGGTGGGCGCACTCGGCGTCGTCGCGACTTTCTTCTGGTTCGCCCTGTACCGCGACCCGCTGAGCGCGCCGCGCCTGGGTGAAGCCGAACTCAAGCTGATGCGCGAAGGTGGCGCGCTGGTGGACCTGGAGTCCGAGCGCAAGTCCAATAAACCCAAGACCCAGTGGCGTGAAGTCAAGCAGCTGTTCACCAGCCGCACGCTGTGGGCGATTTACCTGGGTCAGTACTGCATCACCGCCCTCACCTACTTCTTCATCACCTGGTTCCCGATCTACCTGATCAAGGGCCGCGGCATGACCATCATGGAAGCCGGCTGGGTTGCGGCGCTGCCGGCGATTTGCGGCTTCTCGGGCGGCGTGCTGGGCGGAATGGTGTCCGACTATCTGATCCGCAAGGGCGTGCATCCGTCCCGGGCGCGCAAGACGCCGTTCGTGGTCGGCATGGGTCTGGCCTCTACACTGGTGGCTGCCAACTTCGTCGACGCCAACTGGATGGTGATCGCGCTGATGGCGCTGGCCTTCTTCGGCAAGGGACTGGCCGCCGTGGGCTGGGCCGTGCTGTCCGATACCGCGCCCAAAGGCATGGTCGGTCTGAGCGGCGGCGTGTTCAACGGCATCGGCAACATCGCCGGCATCGTGACCCCGGTGGTGATCGGCTTCTTCGTCGCTTCGACCGGCTCGTTCAACTCAGCGCTTTGGTTCGTCGCCGCCCACGGTCTGATCGGCATATTCGCCTATCTGGTCCTGGCCGGACGCTTCGAACGAGTGGAGATCGCCCCTGTCGCGCCTGAGCGCAGCGCTCTCTGACAACAGGCACGTCAGGCGCCGGGGGGCAGGAGCAGGCAGATCTGCTTTACTGACCTCCGACGCCTGACCGCCCGATTCAGAGGAGCCGCTCGATGCAACGTCTCACCGCACAGGATTTCCCGCCAGAACTGCTCGAACTGTACGACTTCTACGTACACGGTCATATCAATCGCCGCGAGTTTCTCGACCGTGCCGCCCGGCTGACACTGGGCGGCATTGCCGTCGGCACCCTGGTCGGCGCGCTGCTTCCCGATTACGCGTTGGCCGTGCAAGTGCCTGCCAGCGACCCTGACATTACCGCCGAGTACGTCCACTACCCGTCACCGAACGGACACGGCCAGGTGCGTGGATATCTGGTCCGCCCGGCCAAAGCCACCGGCAAACTGCCGGCTGTGGTCGTCGTTCACGAGAATCGGGGCCTCAATCCCTATATCGAAGACGTGGCCCGGCGCGTTGCCAAGGCCGGCTTCATCGCCCTGGCGCCGGACGGGCTGTCCTCGGTAGGCGGCTATCCCGGTGACGATGACAAGGGCCGCGAATTGCAGCAAGGCGTCGATCCGGAAAAGCTCATGAACGATTTCTTCGCGGCCATCGAATGGCTGATGAAGCATGACGCTTCGACCGGCAAAGTCGGCATCGTCGGCTTCTGCTATGGCGGGGGCGTCGCCAATGCGGCAGCCGTGGCCTATCCAGAACTGGGCGCGGCAGTGTCTTTCTATGGTCGTCAGCCCAGATCCGAGGACGTGCCGCGCATCAAGGCACCGGTGCAGATCCACTATGGAGAACTCGACACCCGAATCAACGAAGGCTGGCCAGCCTACGAGCAGGCGCTCAAGGCCGCCGGCACCCCCTACGAAGCCTTCATCTATGCGGGGGCGAACCACGGATTCCATAACGATTCCACGCCTCGGTATGACGAAGCGGATGCGAAGCTGGCGTGGGACAGGACCATCGGGTGGTTTCGGCGGTATCTCCGAGGCTGAAGCTTGCGCAGGACCTGTAGGAGCCAGCTTGGTGGCGATCAGGGAAACGGCGGCATCCTTGATCGCCAGCAAGCTGGTTCCTACATACCCCGTGGGAGCCAGCTTGCTGGCGATTCGTTCGGCATATCGGCGGCGCCCTTGATCGCCACCAAGGTGGCTCCTACATATCCCGTGGGAGCCAGCTTGCTGGCGATTCGTCTGGCATATCGGCGTCGTCTTGAACCGCCACCAAGGTGGCTCCTAAACACCCCGTGGGAGCCAGCTTGCTGGCGATTCGTTCGGCATATCGGCGGCGCACTTGATCGCCACCAAGGTGGCTCCTACATATCCCGTGGGAGCCAGCTTGCTGGCGATTCGTTGGACATATCGGCGGCGTCTTGAATCGCCACCAAGGTGGCTCCTACACACCCCGTGGGAGCCAGCTTGCTGGCGATTCGTTCGGCATATCGGCGGCGCCCTTGATCGCCACCAAGGTGGCTCCTACATATCCCGTAGGAGCCAGCTTGCTGGCGATTCGTTTGGCATATAGGCGGCGTCTTGAATCGCCACCAAGGTGGCTCCTACATATCCCGTGGGAGCCAGCTTGCTGGCGATCGCCTCAATACGGACTCGCCGTAGGCCGCACCACCAGTTCGCTGACATCCACATCCACCGGCTGCCCGATGGCATACGCAATCGCACGGGCAATGGCCGTGGCCGGGATGGCAATGCGGCGGAATTCGCGCATTTCCTTGCGCCCGCCCTCGTCGGAAATGCTGTCGGCCAGCTCCGATTCCGTCACGCCCGGCGCAATGGTCGTCACCCGGATATCCCCGCCCACTTCCTGACGCAGCCCTTCGGAAATGGCCCGAACCGCGTACTTGGTCGCGCAATAGACAGCCGCCGTGGGACTGACCGCATAGGCACCGATCGACGTGATGTTGATGAACTGCCCCGAACGCCGCGACTGCATGATCGGCAACGCAGCCGCGATGCCATGCAGCACGCCGCGAATATTGACGTCGATCATCCGGTTCCACTCGTCGACTTTCAGCGCGTCGAGCCGGGACAGTGGCATCACGCCCGCATTGTTGACCAGCACATCGATACGCCCATGGGTGGCAACGGTGAAGTCGACGAAAGCCTGGACGTCGGCAGCGTCGGTCACATCCAGCGCGCGGAAGTCCGCAACCCCGCCTGCCTCGCGCAATTCACTGACCAGCGCTTCGAGCCGGTCGGTTCGGCGCGCCCCCAGTACTAGCCGCGCACCTTGCTCCGACAGCAGTCTGGCAGTGGCTTCGCCGATGCCGCTACTGGCGCCGGTGATGGCAATGACCTTGTCCTGGATCGCTTGCATAAAGAGCTCCTGTTTCCGAGAGTGAGGCCCTGTGCCTCAAGGTGTGACTCAAGGTTAGAAGCTCTTTGTCGGGGCGCGATAATCCATAACGCCGAAGCGCTTGCACGATCCTCCGGAATCAGCCCGCCCTTACCCGCTCCAGCAGAACCTGCAGCGGATGGCGGACATGCTTGCCATCCTGACGCTTGACCTGGCTGCGGCACGAATAGCCGTCCGCCACCAGACGATCATCCGCGCCATGCCGGGCGACCAGTGGCTGCCAGGACTGCTGGTAGATCTTTTGTGAGTTCTCAGCGTTGCGGGTCTCGTGGCCGTAGGTCCCGGACATGCCGCAGCAGCCGCTGGCCAGTACATCGAGCTTCATGCCCAGGCGTGCGAAGACTTTTTGCCAGAGCGCGACGCTGCCCGGCTCGTTGGTCTTCTCGGTGCAATGCGGCAGGAAGTACCAGGTGGCATCGGCGCCCGGCAGCGCGTCGCGTTCGGCCAGCTCGGCTGCCAGCCACTCCTGAGGCAGCAGCACTGTCGGCACGTTGTCGCTGCCCAGCGCTTTGCTGTACTCCTGGCGGTAGACCAGGGTCATGGCCGGATCCAGGCCCACCAGCGCAATGCCGCTGTCCTGGAGTTTGCGCAGTGCCTGGCTGTTGAACAGCGCGGTTTTTTCGAAAGCGGTCAGGAAGCCCTGGACCTGCAACGGCTTGCCATTGGGCGCGAACGGCGCCAGGTAGACCTGATAACCCAGGCGGGTCAGCAATTCCAGCCAATCGGCGGCCACCGCCGTATCGAAGTAACGGGTGAAGGCGTCCTGCACCAGCACCACCGTGCGCTTGCGCTCCTCGGCGCTCAGCGCAGCGAGCCGCTCGGGAGTCGCCATGCCCACGTTCCAGCGCGCGCAAGCGGCGCGGAAGTCAGTCAGGCCGAGCAGCGGGCTGTCCACCATGCCCGCCACATGTTCCAGCAGCCAGCGCACCGGCGCCGCGCTCATGACCGCGTTGTAGGTTTTGGGGAAGCGCGCCAGATATGGAATGCTGAACTCCAGCGAACCGATCAGGTAATCCTTGAGCGGGCGCAGGTAGCGGCTGTGATAAAGCTCAAGGAAACGCGAGCGGAATTCCGGCACGTTGACCTTGACCGGGCACTGTCCCGCGCAGGATTTGCACGCCAGGCAACCGGCCATGGCGTCGTAGACTTCATGGGAAAAGTCCTCCTGACCTCTGGCGCGGCTGACCGTATTGACCGTGCGGACAGCCAGGCTCTTCAACGGGTTGGCACTGCGGGCGCGTGCGCTGGCGGCCAGTACGTCTACATCCTGATCGCCTTGCAGGCGCAGCCACTCGCGCAACAACGAAGCCCGCCCCTTGGGCGAATGGACCCGATCGCGGGTCGCTTTCCACGACGGACACATGGCGTCGTCGGGATCATAGTTGTAGCAGGCGCCGTTGCCGTTGCAGTGCATGCCGGTGTCATAGCTCTGCCAGACACGTTCGTCGATGGTGCGATCCAGATCGCCGCGCAGGCGAACTTCGTCGACCAGGGTCAAACGCGCCTCGGGCAATGTGGCCGGGGTGGCGATCTTGCCGGGGTTGAGCTGGTTGAAAGGGTCGAATGCGGCTTTCAGTGCCTGCAACGATGGGTAGAGTTCGCCGAAATACTCGGGTACGTACTGGGAGCGCAGGCCCTTGCCGTGCTCGCCCCACAACAGCCCGCCGTACCTGCGGGTCAGGTCGGCGACGGCATCGGAGATCGGGCGGATCAACGCCGCCTGCGCCGGGTCTTTCATATCCAGAATCGGGCGGACATGCAGCACGCCGGCATCCACATGGCCGAACATGCCGTACTGCAGGCCGTGGCTGTCCAGCAAGGCGCGGAATTCCTGGATGTAATCCGCCAGATTCTCGGGCGGCACGGCCGTGTCCTCCACGAACGGCTGCGGCCGGGCTTCGCCCTTGACGTTGCCCAACAGACCCACCGAGCGTTTGCGCATGGCGTAAACCCGGTTCACGGCTGCGGCGCCCACCGCCAGGGTGTGCCCCAGACGCACCACCGAGGTGTCGGCTTGAAGGTGTTCGATGAAGGCCTGCACCCGTGTTTCGACGTCGGCCAGTTCGTCGCCGCTGAACTCGATCAGGTTGATGCCCAGGGTCGGCGTCTGCGGGTCTTGCGGGAAATATTCGGCAACCCCGTGCCAGACGATGTCCTGCATCGCCAGCATCAGTACCTTGGAATCGACGGTTTCGATAGACAAGGGTTTAAGGGCCATCAAAGCCTTGGCGTCGCGCAGCGCATCCATGAATCCGGCATAGCGCACGTTGACCAGAATGGAGTGTCTGGGGATCGGCAGCACGTTGAGCCGGGCTTCGACGATGAAGCCCAGCGAGCCTTCCGAGCCGCACAGCACGCTGTTGAGGTTGAAGCGCCCGTCAGCCTCGCGCAGGTGCGCCAGGTCATAACCGGTCAGGCAGCGATTGAGCGGCGGAAAGGTCTGCTCGATCAGCTCAGCCTGGCTGTCGGCGATGTCCTGCGCACAGCGGTAGACCTCGCCGGCGCGGTCGACACGGGCCTGCTCGGTCGCGACCTGCCCGGCGCCCATGGCGTGGCTCTGGATGAATCCGCCGCCCAGCAGCACCGTGGACAGCTCCAGCACATGGTCGCGGGTCTTGCCGTAGGTGCAGCTGCCCTGCCCGCTGGCATCGGTGTTGATCATGCCGCCGATGGTCGCCCGGTTGGAAGTCGACAGTTCCGGCGCGAAGAACAGGCCATGGGGTTTGAGCGCCGCGTTGAGCTGGTCCTTGACCACACCGCTCTGCACCCGTACCCAGCGTTCTTCGACGTTGATTTCCAGAATGCGGTTCATGTGCCGCGAAAGATCCACCACCAGTCCGTCGGTCAGAGACTGGCCGTTGGTGCCGGTGCCGCCGCCCCGCGGGGTCAGGACCACCTGCTTGAACCGCGGCTCGGCGGCCAGCCGGGCAAGGATCGCCACGTCGTGGCTGCCGGTGGGGAATACCGCGGCTTGAGGCAGGCGCTGGTAGATCGAGTTGTCGGTGGCCAGCACGGTTCGCGAGCCGTGATCGCGGGCGATTTCGCCAGCAAAACCGGCGGCGGTCAGAGCTTCCAGGAACTGGTTGTAGGCGTTCGCCGGTTCGGCGGTGGGTTTCAAGACGGCAATCATGGCGGTTTCCAGAACTCGGCGTCCATACATCAGAACAGGCTGACGCTGGGCTTTTAGTATGCAGAACACGTATGCTTCGAATCGCGTCGAAGCCTCGCGTTTCTCTAGGCTTATGCGGATTCTTGGCTGTGCCGGCGCTGAGTGCAAACGCAAAAGCCGTTATCTTTTCATGAGTTTTATGAATGAACCCTCGCCGACTCACGCCTTCCATGTCGCTTCTGATCGCCTTCGAGGCTGCCGCCCGGCATGTCAGCTTCACCAAGGCCGCCGATGAACTGGCCTTGACCCAGAGCGCGGTCAGTCGCCAGGTTCAAGCGCTGGAAGCCCAGCTGGAAGTCGAACTGTTCAAGCGTGACGGCCGGCGTATCGAGCTGACCACCGCCGGCGCGCTCTATCAGCATGAGCTGGCGGCCGCGCTGGGACGAATCCGCAGCGCGACCCTGCAGACCATCGCGCACAAGGCCGAGGGCGGCACTCTGCATCTGGCGGTGCTGCCGACCTTCGGCTCCAAGTTGCTGTTGCCGCGCATGAACGATTTCTACGCTCGGCATCCCGGCTACGTGGTGCATATTCATTCACGTATCGTCCACGCCGATCTCACCCCGGCCGCCAGCGAAATGAACGCGATCATCTGCGCCGGCAACGGCAACTGGCCCGGTTACATTGCGCACCGACTGTTCAGCGAGAAGCTGGTGCTGATCGCCAGCCCGACCGCGCTGCCGGGCCATGCTTCGATGACCCTCGCGCAGGTCGCCCAGCACTCGCTGCTCAGCGTGGTGTCCCGGCCGGCTGCGTGGTCCGACTGGTTCGATCGCAACGGGCTGGACCATCATGCCATGCGCCCTGGTCCCAGCTTCGAGCTGACGTCTCACCTGATCCAGGCGGTGGCCGCGGGCATCGGCATTGCGCTCGTGCCAAGGGTGCTGGTCCGCGATGAGCTCGCCGCCGGAGAACTGGTGGCGCTGTTCGAACCCATGGACAGCGGCCGGGATTACTGGCTGGCCTACGCCACGCGCTTCCAGAACCTTCCGGCACTGTGTGTATTCCGGGACTGGCTGATAGCGACCCCCTTTTCCGACAGTCTGTGACGGAGCTTCTGTGCGCATCGAACCGCTTCCACCTTTGCCGAACCTGATCGCCTTCGAAGCGACCGTCCGCCACGGCAGTTTCACCCGCGCAGCCGCCGAGCTGCACCTCACCCAGAGCGCCATTAGCCGTCAGGTGGCCCAGCTTGAAGAATTTCTGGGCCGCGCCCTGTTCCGCCGCGAGCACAAGCGCATCCATCTGACAGTGGCCGGGCAGATCTATGCCGAGCAGATTCATCGGGTCCTGACCCTGTGTGCGGAAGCCACCGCTCAAGTCATCACCCACAGTGGCGAACAGCAGTTGACCCTGGCCTGCTCCAGCGGCGTCGCGGCGCTGTGGCTCGGCCCGCTGCTGGGGCGCTATCGCGAGGAATTTCCAGGCGTCGACACCTGCCTGCGGGTCATCGACGGGCTGGATTCGCTGATTCGCGCCGAATTCGATCTGGCGGTGTACTTCATGCGCGGCTCGCCGCCGGCAGGGCTCGACAGTCGCCTGCTGTTTCCCGAGTCGGTCAGCGCCTATTGCGCGCCGGGCTATCTGGGCGGCCGCCTGCTGGAGCCGGCGCGTCTGCTCGACGAATGCCTGCTAATGCTGGAAGACGGCCAGCGCCAGTGGTTGTCCTGGCATGACTGGTTCACCCGGCAGGGCGTGGATGCGCCGACCATTCGCAAGCGCATGACGGTCAATTCATACCCCGTATTGGTGGATTTGGCGATTGCCGGACACGGCGTGGTGCTGGGCTGGTCGCCGATGATCGACCGGCACGTGCGGTCCGGCGCGCTGGTGCGGGCCTGCCAGGCGAGCGTCGACGATCAGGGCGGCTATCACCTGTTGACGCCCAACGGACAGCTGCCGCGCCGCGCTGCCCGCGCCTTCGAGCAATGGCTGACCGAGCAGGTCCCTGGTTGACCTCGGTCTTGCATGCGCGGCAAGCATGCAAACCTTCGCAAAGAGCGTTTTCACATTTTCGTCACAGCTCGTAATGTCGCCGTCAGCGGGCACGAGACCCGCGAGATGTTTCACCCCTTCAACTCTGCCCCCCATGTCCTATGCAGGGTTGTCCCTGCGTGTGTCGCATGCAGGAGACGAATGTGAGCACTACACAACAAGACACTTCGCTTGACCCCCGCCAGAGCCACAATCGCCAGGCGCGTCGTGCGGTCACCGCCACGGTGATCGGCAATGGCCTGGAATGGTTCGACTTCACGGTCTACAGCTTTTTCTCGGTGATCATCGCCAAGGTTTTTTTTCCCAGCGGCAGCGAACTCACCTCTTACCTGATGGCACTCGCGACCTTCGGCGTCGGCTTCTTCATGCGGCCGGTCGGCGGCATCGTGCTGGGCATCTATGGCGACAAGCATGGGCGCAAGGCGGCGTTGTCGCTGACCATCCTGCTCATGGCGTTGGGCACCCTGATCATCGCCCTGACCCCGAGCTACGCGCAGATCGGTCTGATGGCGCCGGTGCTGATCGTGCTGGCGCGCCTGCTGCAAGGCTTTTCGGCGGGTGGCGAGATGGGCAGTGCCACTGCGTTTCTGACCGAACACGCTCCGGAAGGCAAGAAGGCGTTTTACTCCAGCTGGATTCAGGCCAGTATCGGCGTCGCGGTGTTGCTGGGTTCGGCGCTTGGCGCCGCGCTATCGAGTTACCTGACCCAAGCTCAACTGGAAAGCTGGGGCTGGCGGATTCCGTTCCTGATCGGCACCCTGATCGGCCCGGTAGGTTTCTATATCCGCAGCCGTGTCGACGAAACGCCAGCCTACAGCGCTGCCAAGCCGGTTGAATCGCCGCTGCGCGAGGTCATCAAGACCTATCCCCGCCAAACGCTGATCAGCTTTTCGCTGGTGGTGCTCTGGACGGTCTGCACCTACGCAATCCTGTTCTACATCCCCTCCTACGCGCAGCGTGTACTCGGGCTGCCATCCTGGATGGGCTTCAGCGCCGGCATGATGGGCGGCGCTGTGTTGATCATCGCCACGCCGATCGTTGGCGCGCTGGCTGACCGTTATGGCCGCAGACCCTGGCTGCTGGGATCGGCCATTGCGATCTTCTTCAGCGCTTATCCGATGTTCCTGTTCATCAATCAGATGCCGGGACTGTTTTCGCTGCTGGTGTTCGAGCTGGTGCTGGGTCTGATGATCTCCGGCTACATCGGTTCGATTCTGGCGGCCTTCGGCGAGCTGCTGCCCACCCATGTGCTGTCGACCGGCCTGTCAGTGGCCTACAACTTCGCCGTCACCCTGTTCGGCGGTTTCGCCACCTTTACCATCACCTGGCTGATCGCCTCGACCGGCAGCAATGTCGCCCCGGCGTTCTACATCATGCTCGCCGCCTTGATCAGCGGCACCGGCGCGATGCTGTTTCGCGACCGGAACGCCGTCGTCAGCCGTCCTTTGACTGGAGCCTATCAATGAACACTGCTGTTTCTGACCGATTGATTCTGCGTAACGGGCGCTTGCTGGACCTGGAAGCCGGCGAGCTGACGAGCGGACAGGAAGTCGTCATCGAAGGTGAACGTATCGTCGAGGTCCGCCCTGCTTCCGCGCAGGCCGAGGCCGGCGCTCAGGTCATCGATCTGGGCGGCATGACGTTGATGCCGGGCCTGATCGACTGCCACGTGCACGTGCTGGCTTCCAATGCGAACCTGGGTCTGAACGCGCTGCAACCCAACGCCATCACCATGTACCGGGCGCTGCCGATCCTGGCGGCGATGCTGCAACGCGGCTTCACCACCGTGCGTGACGCCGGCGGCGCCGACTGGGCGTTGGCGCGCTCGATTCAGCTGGGGCTGATTCCCGGCCCGCGCATCTTCGCCTCGGGCAAGGCGTTGTCGCAGACCGGTGGCCATGGCGACATGCGCGCCCGTGGCGAACTGCTGCTCAACGAGCCCTGCTCGTGCTGCTTCCGCGCCGGCGCCATCGCCCGAGTGGTGGATGGCGTCGACAACGTTCGCCTGGCGGTACGCGAGGAACTGCAACAAGGCGCGTCCCAGATCAAGATCATGGCCTCCGGTGGCGTGTCGTCGCCGACCGATCCGATCGCCAATACTCAGTACAGCGAGGCGGAAATCCGCGCCATCGTCGATGAGGCGCAAGCGGCCAATACCTACGTCATGGCGCACGCTTATACAGCGCGGGCCATCCGCCGCGCCATCGAGTGCGGGGTGCGGACCATCGAGCACGGCAATCTGGTGGACGCTGAAACCGCGCAACTCATGGCTGAAAAAGGCGCCTTCGCGGTGCCGACCCAGGTGACCTACGAGATGCTCGCCGAATATGGCGAGCGCTTCGGGCTGCCGGCCGACTCGGTTGCCAAGATCGAGGACGTCCGCCAGGCGGGACGCAACGCCTTGAAGCTGTTCGCCGACGCGGGCGTGCCGATGGGCTATGGCTCGGACCTGCTGGGTGAGATGCACGAGTACCAGAGCCACGAGTTGAAAATTCGCGCCGAAGTGCTGGGCAATCTGGCTGCGCTGCGCAGCGCCACCAGCGTCGCGGCGCAGATCCTGCAACGAGAAGGCGAACTGGGCTGCGTCGCACCCGGAGCGCTGGCCGATCTGTTGGTGGTCGACGGCGATCCTCTGGCCGACATTTCCTGCCTGGTCGGTCAGGGCGAAAAACTGGTGATGATTCTGCAGGCCGGGCAGGTGCGCAAGAATACCTTGGCTTGAACTCCACAACCTGACTAATGGAAATCCCGACTCTTTACGTCCAGCCCCGCCAGCATCGGGGTCAGGTCGTAGAGGCGTCGGGCGATCACGTGACGCACGCCCTCCTTCGATTCAAAGCGCCCGAAGACCTGCATCAGCTGCGAGCCCACCAGCACTTTGCGCTGGCGCTCGGCCAGATCGCGCCACACCACCACGTTGATCATCCCGAACTCATCTTCAAGGGTCACGAAGGTCACGCCACTGGCGGTACCGGGGCGTTGCCGTCCGACAACGATGCCGGCCACGCTCAAGGTGCATTCGTGCTGCAGTTCCAGCAGGTCGCGAGAGCTGCGAAAGCGCCGGGCGGCCAGTTGACGACGCAGCAGCGTCAGCGGGTGCGGGCCAAGGGTGGTGCCGAGCATGTCGTAGTCGGCACGCATGTCCTGGGCAATGCTGGGGAGCGGCAGCGCCACTTGTTGCTCGTCTTCGGGCAGGTCGGCAAATAACGGACGCTGCACCTCCACCCCTGCTACCGCCCAGCGGGCGCGGTGCCTGTGGCCGATCAACCCGCGCAACGCACCGGAATCGGCCAGCGCTTCCGCTGCCCGCGAGTCCAGACCCGCGCGCTGCACCAGGTCAGTGGCATCGCTGAAAGGCCTTGCGGCGCGAGCCGCCTCGATACGTCGTGCATCCTCTTCGCGAAAACCGCGCACCATCCTCAGGCCAAGCCGGATCGCCAGATTGCGCCGATAGTCAGGATGATCCACCGGCTCCAGCGTGCAGTCCCAGTCGCTGTAACGAATGTCGATCGGATGGATATCGATGTGGTGCCGGCGAGCGTCCTGCAACAGCTGATCCGGAGTATAAAAACCCATTGGCCAGCTATTGATCAGCGCGCAGGTGAAGGCGGCCGGCTCATGACACTTGAGCCAGCAACTGGCATAGGTCAGCAAGGCAAAGCTGGCAGCGTGAGACTCAGGGAAGCCATAGCTGCCGAAGCCCTTGATCTGTTCGAAGATGCGGTTGGCGAAGGCTTCGGTATAACCATTGCGCTTCATGCCGGCCGCCAGTCGTTCGCGATGGGGTTCGAGACCGCCATGGCGCTTCCACGCCGCCATCGAGCGACGCAACTGATCCGCTTCGCCGGGGCTGTAGTCGGCGGCCAGAATCGCGACTTCCATCACCTGCTCCTGAAACAGCGGCACCCCGAGCGTGCGTTTGAACACCTTTTCCAGCGCTGGAGGATAGGTGACGGGTTCCTCGCCCTTGCGCCTGCGCAGGTAGGGATGGACCATGTCGCCCTGGATCGGGCCGGGCCGGACGATGGCCACTTCGATCACCAGATCGTAGAACTCTTTGGGCTGCAAGCGCGGGAGCATGGCCATCTGCGCCCGGGACTCGATCTGAAAGACGCCGATGGTGTCGGCGCGGCTGATCATTTCGAAAGTGGCCGGATCTTCATGGGGCAGCGTGGCCAGCTCCCAATGATCGTCCCGGTAGCGCTTGACCAGCTCGAAGGTGCGGCGCAAGGCGCTGAGCATGCCCAGGGCCAGGATATCGACTTTCAGGAGCCCCACCTGATCCAGGTCGTCCTTGTCCCACTGGATGATGGTGCGGTCGGCCATGGCCGCGTTTTCCACCGGAACCAGGGTGTCCAGCGGGTGCTCGGAAATCACGAACCCGCCGGGGTGCTGGGACAAATGCCGGGGAAAGCCGATCAGTTCACCGGTCAGGGTCAGCACCCGTCGCAGAATCGGGGTCTGCGGGTCGAAACCTGCATCGCGAAGCCGGCTGTCGTCGGGAAGCTTGTCGCTCCAGCGGCTGAAAGCGTCGGCCAGGGCGTTGATCTGGTCAGGCGGCAAGCCCAGCGCCTTGGCGACATCCCGGACTGCTCCCGCCCCATGGTAAGTGCTGACGACGGCCGTCAGCGCCGCCCTGCCCCGACCATAGCGGTTGAAAATATACTGCAGGACCTCTTCGCGGCGGTCATGCTCGAAGTCCACATCAATGTCCGGCGGCTCGTTGCGCTCCTTGGAGATGAAGCGCTCGAACAGCAGATTGCACTTCTCCGGGTTCAGCTCGGTAATGCCCAACGCGTAGCAGACCACCGAGTTGGCCGCCGATCCCCGGCCCTGGCAGAGGATATGCCGACTGCGGGCGAATTCGACGATGTCGTGCACGGTCAGAAAATAGCTGTCGAACTTCATTTCCGCGATCAGTGACAGCTCTTTTTCAATCTGCGCACGAGTCTGTGGAGACATACCCTCAGGCCAGCGGCGACGCGCGCCCTGCTCGGTCATCTGACGCAGCCAGGTGCTGGGCGTGTGTCCCTTGGGCACCAGCTCGTGAGGATATTCGTAGTGCAACTGGCTCAGAGCGAATTGGCAGCGCCGGGCAATACGCACCGATTCTGCCAGCAAATCCGCAGGATAGATCCGGGCCAGCGCGGACAGCTGGCGCAGATGACGCTCGCCATTGGGAAACAGGCGATGCCCGGCTTCCGAGACAGGCAGATGATGACGGATGGCGGTCATGGTGTCCTGCAAGGCGCGCCGACCACGGGCATGCATATGCACATCGCCCATGGCAACGGCCGCGATGCCATGGTTGCGCGCCAGGGTCTGCAGCCGGGACAGACGCTGCTGATCATCCGGCCCGCAGTGTAATTCGACGCCCAGCCACAGCCTGTCGCCGAACATGTCCCCCAGCCATTCACCCTGCTCATGCACGTCCAGCGGGTCTTGTCCCGGATCGGGCAGCCACACGGCCAGCAGCCCTTCCAGCGACATCATGAAATCGGTGCGCAGCGAATGGTACTCGCCCTTGGGAGCACGCCGCCGGGCCAGTGTGATCAGCCGGCACAGCGCCTGATAGCCGGCCAGTGATTCCACCAGCAGGACCACTTTGGGACCTTGTTCCAAGGCAATCTCGCTACCGACGATCAGCGGCAGCCCGGTATCGAGAGACGCCTGCCAGGCCCGAACGATGCCCGCCAGGGTGCATTCGTCGGTGATCGCCAGCGCGGTGTAACCATGCAGTTTCGCGCGGTCGAACAACTCCCGCGCGCTGGATGCACCGCGCTGGAAGCTGAAATTGGAAAGACAGTGCAGCTCTGCGTACTCGGTGCTCATGCGAACCAGCCATGCAACCGCAGTTCGCCGTCGTCGCCTACTTCTCGATAGGCCCAGCCGCGTTGACCGCCCAGGGTCTGCACCAGGTAGTAATCGCGACGAACGTCATTGCCATCCCACCATCCCGATTCGATACGCTCCGGGCCGGCCAGTATCTGTGCGCTGTGCCAGGGCAGCACCTCAGGTTCGCGCAGCAGCCAGCCGGGACGCGGAATGCCGGCCGCAAGCGTCGAGGCACCGGCATCCGGACCGGCACGCCAGGCAAGCTCGGGCCGATGATCCGCCACGGCGCACAGCCCATTGACCGCTTCATCGCCCAGACGGGCGCGCAGTCTTTCCCGCAACTGCTCCCAGGGCAATGTCTGGTGCGCACGCTCGTCGAACAACTCCCGGTGGGTCGGCACGAACCTGGGGAGATCCTCGGCCGCCAGTCGTACCGCGCGCACCGGCGAGGTGACCTGCACCGGCTCCAGTCGGCCACGGGCCAGCTCGAACAACATGCCCGCGTCGCGCTCGGCGCTCAACAACCCCACTGTGATCAGCGTCGGCGCACCTTCTACATGCTCCAGGTGCACGACAAAGCGCTGCACCCCGCTGTCACGCCCGGCAAGGAACGCGGCCAGGTCGGCGATCAGACGCTTGAGGGGAAATAGCAGTGCCTGGCTGGACTCGACGTCGTAGTTCAGTTCAATGCGCAGATCGAATCGGTCCGGCGGGGTGTAATACTCCATCGCCACAGGGCGCTCGCCAAGCAATCTGTCCAGATGTCGCAGTACGTTGGCGGGAAAACGTCGAGCCAGGGTGCTGCGCGGCAAGGCCAGCACTTCGTGGAATCGATGCAGGCCCATCCGCGCCAGTGCGGTCGACACCTCTTTGCCAAGCCCGATCCGGTCCAGCGGCATCTGCCCGAGAATGACGCGAAGATCCTGCGCACACTCCACCGCCAGGCTGTCGTGAGCATTGGCGAGCATGCGCGCCGCGACCGGATTGGGCGCGACCACGATGCGATGACTGAACCCCAGCCCTGTCAGCTCCTTGCGCAACCTGGCTTCGAAGACCGGCCAGGGCCCGAACAGCTTGAGGCTTGACTCGATTTCCATCAGCAGCACCCGAGGGTATTCAAGACTTACGTGGGAACTGAACCCATAGGCCCAGGCGGCCAATAATTGCTGGTGCCGGTCGGTCTCGGCTGGATCGTATTCGACCGCGAGAAACTGCGGTGCCAGGGTCAAGGCCGCCGTCAGACTCTGGCCCGGCTTGAGCCCCAGTTTGCGGGCCGCCGGGTTGACAGTCTGCAGGACCCGGCGCTGCGCGCTGCCGCTGATCAGCGCCAGCGGTTGTTCGGGGTCGGGATGGCGGCGCATGACACCGTCGAGCGCCAGTTGCGGCAGCAAGACACAGGCCCACAGCATAGAAACCTCAGGAGTCGGTCTTGAACGGTATGGGTGAATGGGGAGCGAGTCCTCCGCGGCACTTGAGCACCCGGAGTTGCTGTGGCGAGGTATCGACCATGATGCGCAGTGCCGCCGGTGAAGGATTGGCGGCTGCCTGACTGGGCCGACAAGCGAACGCCAGGGTCTGGCCGGTTTCGGCGGCGACCTGCAAGCGGCGCATGGCACGATCGTCGGCCATGCCCGGCCAGCAGACGACCGCCCCGCAACTGCCCGAGCGCAGGCACTGTTCGGCGGCCCACAACGCATCACGCGGACCGGCCTCGATCATGGCGAGCCATTTCAGGTCGACGCCTGCCGCATGCCAGGCATCGGGGTAAGGCACATAGGGAGGCGCGATCAGCACCACACGTTCGCCGCTGGCCGACAATCGCGCCAGGGTCGGCCACAGCAGGCGCAGTTCCCCGCTGCCATTGGCCGGCAGCAGAATCTCGGTCAGGGCAGCAGCCGGCCAGCCACCGGTCGGCAAGGCCTGGTCAAGCAGGGAGTGGCCGGTGGGATTGGGGCTGACCGGCGTTGCGGTCGCGCGCCCTTTCCAGACCCTGCGTTCATCGAGCAGGGCATCAAGACTGACAACGGCGGCCATCACTCGCGCCTGACCAGCCCGCAGAACACGCCTTCGATGGCGAAGTCCTGATCGGGCCTGACAAGAATTGGCGCGTAAGCCGGATTGCGCGGCAGCAGGGTGAAGGTGTCGGCGCTGCGTTGCAGACGCTTGATGGTGACTTCGCCATCCAGACGCGCGACGACGATCTGCCCGTCATGGGCGTTGGGGTTACGCAGAACCCCCACCAGATCGCCGTCGAGAATGCCGTCTTCGATCATCGAATCCCCGCGCACCCGCAGCAGGTAGTCGGGCACCCGCGAGAATGTCCCGCGATCCAGCAACAACGTGTCGTGCAAATCGAGGTCCGGCCCGATGGGCGCACCTGCCGCTACCCGGCCCAGGACCGGTATTTCCAGCAGCTCGGGACGCGGTCCGGCCTGTACCAGGCGAATGCCTCGGGCCTGATTGGGGATGACTTCGATCAGGCCGGCGTCGGCCAGGGCAACAATGTGTTTGCGGGCAACGCTTCGGGACGCAAAGCCGAAAGCCTCGCAAATATCAGCGAGGCTGGGATGCTGACCCTGATTCACGATGCGTTCGCGAATGAAGTCGAGAATGGCGCTACGGCGAGGAGATAATGTGCTCATGGAGTACATTTGTACTCCATGACGTACTCTTTGGCTAGCCCTGCTTGTCGAGAAAGACCCGATCCCTTACCTCAAGCGGCGCTCGGACAGTGCTGCGCGCCGTCGTCGAGCCCCTGTTTCTGGCTGCTGTAGTCAACATGTGCCTTGCCGTCCTGCCATTTGACGGTCACGACGATCACCGAGTCGAAGTCCTCGCCCGTCCAGTCATCGATCAGCTTCATCGACTTCCCAGATGCCTCCTTGGCGACGGCGTTGATCAGTTCCGGCAGATACCCATGGGACCAGGCGGTATAAACGGTCGCGTTACGATACTTGTCGCGCATGAGTTCTTCGGCCAGGTCATCGGTATCGTTGGCGCCGAAATCGATATTGACCGGCAAGCCGAGCTTGATCGCACTCGGCCCTACCGTCATCAACGGCCTTACGTAGCTGTAGGAATGATCACCCTCACCCTCTTCCACGTGACGTCCGGGATCGGCGGCGAAAATGAAATCGGCCTTGCCGAATGCGCGTGGCAGGTATTCGGACAACTGCAAGGCGCGGTTGAGTCCTTGACAGTTGAGCTGCCCGAGCCCCATCTGCGGCTTCTCCGCATGGCGAATGAATACCAGCGTCTGGGTTCCGTCCTTGGGCTCGGCATGCACGCCGCCCCCCATGGAAAACCAGAAAAGCGCTGAAGCGATCAACAGTACTGGAAAGAACAGCCAGGCCAGTCGGCGTTGCCGCTGTCCCATATCGGAAGTGTCTGAAGTCATTGTGTTGTGAACCCGTTTTTTTGCGGTTGACGGAAGTCAGCAGTCGCGCGTGCGAGAGTGCCTGCCATGTGCGGGTTCGCGGCCCCTGTCTCCTTGAGGATCAATCGATTACAAGTCCCTTGATCACCACGAAAGGCTAGTCCGCCAATGTTTCGGTATGAAGAATCCGACGATATGAGTAGCAAAATCCGACGATGTTGCATGGCTGGCTGATAAAGCTGGCGTGAGATGTGAGCGGATGTGTCTGGGTGTGCATGCCCACTGCACTGTTTGCCGGACAACAGCACTTCAACAAAATGATTTGCCCAAGGCAGCCCGCTCTCCTCTAACAGGTTGAAATCCCGTGCGAAATAGGAGGCATGCCGGTCTGGCACGAGCTCTGCATTATGCCTTTTCAGCGGGTCCGCATCGCATTCCCAATCTTTTCAGATATAAAAAAGCGGACCGAGCAGCCCTGTCACTTTTGATCCGGACCGTCCCTGATGAATGCTTCCCTTGCTGCATTGAATTTCACCTCGTCCCTACGCATGGCCCGCCGGATTGCCACGGCCTGCGCCCTCGTACTCGGCGCACACAGCGCGGCCCAGGCGGCCGAAGCCCCGCCATCGGAGGTGCGTCTGGACTACGCTTACTACTCGCCGGTGAGCCTGGCGCTGCGTCATTTCGGCTGGCTGGAAAATGCGCTTCCACAAGCCAAAGTGACCTGGGTCCTGAGTCAGGGCAGCAACCGCTCACTGGAATACCTCAACAGCGGCAGCGTCGATTTCGCATCCTCAGCGAGCCTCTCCGCCGTGCTAGCCCGGGCCAACGGCAGCCCGATCAAATCGGTCTACGTTTACAGCCGCGCCGAGTGGACGGCGTTCGTGGTTGCCAAGGATTCGCCGCTGAAAACCGTGGCGGATCTCCAGGGCAAGAAAATCGCCGCCACCAAGGGCACCGACCCTTACCTGTTCACCTTGCGCGCGCTGCAACAGGCGGGCCTGAAGAAAGACGACGTCGAACTGCTTCACCTGCAGCATCCCGATGGCAGGGTCGCTCTGGAAAAAGGCGACGTTGACGCCTGGGCCGGCCTCGACCCGCACATGGCAGCCAGCGAAATCCAGGCGGGCTCGCGTCTGCTGTATCGCAACAAGGACTTCAACAGCTACGGCGTGGTCAGCGTGACCCAGGCCTATGCCGAGGAACACCCGCAAGCCGTGGCTACGGTTCTCAAAGCCTATGAGCAGGCACGCCACTGGTCGCGTGAGCACCCGGAAGAGCTCGCCCGGTTGCTGGCGACCGAATCCGGCCTGCCGCTGGAAGTCGCACGACTGCAACTGACCCGCACCGACCTGGACAACCCCGGTCTCACCGACAAGGACGTCGCCTCCTCCAAGGCCGCCGCCCCGATCCTGGTGTCCGAAGGGCTGGTGCGCAAAGGTGTGGACGTGTCGAAAGTTGTCGATGAGCTCATCGACCCTTCATTCGCCCAGAAGGTGATCGGTCGCTGATGGAAACGAGCAAAAGCAAGGCCTGGCCGGTTAACGCTCGCTCTGCCTCGACCGCCGGCATCCTGAAAAGACGCATCAATGGCCTTTCCTTGAAGGGTCTTGCCTTGCCGGTCGTGATCGTTGTGCTCCTGGAAATCGTCGTGCGGATCGGCTGGCTGGCGTCCTACCAGATGCCGGCGCCTAGCGAAGTTGCGCTGACCCTCGCGGAGCTGGCCGACGGCGCGCTCTGGAAACACATCGGCGCCAGTCTGCTGCGGGTCCTCAGCGGCTTTGTCGTCGGGACCGGCCTTGGGCTGATCTTCGCCGCCTGGGTCGGGCTAAGCCGTGAAGCCGAAGCTTACCTGGAGCCGACTTTCGCCGGTTTACGTTCGGTCCCGAGCCTGGCCTGGGTGCCGCTGTTGCTGCTGTGGCTGGGTATCGGCGAAACCTCCAAGGTCGTGCTGATCGCCATCGGTGCGTTCTTTCCGGTCTACCTCAACGGGGTCGCGGCCATTCGCGGGATCGACCGCAAATGGGTCGAAGTCGGCCAGATGTATGGGTTCGGCCGCGGCCGGCTGATCCGCCGCATTCTGTTGCCAGCCGCGCTGCCCGGCCTGTTCACCGGCTTGCGCAGCGGGATGAGCCTGGCCTGGATGTTTCTGGTCGCTGCTGAACTCATTGCCGCGACCAAAGGGCTTGGTTATTTGTTGAGCGATGGGCGCGAGACCTCGCGGCCGGACATCGTGCTGGCGGCAATCATCGTACTGGCCTTGTTGGGCAAGACCTGCGACGGCCTGCTGGCCGGGCTGGAGCGGCGCTTTCTCGCCTGGCGAGACACTTTCAGCGGCCAGGGCCGGGAGGATTGAGATGACGCCTGCATTGATGGAGATACTGGTAGAACGCAAGGCATTTGCCCGGACGACCGTGCTGCAGAATGTCTCGCTGACCCTCAGAGAACGGGAGACCGTAAGTCTGCTGGGCCCCAGCGGCTGCGGCAAGAGCACGCTGCTGCGTATCGCCGCCGGGCTGGAAAAGGATTTCAGCGGCAGCGTCCAGCGTACCGCCAGTCAGGTGGCTTTCGTTTTCCAGGAACCGAGGCTGATGCCGTGGCTGACGGTCGAACAGAATATCGGTTTCAGCGATGACCTGGGTTACGACAGGACCTGGGTGCGACAGCTGATCGAGGAAGTCGGCCTGAGCGGCTTCGCCGACGCCCTGCCCAAAGCTTTGTCCGGCGGCATGGCCCAACGCGTCGCCATCGCTCGAGGCCTGTATTCGCACCCGCAAGTGTTGCTGCTGGACGAGCCTTTCAGCGCCGTGGACGCGTTGACCCGCATGAAACTGCAAGACCTGCTGCTGCAATTGGCTGCGCGTCATTCAATCACGCTGCTGGTGGTGACCCATGACGTCGATGAGGCGTTGTATCTGAGCGACAGGGTGCTGGTGATGAATCATTACCCAGGCACCGTCGCTCACGAACTGCCGGTTGACCTGCCCCGGCCCCGAGACCGCCTCGACCCCCGCCTGGGTTCACTCAAAACCCGCGCGCTTACGCAGTTGCATCAGGCCCATCTCATCTAACGACGTATCCTGTAGGAGACCACCCGCCGCCCTGGCGCCGCGCTGTCGCGCAGCAAACATGGTCATCTCACTTGGCTATGATGGCGGCAACGCTGGTTCTTCGAGGCGGCTAGACCTGGGCTTGCGGGCATATCCGTTACCGCGTGTGCTGGACCTCCTGGTTCCGGCCCTTACGGCCGGCCTACTTTGGTTTCGCCCAAAGTAGGCAAAGGCATTGCTCCGGGCTGGGCCCCTGCGGGGTTCCCTCCCTCCGGCGTTGCTCCGGGGGTCGCGCCGAACGGCCGTCCATGGCCTGCGGCGCTAACTCGGCTCCTGCCTCGTTCCCCCCTGCGCAACGCCTCCACTCGGCCTGCACCAACGTCGCGATTGGCGGCGTCTGCACCATCGTGAAAAAGGCAAACCAAAGCCAAAGCTCTTGATCTTGATCTTTTTACGCACGACTCACAGACGCCGCCGAACGCGACTTGGGCGCAGGCCGAACGCAGGCGACGCGGAACCGGGGAGCGAGGCAGGACGCCGGCTGGCGCCAATGGCGCATGGACGGCACACCCAATCCACATCAGGGTGCGGCCCGGTGGAGCGTCGCCGGAGTGAGGGAACCCGAAGGGCCAAGCCAGGAGCAATGGCTGGACTGACCCCCAAAAGTTGGACGAGAAACGTTAAAAATTCATCGCCTGTGTTCGAAATTGTACCGGACTCAGGCCGTTGAGCTTGAGGCTGATACGTTCATGGTTGTAGTAGTGGATGTAATCC
>NZ_JBAJGT010000019.1:0-79055 GCF_036706555.1 Pseudomonas sp. JDS28PS106 | reverse complement strand
TCCGCGGTGCGGCGATCGCCAGCAAGCTGGCTCCCACAGTTATTACGTCCGGCAACACGTCCATGTGGGAGGGAGCGAAGCTCGCGACGCAGGCAACGCGGTCCGTCAGAGACTCCGCGGTGCGGCGTCGCCAGCAAGCTGGCTCCCACGGGCTGGATTGCGCGCTCTTCAGGCTTCTCAGTCCCTTTTCGAGACCAGCGTCAGGTCGATGAACCAGCTCTGCGGCGGCACAACGCCGGACACCTTCGGCGAGATCGCGCGCGGCCCTACGTCGTGGGCGACATACAGGAACGGCGCTTCGTCGACGATGGCCGCGTTGAGCTTGCCCGCCGCGTCGTCCAGCGCCTTGGGGTCGAAGGAATTACGCACTTGCCCGATCAGACGCTCGACCTCGGGGCTTGCGAAATAGCCCCAGTTGTTGGAAACCGGCGGGAATGCCTTTTCACTGGCGAAGCGCACCATGCCGAAATACGGGTCCATCACCGCCGCGCTGACGTTGATGGCGTTGGCGCCTTGCGCGGCCGGGTCCTTGGCACCCAGACGCCAGCTGCTGAACAGGGTGTTCCATTCGGTCACTGCAATGTCGACGTCGAAGTAGCAGCCCTTGAGGCTCTGCTGGATGTACTCGTTCATCGGCAGCGGCTGCATCTGCCCCGAGCCCGAGGCGGACGTGAGGACCTTGACCTTGAGCGGCTTGCTCTGGCTGAAACCGGCCTCGCCCATGAGTTTCTGCGCGGCGGCCTGGTCGTATTTGATCTTGAAGGAAGGGTTGCCATACCACGGCGAGTCTTTCTCATAAGTCCCCGTGGCCTCCTGCATGTAGCCGCCCAGATAAGCCTTCAACTCGCTGCGATCCAGACACAGGTTGGCGGCCTGACGCACGCGTTTGTCCAGCCAGGGCGAACCTTCGGCGAAGGAAAACTGCCATGGCCAGAGGTGCGGCTGGGCGTTGGCGTAGAGTTTGAAGTCCTTGCTCTTGATCTGATCGATGGCGTCCGGCGCCGGCGCTTCGATCCAGTCCACCTGGCCGGACAATAGCGCGGCAGTACGCGCGTTGGCTTCGGGCAGCGGAATCAGCTCGACGTGATCGACCCTGGGCACGCGCTTGGCATCCCAGTACTCGGGATTCTTGTCCAGCACCAGCACCTGGCGCGGCACCATGCGATTCATCTTGAACGGGCCGGTACCCGAGGCGTGACTGGCGAAGGCGGTCCAGGCCTGCTTGGAGCGCTCGGCCGGATCGGTGACGGTTGCCGGCACCGCCGCAAAGTCTTTCTGCCAGGCCGCGGGCGATGCCATGAACAGGTTGGTCAGGTTATACGGCAGCACCGCATCCGGCTCGCTGGTGGTCAGCTCGACGGTCAGATCGTCGATCTTCTTTGCGCTGCGCAAGGTAGGCATGCGCGACACGGTCACGCCAATCTGGCCTGGCGCGTATTGCGGAGCCTGTTTGTCGAGCACCTTGTTGACGTTCCAGACCACCGCATCGGCGTTGAACGCAGAGCCATCGTGGAATTTCACGCCGGGACGCAACTTGAAGGTCCATTTCGTATGGTCGTCGGGATTGACCGTCCATTCAGTCGCCAGCCCCGGGATCAGGGCGCTGGGTTTTTCGCTCTGTGACAGGTCCCATTCCACCAGCGAGTCGAAGATCGTGATGCCGGTAAACCGGTTGCCTTCATAGCCCTGATCCGGCTGACCGTGGGTCAGCGGAATGTCCCCGGCGGTCATCGCGATCCGCAACGTGGTATCGGCCAGCGCGGCCAGCGGCGACAACGCGCCGATTGCCAGGGAGCAGGCCAGAGCCAGTCGGGTAAAGCTGCGTGCACGTGGTGCAAAAGCATGCGTCATGGCGAGTTTCCCATCAGTCCGGTGAAGAGAGCTGATAGCGCTAACGCAACGGCCATACCAACTTTTCACTTTGGAAAGACGGACGCTATTAGGGCTTTCGGAAAATCCTGCAAATTCAAAAATTTAAGTGCGGCAAAAAAATGCCGGAGAAATTTATCCAGACGTTTGGGTAGTGCTGCACAGGGCTTAGTGCAATCTTTTGGTACGTAGCGCTCCATCCTGGCCCGTCGGTTATAACGCGCGAGTCAAGCTGCTGAAACAGTCTGCGGGGCACGTTTGCGCTTAGCCAAATTACCGCCACACCCTGATAGAAAAATACATCACGCCGAACATCGACAGTGGCGCGCCCTCGCCTAGATTTGCCTGATGCAGTCCCGCCTCATCCACGCATTTATCAGGAGTGCGTATGGGTACTCTGGCTGACCTGTCGTCCCGTCGTGACAACCATTTCAACCTGATCCGCCTGCTGGCCGCTGCAGCGGTGCTGGTGTCGCATTCATTTCCGCTTGCCGGAGGCGAGGAAGCTGACGAGCCGTTGCGATCGGTGCTCGGGCTGACGCTGGGTGAGATCGCGGTGGTGACCTTCTTCTGTATTTCCGGCTTTTTCATTTCCATGAGCCGGGACCGCGCCCGAGGCTCGCTGGACTATGCCGCCGCTCGCTCGCTGCGGATCTTTCCGGGGTTGATGCTGGTGGTGCTGTTCAGCGCACTGGTGATCGGGCCGGTGTTTACGCAACTGCCGCTCGCCAGCTACCTGGCCGATCCCCAGACATATGGCTATGTGCTGAACAACATCACGCTGGTGCACATGCAGTTTCAGTTGCCGGGAGTGTTTGAAAACAATCCGTTCCCCGGCATCAACGGCTCGCTCTGGACGCTGTTCTACGAAGCGTTGTTCTATGTGCTGGTGGGCGTTGCTGGCGAGGTTGCGCTGTTCGAAGACAACCGGCGGTTCAGTCTGTTTCTGGCGGTTTATATCGCGCTCTATTTCGCCATCCGCTGGATGCAGAGTCAGACCGGTCTTCTGGAATCGGTGGGTCGGGTCGATGCGTTATTGCGGTGGAGCCTGCCGTTCGTGGTCGGCATGACCTTGTATCGCTTCCGTCGGCAGATTCGCTTGCGCAGCGTTTATGCGCTGCCGTTATTGGCAGTCGCGGCGCTGAGTCTGGGCCAGCGATATTTTTATGAAGCCTTCGTGTTGGCGTGGGCGTTTCTGACTTTCTACGTCGGATTCAGCGCTCGCCGCTTGCCGATCAGGCTCGGTGGGGATTATTCGTACGGGCTGTACGTGTGGGCGTTTCCGATACAGGAGATCTTGGCCTATACGCTGCCGGGCATTGGCCCTTGGCGCATGACCTTGATGGCGCTGCCCATCGCCTTGCTCGCCGCGGCGGCTTCGTGGCATTACCTGGAAAAACCCTGCATGGCGTGGCGCGGGCCGTTGTTGAATCGGTTGCAGGCGGGGTGAAGCGGAAGGAGGATCGCCAGCGAGCTGGCTCCTACAGGTCACGTGTAGGAGCCAGCTTGCTGGCGATTAATCAAGCTCAGATCGCCTGATCCCAAGGACGGTCGCCATGCTCGTCCTTGATGCGGGTCGGCAGGCCCATCACGTCCAGCAGCTTGAGGAACGGCTCGGCGGGCAGTTCTTCAACGTTGGCCATGTGCTTGACGTCCCACTCGCCCCGCGCGACCAGCAGCGCGGCGGCGACTGGTGGTACGCCGGCGGTGTAGGAAATGCCCTGGCTGTCGGTTTCGCTGTAGGCGTCGGCGTGGTCGGCGACGTTATAGATGAAGACTTCGCGAGCCTTGCCATCCTTGGTGCCTTTGACCAGGTCGCCGATGCAGGTCTTGCCGCTGTAGCCCGGCGCCAGCGATGCGGGATCGGGCAGCACGGCCTTGACCACTTTGAGCGGCACGACTTCCAGACCTTCGGCGGTCTTGACCGGCTGTTCGGACAGCAGGCCGAGGTTTTTCAGTACGGTGAACACATTGATGTAATGCTCGCCGAAGCTCATCCAGAAGCGCACGTTGGGCACGTCCAGGTTCTTCGACAGCGAGTGCACTTCGTCGTGACCTGTCAGGTACAGGTTCTGCGAGCCTACGACCGGCAGGTCGTCAGTGCGTTTGACTTCGAACATGGTGTTGCTGGTCCACTGGCTGTTCTGCCAGCTCCACACCTGTCCGGTGAATTCGCGGAAGTTGATTTCCGGGTCGAAATTGGTGGCGAAGTATTTGCCATGGGAGCCGGCATTGACGTCGAGAATGTCGATCGAATCAATGCGGTCGAAATGCTGTTGCTGCGCCAGGGCGGCATAGGCGTTCACGACGCCCGGGTCGAAACCCACACCCAGAATGGCGGTGACGTTCTTTTGCTGGCATTCCTCGAGGTGTTTCCACTCGTAGTTGCCATACCAGGGCGGCGTCTCGCAGATCTTGCCCGGTTCTTCGTGAATGGCGGTGTCCAGGTAGGCCACGCCGGTATCGATGCAGGCGCGCAGCACCGACATATTGAGGAAAGCGGAACCCACGTTGATCACGATCTGCGATTCGGTTTCGCGGATCACGGTCTTGGTCGCTTCGATGTCCAGCGCGTTCAGGGCGAAAGCCTGGATATCAGCGGGCTGTTTGAGGCTGCCCTTGGCCTTGACGCTGTCGATGATGGCCTGGCATTTGGAGATGTTGCGCGACGCGATAGCAATACGACCGAGTTCGTCGTTGTGCTGCGCGCACTTGTGGGCCACCACCTTGGCGACACCTCCTGCACCAATGATAAGTACGTTCTTCTTCAATTTCTTCATTTCTCCTATAACCGCCAGCTTACGACAGGCTGGACAGGTAATCTTCGAAGCCAAACTCACGAACCACCTCGACGCTGCCGTCGAGCTGTTTCACTACGATGGACGGCATTTTCAGGCCGTTGAACCAGTTTTTCTTGACCATGGTGTAACCCGCTGCGTCGATGAACGACAGCCGATCGCCGATGGTCAGCGGACGATCGAATTGGTATTCGCCGAAGATATCTCCGGCCAAGCAGGATTTGCCGCACACCATATAGGTGTGTTCGCCGTCGCTGGGCGCCAGCTTGGCGTTGAGGCGGTAGATCAGCAGGTCGAGCATGTGCGCTTCGATAGAGCTGTCGACGACGGCCAGGTTCTTGCCGTTGTACAACGTGTCCAGCACGGTCACTTCCAGCGATGCACTGTTGGTGATGGCCGCTTCGCCCGGCTCCAGATAAACCTGCACGCCGTATTTTTCGGAGAACCCCTTGAGCCGCGCGCAGAACGCGTCCAGCGCATAGCCTTCGCCGGTGAAGTGAATGCCGCCACCCAGGCTGACCCATTCGACGCGATGCAGCAGCTCGCCGAAACGCTCTTCGATGGTGGTCAGCATCTGGTCGAACAGGTTGAAGTCACCGTTCTCGCAGTTGTTGTGGAACATGAAGCCTGTGATCTTGGCCATCACAGCTTCGATCTTTTCCGGGTTCCATTCGCCCAGACGGCTGAACGGACGCGCCGGGTCGGCCAGCAGGTAATCGGAGCTGCTGACCTGCGGGTTGACGCGCAAACCGCGCACGGTGCCTTCGGTGGCATCGGCGTAGCGTTCGAGCTGGCCGATGGAGTTGAAGATGATCTTGTCGCAGTTGGCGATCATCTCTTCGATTTCATCGTCGGCCCAGGCCACGCTGTAGGCGTGGGTCTCGCCTTCGAACTTCTGCTTGCCCAGCTTGAGTTCGTACAGGGAGCTGGACGTGGTGCCGTCCATGTACTGCTGCATCAGGTCGAACACCGACCAGGTGGCGAAGCACTTGAGCGCCAGCAAGGCCTTGGCCCCGGAGTTCTCGCGCACGTAGGCAATCTTCTCCAGGTTTTTCAGCAGCTTCTGTTTGTCGATGAGGTAGTACGGCGTTTTGATCATTGCGCTGTCCGTAATAGGGGTCGGCCAACAGGAGTCCGCTGGCCTCCCGAAAAAAGCGGACGCGAATTGTGCCGATAACCGACGGCGACCGAAAGGCCATTGAGCATATTTTGTTCAACTGGATGGAGAAACAGTGCTGACCATGCCTATCAGGCATGACAAAGGCGTGACGGTTTTGCCTTATCGCCAGCAAGCTGGCTCCCACCTGGGGGGTAGGAGCCAGCTTGCTGGCGATCAATTGAATGGGCTCAATGGCGCCGTTCGTAGGTGCTGCGGTAATTCCCCGGCGGGACACCGAAGAAGTCACGGAATCTACGCTGGAAATGCGGCGTGCTGACGAAGCCCGTTGCCACCGCGATTTCGGTGACGGAGCGGTTGGTCTGTTGCAGCAACTGGCGGGCACGGGTCAGGCGCAGTTCAAGGTAATAGCGGGTTGGCGTCGCACCCAGAAATCGACAGAAACGCCGCTCCAGCTGCCGCTTGGAAATGTCGATGCAGTCCGCCAGCTCATCGATGGTCAGCGGCTCTTCGATGTTCTGCGCCATCAGCTCCAGCGCCAGCTTGAGGCTCTGCGGCAAGGTCGGATCGCTTTCGACAAATACCGGAGGCAGGTCCGGCGCATTGCCGGATTCATCGCAGCGCAACACTTCTTCGATGGCGCCGACCACCGCCTGCCCGCCGCTCTGGCGAATCAGTTCGAGCATCATGCGCAACGAACTGTTGGCACCCGCGCAACTCACCCGCCCGCGATCGACCACGTAAGGCCGTTTGGACACCGTCACTCTGGGAAAGAGCTCAGCCATCATCGCCCGTCCTTCCGGATGAAAGGCGCACTCGAAGCCATCGAGCAACTGCGCGTCGGCCAGAAAGAATGCGCCGTTCCACAATCCACCCAGCACCGCCCCGGAAGCGGCATTGCCTCGCAGCTTGCGCCGCAGCAGCGGCTCGGCCTGCAGACGGACCCGAAACCCGCCTGCGACGATGACCATATCCTGCTCGTCGTCCAGTTCGGACAGTTCGGCATCCGCGGAAATGACGATGCCCAGATCACTCGTGACCTGACGCCCCGAAACGCCAACGGTAATCACCTTGTACAGCGGCTCGTCGCTCATCAGGTTGGCGGTCACCAGCGCATCCACGGCACCGGTAAAAGACATCATGGAAAAATTGTCCATGAGCACGAACGCGACCCGAGCGGTGGCCTTGTCCGGCTTCACCGCCCAGCCCGGCCCGCGCCAGGCCATATTCTTGTTCTTGAGTACGCTCTCGAATGCGCTTGCCATGCTGTTTCTTCCACACCTGATAACCGCGAGCCTTCCGTGGGCGTCGTTGAACGCACTGTGGGGCAGGACAAGAGTATAAGGTCACCCGATGCGCAGAAGCGTAGGTGGTGATGATGCAGGCGAAGAAACCTGGCCGGATCGTTCAGGTATTACCGCAAATGCTTGTTATCCGAGCAGTACTGCCCCCACTCGGCGCTGGCCTGGGAGACGCGATCGCGGTAGCGGTCGTGCTCGGCCCATTCTTCCGGGGTGGCGGGATAGGGGGTGGAGGCCATGTGGTTGCGGTAGGCGTCGTAAGCGTCGGCGAACGCTTGTTCGAGCCGTTCGGCTTCGTCTCGGTACGGGCTGCTCATGAGGGTTCTCGCGGTGATGTTTCCAGAGCTATACCTCAACAGCATGTCATTCGCCACCTCGCTCGCGGTTGAGTCGGGCGAGGCGGCGGATCGATCACCAGGCGCCGGGTGGGATGCCGTCCTTGTTGAAGTCCTTGAGGCGCTCACGCTCTTCTTCAGTGGCATGAGCAGGGGTGTCGTCATCTTCAGGCAGGTCTTTTTCCGCGTCTTTCGGATCTTTCTCGTCGCTCATGATCGTCTCCTTCGCATTGACCCTCTTTGGGCAGTGCAAGGCCTGAGCAGTTCAACCTGCTGCCACGAGCGGAAATCTCTTCGTTTGAATGGCTTTTCGCACAGACGCACGCAATACGGTGCATCGAAAAGTAATACCTAGGTGCCTGCGGAAGATGTATGGCAGGATCACGGCACATAAAGCTGAGGCGTCACTTGCTGAGCGCTGCGAGCCCCTCCGGAAACCTGGCGTTGAGGTACGAACATGTTGAACTGCAATCTGACGGCCATTGAGCTCGCGGTGATCAGCGAAATCGAAGCAACGTCGAGCCTGCTCAAACTGGTCAATCGTCTGACCGGCATGCGATTTTCGGCCATCGCCAAGGTGACCGACACTCGCTGGCTCGCCTGCGCCGTTCACGATGAAGTGCAGTTCGGCGTCGAACCGGGCCAGGAGCTGGAGCTTGAGCAGACGATCTGCCAGGAGCTGCGGCTGCATCGGACCCCGGTCATCATCAGCGAAGTGGCGAGCGACGCGAAGTATGCCGATCACCCGATCCCCAAGCTGTTTGGCTTCCAGAGCTATTTCTCGTTGCCGATCATCTTTCCCGACGGTGAGTTCTTCGGCACCTTGTGCGGCCTCGATCCGATCCCGGCCAAACTGGATGACGAAGAAATGATCGACACGCTCAAGGTTTTCTGCACCTTGATCGCCAGTACCTTGTATGCCCACGGTCAGCTCCTGGAAGCCCAGCTTTGCAGCGCCGGCGCCGCCTCTTCCGGGTCGCTGCTCGAAACGCAACAGGCCGGCTGAGGCCGGGACAGCAGTTTTGGCAATCTGACGACGAACGGCGCCTCGGCCTGCCAGCCCGCGCCGTTCGCTTGATAGAGCAGGATCGATTGAGCAAAAAACGCTCAAACCCGACCCATATGCCGAACCGTCGTCTAGTCAAAACCATGGCATCTGCTAGAGTGCGGCGTAATATCAAATAGGCATCACTCGATGCGAGTACGCTCATGCACACCGGCGCGCCAATCCCCCTAAACGAAGCACGCCGCCTGGCGCGGATCGACCACCTGTGCGTGACCGAAAGTGTCAGCGACCCGGTGTTCGACGAAATCGTCGCCATGACCGCGGATTTTTTTCAGGCGCCTATCGCGCTGGTGTCCATTGTCGACAAGCATCGCCAATGGTTTCGCGCTCGAACGGGGCTCGACGTCCAACAGACGCCGCGCGCCTTGTCGTTCTGCGCCTATACCATCCTGAGCGACCAGCCGCTGGAAATCCTCGACGCGACCCGGGACGAGCGGTTCGTCGATAACAGCCTGGTCACTGGCCATCCTGGAATCCGTTATTACGCCGGCGCGCCCTTGATTACCGACGATGGTCTTCGTCTGGGCAGCCTGTGCATCATCGACACCCAGCCGCGCCCTGCCATGAGCGCCCGCGATGTCATGATGCTCAAGCGCATGGCGGCGCTGGTCATGAAGCACATCGTCAGCCTGCGTCATAACTGTTATCTGGATCAGGCGTCGGGGCTGTACAACCGCGAGCGGCTGGAAGAGGACGTGCGCCAGGCCATCCATTCAAGTCTGAATCGTCGGCTGGTGGTCGCGGACATGTTCACCGCCGAGTTCCTGAGCGACGTAGTCAAAGCGCTCGGCTATGGCTTTGCCCAGGATCTGGTCATTGCGATCAAGGAACGGCTAGTGCGACTGCTGCCGGAAGGCTGCCTGTTGTACAAGGTCAGCCCGACCCGCTTCGGCTTGCTGATACCGGGCGATATCTGTGACGAACAATTGTGTCGCACGCTGCTGGACGCTTTCGAAGCGGCTGTGCAGTGCCAGGGCATTCCGGTGCAGATGCAGCTCGGCATCGGCGTGGTGGATCTGCGGGCCGAAGCCGGTCCCGAACCGGACTGGGTTCGGCGCGCGGTCAGCACCGCCGACCATGCCCGCGATCATCAGTCCGGCTGGGAACGCTATCAGCCGCAGCGGGACGCGGCGCGGCAGCGGGCCTTCAGTCTGCTCAGCGCGCTGACCGACGCCGTTCGCGCGCCCGATCAACTGCGTCTGGTCTATCAGCCCCGGATCGATCTCACCACCGGCGCCTGTACCAGCGTCGAAGCCTTGCTGCGCTGGACGCACCCGACGCTGGGTCCGGTCGGTCCGGCCGAATTCATCCCCTTGGCGGAAAAGACCGCGTTGATGCGCCCGCTGAGCATCTGGGTACTGACCAGCGCCATCGAACAGGCGGCGGCCTGGCATGCGGCGGGGCTCGATCTGAGAACGGCGATCAACGTCTCTGCGCAGGACCTGTCAGGCCCCGAGTTCACCGAACGCATGATCGCCCTGTTGGACCGATATGGCGTCTCGCCGACCCGCTTCGAGCTGGAATTCACCGAAAGCGCATTGATGAAGAACCCGGCCGAGGTCCGCCGCCAGCTGGAGCGCTTGCGCGCCTTGGGCATGCATATCGCCATTGATGACTTCGGCACGGGCTACAGCAACTGGAGTTACCTGCGCCAGCTGCCCGCGAACTCGGTCAAGCTGGATCAGTCGCTGATGCGCAACCTGATCAGCGACTGCAACGATCAGCAACTGGTCAAGGTGCTGATCGGCCTGGCGAAGAAGATGGGTTACTGCGTGGTGGCCGAAGGCATCGAAACGCAGCAGGTCAAGGACTTGCTGTCCGCCTGGGGCTGCCATGAGGGCCAGGGCTACCTGATCGCCAGGCCTATGGAAGTCGACGCGCTTGAGACGTGGCTTGGCGTGCAGGCCGCAGCGTATCGCCATTACTGAACGCTCATAGGCAATCAGTTATAACCTTAGAACACATCTTCATAACCGCTTAGAAGAGAAGGCGCTATCCTGCCCGCCACTTTTTACCTGACAAATCAGCGGTGCAGGGTCATTTATGGATGTGGGTGGTTTGGGGTTTGTAGTGGCCGGCCTGGTGGTGGGCTTTATCGTGGGTATGACCGGCGTGGGCGGCGGCTCGCTGATGACCCCGATCCTGCTGTGGTTCGGTATCAACCCGGCGACGGCGGTGGGCACGGATCTGCTGTACGCGGCGATCACCAAATCCGGCGGCGTACTGGTCCACAAGAAGAACGACAACATCGACTGGAAGATCACCGGCTGGCTGACGCTGGGCAGTGTTCCGGCCGTGCTGTTGACCTTGTGGTTCCTCAGCACCCTGGACAGCGCCCCGGAAGCCGTCAACGCCATCATCAAACAGGCGCTCGGTTTCGTCCTGCTGCTCACGGCCCTGGCAGTCCTGTTCAAGAAGCGTCTGCTGGGTTTTGCGCACAGTCGGGGCAACGGACACTCGCTGGTCAGCGGCCCGAGCCTGAATGCGCTGACGGTGGCGACCGGCCTGTTGCTGGGCACCATGGTCGCGCTGACTTCCATCGGCGCCGGCGCCCTGGGCACCGTGGCGCTGTTCATTCTCTATCCGCTGCTGCCTACCCGGCGATTGGTCGGTACGGAGATCGCCCATGCCGTGCCCCTGACGCTGGTGGCGGGCCTGGGCCACGCCAGCATGGGCAACATGAACTGGGAATTGCTGGGCTGGCTGTTGATGGGTTCGCTGCCCGGCATCTGGATTGGCAGCCACATGGCAGGCCGCGTTTCGGATGACCTGCTGCGGCCGTTCCTGGCGGTGATGCTGGGCTCGATCGGTTTCAAGCTGGCGTTCTGAGGGCCGCGAAGCCTGGGCACATGAGCCACTGTTGAGCCGTATCAATGCGTTCATCGGGTTTCGCATCATAGTGGTGGTCGAGTGAGTGATTTCGGCGCAGGATTCCCGGCGTCGTTATTGCGCGCCGTTGACCCGACACCTGCCCACCTCGCCAATGGAGATGCTGACCATGCTTATCCGGATTGAAGAAGGTAATCACGACAACCACTGGATTGTCCGGCTGGACGACTACCCGGTGACCTGCCGCAACTGGCAAGAAGCCAAGACATTCGCCGATCGCATGCAATCGCGCATCGATGCTCCCCATCCCCTTCCCTGGCGTTCAGCCCGGCAGTCTCGCGCGGACCGCGTGAGCGACGTTCCGGTAGCCTGAGCCCTTTTCATCGAACAGCGCTGTCGCCTGCGTTGACAGTGCTGTTTCGTCTGCCGCCCTGTGTCCATTGACACGGAAAGGTTCTCGATTCCGTGACATCCATTTCACATCCTCTTCACCTGCCGGCCTTTAGATTTGACTCACTCCTTTGATGAATCCCATTTGGCCCGCCTTGTTGCGGGCCATTTTTTTTGCCCGGCAAAAGTAGAAACCTTCACGGCGTCACTCGGCGCTGCCGGCCAGTGTCATGTCGTGCGCCGCGGTGCTGGTCGCTTGGTGCGTGGGGGTCAGTTGCGCCAGACGTTCGGTGCCGGTGCCATTGACGATGGAACTGCTCCAGCCAGCAGTGACCGCAGCGATCCAGCCAAGCAATACGACGAGGGCCAGCTGCCATGCCCACTTGGCAATCAGACTCATGAGCTTTCTCCTACAGGTTCCGGGGACAACGGTTTCGATGGCGTGGATATAAACACGCGACTGTTGCAGAAGCATGGCACTGGCCGGATTTGAGGCGTCTCGCCGAGAGACTCCGATCAAGCTTCAGGAACTCGGCGCAGAGGCGGGCTTCATAACTGTGAAGCCGTTGAGAAATCCATCGACCATCGGAGTACTCAAGCCATGCCCACCGCAAACAAAGACAAGTACACCCAGGAGCAGAAGCGCAAGGCCGAACACATCGAGGAAGGGTACGAGAAAAAAGGCGTATCCAAAGGCGAAGCCGAGGCTCGGGCCTGGGCAACCGTCAACAAACAGTCCGGCGGCGGCGAACGCAAAGGCGGCTCAGGGAGCAAGACGCCGGCTTCGAAGAAAACCGCGGCCCGCAAGGATTCGGCCAAACGCGCCGTCGCTACCAAACGTGGCGAACGGCGCTCGGACCAGTCGCTGGAATCCCAGACCAAGGCAGACTTGATGCAGCGCGCACGCGGCCTGCAGATCGCCGGGCGCTCCACAATGAGCAAGCAGGAACTGATCAACGCCCTCAAAAAAGCCTCGTAAAGGAGCGCGCCTATGAGCGGGTCCCGAACAGCTGCTGTAAAAACCGATGTCGTTCTGTTGCCCACCCACAAAAAGCTCGCCACTCATGAACTGGTCGTTCACCAAGTACTGGCGCGCAAGATCGCACGCCTGCTCGGTGCCGGCTTCGGCGGTATGTACGATCCGGAAGCGGCGAAGGCAAGTAACGCGAACCTGTATTTCGTGCCTTCCGACACGCTGATCGGCCATGACCAGCACCGCCACCTGAAGATCGACTCTGAGCAGGATCTGTTCGGCGGCCTGATCGCCGAACCGTTCATGGCCACCAAGGCCATCTCGCACCCGCTGTTGGAAAACGCGAGCGCGCGGCCTTCCGGCTGGTCCGACGAATTTCACCGGAGTGTCGCCGACGCCGTGCTCGGCGGTTATAGCGTGTTCAGCAAGCGCGATGCGCTGGAGGCCGGCAAGCGCCTGCTCGACACCGGACTGATTCGCGTCAAGCCGGTGCTGGCGACTGCCGGGCGTGGACAGATCGAGGTGACCTCCCTGGGCGAGCTGACCGCCGCCATCGAAGCCCAGGACGGGCAGGACATGGAACGCTGGGGCCTGGTGCTCGAACAGAACCTTCAGGACGTCGTGACCTACAGCGTCGGCCAAGTGCGGATAGCGGGCATGATCGCCAGCTATCACGGTACTCAGTGCCTGACCCGGGACAATCAGGGCGAGAACGTATACGGCGGCTCCAGCCTGCGCCTGGTACGAGGCGGGTTCGATGCTCTGCTGGCGCTGGAACTCGACGAGCCGGTACGCCATTCGATCAGGCAAGCCATGGCCTACGACCAGGCGGCCTCCAGCTGTTTTCCGGGATTCATTGCCTCACGCCGCAATTACGACATCGCCCTGGGGCGTGGTGCCGACGGGCAATTGTGTTCGGGTGTGCTGGAGCAGTCCTGGCGCATCGGCGGCGCCAGCGCGGCCGAGATCGAGGCGCTGATTGCCTTCAGCGAGGCCCCGGCATTGCAGCGGATCGACGTGTCCACCCACGAAGTCTATGGCGAAACCATTCTGCCTCGGGGCGCGGATGTGCTGTTCGAAGGCGACGATCCGCAAGTTGGCTTCATCACTAAATACATACAGGTCGAACCTTATGAGCGTACGCAGTGAAAGCATTGAAATAAACGTCGACGATCAGTCGATCTCGGGGACCATTCTGACGCCTGGCGAGAAGATGCCTGGCATCCTGTTCGTCCACGGCTGGGGCGGCAGCCAGCAACGGGACCTGGCTCGCGCGAAGAACATTACCGGTCTGGGATGCGTGTGCCTGACCTTCGATTTGCGTGGCCATGAACGTACCCATGAGCTACGGGCCACCGTGTCGCGCGAGCAAAGCCTGCAAGACTTGTTGGCCGCCTATGACCTTCTGGTCAGCCATCCTGCCGTTGACCCTGAGGCCATTGCTGTCATCGGCAGCAGCTACGGCGGCTATCTGGCGACCATCCTGAGTTCGCTGCGGCCGGTGAAATGGCTGGCCCTGCGGGTGCCGGCGCTTTACTGGGACGCGGACTGGGACATGCCCAAGCAACAACTGGATCGCGACAAGCTGGCGCATTACCGCCGCTCCGCGCTCACCGCGGCCGATAATCGAGCGCTGGCAGCCTGCAAGGACTTCAATGGGGATGTGTTGCTGATCGAGTCGGAACAGGACGATTACGTTCCGCATGCAACCTTGATGAGCTACCGCGGCGCATTCGAACATGCGCATTCATTGACTTACCGTCTGGTCGACGGCGCCGACCACGCGCTGAGCAGTGACATCAGCCAGAGCGTCTACAGCTCCATGCTGACCAACTGGATCAGCGAAATGGTCATTGGCGCGCGTCTGGTCGACTACCCTCACCACTCAGCCAAATATTCCTGATCAGTACTTGGTGCCCTGTTTCCCCGGTTCGGCGGGACGGGGCACATGACGCGGGCCGGCAATCAGAAGCGCCAGTACACCTAGAATCGGTACAGCCACGATTACGATCATCCACATGAGCTTGTCGTTGGAAGCGGTTACGGTTTTGCGCACGCGCATGATTGCCCATATATCCGCGATCACCACCAGCGCGGTAATCAGCGTAAAGAGCCACAGATCGCTTTCCGATAACATTTGAACCTCCTGCTCATTTCGACTGAGGCGACTCGACCGGCCGCCCTTGCAATAGAAGAGGCGCGCAGGCCCCTTAAAGTTCAGCGAAGTAGGAAAAATCAAACGCTTTTGCGACTTGGCGCAGCCGCCGGTCCGCCAGTCTCGCGCAGCCACGAAACCATTGCTCTGGCAGGTATCCAAGCGCTAAGGAGCCCCAGGAACCTGATGGAGCGCTACTGCGCCGTGGAGCGAAATCCAATGACCGCGAGCCTTATCAAACTCTTCACTCAGCCCAAACAGGCATGGCGCGACATTCGCGCTCAGGAAGACGAGTCGCCGCGACAATATCTGCCCCATCTGGTGCTGCTGGCGCTGATTCCGGCCATTTGTCTGTTCATCGGGACGACCCAGGTCGGCTGGAGCCTGGCGCGGGGCGAGCGGGTCTGGCTGGAGACCACAAGCGCGCTGCAATTGTGTGCGTTGCTGTACGTCGCGACCTTGATCGGCGTTGCGTTGATGGGCGTCTTCATTCGCTGGATGTCACGGACATTCGAGGCACGCCCGACGCTGAATCAGTGCGTCGGTTTTGCCACCTATGTCGCTACGCCCTATTTCCTGGCAGGCCTGGCAGGGTTGTATCCGAGTCGCTGGCTGGCGATTCTGGTGCTCGGGCTGGCATCCGCGTATTCGACCCTGCTGCTGTTCGTCGGGACAGGAACCTTCATGCGCCTGCCGGAAGGCAAGGCACCGCTCTACGCGGCGGCGGTGTGGGGTGTCGGGCTGCTGGTGCTGGTGACCCTTCTGATCTCGACCATCCTGCTCTGGTACAACGGTTTGACGCCGGAGTATGTGAGAAAGGTATTGGGGGACGTGCCGGAGTAGTGGAATCGCCAGCAAGCTGGCTCCTACAGGTCCAGCGTCGTACGCGAATCCGTGGGAGCGAGCTTGCTCGCGAAGGGCTCGATGCAGATATTCCGGCAAAACCCTTGAGCGTTTATCGCCAGCAAGCTGGCTCCTACACAATCTGTAGGAGCCAGCGGGCGGCGATCCGTCTTGCTGGCGATTGGGCCGATCAGGTGATCGGCGCGGGGTTGAACAGGGTGATGTCGTTGTGCAGGCGATAGTGCTCGGTCCAGGTCTTTTTCTTACCGCTGGCCACGTCCAGGTAGAAGTGGAACAGCTCCCAGCCCAGCTCCTCGATGCTGGCACGGCCGGTCGCGATGCGGCCGGCGTCCACGTCGATCAGATCCGGCCAGCGCTGAGCAAGCTCAGTACGGGTCGATACCTTGACCACCGGCGACATTGCCAGGCCGTAAGGCGTGCCGCGCCCCGTCGTGAACACGTGCAGGTTCATCCCGGCCGCCAGCTGCAAGGTGCCGCAGACGAAGTCACTCGCCGGCGTCGCGCAGAAGATCAGGCCCTTGCGATCCACACGTTCGCCCGGCCCCACCACGCCATTGATCGCGCTGCTGCCCGACTTGACGATGGAGCCGAGTGATTTCTCGACGATATTGGACAGACCGCCCTTCTTGTTTCCCGGGGTGGTATTGGCGCTGCGATCCGCCTCGCCTTTTGCCAGATAACGGTCGTACCAGTCCATTTCGTTGACCAGTTGCTGGGCGACTTCCTGATTCTCCGCGCGCGAGGTCAGCAGGTAGATGGCGTCCCGCACTTCGGTCACTTCCGAGAACATCACGGTCGCGCCCGCGCGCAGCAGCAAGTCAGAGGCAAAGCCCAGCGCCGGGTTGGCGGTGATACCGGAGAATGCGTCACTGCCGCCGCACTGCATGCCCAGGATCAGTTCGGAAGCCGGCACCGTCTCGCGACGCCGCTTGTCCAGCTTCTTCAGACGCACCTCGGCCAGTTCCATGATCTGCTCGACCATTTCACTGAAACCGTGGCTGGAGTCCTGCAGGCGATAGAGCCACGGCTCGCTCAGGTCCACCGAGCTGTCGCCTTCGTGCATGACCTGCCCGGCCTGCAATTTCTCGCAGCCCAGGCTAATCACCAGCGCCTCGCCACCCAGGTTCGGGTTGCGCGCCAGATTGCGCACGGTCCGGATCGGGATGTAGGCGTCGGTCGCGGTGATAGCGACACCGCAGCCGTAGGTATGGGTCAGCGCAACCACGTCATCGACGTTCGGGTACTTGGGCAGCAGCTCTTCGCGAATGCGCTTGACCGCGAAATCCAGCACGCCGGTCACGCATTGAACGGTCGTGGTGATACCCAGAATGTTGCGGGTGCCCACGGTCCCGTCCGCGTTGCGGTAGCCCTCGAAGGTATAGCCTTCCAGCGGCGGTTGCTTCTCGGGCACTGCGTCGGACATCGGCAGACTGTCCAACTCCGGCGCCGATGGCATGCGCAGCTGGTCTTCCCTGACCCAACTGCCGCGCGGTATCGGTTGCAGTGCGTAGCCGATCGGCACGCCGTAACGAATGATGGCATCGCCTTCGGCGAGGTCCACGGTACTGACCTTGTGGCTCTGGGGGACGTTGTCGACAGTGACCAGTCCACTGTCGAATTCGGTTCCGGCAGGCACGCCCTGGTCATTGACCACCACGACCACGTTATCCAGCGGATGCAGCCGGATATACCGTGGAGAGTCGGCATGTTGAATCAGGTTCATCACGGTTTCCTCAGGATTTGGCTCGGGAAAGGTTGCCGACGGCGTCGTCTGACAATGGCCCCTTGACTGGAGGCTCTACCAATTCCACGCGCTTGATCTCACCCACGATAAAAATGTAACTGATCACGGCCAGCAGCGCGTTGGCGCCGACGAACACCAGTGCCCACTTGAACGAACCCGTGGTGCTGATGATGTAGCCGATCACAATCGGGGTGGTGATCGAAGCGATGTTACCGAATGTATTGAACAGACCGCCGCTCAAGCCGGCAATCTGCTTGGGCGATACGTCGGACATGACCGCCCAGCCCAGCGCGCCGACGCCTTTGCCGAAGAACGCCAGCGCCATGAAGCCCACCACGACCCATTCGATATCCACGTAGTTGCAGGTGACGATGGAGGTCGACAGCAGCAGACCGCCGATGATCGGCGCCTTGCGGGCGAACGTCAGCGAATGGCCTTTGCGCAGCAGGTAGTCGGAAATCACCCCGCCCAGCACACCACCGATGAAGCCGCAGATCGCCGGCAGCGAAGCGATGATGCCCGCCTTCAGGATAGTCATGCCGCGCTCCTGCACCAGGTACACCGGGAACCAGGTCAGGAAGAAGTAGGTGATGCCGTTGATGCAGTACTGGCTCAGATAGATGCCGAGCATCATCCGGTTGGTCAGCAGCTGGCGGATGTAGTCCCACTTGGGACCGCTGTTGGCCGGCTTTTCCTTGCCTTTGCCCTTGTCCTGATCCATGTCGACCATGCCGCCGTTGCTGGCGATATGTTCCAGCTCGGCGTCGTTGATCATCGGATGCTGCCGCGGGCTGTAGATAACCTTCATCCAGATGGCCGAGAACACGATACCGGCCGCGCCCATCACGACGAATACATGCTGCCAGCCGTAGGTGTAGACGATCCAGCCCATGATCGGAGCGAACAGAACGGTTGCGAAGTACTGCGCCGAGTTGAAAATCGCCGAAGCGGTCCCGCGTTCAGCGGTGGGGAACCAGGCCGCCACGATGCGGGCGTTGCCGGGAAAGGATGGCGCTTCGGCCAGACCCACCAGAAAGCGCAGCATGAACAGTGCGACTATGGCGGTCGAGACACCGAACTCACCCACATAGCCTTGCAGCAGGGTGAACAGCGACCAGGTGAAAATGCTCATGGCATAGACTTTCTTCGACCCGAACCGGTCGAGCAGCCAGCCGCCAGGGATCTGGCCGGCCACGTAGGCCCAGCCGAATGCGGAGAAGATGTAACCCAGGGTGACGGCACTGATGCCGAGGTCTTTTTGCAGGCTTGAGCCGGCGATTGCGATGGTGGCGCGGTCGGCGTAGTTGATCGTGGTGACGAGAAACAGCATCAACAGGATCAAATAGCGGACGTGAGTCGGCTTGGACTTTTGCATCGATGAACTCCCACTATTATTTTTTTACGCGGGTAAAACATATTGTGTGTGCAGCGTTACAGGCCCCTTAGGGATCCGGCGGCAGCGGCGTCCCTACCTGCAACAATTCCAGCTGTTCCAACGACAAAACCGCTGATCACTCAGCGGTTCTGCGTTTGCCTGTCTTACTGCTTGCCTTGCTTGTCCATCAGCGCGGCGAGCATTTCGCACTCTTCGGCGGTCAGGTCGGTCAGCGGAGCGCGGACCGGACCTGCGTCATAACCTGCGATCTTGGCGCCGGCCTTGACGATGCTGACGGCATAGCCAGCCTTGCGGTTGCGGATTTCCAGGTATGGCAGGAAGAAATCGTCGATGTATTTGCCGACGGTTTCATGATCGTCACGAGCGATGGCGTGGTAGAAGTCCATTGCCAGCTTGGGTACGAAGTTGAATACGGCCGACGAGTAGACCGGTACGCCCAGCGCCTTGTAGGCAGCGGCGTAGACTTCGGCGGTTGGCAGGCCGCCCAGGTACGAGAAGCGGTCGCCCATGCGGCGGCGGATCGAAACCATCAGCTCGATATCGCCCAGGCCGTCTTTGTAGCCGATCAGGTTCGGGCAACGCTCGGCCAGTTTCTCCAGCAGGTCTGCGTTCAGGCGGCAGACGTTGCGGTTGTAGACGACAACGCCGATCTTGACCGACTTGCAGACCGCTTCAACGTGAGCGGCAACGCCGTCCTGGCTGGCTTCAGTCAGGTAGTGAGGCAGCAGCAACAAGCCCTTGGCGCCCAGGCGCTCGGCTTCCTGTGCGTATTCGATGGCCTGACGGGTCGGGCCGCCAACGCCTGCCAGAATTGGCACGCTGGTAGCGCAAGTATCGACCGCGGTCTTGATGATTTCCGAGTATTCGCTGGCCGCCAGGGAGAAGAACTCACCGGTGCCGCCTGCGGCGAACAGTGCGCTTGCGCCGTACGGAGCCAGCCACTCCAGGCGTTTGACATAGCCAGCGCGGTTGAAATCGCCCTGAGCATTGAAATCGGTAACCGGGAAGGACAGCAGACCGTGAGAGAGGATGGACTTGAGTTCTTGTGGATTCATTGTGCGAACACCCTGTGAGACTTTGTTGTTGTGGATGAATTCACCGGGGCAGTGCCGATGTCGTAAGTCATCGTACAACTGAAAATAAAATGTCTCAACAGGGATTTTGAGGTTTTTGCATCGAGAGGCGATGAGTGGGCGTGAAGGCCTTGGATTACGCGGGGTGTGGGGGGATGCGGAAGGTAGGGATGGGTTATATGACAACCTGATGCAGCGTGATGTGGATCGCCAGCAAAACCAATCGCCAGCAAGCTGGCTCCTACAGGAACCTGGCTTGCTGGATCGGCGGACTCAGGCCCGCTGCGACTCCGCCTCTTCGTGCGCATGGCGCAGGCGTTCGCGGCTGTTGGTCAGGTGCAGGCGCATGGCAGCGCGGGCAGCATCTGCGTCCTGGCGAGCGATGGCTTCGTAGATTTCCTCGTGCTCACGGCTCAGACGGTCCATGTAATGCTGCTGGTCGTCATGGGCCAGACGCGCGGAATTCAGCCGGGTGCGGGGAATGATGCTGGCACCCAGGTGAGTCATGATGTCGGTGAAATAGCGGTTGCCGGTCGACAGCGCAATTTGCAGGTGGAACTGGAAATCCGACGCCACGGCGTCGCTGTCATGGGCAACGCTCTCGCTCAGCGCATCGAGCGCTTCACGCATCGCCGCCAGTTGCTCGGGGCTGCGTCGATGAGCCGCCAGTCCGGCGGACTCGACCTCGAGACTGATGCGCAATTCCAGGATCGCCAGCACGTCACGCAAGGTGACGATGGTCGCCGGATCGATGCGGAATCCGCTCGGGCTTGGCGTGTCGAGCACGAATGTACCGATGCCGTGCCGGGTTTCGACCAGGCCGGATGCCTGCAGACGAGAGATAGCCTCGCGCACGACCGTCCTGCTGACGCCCTGCTCTTCCATGATCGCCGACTCGGTCGGCAGCTTCTCGCCGCGCTTGATCTGCCCGCTGCGAATACGCTCGGACAGTTCGACCACCAGTTCCTGCGCAAGGCTGCGGTGCTTTCTACGGGCGCGGGGTGGTGCGCTCTGGTTTTCCATATCCAACATCAGTCTCGGACGAATGAGTAAGAGCCAATCATAGCTCAGCAGTTGTACGATCACAGCCCGACAGGGTAAAAGACCTGTCGGGAAATGTTGCCAAACGCCCGTGGAACAGGCGCTCCAAGTGTCTGGCCCGTCGGTTTCAGCGACGTACCGGACGCTTCTGCAATTTGCGTTGCAGAGTGCGTCGATGCATCCCGAGGGCTCGCGCGGTCGCGGAAATATTGCCTTCGTGTTCGGTCAGCACGCGCTGGATGTGCTCCCACTGGAGGCGGTCGACCGACATGGGGTTTTCCGGCACCAGGGTGTCGAGATCGGCATGCTCGGAGAGCAGCGCCGCCAGCACGTCATCGGCGTCGGCCGGCTTGCACAGGTAATTGCGCGCGCCGCGCTTGATCGCTTCGACAGCGGTGGCGATGCTCGAATAACCGGTGAGGATCACCACGCGCATGTCCGGATCGAGTTCCAGCAGTTTGGGCAGCAGCACCAGCCCCGAGTCGCCGTCCATCTTCAGGTCCAGCGCGGCGAACTCAGGAATGTCCTGCTGGGCCAGTGCCAGCCCTTCTTCGGCAGAGCCCGCGGTACTGACCCGGAAACCGCGTCGGCCCATGGCACGCGCCATGACCCGGGTGAACGTCGCGTCGTCATCTACCAGCAGCAGATGCGGCAGTTCTTCGCCATCGACCTGAATGTCTTCGTCACTCATGCTTCTTCTCCTCGTGTATCACGGGGCAGGCGCAGCTCGGTCAACGTACCGCCCTCCTCATGACTGTAGAGTTTTACCGAGCCACCCGCACGGGTGACGCTGGCCTTGCTCAAAAACAGACCCAGGCCGAAGCCTTTGCCCTTGGTGGTGAAAAACGGCTTGCCGATCTGTTCGGCGATGGCGACCGGCACGCCCGGACCATGATCGCGGATGCTTACCCAGACCTCGGCAGCATCCCAGTCCAGACTTACCCCAAGATCGTCGGGGCAGGCATCGGCGGCGTTGTTGAGCAGGTTGAGCAGCGCCTGGGTCAGATCCGGTGGCGGCGACAGCATGGGTGCGTCGCCCTTGCCCAACTGCTGGAAGCGATAGCTGACTTCAGGTCGCATCAAATGCCAGCGATTCAGTGACTCGTCCAGCCAGCGGGTCACCGGCTGGTGCTCGACGGCCATACGGCGATTGGCTTCGGCAGCCCGGACCAGTTGCTGCAGGGTGTGCTTGCACTGCTTGACCTGTTCCTGAAGGACGCCGAGATCGTCGCGCAGCTGCGGATCGCTGTGCTCCTGCTGCATTTCATTGAGCAGTACGCTCATGGTCGCCAGCGGCGTGCCCAGTTCATGCGCGGCGCCTGCGGCTTGAGTCGCGACCGCCAGCAATTGCTGGTCGCGCAAGCCTTCCTCCCGGCGCTCGCCGCGCAGCTGCTCCTGACGCCGCATCTCTTCGGCCATCTTCGCCGCGAAAAAAGTGATGACCCCTGCGGCCAGCGCAAAACTCAGCCACATGCCGTAGACCTGCATGTTCTCGCGCGCGCTGGGGTAGGTTTCCAGCGGATAGGAGCGCACCATCAGCAGGGTATAAAGGCTCAAGGCGAAGCCCGACAGGATCAGCGAATAACGCCACGGCAAGGTCGCGGCGGCGATGGTCAGGGGCACCAGATAATAGGAAACGAACGGATTGGTGGACCCGCCGGAGTAATAAAGCAGGGCGCTATGGATCAACAGATCGAGCGCGAGCTGCAACGCATATTCCTGTTCGGTAAGCGGCAACGAGGTGCGCAGTCGCAGCGCCGTCAGCACGCACAGTACCAGGGAACAGCCGAGCGTGATCGACAGCTGCAGCCACGGCAGGGGCATCACATCGAGCAGCCATGCGATGCCAACCGACCCGGCCTGGGCGGCCAGCACCAGAATGCGGATGAATGTCAGGCGCCACAGGTTTTGCCGAGTGGCCGAAAGCGTTTGTATGGGGGCGAGCATAAGCTCTCCTGATGACCGCGACAGCGAATCGCAGCGAGTATAACCAAGCGTGGCGCAAAACTGGCAAAGTGCGTCAAAGCACCACAGGCCTGAGCCCTCGGTCCAGCCTGGAACCGCCAATCCTGACAACAGTCTCATGGGTTTGCGCCGAGCGACGTTGTGTCGCAGGCGCTACGATAACAAGGAGTCACCATGTTCAACCTTCGCCCCGCCGCCACGCTTCTCGCCCTGGCCGCCACGGCCGCCGTCAGCCTTCCCGCGCTGGCTGAAGCGCCGCGTTACAATCAGATTTCCCTGCGCGCCGAAGTGAATCAGGAAGTGCAGCGCGATCTGATGCTCGTCACGCTCTATACCGAAGCGCAGGACAGCGATCCGGCCAAGCTGGCCGCGCAGATCACCGAAACCCTGAACAAGGGTCTGGCCCAGGCGCGACAGGCCAAGGACGTGAAAATCCGCCAGGGCAATCGCAACAGCTACCCGATCTATGACGACAAAGGCCAGAAGATCACCGGCTGGCGCGAGCGTGCCGAACTGCGTCTGGAAAGCACCGACTTTGCCGCGCTTTCCCGCCTGACCGGCGAGCTGCTGGGCGAACTCAAGATGGGCGGCATGGACTTCTCCATTTCCCCTCCTGCGCGCAAGGCCAGTGAAGACGCCTTGCTCAAGGATGCCGTCAGCGCGTTCAAGGCGCGGGCACAACTGGTGACCGAGGCGCTCGGTGGCACCGGCTACAAGCTGGTCAACCTGAACCTCAATACATCGGGTTATCCACAGCCTTACCTGCGTGCGCCTTCGATGATGATGAAAGCTGCCCGCGAGGATGCCGCGCCGACGCCGGATATCGAGGCCGGTACCAGTCAGGTCAACGTGGCCGCGGACGGGGTGATCGAGGTCGCCGTTCCCTGACCGCTACGGGTCCTGCAACCCACGGCGGCAATCTGATTGCCGCCGTTTTCCCTGCCTGGCCAGATCCTTTTGCCCGCCCCTCCGGCACGGCCTCCTACAGTGCCAGGCGCCCAGTCTGATTTTCAGAATCCCCTTCGAAGCCCAACATTCATACCGCACGTTTCGGTTATCGACTCGGCATCCGGTCGCCGATGCGTGACCCTCAATACCCTACTTATTATCAAGGAATCATGGATGAATCCTTCTGCAAAGACAGCCCAGGCTGTATCCGCTCCTGATGCTTCAAACCCCATTGAAACTCGTCCCGTTGAAACGCGTATCCCTGTGCCGCTTCCAATGGCAGCGCGGTTCGAAGCCGGCAAGGGCAGTGAGGAGCATGCGACTCATGGCACCATCGAAAAAGTGCTGGAGACTGCTGGCTTCAGCCATAACGAGACACGCGCCATCTATTACGGAAACTGGCTGCGCGATTATTCTCAGTTGCTTGACCCCAAGATCGTCCGCGCAGCCGACATGCCGAAGAATTTTCCGGACGTGTTGTCTCGCGAAGCGCTGACGAGGATTGTCGACATTCTGGCTGTCAGGGAATTCACGGACCTGATGAAAATCGACCGTTCTCGCTTCATCGTGACGCCAGAGCGTCTCGGGGTTTACCGGGCAAGCGAACATATCGACAACCCGAAGGCGGTCAACCCGAGCCCGGCAAATCCGAAAGATCGTGACCCGGACTTCGAGGATCCGGTATTGCCCGGCGACCCTCTGCTGGAAGTCGATTCGGACACATCGATGAAGCGCTACATCAAGCGCTCGGCCGACGTCATGAGCGACATGCTCACATCCGCCACGAATGCCGGCTTGAAGTCCACCGACGGCCTTCGGGCCATGGGCTCGGCGCTGCACATTCTCGAAGACTTTTTTGCCCACTCCAATTTCGTCGAACTGAGCCTGATCAAGGCCGGCTATACCGATGTGCTGCCTTGGACGTCGCAAGCCCCCTGCAAGCACCGGCTGCCGCTGGTCACCGGCATGTTCGGCGGCAGCGACGTCATCGCCAGCCTTGCCGCACCCTTGGGCAAGATCCTTTTTTCCAGTGAGCAGAAGCCCTTCGAAGCCACGAGAACGGGGGAGCGCTCCGAGCGGGACCAGATCATACTCATCCTGCTGAGCGAACACTCCAATCCCGCCCTGCTCCAGGCCTACGAGACCTTTCTGGCGGCGCGGGACAAATGGGCCGGTCTTCCGTTCGCCAGTCAGGTAGAGCAGTTCTATCATTTCACCAGCCTGCCCGGGCGCATCGTCAGCTCTGCAATTGGCACTGTGATGCAAGGACTCGCAACCTGGTTCGGCAACAGCATCGATGATATGCAGACACTGCTCGGCGACGATCCCAATACCAGCGGATCGACCGACCCTTCCCATTCCCAGCTTGCCAAGGATCATGCAGAGCACCCTTTGCATCTGTTGGCCGCCGAGCTGGCCCGCAAAGCGGTTCTGGACGTCGGCCAGGCAGTGCTCGCCATGGCGCACGGCAAGCAGGACGCCGAGCATCCGGCAATCCTCGCCACCCGGTATTTCACCCATCCTATGGATAGCGAGTGGCAGGACGGGATCGTTCGGCAATGGGCCAGCAAGCATCCGGAGAACGTCAAACGGGCTACGCAGAAAAGCGACCTGCTAGACGGCCAGAAACGCCTTCAGAAAAGCGCGCAAGATGCTTTGAGGAGATTCAACTCTGAAAGCTCAAGCTTCATGAATACCTTCTTCGAGAAAGTCGCTGACCTCAAGGATTTCTGGGACAGAATCACCGGCAAATGACGCCCTTGGTCCAGCAGACGGACCGCAGTGACGTTTCCATGGTCTACTCGGGAACCGGCGCGACACCGCCTTATCTCGAGAGGACCTCATGAGCCATAACCTTCTGAAGCCGCTGGCGGTGGCGACCGCCCTGCTCGCCTGCACACCTCTGGCTCAGGCCGCGACCACGCTGGTGTACTGCTCGGAAGCGAGCCCCGCCGGGTTCGATCCCAGCCAGTACACCAGCGGCACGGATTTCGACGCTTCGGCGGAAACCGTCTTCAACAGGCTGACGCAGTTCAAGCGGGGCGGCACCGAGGTGGAGCCCGGTCTGGCGACAAGCTGGGAAACATCCGCAGACGGCCTGAGCTACACCTTCCATCTGCGTGAAGGCGTGAAATTCCATACAACGGACTATTTCACGCCGACCCGCGATTTCAATGCCGACGACGTGCTGTTCACTTTCAATCGCCTGCTCGATCCCAACCATCCGTTTCGCAAGGCCTACCCGTCCGAGTCTCCTTATTTCACCGACATGGGCCTGAACACCACGCTCAAGAGCGTCGAAAAGATCGATGCGCGGACGGTGCGCTTCAACCTGAATAACGTCGACGCGGCCTTCATTCAGAATCTTGCGATGAGCTTTGCCTCGATCCAGTCAGCCGAATACGCCGACCAGTTACTCAAGGAAGGCAAGGCACAGGACATCAATCTGCGGCCCATCGGCACCGGCCCCTTCGTATTCAAGCGCTATCAGAAGGATTCGCAGATACGCTACGCGGGCAATACCCAGTACTGGAAACCTGAAGACGTCAGGCTCGCCAACCTGATCTTTTCCATCAACAGCGATGCCGCGGTACGTCTGCAAAAGCTCAAGACAGGCGAATGCCATGTCAGCGGCTACCCGCGCCCGCAGGACATCGAGCAGATGCAGCAGGACCCGAAACTCAAAGTGCTCAGTCAGCCGGGCTTCAACCTGGGCTTCCTTGCCTACAACGTCAGCCACCCGCCACTGGACCAGCTCAAGGTGCGGCAGGCGCTGGACATGGCCATCGACAAGCCGGCGATCATCAAGGCTGTCTACCAGAGCGCGGGGGTGCTGGCACAGAACGCACTTCCGCCCGCACAGTGGGGTTTCGATCCGGACATCAAGGACGCGCCTCATGATCCTGTCCGGGCAAAACAATTACTCAAGGAAGCCGGTGTCGCGCCCGGCACCGTGATCGACCTCTGGGCCATGACTGTGCAGCGGGCCTCCAACCCCAACGCGCGCATGTCGGCGCAGATGATCCAGGCCGACTGGGAAAAGATCGGTATCAAGGCCAACATCGTCAGCTATGAATGGGGCGAATACATCAACCGCGCCAAGGCCGGCGAACATGACGCCATGATCTACGGCTGGACCGGCGACAACGGCGATCCGGACAACTGGCTTGGCGTGCTGTACAGCTGCGCGGCGATCAACGGAAGCAACTACGCCAAATGGTGTGATCCGGCCTATGACAAGCTCATCCAGCAAGCCAAGGTCAGTAACGACCGCGAACAGCGCATCGAGCTGTATCGCAGGGCGCAAGCGCTGCTCAAAGCCCAGGTTCCGATCACTCCGATTGCCAACTCGCGGGTCTTCCAGCCGATGCGCCAGGAAGTGCAGGATTTCAGGATCAGTCCGTTCGGGCTGACGCCCTTTTATGGCGTCGGTCTAGGAAAATAATGCCCCAATCAAGCCCCGATCGGGTGCAAACGCCACGTTCGGCCGTACCCGTTTGGTGCGCGGAAAGGTCTGAAATGGACTTCGCAAACGTTCAAATGTGTCAAGAATTATACTTTCGCGACATTCCTGTACGTGCGTGCCACTCTTTGCGGCGTCTTTGACGTCAACATCTTGATTTGGGTATGGCGTCTGCATAAGTATCGGCGGGACGACTCATGAGGTCGGTCCCTCTAACCAGAAAAATGACAACAACTGAGGCCACCATGCTCAAACACGCGGTCATTCCATTCCTTGTCGGTGCAGGTCTGCTTGCCGGCGCTCCATTCGCCCACGCCGCCTCCAACCTGGTGTTCTGCTCTGAAGGCAGCCCGGCGGGCTTCGACCCGGCTCAGTACACGACAGGTACCGACTTCGACGCGTCGGCGGAAACCGTCTTCAACCGGCTGGTGCAGTTCGAGCGTGGCGGCACCGCGGTTCAGCCAGGTCTGGCGAAGAGCTGGGATGTCTCCGAAGACGTACTGACCTACACCTTCCATTTGCGTGAAGGCGTCAAGTTCCACACCACGCCATATTTCAAGCCGACCCGTGAATTCAACGCGGACGATGTGCTGTTCACCTTCAACCGCATGATCGACAAGGACATGCCGTTCCGCAAAGCCGCCCCGACCGAATTCCCGTATTTCACCGACATGGCGATGGACACCAATATCGCCAAGGTGGAGAAAGTCGACGATCACACCGTCAAGTTCGTGCTCAAGACCGTGGACGCGGCGTTCATCCAGAACATGGCCATGAGTTTCGCTTCGATCCAGTCCGCCGAATACGCCGATCAGTTGCTCAAGGAAGGCAAGGCCGCGGATATCAACCAGAAGCCGATCGGCACCGGCCCGTTCGTGTTCAAGAGCTACCAGAAAGATTCCAATATCCGTTTCACCGGCAACAAGGATTACTGGAAGCCGGAAGACGTGAAGGTCGACAATCTGATTTTCGCCATCACCACCGACCCGTCGGTGCGCATGCAGAAGCTCAAGAAGAACGAGTGCCAGATCACGGCGTATCCACGTCCGGCCGACCTGGAACCTTTGAAGGCCGACAAGAACCTGAAGATGCCTGATCAGGCCGGCTTCAACCTGGGCTATATCGCCTACAACGTCATGGACAAGATCAAGGGCAGCGATCAGCCCAATCCGCTGGCGCAGCTGAAAGTTCGCCAGGCCCTGGACATGGCGGTCAACAAGCAGCAGATCATCGATTCGGTGTATCAGGGCGCTGGCCAGCTGGCCGTCAATGCCATGCCGCCGACCCAGTGGTCCTATGACACCAGCATCAAGGACGCGGCTTACGATCCCGAGAAAGCCCGCGCGCTGCTCAAGGAAGCCGGCATCAAGGAAGGCACCGAGATCACCCTGTGGGCCATGCCGGTGCAGCGTCCATACAACCCGAACGCCAAGCTGATGGCCGAAATGCTCCAGTCCGACTGGAAGAAGATCGGCATCAACGCCAAGATCGTCAGCTATGAGTGGGGCGAATACATCAAGCGCGCCAAGGCCGGCGAGAACGGCGCGATGCTCATCGGCTGGAGCGGCGACAACGGTGACCCCGACAACTGGCTGGGCACGCTCTTCGGCTGCGACGCGCTAAATGGCAACAACTTCGCCAAATGGTGCGACAAGCCGTTCGATACCTTGATCCACCAGGCCAAGGAAACGCCGGATCAGGCCAAGCGCACCGAGCTGTACAAACAGGCGCAGCATCTCCTCAAGGACGCCGTGCCAATGACGCCTATCGCGCACTCCACGGTCTATCAGCCCATGCGCAGCACTGTGCAGGATTTCAAGATCAGCCCCTTCGGTCTGAACTCCTTCTATGGCGTCAGCGTGAAGTAATCGACGTCGACAGCGCCGTTTTTGCGGCGCTGTCCGACTGCGGATACTGGCGGGCAGGCGGGAAAGCGGCCATCAGAAGCGTTTTCCTACTTTCTCGACGACGCTTTCCTACATGTTCTGCGGCCTCCGAGCCTATTTACCGTTTGCTTGTGCCGACATAACGTCGCGGTCGCTTCGTGCATGTTGTTCGGGCCAAGCCTGTTGGCCGCGCAGAAAATGAGCCTCCGGCTCGTCCTTTGAAGGATGGAAATCATCATGCGTAAATCATTAGCCGTGACCTCGCTGCTGGGTCTGGGGTTGTCCGCGCTGACTTCGCAGGCTCAGGCCGCGAGCAGTCTGGTCTTCTGCTCCGAGGCCAGCCCCGCGGGTTTCGACAGTGCCCAATACACCGCGGCGACCGACAACGATGCTTCCGAGCCGATCTACAACCGCCTCACCGAGTTCAAGCAAGGTGATACGTCGGTAGTGCCCGGCCTTGCAACCTCCTGGGACGTCTCGCCCGACGGTCTGGTCTACACCTTCCATCTGCGCGAAGGGGTCAAGTTCCACAGCAACAAGAACTTCAAGCCCAGCCGCGATTTCAACGCCGATGATGTGGTGTTCACCTTCAACCGGATGCTCAAGGCCGATCACCCGTTCCGGGTAGCCTACCCCACCGAATTCCCTTACTTCACGGGCATGGGTCTGAACACCAAGATCAAGTCGATCGAGAAGACCGGCCCGCTGACCGTGGTCTTCACCCTCAACACTGTGGACGCTGCTTTCGTACAAAACATCGCCATGAACTTCGCGGGCATTCTATCCGCCGAGTACGCCGACTACCTGATGACCAAAGGCGATGTGCGCGACATCAACCAGCAGCCCATCGGTACCGGGCCGTTCGTGTTCCAGCGTTATCAGAAAGACTCGCAGATTCGTTATCGCGGCAACAAGGAATACTGGGACCCGAGCCGGGTCAAGATCGATCAGCTGATTTTCGCGATCAACACCGACGCATCGGTGCGCATGCAGAAGCTGCGCAAGAACGAATGCCAGGTCACGCTGAACCCTCGCCCCGCGGACCTGGAAGGACTCAAGGCCGACAAGCAGTTGAAAGTGCTGGAGCGCCCCGGCTTCAACCTGGGCTATATCTCGTACAACGTTCGCCATGAGCCGCTCGGCAACCTGCAAGTGCGCCAGGCGCTGGACATGGCGGTCAACAAGCCGGCAATCATCAATGCCGTTTACCAGGGCGCCGGCCAGCTGGCGGTCAACGCTATGCCGCCGACCCAGTGGTCCTACGATGAAACCATCAAGGATGCGCCCTACAACCCCGAGAAAGCCAAGGAACTGCTGCGCGCTGCGGGCGTGAAAGAGGGCACCGAACTGACCTTGTGGGCGATGCCGGTTCAGCGTCCCTACAACCCCAACGCCAAGCTCATGGCTGAAATGCTCCAGGCGGACTGGGCCAAGGTCGGGATCAAGGTCAAGATCGTCAGCTACGAATGGGGCGAGTACCTCAAGCGCACCAAAAATGGCGAGCACGACATCTCACTGATTGGCTGGACCGGCGACAACGGTGACCCGGACAACTGGCTCGGCACGCTCTACAGCTGCGCGGCCATCGGCGGCAACAACTACTCGATGTGGTGCGACGAGAAATACGACCAGTTGATCAAGGCCGCCATCGCGACCACTGACAAGAACCAGCGCACCGACCTGTACAAGCAGGCCCAGCAATACCTCAAACAACAGGTGCCGATCACCCCGATCGCGCACTCGACCGTCAACCAGCCATTGCGCGCCGAAGTTCGGGATTTCCACGTCAGCCCGTTCGGCCGCAACAATTTCTCCGGCGTCAGCATCGCCGACTAACCCGTCAATCAGCGCACTGCCCGCTGCCCTTTCAGGGGCAGCGGCAGGCGTCGTTTGCCCGTTCGGAGCCGTTTCATACAGGGCCGGCCGGCTCTGTAGCACCCAAGCCAGATCAAAAAAAACTGGCGTTTTATAAAGAAGTAAACAGGAGCTGTTGATCGTGAAAACCACTGGTACTGCGTTACTGGCGTTATCCCTTTCATCGTTTGGAGCTATGGCGATTGCAGATGAGGGCAGCCACAGTTTTGTACCTACGCAATTGAGCACCACCAGCCTGCAGGCTGACGCACAAGGATTCTTCGAAGACCAGCATGTGACAGGCACCACCCGCAACTGGTACTCCAACGAACTTCGCCGTCGCGACGACAGGTTCAGCTACCAGAAGGACGGCGTGGCGACATCGACTCCGCGGCGGATCAACTGGGTTCAGGGCACCATCGTCAATTACAGTTCGGGGTTCACCCAGGGCACGGTCGGCTTCGCGACCGAGCTTGCGCTGTACAACGCAATCGCGCTGGACCGTGATCGCAAGGACCTGGCCGGTGGCGCCAACCGTACCCTGACCGAAAACGACGGTGACGCAGTTGGACAATGGAGCAAGATGGGTCTGGCCAACGTCAAGGCGCGGGTGTCCAACACTACTCTGACCATGGGCCGCCAGTCGGTGAACACACCGGTCATCGCCTTCATTGGCAACCGCGCGCTGCCGTCGAGCTTCCAGGGTTTCGCCCTGCAGAGCGACGAATTCAACAATCTGTCGCTGCAAGCGGGCAGCTTCGACCGCGTTTCTCCTCGTACCGAGCAGAGCCTGTCGCGGTTCCGTTCCGAATACGCCAGCTCCGACGCCACGGCCGACCGGCTGGACATGCTCGGCGGCGACTACAAGCCCTTCGATAACCTGACCGCCAGCCTCTACGCCTCCAATCTGGAAGACTTCTGGAAGCAGTACTACTTCGGCTTTACTCATGAGATCGGCAACAGCGATGCGTTGAGCCTGAGCACCAACCTGAACTACTACAAGACCAAGGATGCCGGCCAGAGCAAGCTGGGGCCAATCGACAACGATACCTACAGCCTGTCGTTCACCGGCACGCACAAGGCGCACAGCCTGAGCATCGCTTATCAGGAAGTGGCCGGGGACGAGTACTTCGACTATGCCCATGAAACCAACGCGATCTTCCTGGCCAACTCCCTGCTTTCAGACTTCAACGGACCGAACGAAAAGTCGTTGCAGATAGGTTACGTGCTGAACATGGCCGAATACGGTGTGCCTGGCCTGAAGTTCAACATCTACCAGGCACGTGGCTGGGGTATCGACGGTACCCACTACAAAGGCAGCGCCTATGACGTGCGCAACATGGACGGCGAGACTCATTACGAATACGGGATCGGCACTTCCTACGCTGTCCAGTCCGGGCCGCTCAAGGCCACGGCGATCCGCGCTACCTACACGACGCACCGGGCAAGCGAGTTCCAGGCCGACGGCAATCTGAACGAACTGCGGGTGGTGACGACCATTCCGTTCAATATCCTGTAAGCAGTGAATCCGGGCCGTGATCCGGCCCGGACTCCACCGCAGGCAATGCAAGGAGGTTTCCTTTGAAAAAGCTCGTACTGCGCGCCTCGATTGCCGTGGCGCTGTTGAGCGCCGCCGCGACAGTCTCGGCCCGCCCCTTGGTGGTGTGCACTGAGGCCAGTCCCGAAGGCTTCGATATCGTGCAATACACGACAGCCGTCACGGCCGACGCCTCGGCGGAAACCATTCTCGAACGGCTGGTCGCCTTCGCGCCCGGCACCACCGACACGGTGCCGGGGCTGGCGCAAAGCTGGGACATCAGCCCGGACGGCCTGACCTACACCTTCAGGCTGCGGCCTGGGGTGAAATTCCAGACGACCGATTACTTCAAGCCCGGCCGCGACCTGAACGCCGACGACGTGGTCTGGAGTTTCCAGCGCCAGCTGGACCCCCAGCACCCCTGGCACGCGCTGTCGCTGGTCGGCTACCCGTATTTCGAAAGCATGGGTTTCAAGGAGCTGCTCAAGAGCGTCGAGAAAATCGACGACCTGACGGTGAAATTCACCCTGACCCGATCCGAGTCGCCCTTCCTGCGTGACCTGGCGATGCCGTTCACCTCGATCTACTCCGCCGAATATGCCGACCAGTTGCTCAAGTCCGGGAAAACCGCGGACCTGAACAGCAAACCCATCGGCACCGGCCCGTTCATCCTGACCCGCTATGCCAAGGATGCGCAGGTCCGCTATAAAGCCAACCCGGACTACTGGAAGGGCGCGGTTCCAAGCGAGGCGCTGATCCTCGCCATTACCCTGGACAACAACACCCGGCTACAGAAGCTCAAGGCGAACGAATGCCAGGTTGCGCTATATCCCAAGCCTGACGATATCGCCAATATCAAGGCCGACCCCAGCCTGAAAGTGGACGAGATGGAAGCGATGATGACCAGCTACGTCGCCATCAATACATCACACAAGTATCTGGACGATGCGCGGGTGCGCCAGGCGATCAATCTGGCCTTCGACAAGCAGTCCTACCTCAAGGCGCTGTTTGGTGAGGGCAAAGCCACCGCCGGCGTAGGCCCTTATCCACCGACCATGCTTGGCTACGACCACGAGAGTCCTAGCCCGGCCTACGATCCGGAGAAAGCCCGCGCGCTGCTCAAGGAAGCCGGCGTGCCGCAGGGACAGGTCTTCACCCTGTTTGCCCGCAATGGCGGCGCGGTGACCAACCCCAACCCGCTGGTCGGCGCGCAGATGCTGCAAGCGGACCTCGCCAAGGTCGGCATCAAGCTCGATGTGCGGATCATGGAATGGGCGGAAATGCTCAAGCGTGCAAAGAAAGGCGAGCATGATCTGGTCTTCGCCGGCTGGGCGGGTGACAACGGCGATCCGGACAACTTCCTGACGCCCAACCTGAGCTGCGACGCCGCGAAGAATGGAGAAAATTACGCACGTTGGTGCAATAAAGCGTTCGAAGATGCGATTACAAGGGCTCGCCAGACAACCGATTCCGCCGAGCGCGCTTCGCTTTATAAGCAGGCCCAAGTTGTGTTCAATCAGGAACAACCGTGGATCAGTCTCGCTTATCCGAAACTGTTCGTGGCAATGCGCAAGAATGTCGAGGGCTTTCATATCAGCCCGCTGACCAATAACAATTTCACCTCGACCGGGGTGAAGTAGAACCAACCACCGCCCGCGTCCCACAAGGACAAGGGCGGTATGCCTGACCGGCTGATGAGGTACACAACCCGATGTTTAGTTTTATTGCCCGCCGGGTGGGGTTACTGATCCCCACCTTCTTCGGCATCACCTTGCTGACCTTCGCCTTGATTCGCCTGATTCCGGGCGACCCTGTCGAGGTCATGATGGGCGAACGCCGGGTCGATCCGGAAATGCACGCCCAGGCCATGGAGCGTCTCGGTCTGAACAAGCCGTTGTACGCCCAGTACATCGATTACGTCGGCAAGCTCGCCCAGGGCGACCTCGGCGAATCGCTGCGCACCCGCGAAAGCGTCTGGAACGAGTTCACCTCGCTGTTCCCGGCGACCCTCGAACTGTCCCTGGCGGCCTTGATCTTCGCCGGCATCGTCGGTCTGCTGGCCGGGGTGATCGCAGCGCTCAAGCGCGGGTCGTTGTTCGATCATGGCGTGATGGGCATATCGCTGGCCGGGTATTCGATGCCGATTTTCTGGTGGGGTCTGATCCTGATCATGTTCTTCTCGGTGAGCCTGGGCTGGACCCCGGTATCCGGGCGAATCGATCTGCTCTACGACATCCAGCCGGTCACCGGCTTCATGCTGATCGACACCCTGCTCAGCGATGAAGAAGGCGCTTTTCTCGATGCGCTGCATCACCTGATCCTGCCGGCCATCGTGCTCGGCACCATTCCGCTGGCGGTCATCGCCCGAATGACGCGCTCCTCGATGCTCGAAGTGCTGCGGGAAGACTATGTGCGCACCGCGCGCGCCAAAGGCCTGTCGCCGGCCCGGGTGGTGTTCGTCCACGGTCTGCGCAACGCGCTGATTCCAGTATTGACCGTGTTCGGCCTGCAGGTCGGCACACTGCTGGCCGGTGCGGTCCTGACCGAAACCATCTTTTCCTGGCCGGGCATCGGCAAATGGCTGATCGAAGCCATCGGCGCCCGTGACTATCCCGTCGTACAGAACGGCATCCTGCTGATCGCCTGCCTGGTCATCCTGGTCAACTTCGTGGTGGACATCCTCTACGGCTTTGCCAACCCACGCATTCGCCATCAGCGCTGAGATCATCGATATGAGCACACCTACTCCTGTCACAGCAGTCGATCAAAGCCTGCTCTACCCTTCTCCGTACAAGGAATTCTGGCAAGCCTTCGCCAAGAACAAAGGCGCGGTCGCCGGCCTGATGTTCATGGCGCTGATCGTGTTCTGCGCGGTGTTCGCGCCCTGGGTCGCGCCCCATGAACCCAGCGAGCAATACCGCGACTTCCTGCTGACCCCGCCGGTCTGGCTGGAAGGCGGTCAATGGCAATTCATCCTCGGCACCGACGAGCTGGGTCGCGACCTGCTGTCGCGCCTGATTCACGGCTCGCGCCTGTCCTTGCTGATCGGGTTATCGTCGGTGGTCATGTCGCTGATACCCGGCATTCTGCTGGGCCTGCTGGCCGGCTTCTTCCCGCGCCTGCTCGGCCCGTCGGTCATGCGCCTGATGGACATCATGCTCGCCCTGCCCTCGCTGCTGCTGGCCGTGGCCATCGTGGCGATCCTCGGCCCAGGCCTGATCAACACCGTGATCGCGATCGCCATCGTCTCGCTGCCGTCCTACGTGCGCCTGACCCGCGCCGCCGTGATGGGCGAACTCAACCGCGATTACGTGACCGCCGCCCGACTGGCCGGCGCCACCTTGCCGCGACTGATGTTCATCACCGTGTTGCCCAACTGCATGGCGCCGTTGATCGTTCAGGCCACTTTGAGCTTCTCGTCGGCGATCCTCGACGCCGCGGCGCTGGGCTTCCTGGGCCTGGGCGTGCAACCGCCGACGCCCGAGTGGGGCACCATGCTGGCCTCGGCCCGCGACTATATCGAGCGCGCTTGGTGGGTAGTAAGCCTGCCGGGTCTGACCATTTTGCTCAGCGTGCTGGCTATCAACCTGATGGGCGACGGCCTGCGCGATGCGCTGGACCCGAAACTCAAGAACGCCATCTGAGGAGATTCGCATGTCACTTCTGGAAATCAAGAATCTCAGCGTTCGCTTCGGCGACGCCAAGGCCGTTCCTGTGGTGGACGGTCTCTCGCTGCGCGTCGACAGAGGCGAAGTGCTGGCTATCGTCGGCGAGTCGGGTTCGGGCAAATCGGTGACCATGATGGCGCTGATGGGCCTGATCGACTCGCCGGGCATCATCACCGCCGACTCCCTGACCTTCGATGGCACCGATCTGCTCAAGGTCAGCGCGCGCCAGCGGCGCCGTATCATCGGCAAGGATCTGGCGATGGTCTTTCAGGACCCGATGACCGCGCTGAACCCCAGCTACACCGTGGGTTATCAGATCGAAGAAGTCTTGCGCCAGCACCTGGGCATGTCCGGCAAAGCCGCTCGCCAGCGCGCCCTGGAGCTTCTGGAGAAGGTAGAGATTCCGGGCGCCGCCGCGCGTCTGAACGCCTACCCGCATCAGCTTTCCGGCGGTATGAGCCAGCGCGTCGCCATTGCCATGGCAATTGCCGGCGAGCCCAAGCTGCTGATCGCCGACGAACCGACCACAGCCCTCGACGTGACCATCCAGGCACAGATCATGGATCTGCTGCTCAGCCTGCAAAAAGAGCAGGACATGGCGCTGGTGCTCATCACTCACGATCTGGCGGTGGTTGCCGAAACCGCGCAGCGGGTCTGCGTGATGTACGCGGGCCAGGCCGTGGAGGTCGGGCATGTACCGCAACTGTTCGACATTCCCGCGCACCCGTACAGCGAAGCGCTGCTGGCGGCGATTCCCGAGCACAGCATGGGTGCCGAGCGTCTCGCCACCTTGCCGGGCATGGTCCCCGGTCGCTATGACCGGCCGCAGGGCTGCCTGCTCTCGCCGCGCTGCCCCTATGTGCGTGACAACTGCCGCACCGAGCGGCCCGGCCTCGACCCCAAGGCGCAGAGCCTTGCGCGTTGCTTCTATCCCTTGAACCAGGAGGTGGCGTGATGAGCGTCGTACTTACCGCCCGCGACCTTACCCGTCACTACGAAGTCTCCCGCGGCCTGTTCAAGGGCCACGCCACGGTGCGAGCCCTGAACGGCGTGTCCTTCGAACTCGAAGCCGGCAAGACCCTGGCCGTGGTGGGTGAATCGGGCTGCGGCAAATCCACCCTGGCCCGGGCGTTGACCTTGATCGAAGAACCCTCTTCGGGTTCGCTGAAGATCGCCGGCCATGAGGTCGCCGGTGCCACCAAGGCGCAACGCAAGCAATTGCGCCGCGACGTGCAGATGGTCTTTCAGAGCCCTTATGCCTCGCTCAATCCTCGGCAGAAAATCGGCGACCAGCTAGGCGAACCCTTGCTGATCAACACCGACCTAAGCCGCGCCGAGCGCCGCGAGAAGGTCCAGGCCATGATGAGCCAGGTAGGTCTGCGCCCCGAGCATTACCAGCGCTACCCGCACATGTTCTCCGGCGGGCAGCGCCAGCGTATCGCGCTGGCCCGGGCGATGATGCTGCAACCCAAGGTGCTGGTCGCCGACGAGCCGACCTCGGCCCTCGACGTGTCGATCCAGGCCCAGGTGCTGAACCTGTTCATGGATCTTCAGCAGCAGTTCAACACCGCCTATGTGTTCATCTCGCACAACCTGTCGGTGGTGCGCCATGTCGCCGATACGGTACTGGTCATGTATCTGGGCCGGCCGGCGGAAATGGGTCCCAAGGAGCAGATTTACGAGCGTCCGCTGCATCCGTACACCCAGGCGCTGCTGTCAGCGACTCCGACGATCCATCCCGACCCGTCGAAGCCCAAGATCAAGATCGTTGGCGAGTTGCCAAACCCCCTGAACCCGCCGAGCGGTTGCCCGTTCCACAAGCGCTGCCCGTACGCAACCGAACGCTGTGTCACGGACGTTCCGGAGCTGCGGCTCGTGGACAATCGCCACGTGGCCTGCCACTACGCAGAGCAGTTCGTACCGGCCTGACCTGAGCGACAACCAACGCGCGGTGCCCCGGCACCGCGTCGTTTTTTCGCATTCCCAATCCATCCTCAGTCCAGCCACGCTTGGCGAACCGTCCACATATAGTCACCAAGCTCGTCGACCCGCTGCTGAAACCCGCTGGCGACCTGAACGGCGTCCTCCCCCGTATCGAATACGATCTGGCAGAAAAAGCGTACCGGGACCAGCATCCGTTCGACTTCCTCCAGGTAATCGCTCCGCGCTCCGGCCATGTTCATCGCCCCTTGCAGGTCCTCCAGCAGAAAGCCGAGCTCACGTCTGCGCGGCGGGTCCAGAAGCGGATCTTCAAGCAGCAGGCGGGTGCGCTTCATCTGTTCCCCGACATCCACCAATACTGCGCTTTTCAGCGCGGACAGCGCCTCGTCCAGAAACCCAAGAGAACTGCGAACCGATTCCACCAGCCCGTACATCTCGGCGACAGCCTCCTGCTGATACCGCAGGAACGCGAGATTCTGCTCAGGCGTGCGCGCACCATGATCCAGCTGCCGTAGTGCCTTCGTATAGGTACGCATATCGAATGCCTGGAAAGTCGTGCGAACTTTATCGAGAAATTCGAGCGTCTTTACGTCGGCACGGTCCATCGCACTGAGAATCGCGAGCTGCTGCGCGCGCAACCGACCTTCGTCCGACGAATCGACGCTGCTCCTTATTGCCTGTCGATGACGACGAATGGCCGCGAAATCCGGCTGTGGGAACACCGGCCTACCGATCGCATGCGTATTCATGGACGTGCCTCCAGAACGGCGCAATCGAAGGCGACAAGAAGATTCCGGGAGTAATGTTTTACCTCGCCCCAGGCAGCGATCATTGTCTTCAGCCGTGCGACGAATACCACAAGGAAAGTCGCGTCATCCACGTTCTGCAAGCGTTTTGCCGAACCATCGATATAGGTTTGTATGAGTATCCACAGGCTTTCCAGATTGGAGGCGCCCATGACCGCCGCGTCTACCCTCACCCGCAAGTCCTGAAAGAGCGTGTGCAACTGGGCCAGTGACGCCAGCAACGCACTGTGCTGACGAATCTCCTTCACCAGCGCCCGCTTGCGATGCAGCAGCGATTCCAGGCCCGTCATATGCGGAAACGGGGAGTCGGGCACGAACAGCGCCTGGGCAAAAGACGCCAGCGCCCATTGCTGTTCAAGAAAATCCTGAAAGCTGTCGCTCCTGGCTTCAATTTCCCGGTCCAGGGTCTCCAGCTCGGCATTCAGCTCGGCCAGTCTTGCGTTTTTGTTGCTGCGACGGATCAGGGTCATCTTCAACCCCAGGGACGGACTTATGCGGCTCTTGAGTTCCCTTTTGAAAGCGGATAAATCGGCATTCACCGTCGATGTGTTGCGGCTGCAATCGGCGATGACAATGCACAGGTCCTGTACCAGTGCCTGCAGGGTCGCAATGCGATTTCTATCCCGATCGGTCAAGTCGACTACAGGCATTTCGGCAATGCCCCCGGGGGGCAGGTCGCCTACTGTTCCGACGGCACTACGGTAGCCTTCAAGTCCCTCCACAAAGGTAACCAGCGCTTCGCCGCTGCTCTTCAGGGCATCCGAGAAATACACCAGGTCGGTTCCAGCGTTCTTGATACCGACTTCCAGTGCAGACCAGGTTCGCGCATGGTCCTTGACCGTCTGATAGAGGCTCTGGATGTCAGCCGGTTCAAGTCCCGGGCTATCCGCTTGCTCATAACCCAGCAACTGACGAGTCTGCTCCAGACCCGAGGGTAGCTCCAGCGCCCAGTTCACGTACCGCCGGACCGCACGGATGTCGTTTGCCGACACGATGAGGCGCGACTCCTGCCCATCTTCACTGCCGTGGCCGACCAGGGCCTTTACATACTGAGTGGCGACACTGTTCAAACGCTCGACGATTGCTCCTTCGTTTTCTTGCATATGACCTTCCTTGTTTAAAGACACAGTTAAGTACCTTGAGATCGAATAGCCTTGCGGCAATGCCTAGAGACTAATACTTGTAAATCGCCATGCACAGCCGCTTCCGTAGATAAACGCTGTAGGAATTTCCCATAAATTAAAAAAAATAACATGTTAACACCCGCGCCTTCGCCAACTGGGCAAGACAACTCAGCGTCACACTTCCACCCACTCAATCTGTCGAATTCCTACATAACTCCGGGAAATAGATCGCTGACACTACCTTGCACGCGCTGATAACTTCCTCACCACCAAAAGGCAGAGACATTTCGGCACTGCCGACACCTATAGAGGAAGCGTTATCATGATCAGCTCCGAGGCTGTTGCTGTCCAACATATACCCGAAAACACTGTTGACCTCGCCCACGTCACGGATGAACAGATCGATCAAGCAATCAATGGTCTTATCGAGATGGCAGAAGGCTCTCATCCCGACATTGTCAGAGAGCCAGGCTTGTTTCTGACTGATCCGGACTTAGAGAAAATAAGGACATTTGTTCGACATGCCGATTCGCTTCCGTACACCGAGTCCGAGGTCATTTCCTATCTGGGCTACTCTGATGGCTTTATCAAAGGGCTGGAACCACGCGACTTTAAAAACCTGTACGGCGAGATCCATAACACCGCACAATTCTGGGAGACTGCTGAAACTCACATGCAGGCGGCCGCGGCAACATTTATCACTTTCCATACCGAGCTGAAATCGCTGAGTGCGGATATCTTTGCGCACCCCCTGATGCGCGGCGCAAGCGCTGAAGAGAACAGCGTAGGCGATGTCTCGGCCCTGGAGACAGGGCTCGTCCACGGCCAGCTGCCGTCGCTGATCGAGCTGACCGGGGAGTTGCTCACTACCGTTGAATCCCACAGGAAAACAGCGGCTCGAGTCAGGAACCTTCTCACGTCTTTTCGAAAGGGCCTGCGCAGCATAAAAGATGACGTTTATCTGATGCGACAGCGGGTTGTAAGCAACGAAAGCGGTGACTTGCTGCTCCAGCTTCAAGAACGCGTCGATCTTCTCGACCAGCGCATTCAGGAACGCAGGAAAACCTACGACACCTACACCGATTACATCTGGGTAGGTGCCTGGTGGGGACCGATTGGCTTGATTATCAGCGGTACTATCTACGGCATCAAAGCAAGTGAGGTGAAAGCTGAATTCACCGCGCTTATCGAAGACAAGAAAGCACTGGATGCCCAACTATCCAACCTGAACAAGGGTATCGGCGCGCTGCTCGGCCTTGAAACCGACCTGGAAAACCTTGAGCTGCTGACTAATGAGGCACTCAACGGAGCCGCAAATATCGAGCAGACCTGGATCACCTTGTATCAACATATAGTCGACTCGGTGGAGCGCCTGAAAGACACGACAACGACTACCAGACTTTTTATATTCAAAAGCAGAATTTCCGGCATGTTGAAGCATTGGGAAGCGGTCAGTGAGAAAGCCAAAAAGCTCATGACCAGCCTTGCTCAACATAACCTCATTCTTCCCTGACTATTTTACGGACGCCCTGAATTTCGTCCTGGAGCCTTAACATGAGCATAAGTTACTTGAGCGCGCTACCTCGCTACACGACACCCGACATCAAAGTCATCCACACCACCCGAACAGAGCTGGAGCGAAAACTTTCGCTGGGCGAGACATTGTATCTCCAGCCACTGGCAGTGGGACTGACCGCTCTTAAAAAACAGATCCACGCCGTCGAAGATTATGTTTTAGAACTATTGACCGCTGTTCCCGTAAGTTTGCGGACACAGACGATCAGCGAGTTGCTGGGAGAGATGCAGGCCGCTGCTGGTCTCGCTTCTGCGCCGAGCACCAGTGCAAAGGTGGCCCGCTATCAGAACGAACTCAAAGAGCTGATTGATTACCGTTTGAACATCCTGAATAACCGGGCTGGCACCTTGAGTATCCTGCTCGACAACCTGACCGAGTGGACGATGGAGGACGCCGCGCACTTTATCTCCGAGCACGAAACCCAGAGAGCCAGGCAGCAAGAGATTCTTGACAGGCTCACGGCGCGACGCGTCGAGTTACAGGCGGACAAACAGAAAATCAATGATGCAATGCGGGTTTACGAAGAGCTGACTGTTCTGGACCGGTGGACACCCATTCTCAAAGACCTGCTGAAAGTCAAACCGAGTAGCGCCAACCTGATGGTGCTTCAGGCCGGCGTGGTCGGGGTCAAGAACATTCTGCAGATCGCCGCGGAAGCCGTCCGCTACGAAGATCTGGTCGATGCGCAGGCCCGCGCTCATGAATTGCTGATCCAACAGCAGGAGCAGATAACCCAGTACAGAACACAACTGAGCACTCTGAACGCGCGTACTCGTGAGTTGCGTAACATCGAAGGTGTCGAAGCACTCAAGCAGCGCTACGAACAGGAAGTGCGCAAAGTGGCTGATGCTCTGAATACGTTCCTGACATTGCGCCAGCGCTCGGATGAGCCCGTCGACGAACTTGCCCGCGTCTTCGTGACACAGGCAAATGCCTTGTCCAGCTGGCTGCTGGACCTCAAGAGGAATTGGAAATAATCGAACAAAAAACCCGCGATCACTCGCGGGCTTTTCGATAGCGCTGGCCTTACAGGTAGAAGGCTTTCAGCGGCGGGAATCCGTTGAATTCCACAGCGCTGTAGCTGGTGGTGTAAGCGCCCGTAGACAACCAGTACAAACGGTCGCCGATGGCCAAGTTGAGCGGCAGGCCGTATTTGTAGTTCTCGTACATGATGTCGGCGCTGTCGCAGGTCGGCCCGGCGATCACCACTTCTTCCATTTCGCCCTTCTTTTCAGTCCAGATCGGGAACTTGATGGCTTCGTCCATGGTTTCGATCAGGCCGGAGAACTTGCCCACGTCGGTATACACCCAGCGCTCAACGGCGGTACGCGATTTGCGCGCGACCAGTACCACTTCGCTGACCAGGATGCCGGCGTTGGAAATCAGCGAACGGCCCGGCTCCAGAATGATTTCCGGCAGGTCGTCACCGAAGTCTTCCTTGAGGAAGCGGATGATTTCCTCGGCGTAGGTTTCCAGGCTGTTGGTACGGGTGATGTAGTTGGCCGGGAAGCCGCCGCCCATGTTGATCAGCTTGAGTTCGATGCCGTCTTCTTCGCGCAGACGCTCGAAGATCACCTTGACCTTGGCGATGGCCGCGTCCCAGACGCTGATATCGCGCTGCTGCGAACCTACGTGGAACGAGATGCCATACGGCACCAGGCCCAGGTCGCGAGCCAGGATCAGCAGGTCCATCGCCATGTCGGTCTGGCAGCCGAACTTGCGCGACAGAGGCCAGTCGGCCGTGGTCGAGCCTTCGGTGAGGATCCGCACGTAGACCTTCGAACCCGGCGCGGCCTTGGCAATGTTGCGCAGGTCGGCTTCGGAGTCGGTTGCGTACAGGCGCACGCCCTTCTCGTAGAAGTAGCGAATGTCCTTGGACTTCTTGATCGTGTTGCCGTAGCTGATGCGCTCGGGGCCGACGCCGCAACCCATGACCTTGTCCAGCTCATAGATGGAGGCGATGTCGAAGCTCGACCCCTTGTTCTTGAGCAGTTCGATGATCTCGACCGCCGGGTTGGCCTTGACCGCGTAATACACCTTGGCAAATTCGAAACCTGCGCGCAGGTCATCGTAGGCCTTGCTGATGATCTCGGTATCGATCACCACGAACGGTGTTTCTTGCTTGTCGGCGAACGCCTTCATCTTCTTGAAGGTTTCGCTGGAGTAGTAGTCTTCGACCTTGATCGGCATGCTCGGGGACTCCATGAGGCAGACAGATGGATAAATGGGTGCTCGGGCCTGTCATCGATGACTCGCCCTGTGAACGTCCTCCGTATCCCCACTTTGGTTCGCCTACTTCCCAAGGCATGTCGCCGAAAGCAAAAAGGCCACGGAGGCTCGCCTCCTTGGCCTTGCTGTCTCGTCGTCAGTACTTGAGCCGGATGGATCGTTTCCAGCTTGGACGTTCGGCGCGAACTGTAGGACCTGAGGGGTTCAAGATCAACAAAAAATGTCGCGTTTTTATATACGTCGATCCGGCGGTCCTTCGCACCCACTTGATTAACCGACCTGCGTGACAGGCTGATGTTCCTTGAAGCGTGGTAATGGCCTGTCGGCCCTACAGGCTGATCCATCGTCTGGCAGCGTTCCGTCCCGGCTACCGACCAACGCTGTGAACTAGCAGTTCCGACAGGTGCGGACCGCGCACTACCCTGGACATAATCATTTCATCCAGTCAGAGGACTCTCGTCATGGAACGGCCAGCCCCCAATTCGCCTCAAGCCGATACTGTCAACGCCGGAGAGGTCCCTACCTCCGGTCCCTATTTATCTTCGGTGTATGAGCAGAACGAAGCGGAACTCATCTACGTGGAGCAGTACGTACCGCGTAGTGGAGACAACCTGTACATCTACTGGTCAGGTTGTGATTTCCATTTCGGCCCTAGAGGCGGCTATGCCGGGATACAGCATCAGAACAACAAATTGATCGGCGGGCAGGTGTTTACCTATAACAACATCTGTTCGGTCTGGGACCTCGCTACCGAGCCTGACGAAGCTGAAGTTCGTCTCGACTATGGAGCTCCGGGTCTGCATTCCAGTCACTTTGGAGGCGAAGGCACCGGCTTGCACACCTCACACCCCATGCCTTGGCATCCCGATCAATGGTATGGCCTTGTGATACGGCGCTGGCACATTCCTGGCGAAACTGTAACGCGCATGGCGATGTTCATGTATTCGTACGCTGACCAGCGTTGGACGCATTACATGTCCGCTTCAGTACCCGACGGCGATGTGTCCTTCACCGGCACCCGGTGCAGTGCGTTTCTCGAACGCTACGCTGGTAATGCGCTAGGTTATCGTGGCATCTATGGTCAGCATTTCCGGATGGGCAAGAATGGGGTGTGGCAGAAACCCTTGTATTACGAAGCGAGTGCCGGAGGTGATCCGCACACATGGAACGCGAAGCTGGTGGGCGCGAACGAACAACCTGGGGATGCCAACATCATGCTTGAGGCAGGCGGCTACTTCGATAACGACAAGACCTACATCGGGCTCGAACCCAATCAGTTCGATTATCGACCGAAGGTTGTTATAGCCCCGCAAGTGACCACGTTTTACGCCGAATATACACCGGGAGTAGTGCATGCAAACTGGACCATCGCTTCCGACAGGCCTCCACAACTCAGCCATCAGATAAATATTCATGAATTGCACTCGGGACTGATCATCGCTACCAATTCCGATATGAGCCCCCATAAGCGCAGCACAGCCTTCCAGACGCACGCACTGCCTTCAGGAACTTACGTGGCCAATGTGATCATCAAGGATATTTTTGATTCAACGTCCGCGATGACTGCCCAGTTTACGGTTGCGTGACACCCGGCCTTTCTACCACGGCCCATACCGGGCGCTCTGGCACCGGGTACGGGGTACCCTCAGCCCTGCGCTTCAGCCGCCAGCTCCGCCGGCGACACGATATTGGTCTTCATCCCTCGCGAACGGCCGGAGCTCAGGTAAGCCGCAATCGACTCCTGGGTCACTTCACCGAGGAACACGCATTCGGCATCCATCACCGGCAGCCAGGAGCGGTTGAACTCGTACATGCGCGACAACAAAATGCGCAGGTGTTCGTCGTAGGCTGCCGTCGCGTTGAATTCCTGGAGGAACTGCGCGCAGGTGCCCTGCTGGCGATGCAGGTCGCGACGACGCACGTAGCCCAGGGCCTTGTTCTCGGCGTCGGTGACCACGATGTAGCGACGGTCGTTTTCGTCCATGACTTCCAGCGCGTCGGCCACCGGCGTCTCCGGGCTGACGGAGGGGGCGTTGTCCGCGGCGTCTTCGGCCTTGACCAGCAGCAGGCGCTTGAGGGTGCTGTCCTGGCCGACGAAGTTGCTGACGAAGTCGTCCACCGGATGCGCCAGCAGTGTGTCGGGATGGTCGATCTGCAGCAGCTTGCCGCCGCGGAAGATCGCGATCTTGTCGCCCAGTTTGAGCGCTTCGTCGATGTCGTGGCTGACCATGATCACGGTCTTGTTGAGCGCCCGCTGCATCTCGAAGAACTCGTTCTGGATCATCTCGCGGTTGATCGGGTCGACCGCGCCGAACGGCTCGTCCATCAGCAGCAGCGGTGCTTCCGCCGCGAGTGCGCGGATCACGCCGATGCGCTGTTGCTGGCCGCCGGACAGCTCGCGCGGATAACGATGCAGGTATTGCTTGGGTTCGAGCTTGATCATGCTCATCAGCTCGCGTGCACGGTCGTGGCAGCGCTGCTTGTCCCAGCCCAGCAGTTTCGGAACCACGACGATGTTTTCTTCGATGGTCATGTTCGGGAACAGGCCGATCTGCTGGATCACGTAGCCGATGTTGCGACGCAGAGTCACCTCATCAAGGCCAGTGGTGTCTTCGCCGTTGATCAGCACCTTGCCGGAGGTCGGCATGATCAGGCGGTTGATCATCTTGAGCGTGGTGCTCTTGCCGCAGCCCGAAGGCCCGAGGAAGACGCAGATCTCGCCTTCGTTCACAGTGAGGCTGACCGAATCGACAGCCTTCACTTCTTTGCCGTTGCTCTGGAAAGTCTTGGAGAGGTTCTGTAGTTCGATCATTTCAAAAGCCCTTTTGGAGTCAGCGTGCGTTGCAGCCATTGCAGGAAGAGATCGGCGACGATGGCCAGGATGCTGACCAGTACCGCGCCGACGATCAGCATCGACATGTCACTGCGGCTGATTGAAGCGAGAATGAGTACGCCAAGACCGCCCGCGCCGATGGTGGCGGCGATGGTCATGACACCGATGTTCATCACCACGGCGGTGCGAACGCCGGCGAGGATCACCGGTACGGCGATCGGCAGTTCGACCATGCGCAGGCGCTGCCCGAAGGTCATGCCGATGCCCTTGGCCGCTTCGCGGATGCCAGGTTCGACACTGGTCAGCGCCAGGTAGGTATTGCGCATGATCGGCAGCAGCGAGTAGAGGAACACCGCAGTGATCGCCGGTAGCGGTCCCAGCCCCTGGCCGAACTTGGAGTAGAACGGCAGCAGCAGGCCGAACAGCGCGATCGACGGCACGGTCAGCAGCACGGTCGCCACCGCTTGCAAAGGACCTGCGATGGCCGGAAAACGGGTCATCAGGATGCCCAGCGGTACGCCCACGAGAATCGCCAGGGTGACAGCGATGCCGACCAGGGTGATGTGCTGCCGGGTCAGGTCGATGACCTGCGCCCAGTCCATGTGGGAGAAGGCACTCAAGAAATTCATATCCTCTCCTTGTTCAGTTCAGGGGGTGCTGGCGCAGAAATTCCGCGGCGACACTGGATGGGCTCTGGTGATCGACGTCGACCTTGGCGTTCAGCGCGCGCATGGTCGCGTTGTCCAGCAGTGCCGCCAGCGGCTTGAGCAGGTCGGCCAGTTCCGGATGGGCATCCAGGTAGTCCTTGCGGATCACCGGCGCTGCCGTGTAGTCCGGGAAGTAATGCTTGTCGTCTTCCAATACCTTGAGCTTGAACGCGTCCAGGCGGCCGTCGGTGGTGTACACCAGGCCGGCGAATACCTGACCGTTGCGCATGGCGGTGTAGACCAGGCCGGCGTCCATCTGACGAATGTTCTCGCGGCCCAGGTTCATGTCGTAATGCTTGACCAGCCCGAGCAGACCGTCGGAGCGGTTGGCAAACTCGGTGTCGAGCGCGACGATATGGCCTTTGTCGGCTTCGTCCTTGAGCACTTTGGTCAGGTCGCTGACGCTGTTGAGCTCAGGGTATTGACGGGCGATCTTGTCCGGCAGGCCAAGGGCATAGGTGTTGCTGAACTTCGAAGGCGCGAGCCAGACCAGCCCCTTCTTCGCGTCCAGTTCCTTGACCCGCGCGTAGCTCTGCTCGCTGTCGAGGCGTTCGGTGACGTGGTTGTAGGCCACCAGCGAAACGCCGGTGTATTCCCACAGCAGGTCCAGCTGGCCGGTTTCGTGAGCGCTGCGCGCCAGGCTGCTGCCCAGTCCGCCGGTGATCTGTACGTCGTAGTTTTTGGTACGCAGATACTGGGCGGTGATTTCGGCCAGCAGGGTCTGTTCGGTGAACACCCGGGCGCCGATGCGCAACAGCGGTTTGTCGGCCGCCTGGGCGAACAACGGCAGCAGCAGGGCAAGCCCGAGAAGCATGCATATCTTTTTCATGAAAAATCCTTTCCTTCGGCGGCTCGGGTTCAGCGACGCAGGCCGCGTTCCAGCCAGATCCGGCTGAACAGAGTGACCAGCCCGTCGAGCACCAGTGCCAGCAAGGCGGTGCACGCGGCGCCGAGCATCAACTGCGGCTGGTTGTTGAGGCCGATGCCGGGAAAGATCAGGCTGCCAAGGCTGTTGGCGCCGATCAGGAATGCCAGTGGCGCGGTGCCGACGTTGATCGCCAGCGCGACCCGCACGCCGCCGATGATGATCGGCACGGCGTTGGGCAGCTCGACACGCAACAGGACCTGGCGTGGCGTCATGCCGATGCCGGTGGCGGCTTCCTTGAGCGAGCCCGGAACGTTTTTCAGACCTTCATAGGTGTTGCGCACGATGGGCAGCAACGAAGCGAGAAACAGGGCGAAGATGGCGGGGCCGCTGCCGATCCCGAGGATACCGAGAGCGATGGCCAGCACAGCGAGAGGAGGGATGGTGTTGCCTATGTTGAAGATCTGCATGAAGCGTTCAGCGCGGCCGACCATGCCAGGTCGGCTGAGGACAATGCCCGCCGGAACCCCGACGACCACGGCCGCCAACATTGAAACCGCTACCAGGAACAAATGGGCTTGCAGGTAGAACAACAGATCATCTTTGTAACGTTCGAACGTATCGATGCCGATCCAGTGGACCAGCAGGGCCAGGAGTACGATGGTAATCGCACCTCCGATCAGCCCCTTGCCATAGCGATTAGCCACGGGCGGACTCCTTATTTCAGTCGGCGAACATGTCGATCCGGCGCCCGGAGTGTGGGGCCGGCCAGTGCGTTCGCGAAGAGCAGCGGGTGGGTCGCCAGAACGTCGGCGAAACACGCGCCATGAGCGCAGCTTCGTCAAGCTAACTTGCTGATTTTTCAGCCCTTGATCTCAGCCACGCGGCGGCGAGTGCAAGGGAATGGACGTCTCCACAGCCGGAAAGGTTCCCATGCGAGACAGCATTTGGCCACCCCTGATTGACTGAACGGTTCGGTTCCTGGCACGAGTTGAGCTATAATCTGCGCCCTTTTTTGACTCTCTTTCGGGCGATTTCTCATGACCCAACAGGCCGCCGAAGTCGCGAAACGCCGCACCTTCGCCATCATTTCTCACCCGGACGCCGGTAAAACCACCATCACGGAAAAGCTCTTGCTGATGGGCAAGGCTATCTCTGTTGCAGGTACGGTCAAGTCCCGTAAGTCCGATCGTCATGCCACGTCCGACTGGATGGAGATGGAAAAGCAGCGCGGCATTTCCATCACGACCTCGGTCATGCAGTTTCCCTACCGCGAGCACATGATCAACCTGCTCGACACCCCGGGTCACGAAGACTTCTCGGAAGACACCTATCGAACTCTGACCGCGGTCGACTCGGCACTCATGGTGCTCGACGGCGGTAAGGGCGTCGAGCCGCGGACCATTGCGCTCATGGACGTTTGCCGCCTTCGCGACACGCCCATCGTCAGCTTCATCAACAAGCTCGACCGCGATATTCGCGACCCGATCGAACTGCTCGACGAAATCGAGGCGGTCTTGAAGATCAAGGCGGCGCCGATCACCTGGCCGATCGGCTGCTATCGCGACTTCAAGGGCGTCTACCACCTGGCGGGCGACTACATCATCGTCTACACCCCAGGCCACGGCCACGAGCGGATCGAGACCAAAATCATCCAGAACCTGGATTCCGACGAAGCCCGCGCCCACCTGGGCGACGAGTACGAGCGCTTCGTCGAGCAGCTGGAGCTGGTTCAGGGCGCGTGCCATGAATTCAACCAGCAGGAGTTCATCGACGGTCAGCTGACGCCGGTGTTCTTCGGCACCGCGCTGGGCAACTTCGGCGTCGATCACGTACTGGACGCCGTGGTGGACTGGGCGCCGATGCCGCTGGCGCGGGTCGCCAACGAGCGCAGCGTCGAGCCGCAGGAAGAGAAGTTCAGCGGCTTCGTGTTCAAGATCCAGGCGAACATGGACCCCAAGCACCGCGACCGCATCGCGTTCATGCGCATCTGTTCGGGCCGCTACGACAAGGGCATGAAGATGCGCCACGTACGCACCGGCAAGGACGTGCGGATCGGCGACGCGCTGACCTTCTTCTCGTCCGAGCGCGAACAGCTGGACGAAGCCTACGCGGGCGACATCATCGGTCTGCACAACCACGGCACCATTCAGATCGGCGATACCTTCACCGAAGGTGAGAACCTGGGCTTTACCGGCATTCCGCACTTCGCGCCGGAACTGTTCCGTCGCGTTCGCCTGAAAGATCCGCTCAAGTCCAAGCAGTTGCGTCAGGGCTTGCAGCAACTGGCCGAAGAAGGCGCCACCCAGGTGTTCTTCCCGCTGCGCAGCAACGACATCATCCTGGGTGCGGTCGGCGTGCTGCAGTTCGATGTGGTCGCCAGCCGCCTCAAGGAAGAATACAAGGTCGAATGTGCCTACGAGCCGATCACCGTCTGGTCGGCGCGCTGGATCGACTGCGCGGACAAGAAGAAACTCGAGGAATTCGAGAACAAGGCCGTGGAAAACCTCGCGCAGGATGGCGGCGGTCACCTGACTTACCTGGCGCCGACCCGGGTCAACCTGTCCCTGATGGAAGAGCGCTGGCCGGACGTGAAATTCCGCGCCACCCGCGAGCACCATTGATCGAGCGCGCGATGCCCCTGTGCCAGGCCCGGGGGCATCACGCGCCGTTCAGTGCGCGTATTCCTTGAGCTTTTCCTGCATGAAATCCAGAAAGCACTGGATGCGCAGCGCCAGCTGAGAGTTGCGGTAGTACACCGCATTGATCGGCTGGCGATAGCCGCTGTTCGCCTCGCCGAGCAGACTCACGAGTTGTCCGTCGTGAATGTCTTCGTGGGTCATGAAGTCCGACAGGCAAGCGATCCCCTCCCCCGCCAACGCCAGATGCCGCAAGGTATCGCCGCTCGACGCCGACAACGCTGGCTGGATGACCAGACGATCACCCTCCGCGTGCCGCAGCGGCCAATGGTTGAGCATTTCGACCTGCGTGAACCCCAGCAATGTGTGACGAGCGAGATCTTCGACCGACTCTGGAATGCCGTGCCTTTGCAGGTAGGCCGGGCTGGCGACGATGTTGAGTCGGCAGCTGCCCAGAAAGCGGGCATGCAGGGTCGAGTCGGGTAACGGACCGAGGCGGATGGCGATATCGGTGCTTTGTTCGAGCAGGTCGATGAACCAGTCATCGCTGTTCAGTTCGAGCTGGATGGCCGGATAGAGCCGCCTGAATTCGGCAATGTGCGGCACCACCGAATGCAGCATGAAGGGCGAAGCGGCATTGACGCGCAAGCGGCCGGCCGGGGTCTGTCGCGTCGAGGTCAGATGCTCTTCAAGGCTTTCCATCTGTTCGAGAATGGCGCGGGCCCGTTCCAGAAAGAACCGGCCTTCTTCCGTCAGATCCATCCGCCGCGTGGTGCGATTGATCAGCGTGGTTTCGAGCTTGGCTCCGAGACGCGACAGAGTCCGGCTGATACCGGAGGGCGTCTGCCCCATCTTCTCGGCGGCGGCGGAAATCGAACCGCTCTCGATGACCGAAACGAACACCTGCAACTCGTCGGACCTGGCTTTCACTGTTATCCCCTGTTCAGAACCCAGAGGATATTAACCTTGCCTTGCCTGTAGCGCATCGCCAGCAAGCTGGCTCCTACATGCGGTTCCCCGTAGGAGCCAGCTTGCTGGCGATCCACACAAAATCAGACCTCGAACACCTGCGCTAAGTGCGCCTCATAACGCTTCACATCATTCTCGATGTTCGGCACTTTCATGACGTCCACCGCCAGGAAGGTCGGCAGGCCGGTCATGCCCAGGAACTGGTTGGCCTTGTGGAACGGGAAGTACACAGCATCCACGCCCTTGGCTTCGAAGAAGTCGGCCGGATCATCGAACGCCTGCTGCGGCGCGTTCCAGGTCGCGGAAATCATGTATTGCTTGCCCTGCAGCAAACCGCCACTGCCGTATTTCTGCGACGCATCGGAACGGGTCCGGCCGTCGTTGGCGTACAGGCTGCCATGGCCTTCGGTGAACACTTCGTCGATGTATTTCTTGACGGTCCAGGGCGCGCCCATCCACCAGCCTGGCATCTGCCAGACAACGACGTCGGCCCAAAGAAACTTCTGCACTTCCTCGGCGACGTCGTAGCCGCCATCGATGAAGGTTTCCTTCACGTCGAAACCCGCGCGATCCATGAAGGCTACGCCTGCCTCATGCAGGGTGGCGTTGTAGCGGCCATCGGAATGGGCGAACTGCTTGCCGCCGTTCAGGAACAGTATCTTTTTCATGCAAAGCCTCTCGATGCTCGTCTCTGCCAAAGCCGGGACGGGTCATTAATTTGATGGGCGGCAGAATAAAGATCACACGCGCGATGAAAAAGCGCTCTGAGCGCAAAAAGCATTTGCGCAAGCGTCACGAATCAATCGGCCATTGTTGACTTAAGATAGCCCCGACATTTCAGGAGGCAGCATGAGCGCATTGCACGGTTTCATCCTTCACGCCTACACACGCCCGGAAAAATCCGCCGAATTCGAAGCCCTGTTCAGCTCCTACGTGGTAGCCAGCCGCAGTGAGCCGGGCTGCATCGAATACCACATGTTGCGCGACCAGGCCGATCCCACCGTTTTCATCTTTTACGAAGTCTGGGAATCCCAGGCGCATCTGGACGTGCACTCGGCGCTGCCGCACATGGCGAAATTTTTCGAGAACCGCATGGACTACCTTACCCGTGACTTCGAGATTCGCCGCATCGACATGATCAGCCCATCGTCAGCAAGTGCAGCCCCAACGCCCCCATCCCGATAAAGAACGCGCGCTTGAACATTGCGGCACTGATGCGGTGTCGCAGCCACTGGCCCAGCGCCATGCCCAGTAAAGCCGGCGCCAAGGCAAGCAGCGAAGCGCTGAATTCGCCGCCTGCCAGCGCGCCGTTCCACAACAGCCCGGCCGCCAGCGCCAGCGTGGACACCATGAACGACAGGCCCAGCGCCTGCACCAGCTCGTCACGCGCCATCCCCAGCGCTTGCAGATAAGGCACGGCGGGAATCACGAACACGCCGGTCGCCGAGGTGATCAGGCCTGTTACCAGGCCACATAGCGGACCAAGCCATCGTTCGGCGCTGGCCGGCACTCTGAACGTTGGCAGAAACAAGCCGCTGATGGCGTATAGCGTCAGTGCACCGCCCAACGCGCGGGTCATCCAGTGCTCGCCACTCATGCCGACCAGCAGCGAGCCTGCGCACGTACCGACAAACACCATCACAAGCATCGGCCACAAGCGTACGAGCAGGCCACGCAGATGCCCACCCGCCGCCAATTGCCAGACGTTGGTCACGGTGGACGGAATGATCAGCAGCGCGGCTGCCTGTGTCGGCAGCATAGCCAAGCCCAACAGGCCCATCGCAACCGTCGGCAGCCCGAGCCCGATGACGCCCTTGACCGCGCCGGCCAGCAAAAAGGTGACAAACACCAGCACGGACAGCTGCGGGCCGATGGTCTGGTAGAAATCCAGGAATGTATTCATACCGTGATCCTGCCTTCAGGCAGGTGGTTTGCAAAGCTGGCATATACTGAGCCAGCCTCAGGCATAGACTCAGGCACCCCATTTCCCGCAGACCCAGACCTGACATGCACTTCGACTTTATCGACCTCCGCCTTTTCCTCAACGTGCTTGAGACCGGCAATATCACCGCCGGCGCGGCGCGCAGCCATTTGTCGCTGGCCTCTGCCAGCGCCCGGATCAGAGCGATGGAAGCCTCTCTGGACAGCCCGCTGCTAGAGCGTTGGCGGCGAGGTGTCACGCCCACCCCGGCGGGCAAAGCGCTGGCGCAGCATGCGCGCCTGATCATGCGGCAGGTCGAACGCATGCAGGAGGATCTGGCCGATTACGCCCGGGGCTTCAAAGGACAGATTCGACTGCTGTGCAACACCTCGACCCTGAGCGAGCATTTGCCCGAGCGGTTGGCGGATTTTCTGGTCGCCCATCCGCACATCGACATCGACCTTCAGGAGCAACCCAGCCTGCGCATCCTGCATGCCTTGCGTCACGGCACCGCCGATCTCGGCATTATCAGTGATGCGGTGGATGCCAGTGATTTGCAGACGCTTGCGTTCTGCGCCGACCCCTTGAGTCTGGTCGTCCCTCAGGGCCATGCGCTGGAGAGTTCGACCTGTCCGAGCTTCGGCCAGATTCTCGATCACGATTTCGTGGCGCTGGGTGTTTCCAGCGCTCTGGGTATCTATCTGGAAGAACAAGCTCTGCACACCGGAAAGCGTCTGCGCATCCGGGTACGGGCCGAGGGCTTCGATGGCGTGTTGCGCATGGTCAGCCATGGCGCGGGTTTGAGCATCGTGCCGCAAGCTGCGGTGGATCGCTGGCGGGGGCCAAGACGTTTCATCGCCTTGCGCCTGGACGAGACATGGGCGAATCGCAGATTGCTGCTGTGCAGCGCGGATTTCGCTGCCTTGCCGGGTTATGCACAGGCGCTGGTGAAAGCGTTGAGGGGCGGTGTCTGACCTGATCGCCAGCAAGACGGATCGCCGCCCGCTGGCTCCTACAGCGCCCCGTAGGAGCCAGCTTGCTGGCGATAAACGATAACGCGGTTACCTACCCCTCAGATACCCCACCACCTCCGCCTGATTTCCGGCAAACTCGATCCGGGAAGATTTCTTTTCGCGCTGGTAGACATACATCGGGTCGTAATACTCGCCCAGCAGGCCTTCAATCCAGCCCCGGTGCAACTCGACCGATCCGCTGCGCTGCTGCTCGTCCAGCGCCGCTTGCATGATCGCCAGCAGGCGCTGGTGACGTTCCCCGCCCAGGCGCTTGTGGATGTTGTTCAGACTTTGCAGCAAGCGCTCGCTGAACAGGCTGAAACCGCTTTCCTCGCCCTTGACCTCGTTGAACTCGGCGCACAAGTCGGTCACGTAATCCTTGAGGATGCGCTCGACCCGATTCTCAAAACTGTCCTCCAGCCATACCAGCGGATAATCCTGCATGCCTTGATGCAGCTCCAGCGGCACGTTGCAGCTGCCGACCAGACGGCTTTCGTCTTCCAGCACGAACTGTTCGATACCGGCCGCGCGCTTCTTGAGGATATCGATTGCCAGACGGTTCTCGAAATCGATCTGCGCCGGCTGGCCGGTGGCGCGCTTGCCGAAGCTGGAGCCGCGATGATTGGCGATGCCTTCCAGATCGAGGCTGTTGGGCAACTGCGCCAGCACTTCGGTCTTGCCAGTGCCGGTCATGCCGCCGAGCACGACGAAATCGCACTCGCTGATCGCCGCATGCAAGGTGTCGAGCAGGAAAGTCCGCATCGCCTTGTAGCCGCCGGTGACCAGCGGATATTCAAGACCTGCCTCCTTCATCCATTGCTGGACCGTATGCGAGCGCAGCCCGCCCCGGAAGCAGTACAGATAGCCATCGGGGTTGGCACGGGCGAACGCCAGCCATTCCTGTACCCGTTCTTCTTTCACGCGTCCGCAGACCAATTGATGTCCGAGCCTGATGGCCGCGTCCTGGCCATGCAGTTTGTAGCAGGTACCGACCTTCTGCCGCTCGATGTCGGTCATCAGCGGCAGGTTGATCACTCCCGGAAAAGCGCCTTTTGAAAACTCGACCGGGGCGCGGGCGTCCATCATCGGAACGTCGTCGAGAAACAGTCTGCGGTAATCGGTGGTGTTGCCTGACATCAAACCACCTCTACCGCATGACTCTGTCGCTCCACCAGGGTGCCGATCGGGCTCAGTTGCAGGCCTAGTTCTGCGGCCGCCGACAGGAACTCGTCCTGGCCTTCGGCCGTGACAGCGACCAGCAATCCGCCGCTGGTCTGCGGGTCGCACAGAAGGTCACGCTGGGCGTCGCTCAGGGCGGCGATCTTGTCGCCGTAGCTGTCGAAATTGCGCAAGGTGCCGCCGGGCACGCAGCCTTCGGCGATGTAATGATCGACACCGGGCAACCGTGGCACCGCCGCATAGTCCAGGCGGGCGGTCAGGCCGGCGCCGTCGGCCATTTCCACCAGGTGGCCGAGCAGGCCGAAACCGGTGACGTCAGTCATCGCGGCCACCCCGGCCAGCTTGCCGAAGCGGCTGCCCGGCTTGTTCAGCGTGCACATCCAGTCCCGCGCCAGGCCAATGTCCTGCTCGCGCAGCCTGGCCTTCTTTTCGGCGGTGGTGAGGATGCCGATACCCAGCGGTTTGGTCAGGTACAGGGTGCAGCCGGCCAGCGCGGTGTCGTTGCGTTTCATGTGCTTTTTCTGCACCACGCCGGTCACCGCCAGGCCGAAGATCGGCTCCGGCGCATCGATGGAGTGACCGCCAGCCAGCGGAATGCCAGCGGCATCGCACACTGCCCGACCGCCGCGAATGACCTCGCGCGCCACTTCCGGCGACAGTACGTTGACCGGCCAGCCGAGGATGGCGATGGCCATCAGCGGGTCGCCGCCCATGGCGTAGATATCGCTGATGGCGTTGGTCGCGGCGATGCGTCCGAAATCATAGGGGTCGTCGACGATCGGCATGAAGAAGTCGGTGGTCGACACCACGCCGCGCTCATCATCCAGAGCGTACACGGCCGCGTCATCGCGCGAGGCGTTGCCCACCCAGAGCCTGGGGTCCAGGTTCTGCGCACCGCTGCCGGCGAGAATCACGTCCAGCACCTTGGGGGAAATCTTGCAGCCACAGCCGGCACCATGGCTGTACTGGGTCAGGCGGATTGGCTCGCTCATCGCTACGCTCTCGGAGACTTGAAAACAGGGAGTGAAGTCTAGGGCGTGTGGTCGGGGTAGCGCAAACCGGGGCAGAGTGTAAGAGGCGACACCTCCTGCGTTTGTAGAACCGCTGTCGCGAGCTTCGCTCCCTCCCACAGAGATTGCAGCGACCTCTCTCTCGTGGGAGGGAGCGAAGCTCGCGACACAGACGGCACGGTTCGCCAGACGGATACCGTTCGCCGTGCCGAAGCGGCTGTTTTCCCGCTGGCCTTTCTCGGCGTGCTTCTTATAATCCCCGCACTTCCCGCGCGCGTCGGCTGATCCGCTGCGTTTTCGTTTTTTCCGCTATTGAACCGGAGAACTCTCATGCTCAAACGTACCCTGGCACTGGCTGCCGGCCTTGCCCTGTCCTTTTCCGCGCTAACCAGTCATGCCGCCGACGTGCTCCGGGTCTCGGCGATCCCCGACGAAGCACCGACTGAACTGCTGCGCAAGTTCAAGCCGCTGGGCGCTTATCTGGAGCAGCGCCTGGGCATGAAGGTGCAGTTCGTACCGGTCGCCGACTATCCCGCAGTGGTCGAGGCCCTGGCCACCGACCGGCTGGACATGGCCTGGCTCGGCGGCTTCACCTTCGTGCAGGTCAATCTCAAGACCGGCAACGCCCTGCCACTGGTACAGCGTGAACAGGATGCGCAGTTCACCAGCAAGTTCATCACCTCCGACCCGAGCGTGAAGTCCTTGGCCGACCTGAAGGGCAAAACCTTCGCGTTCGGTTCGGTGTCCTCCACATCCGGCAGCCTGATGCCGCGTTATTTCATGCTCAAGGACGACATCAAGCCCGAAACCTTCTTCAGCCGGGTCGCCTATTCCGGCGCCCACGACGCCACCGCGGCCTGGGTTCAGGCCGGCAAGGTCGATGCGGGCGTGCTCAACGCCAGCGTCTGGGACAAGCTGGTTGCCAGCGGCAAGGTCGACACTGACAAGGTGAAGGTGTTCGCCACCACGCCCACCTACTTCGATTACAACTGGACCGTGCGTGGCACGCTGGACCCGGCGCTGGCGCAGAAGATCAAGCAGGCGTTCCTCGATCTGGACCCGGCCAATCCCGAGCAGAAAGCCATTCTTGATCTGCAGGCGGCCAGCCGTTTCATCGAAACCAGCCCGGCCAACTACAAGGGCATCGAAGAGGCCGCGCGCGCCGCCGATCTGTTGAAATGACCCTGCGTCTTTCCGGGATCGACTTTCGTCATCCCGATGGAGCGCTGGCGCTGCGCGGCGTGGACTTGCACGTCGCGCGCGGTGAGCGGGTCGCCATCATCGGGCCGTCCGGCGCGGGCAAGACCACGCTGCTCAATGTGCTGGCGAGCGCGCTGCCGCCCAGCGCCGGCGAGCTGCAACTGCTCAACGCGAACCCCTGGCGGCTGTCGAGCCGCCAGCGTCAGCGTCTGCGCAGCCGGATCGCGTTGATCCATCAGGCACCGCCTCTGCCACCACGGCAGCGAGTCGTCACGGCGGTACTGGCCGGCAAGCTGGGGCAATGGGGGCTGGGCAAAAGCCTGCTCAATCTGTTGCATCCGCTGGATGCCCCGGGCGCCCGAAACGTGCTTGCTCGCCTGGACCTGGCCGACAAGCTCTTCGACCGGTGCCAGCAATTGTCGGGCGGACAGTTGCAGCGCGTGGGCATCGCCCGGGCCTTGTATCAGGCGCCCGAGGTGATGCTGGCCGACGAACCGGTTTCGGCGATGGACCCGCGGCTGGCTGACCACACCCTGGGACTGCTGTGTGCCCATGCCGTCGAGCACAAGGTCACGCTGATCGCCAGCCTGCATGCGGTGGAACTGGCGCTGGCGCACTTCCCCCGCGTCATCGGCGTGCGCGACGGACGCGTGCATTTCGATCTGGCGGCGGGTGAGGTCGAGCGCGAACATCTCAACACCCTCTATGCCAATGAACAACTGGCCCCGCGCCCGAGCGCCGCAGCGCCCGCGCCCTTAGTGGCGCCGCGATGCTGAACGTGGGATTGCTCGCCCGTGACCGCCGCGACCCTGCCGCCGGACCACGTCTGTTGCTGTGTGTGCTGGCAATCGCGCTGCTGTGGCCGGGCATTCGCTTGGCCGAGTTGAATCCGTCGGTACTGCTGGACCCGGAAAACACCCGAACCATGGGCGCTTTCGTCGCTGGCTTCTGGCCGCCCGCGCGTTCGGCGGAGTTTCTCGAATTGCTGCTGGACGCCACCCTGCAAACCCTGGCAATCGCCACGGCCGGCATGGCGCTGGCCCTGGTGCTGGCGGTGCCGGCGAGTCTGCTTGCCAGCCGTGCGCTGTCATTGTCGGCGGCTTCCCGTAACGGGCGACCGGCCTGGCCGGGCCAGTGCATTCGCTGGCCGGCGCGTGGCGTGCTGATATTTCTGCGCAGCGTGCCGGAAATCGTCTGGGCGTTGCTGTTCGTACGCGCCGTGGGGCTCGGTCCTACCGCTGGAGTACTTGCCATCGCAATCACCTACGCGGGGATGCTGGGCAAGGTCTACGCGGAAATCTTCGAGTCGGTGGACCAGCGCCCGGCTCAAGCCCTGTTGCGCGCCGGCAGCGGCCGCATCGCCGCCCTGGCCTACGGCATCCTGCCCAGCGCCGCCGGCGAGCTGACGTCGTACACCGTGTATCGCTGGGAATGCGCGGTACGCGCCTCGGTGGTGATGGGCTTCGTCGGCGCGGGCGGGCTCGGGCAGCAGATCGACCTGTCGATGCGCATGTTCGCCGGCGCCGAAGTCGCGAGCATGTTGCTGACGTTCCTGTTGCTGGTGCTGGTAGCCGATCAGCTCAGCCGCCTGCTGCGCTCGAGGTTTACATGAGACGCGCGGTCAACCTGATGTTGCTGCTGGCGATTGCCGCCGCTGTCGTCGGCTCTTTTGCGTATCTGGGCCTGGATATGCTCGGCATCGGCGGCGGCGACAGCCTGACGCAGATGAGTGGTTACGCCGCGCGTTTCATGAGCCCGGACCTGAGCACCGCGCATTTGGCGGCAATTGTGCACGGCGCGCTGGAGACCCTGGCGATGTCGGCGCTCGGCACACTGCTGGCGGCGATCTTCGGCCTGTTGCTGGCACTGCCCGCCGCCGGTCGCCTTGGCTGGCCGCTGCGTGGTTTCAGCCGTCTGCTGCTCAATGCGTTGCGGGCGATACCTGAACTGGTGTGGGCGGTCTTGATGGTATTGGCCGCGGGGCTGGGACCGAACGCGGGCAGCCTGGCGCTGGCGCTGCACACCACGGGCGTACTGGGCCGGCTGTTCGCTGAAGCGCTGGAAAACACGCCGCAGCAGCCTGCCGCAGCGATCCGCTTGCAGGGCGGCAGCGCCTGGCAGGCGTTCTGCTACGGGACATTGCCCAATCTCTGGCCGCAGTTGCTGGCGTACAGTCTCTACCGCTGGGAAAACAACATCCGTATGGCGAGCATTCTCGGGCTGGTGGGCGCCGGCGGGCTGGGGCAGATGCTGTACGTCAACCTCAGCCTGTTCCAGGAAGCCCAGGCCAGCACCGTGATTCTGGCGATGCTGGTGCTGGTCTTCGCGGTGGATGCGCTGAGCGGCTGGAGCCGTCAGCGCTGGGTGCGCGGCTGAGCCGGGATCAATATCCCAACGACAGCCCGGTATTGCGCCGAGGGTCGTTGGCCCCGTAGAACCGGTTCTTGCCTACTGGCTCGCCGCCCAGTGCTGGCGCACCCACCAGAATCGCCGCGACGTGATTGAGCGGTTGTGGAGCCGCGAACTTGTGACCCCAGCTTTCGAGAATCTTCAGAGTGTCCGGGCTGACCGCGAACGTATCCAGGTTGGTTTCCTCCGGCTGCCATTGCTGATGGAAGCGCGGGGCGTCGACAGCCTCCTGAATATTCATGCCGTAGTCGATCACGTTGAGCATGGTCAGTAGGGTCGCGGTGATGATGCGACTGCCGCCCGGCGTGCCGACCACCATGACGGTCTTGCCGTCCTTGGTGACGATGGTCGGGCTCATGGACGACAGCGGCGTCTTGCCCGGCGCGATGGCATTGGCCTCGCCCTGCACCAGCCCGTACATGTTGGGCACGCCGACCTTGACGGTGAAATCGTCCATTTCGTCATTGAGAATCACGCCAGTCTTGCTGGCCATGACGCCCGCGCCGAACCAGTCGTTGAGGGTATAGGTGACCGATACCGCGTTGCCCCATTTGTCCACGATGGAGTAATGCGTGGTGTTGTTGCCTTCATGGGGCGCGACGCCCGGCTTGATTTCGTTTGAGATCCCCGCCTTCTGCGGATCGATGGCTGCGCGCAGCTTGGCCGCGTACTCGCGGTTGAGCAGATGGTCGATGGGGTTTTTGACGAAATCCGGGTCGCCCAGATAGCTGTTGCGGTCCACGTAAGCGTGGCGCATCGCTTCAATCTGATAATGCATGGCCTGCGCCGAGCGGAAGCCGAGGTCCTTCATCGGGTAGCCTTCGAGGATGTTCAGGATCTGGCAGATCACCACGCCGCCTGAGCTGGGCGGCGGCGCCGACACCACGTGATAACCCCGGTAGTCGCACTCGATGGGCGCCAGTTCGCGGGTCTTGTACTTGTCCAGATCGGCCTGGGTGATGATGCCCTTGCCGGCCTGGCTCGAATCCACCAGCGCCTTGGCGACCCAGCCTTTGTAGAAACCGTCGCTGCCTTTGCCGGAAATTTCGCGCAGGGTCTTGCCGAGATCTTTCTGCACCAGCCGTTGCCCGACCTGCATCGCCTCGCCCTGGTGCAGGAAAATCGAGCCTGAGTCGGCCATATCGGCTTTGAAGACGTCCGTTGCGGTGGACAGCAGATCGACATCCCCCTGTTCGAGCACGAAGCCGTCTTCGGCCAGCTTGATCGCCGGGGCGATCAGATCCTCGCGCTTGAACGTGCCGTACTTGCTGCGCGCCAGCTCCATGCCCGAAACGGTGCCCGGCACGCCGACGGCCAGATGCCCGCGGGAGCTGGCCTCCGGAATGACGTTGCCCTGCTTGTCCAGGTACATGTCCGCAGTGGCCGCCAGCGGTGCTTTCTCGCGGAAGTCGAGGAAGGTCTTGCGACCGTCTGCAAGCTGAACGGTCATGAATCCACCACCACCCAGGTTGCCCGCCGCCGGATAGACGACTGCCAGCGCGTAGCCCACCGCGACCGCCGCATCCACGGCGTTGCCGCCATCCTTGAGCACGTCGACGCCGACGCGGGTGGCCAGATGCTGGGCCGTCACGACCATGCCGTTTTCAGCGGCGACCGGCGCCTGCGAAGCAGCCTGGACTGGGAAATGGAACAGGATGACAGCTGCCGCGATCAGCGATCTGGCAAAGGGCTCGAACTTCATGGCGAATCTCTTCTTTTTTTGATGATGGGATGTAACAGACCTTTTCAAAGTAGCGGGTCATGAGCGGTTTATCGAATGCACTATCTGACAGAAGGGTCTGATGGCGACGCCCGCAAGGCAAATGGGATACCATCGCGCCCATCAATGAGAATCATCCACGCAGCCGGTCGCGGGGGATGGCTTCGCTGGCTTTGCAGGACTTTCAATGATCTCCGCTGTACCTCAACCCCCGACAGCGCCGCGTATTCTGGTGGTCGACGATCACCGCAAGATCCGCGATCCGCTGGCCGTCTACCTGCGTCGCCATCTGTTCGACGTGCGCACTGCCGAGGACGCGGCGGGCATGTGGCAACTGCTCAAGCAGCAGACGTTCGATGCCGTGGTGCTCGACGTGACCTTGCCTGACGGTGATGGCTTCGAGCTGTGCAGCCGTCTGCATCGCAAGGACAGGTTGCCGGTGATTCTGCTGACCGCTCGCGACACCTGCGCCGATCGGGTACGGGGTCTTGATCTTGGCGCCGATGATTATGTGACCAAGCCATTCGAGCCTCGCGAACTGGTGGCGCGGATCAACAGCGTGTTGCGCCGTCGTAGCGCCGATCGCGCTTCTTCGAGCGCCGCGTTGGCGCCACTCCCGGCATCCAGCGGGCGCCATGAATTCGCGGGGCTGAGTTTCTGCAATGCCACGGCGACGCTGGTGCGTCGCGACGGCTCTTGCGTGCGATTGAGCACGGCCGAAAGCAGGTTGTTGAACGTACTGCTTGAACATCCCAGGACCGTACTCGGCCGCCAGCGTCTGATCGACCTGACGGCGCGGCCGGGAAGCGAAGTCTTCGACCGCGCCATCGACCGGCAGATCAGCCGTCTGCGCCGCAAGCTGGACGATAATCCGGTCGAACCCGAGCTGTTGAGAACCATCTGGGGCGACGGCTACCTGCTGGCCGCCGATGTGGTTTCACACCCGCAGTGAAAGGCTTCGGACTGCTCTGGCCCCGGCGCATGACCGGGCAACTGGGCATGCTGTTGCTGCTGGCGCTGCTCGCTTCCAACGCGATCGCCATGCTGTATCTGCAACGCACCGGCGCGCTGATCCACCCGCTGTCGCGAACCCTGGCGGTGGAGCGGCTGATCACCGCCTGGCATGCCGCGCAGGGACTTTCCGCGCAAGACGCGTCGAGCCTGCTTGCGGCGATGCAAACGCCCGATTCGCATTTCTGGGTCGCCGGCAGCCCCGTGGCCGATGACACGGAGATGCGGCCTGAAGAACTGCGCCTGGTGGCGGACCTGCGCAAGCGCGTGAAACTGCCGGCCGATACGGTGGTCGGCATGCAACTGGAACGCATCAGCGGCGGCCCGGCCCGCGAGCATGTGTTCGTCGCGGCGGGATGGGCGCCGTTGAAGCTGCGCACCAGCATCGACCTGCACAATGGCGAATATCTCAACGCCATCCAGCACCCGGCCGGAGGTTATGAGTGGGGCCGGATGCTGGCCTACACCCTGCCGGTCACGACGATACCAATCTTGTTGATCGTGATCTTTTTCATGCGCCGCATCGTCGAGCCGGTCAAGACGCTGGCGCATGCGACCGAGCGCGTCAGCCGGGGCGAATGGATACCGCCACTGCCACTCTCCGGTCCGCAGGAGTCCCGCGATCTGACCCACGCGTTCAACGTGATGCAGGAGCGGATCGCCCGGCATGTGGAAGGGCGTACCCGGATGCTGGCTGCTATAAGCCACGATCTGAACACGCCCATCACCGAGTTGCGCCTGCAAATGGAGTTGCTGGAAGACGGGCCCCAGCGCGACGACATGCTGGAAAGCCTCGACGAATTGCAGGCCATGGTGCGCGAAACATTGAATTTCGTGCGGGGTGATGCGGTGCAGGAAGCGACCGTCGAGATATCCCTGACGACAATGCTCGACGACCTCGCCAGGCGCTACGCCAGCATGGGCAAGCCCATAGGCTGGCAGCGCGGCATGGATATCCGTTGTCGGTGCCGGCCGCTGGCGTTGAAACGGGCGCTGACCAATCTGATCGATAACGCGCTGTGCCATGCCGGCGACGCCAGCGTCCGCTTGTGGTCGGAGGAAGGAGAGATCCATCTCGAAGTACTCGATCACGGTCCCGGCATCGAGCCGGCCTGGCTGGCTCAGGTGTTCGAGCCGTTCGTGCAACTGAGCCATAACGGCGCGAACCGGACCCAGGGCGGCGGCCTGGGCCTGGGCCTGGCCATCGCACGTTCCTGCGTTCAGGCCCATGGCGGCGAACTGATCCTGGAAAACCGTCCGCCGGCAGGGTTGTGTGCAATGATCCGGCTGCCGGCGCAGCCCCTTTAGGAAGCCGTTCGGTCAGACTCCGCATAACCTTCGTCGCGAGCTTCGCTCCCTCCCACTGGAATGGGGTGCCGCGAACTCTTGTGGGAGGGAGCGAAGCTCGCGACGGGGCCAACGCGGTCTCGGCTCAGAACCGCAACGTAGTGCTCGCCCACAGCGTACGGCCATAATTCACGGTGCCGTAGGTTTCGTCGTCCAGGCGCTTGTCGGTCACGTTGTACAGCGCAGCGTTCAGCGAAATGTTGCGTGTCAGCTCATAGGAGCCGCCAATGTCCGCGGTGGTGTAGCCCGGCGCGGGCTCGCCGCTCAAGGTCGTGCCGTACTCCTTGCCGTAATAATTGGTCGCCGCCCACAGCTGTGTCTTGTCGTTGAGCTGCCATTCGGCGCGCACGTTGGCCTTTTGCTTGGGCGTCAGCGCCAACGGCGCTCCGGCGTTGGCGCCGCTTTTCTGTTCGGAATCGGTGTAGGTGTAGTTACCCTTGAGCGCAATGTCCGGCGTGATCTCCCAACGACCGTTCAGCTCCACGCCCTTGATCACCGCCTTGTCGACGTTAACGCGCTCCATGATGACGTAGCCGTTCCATACCTCGCTGGTCGTGACTGTCGACAACTTGTCCTGGAAGTCGTTGTAGAACACGGTCGCACCAGCCGACAGGTCGTTGCGATTGGACCATAGCGCGGAGAACTCGTAGTTGGTGCTGGTTTCCGGTTTCAGATCCGGGTTACCGAACATCACATAACGATTACGCCGCAGGTAGGAATAGTCCGCGACCACTGCACGCAATTCCGGCGCCTTGAAGCCTCGCGCCACGCCGCCCTTGAACGTCCAGTCGTCGGTGGCGCGCCAGACGCCATACACCCGCGGGCTGAAGTGCACGCCGTATTCTTCGTGATGGTCCATACGCAGGCCGATGGTCAGCGAGAAAGTGTCGGTCATCGACCACTCGTTCTCGGCGAACAACGCTTTCTGCACGACAGAAAATTCGTAATCCTTGCGATCTCCCAGGCCCTGGTTCCAGTCAGTCACCGTGGTGTCGTTCCATTGCAGGCCGGCGGTGGTGATATTGCGCTCGGTGGGCATCACCAGCTTGGCATCGAACACCGTGTTCTCCACCGTTGGCTTGCGCCCGAGAATATCGGTCTGATCGGCGCTGGCCTTGCCTTCGCGGCTGGATTTCTCATAGGCCAGGGACACATCGGACGTCGCCCAGCCCCAACGGCCCTGATGGGAGATCGACCAGTGATCGCGATTGTTTTCCTGTTCCCGGGTTGCCCAGTTGTCGCTGAGCCCGTCGCCATTTTTCAATCGCTGCGCGCCTGCTTCCAGAAGAATGTCGTGGTCCGGCGTCGGGGTAATGGCCAGGCGAGCCGTCAGGTCCCGGTGATCTGCCTTGCTGTAGCCATTGGTCAGTTCGACGTCATCGTCAGCCTGGCGATCCAGATACCGACCCCAGACCTGCAAGCCCAGCAAATCTTCCTTGATCGGTCCGCTGAGGTAGAACTGCGACTGCCGCGCGTTGCCCTGATCACTGTGCTGGCGTGCCGAGTAATCGTAAGTGAAGGAACCACCCCACTCCGGCGTGACCTTGCGGGTGATGATATTGATCACCCCGCCGATGGCGTCCGAGCCGTACAGCGATGACATCGGGCCGCGAACCACTTCGATCCGTTCGATGGCTTCAGCGGGCGGAATGAAGCTTTGCTCGTAGCCGCTATTGCCATTGACCCGCGATTCGCGAGCGCTCTGCCGTTTGCCGTCGACCAGGATCAAGGTGTAATCGGCGGGCATGCCTCGAATCGAAATATCCGTCTCGTTGGCACCGCCGTTGACGGTCACGCCTTCGACGTCGCGTACTGCGTCCGTCAGATCACGGAAGGATTTCTTGCGCAGTTCATCGCCGGTGATCACGGTGATGGAAGCCGGTGCGTCTTCCAGATTCTGCTCATAGCCTGCGGCGGTGACCACCACGTCCTCGATGGACAGGACGTTGGCCGTCTCGATCACGTTCTCCGCAGCCTGCGCCTGGCCCGAGGCTGCGCACGCCAACGCAATTTTAACCAGGACGGCGACTGGCCGCAGACGAAGAGCAGTGTGCATGTAGCTTCCTTACGATTCGAGGTAAAAGCGAATCGTATGCATCTACATTCACGAAGGTTGGACAAGATGTGACAGGTTTGCCGTCGAGATCTATTCCTTGCGGCGATAGCTCTCGATGATGGCCGAAAAATCCCTGCCACCTTCGCCGCGCAAGCTCATCGCCTGATACAGCTGATGTGCCAATGCGCCCATGATTACCGGCTGCCGGGCCGAACGCGCCGCATCCGTCGCCAGCCCCAGGTCCTTGAGCATCAGCTCGGCGCCAAAGCCGCCTGTGTAACCGCGCGAGGCCGGTGCCGTCTCGACGATCCCGGGCCAGGGGTTGTAGACCTCCGAACTCCAGCAGCGCCCGGTGGAGGTATTGATGACACCCGCGAGCACTTCGCTGTCGATGCCCAGGGCATTGCCCAGCGCCATGGCCTCGGAAATCCCGATCATGGAAATCGCCAGCAGCATATTGTTGCAGATCTTGGCGATCTGCCCGGTGCCCACCTCGCCGCAGTGCACGACATTGCGGCCCATCTGTGTCAGCACCGGTTTGAGCAGTTCGAACAGCTCCGGCGCGGCGCCGACCATGAAAGTCAGGGTGCCCGCCTGAGCGCCGCCGGTTCCTCCCGACACTGGCGCATCGCCGAGCAGAACGCCCTTGTCCGCCGCCAGTACCGACAACTCACGAATGGTCTGCGGGTCGATGGTGCTGCAATCCACGGCTGCGGCGCCGGCCCTCATTCCTGCCAGTACGCCGTTTTCACCCAGATAGACACTGCGAACGTGGGGTGCGGCCGGCAGCATGGTGATGACCAGCTCGCAGCCCTGAGCGGCCTGCCGAGGCGACTCGCTTACCACGCCGCCCAGGCGGGACAGCTCGGCGAGTGTCTCCTTGTTCAGGTCAAATAATTGCAATTGATGACCGGCCTTGATGAGGTTGCGGGCCATGGGCGCGCCCATGTTGCCCAGACCGATGAATGCGATTTTCATAAGGATGTCGCTCCGTTCGGCTGCCGGGATCAGCGCAGATTGATGGTGGTGTTCACGCCATGGCTGACGCTGTCATCGTCGAACCAGCGACTGGTGACGGTCTTGGTCTGCGTGTAGAACTGCACGACCTGTTTGCCGTACGGACCCAGGTCGCCCAGCTTGGAACCGCGCGATCCAGTGAAACTGAAAAACGGCACAGGCACGGGAATCGGAATATTGATACCCACCTGCCCCACGTCGATTTCACTCTGGAATTTGCGCGCGGCAGCCCCGCACTGGGTGAACAGGCCGGTGCCGTTCCCGAAAGGGTTGGCGTTGACCAGGGCAATGGCTTGATCCAGGGTATCGACTTCCATCACCAGCAGGACCGGGCCGAAGATTTCCTCGGTGTAGATCCGCATATCGCCCGTCACTCCGGAAAACAGCGTAGGCCCAATGAAATTTCCCTGCTCGTAACCCGGCACGCTGATGTTTCGACCATCGAGCTCCAGCGTCGCGCCTTCCCGTACCCCGCTATCGATCAGCTCGATGATGCGCTGTCTGGCCTTGCGCGAAATCACCGGCCCGATATCGGTGCCAGGTTCGTTTCCGGCATTGACCTTGAGCTTTTGCGCCAGCGCCTTGAGGTCCGGCAGCCATTGCCCGGCCGCGCCGACCAGAACCACGACCGAGGTCGCCATGCAGCGCTGTCCCGCCGCACCAAAACCGGCACCGACCAGGGCATTGAGGGTCTGCTCCCGATGAGCGTCGGGCAGTACCACGACATGGTTCTTCGCGCCCATCATGGCTTGCACTCGTTTGCCGTGCTGTCCCGCCAGGTTGTAGACATGAGTGCCGACGGCGGTCGAACCCACGAAGGAGATGGCCTTTATATCCTTGTGGGTGCACAGCGCGTCGACCACCGCTTTCCCGCCATGCACGACGTTCAGTACGCCCGCCGGAACCCCGGCTTCCACCGCCAGCTCCACCAGCAGCATGGTGGATAACGGATCCTGCTCGGAAGGCTTGAGCACGAAGGTGTTGCCGCAGGCGATCGCCATGGGAAACATCCATAACGGAATCATCGCCGGGAAGTTGAACGGTGTGATGCCTGCGCATACACCAAGGGGCTGCCTGAGCGTGTAAGTGTCGACTCCACTGGCGACGTTCTCGGCGAATTCGCCCATTTGCAGCGTGCCGATGGAGCAAGCGTGCTCGACGACCTCGAGCCCGCGGAAGATATCGCCTTCGGCATCGGCAAGCGTCTTGCCCTGCTCGGCGCTCAATACCGCGGCAATACGCCTGGAATGCTCGCGTACCAGCGCCTGAAACCTGAGCATGACGCGCATCCGGGTGCCAATCGGAGTCTGTCGCCAATCGGCGAACGCCAGCTGCGCCGCCGCCACCGCGGCATCGACTTCGGTTGCGGTGGCGAAAGGAACCCGAGCCAGCACTTGTTGGGTCGCGGGGTTGACGACATCCTGCCATTCACTGCTTTGTGATTCGACGGCTTCGCCTCCAATCAGCAGCTTCACACGAGTGATCATTTTATTATTGTTTTCCGAAGCGTTCATGACGGGGCTCTCTAGGAAAGGGCTGTCTAGGACAGGGCTCTCGAGGGTCGAGACCAGCCTGCCCGAGCGGCACAGGTTCTGGTCACCTGGCAGGAGTATAGATAGGCCTGCGACGACCGCCTGTCGATGCGCGCCCATGACGCCGCGCCGATTACAGTTCGAGCATGAGCCCGCTCAGGCGCTTGACCTTGCGCCGCAAGGCTTCTTCGAACACCCCCTGGCGCGGTTCGATGAGGCTGAACCAGTGCTTGGCGCGGGTGATGCCGGTGTAGATCAGCTCCTTGGTCAGCACCGGATTGAGTGCTTCGGGCAGGATCAGCGCGGTATGGGCGAACTCCGAACCCTGGGATTTGTGGACCGTCATGGCGTAGACCGTCTCCACGTCGGTCAGCCGGCTCGGCAGCACGAAGCGCACTCCGCCACTGCCATCGTTGCGCGGAAAAGCGACGCGCAACACTTGCCTGCCGGCCCCGTCGCGCTCGGGCAGGCGCAGGGTAATGCCGATGTCTCCATTCATCAGCCCCAGGCCGTAGTCGTTATGGGTCATCAGCACTGGACGGCCTTCGTACCACTGATGCTCGCTCTCGATCAGGCCCGCGTTGTACAGCGCGTGGGTGATACGCTGGTTCAGCCCTTCCACGCCCCAGGGTCCCTTGCGCACGGCACACAACAACTGAAAACTGTCGAAAGCGTTCAAGACCGCGCGGGCCCAGACCGTCCAGCATTCGTCCTCCAGACCAGCCCCCGCCTGGGGACGCTCGTCGGCAAGCACCGCGAGATATCGTCGATAGCCCTGCGGCCCGTCCACCCCGCCGTGACCTTCAAGAATCAGTCGCTCGAACTTGCGGTCCTGCTCGCCTTTCAAGGCAAGCGCGTACAGATCCTGGTAGGTCTTCGCAGCGAGTAGCGCACGGGCTTCCTGATCGCGCTGCTGATTGACCAGCCGCGCTAGCTGGCCGATGCCACTGCCCTGTCCGAAGCGTCGCGAGTGGCGCAGCATCACGACTTGCTGAGCCAGCGGATGGGTTTGCGCGTCGCCGGGCAACAAAGGACTCTGGCTCAGATCCTCGCCGCTCACTTCTTGCAGCCATGCCTGGGTCTGAGGACTGTAATAGCCGTTTTCGGCGTCCCGACACAGGTCGCCCAGCACCGCGCCGGCCTCCACGGACGCTAACTGATCCTTGTCACCGAGCAGCACCATGCGTGCATGAGGCGGCAGCGCGTCCAGCAGATTGGCCATCATCTCCAGGTCGATCATCGAGGCTTCGTCCACGACCAGCACGTCCAGCGGCAGCGGGTCGCCGGCATGGTGCCGAAAATGCCGGGTGCCGGGGCGGCTGCCGAGCAGACGGTGCACAGTGGTCACTTCGCTGGGAATCTTCTGCCGTACTTCTGGGCTGACATCCAGGCTCTGCACTTGCTGACTGATGGATTCGGTCAGGCGCGCCGCGGCCTTGCCGGTCGGTGCCGCCAGCCGGATGCGCAAAGGGTGTCTGCTGGCCACGGCCGGCGCCTGCAACAGCGCCAGCAAGCGCACTACCGTGGTGGTCTTGCCGGTGCCGGGCCCGCCGGTAATGATGCTGAATGCCCGTCGAGTGGCAATGGCACAGGCCAGCTTCTGCCAGTCGACCTGCGCGCCCGGAGCAGAACCGACTTTGCCGAACAGCGCTTCCAGACGCTGCGGCAAGTCGGCCGGTGTCGGCTCCCCGGCTGCCAGCCGTTGGCGCAGCGCGGCGGCGATGCGTCGTTCGTAGGTCCAGTAACGACGCAGATACAGGCGCCGGTCAGCGAGGACCAGCGGTTTGCGCATCGCTTCGGCGCTGTTGTCCGAGCCATTCGCCACCAGAACGCTCGCCGCCAGCGCGTCGCACCAGTGCGCGCCCTGCACCGGAGCAAGCACTTGTGATGGCAAGAGCATCGGCGTGTTCTGCACATCGCCTTCAGGCGGCAGAGACAGGGCGAAGTCGGGCTCTTTCAGGGTTTCGTAAAGGTCGAGACAGACATGACCATGCCCTAGCTGATGGCTGGTCAGCGCGGCGGCAATCAGCACCAGCGGGTCGGAGTTCGGGCTGAGGTCGTCGAGAAAAGCCACGAAGGCGCGGTCCAGCGCGCGCAGCCAGCCGCGCTCTACCCAGCGGTCGAGCAGCAACAGAAGATCCGCGCTGCGCGTGAGCGGCTGCAACTGCGCCAGGGAGTCCTCGCCAAGGGCGCTGGGCTTGAGTTCGAAGAACGAGCGGCTCATGCGAAGTCCTCATGGGAGTGGGCGATCGCCGGCTTGCCCTGGAACATCAGATCCAGCGCTTCGATCAGTTCACGGGGCGGACGCGTGAACCAGGCTCCCTGGCTGGGCGCCCGGCTGCCCCGCAGGAACAGGTAAACGGCACCGCCCATGTGTCGGTCATAGTCGTAGTCGGCCAGTCGGGCCTTCAATTGGCGATGCAGCGCCAGCAGATACAGGACGTATTGCAGGTCATAACGGTTATCGAGAATCGCGGCTTCCATGGCCGCCTCGGTGTAGGCACCGTCGTCGCTACCCAGCCAGTTGGACTTGTAGTCCGCCACGTAATAGCGCCCCTGGTGCTCGAAGGTCAGGTCGATGAAGCCCTTGAACATACCGTTCAGCGAGACGGTTTCGGTCCCCGCACGGGGTGCGTTGTGATGTGTGTAATGGCGAAGGAGCGCATCCAGTCGCGCGACGTCGACCTGATGGCTGGCAAACCAGAATTCCATCTCGACCCGATACTGGTTGGGCCGATCCAGCGCACCCAGTGCAACCGGTGCCTGATCGCCGAGGCGTAGCGGCATATTCAGAAGCTCGCGCAGCCAGTCCGACAGCGTGTCGATCCATCCTTCCCAGCCACGACGATTGCAGCGTCGCGCCACCGCATCCTTGAGCAGCTCAGGCTGGCTGGCCGCGCGCGGAAAACCTTCATTGCCGGCCCATTCGAGCAGACCGTGAAGGAAGGTGCCGGGATTCGGCCCCCGTGGAAAACGATGGATGTCGCTGCCCGCCGCCAGCACGTCGCGCGGCGCATCCGGGTCCAGCCGCTCGTCATCGAAAAGTTTCTGGGCCTGCGGACTGTCCGGCGACTGATCAGCGCCTGCAATAATGGTGTCACCGATTCGCAGGGCGCTGTAGGAAGCGATCCACCAGTTTTCCGCAGCACGGCGTTTGGGTTCCAGCGGCTTGAGCAACGGCGCTTCATTGCGCGGTGGACTGAACGTGAACGGCTCGGGCTCGGGAAGCTGCTCCATCGCTATGCCCTCGCAGTTTTGGGCCAATGCGTCGAGCCAGACTTTCAGCTCCACCGATTCAGCCAGCACATCGCCGCCGCCCAGTAGATAACCCAAGGCCGATCGATGCAGGACCGATGCGTTGGCGTTGCCACGCTTGAGGTCGGCGATGCCCAGCCAGCAGGCGTGTTCCGAGCGGGTCAGCGCGACGTAGAGCAGACGCAGGTCCTCGGCCAGACGCTCATCGTCGGACCGCTGAATCAACTCTTCGTTGGGCTGCAGGCTGATGTGCGCCCGACCGTCCGCGTCGTGATAGACCAGCGGCAGACGACTCCCGTCGACCGGCTTGGCCGAGCAGATGAATGGCAGGAATACCAAAGGATATTGCAGCCCTTTGGATTTATGGATGGTCACGACCTTGACCAGCTGCTCGTCGCTTTCCAGGCGTAGGACCTGTTCTTCCCCGGTTTGCCCGGACAGCGCGAGATGCTCGGCGAGATGGCGGATCAAAGCCTGCTCACCGTCGAGTTCCGCGGCGGCCTGTTGCAGGAGTTCCGACAGGTGCAGCAGGTTGGTCAATACCCGCTCGCCATCCGGACGCTCGATCAACGTCTGAGGCAGAGCGAAATCGTGCAGCAAACGACGCAGCATCGGTAGCACACCCTGGGTTCGCCATATGCCGCGGTACTCACGGAACTGCATGACGCGTTGTTCCCAGGCCAGCTCATCCTGATTCAGTCGTTCCAGTTCGCTCAATGGCAGGTCAAGGGTGATGCAGGCCAGCGCGGCACGCAGAATGCGTTCGGCATCGGGGTCTGCGCAGGCCTTGAGCCAGGCCAGCACATCCTGGGCTTCCTGGGCGGAGAACACCGAATCCTTGTCGGACAGATAAACGCTGCGCACGCCTCTGGCGGTCAGTTCATTGCGTACTGCCTGGGCTTCCTTGCCGTCGCGCACCAGAATCGCAATGTCGGCTGGCAACAGACCGCGCAGCGGCTGATCGGCCCTGGCAAAACCTGCGCGCCCTTGTTGCCCGGCATTGAGCAGGCGAACGATTTCGCTGGCGCAACTGGCCGCCAGTTGCTGCCGGTAAGTCGCGCCGGAAACCGGCTGATCGGTCTGCAGGTGCCACAGCGTCAAAGCTGCCAGCGGGCGGTCGTCCAGCGCCAGATGCTCCTTGCGTCCCTGGGCAAGGGCCTTACCGAATGGGACCGGGTTGGCGCCGTCCTGCCGGAAAAGAAACGCGCCTCGCCCCTGTGGACGCTGCTCGGCGCGGTCGAACACGTGGTTGACCGACTCCACCATCGCATGGCTGGAGCGGTAGTTGGTGTCCAGCGTGTGCCAGCGCCCGGCCGTTGCGCTCCGCGCTCGCAGATAGGTATAGATGTCAGCGCCGCGAAAGGCGTAGATCGCCTGTTTGGGGTCGCCAATCAGGAACAGGCCGGTCTGCTCGTCGTTTTCTTCGAGACGGTAGATGCGTTCGAAAATCCGGTACTGCACCGGGTCGGTATCCTGGAACTCATCGATCAACGCCACTGGAAACTGCTCGCGGATCAAAGTCGCCAGACGCTCGCCGCCTGCGTCCTGCAATGCGGTGTCCAGTCTGAGCAGCATGTCGTCGAAACCCATCTCCGCGCGGCGACGTTTTTCTTCCTCGAAACGCGTGCTGACCCACTGCGCAGCATGCTGCAGTACGGCGGCGTCGGGCCTGGGCAGTCCGTCCAGCGAAGCTTTCAACTCCAGCATCGCCTCGAAAGCCGGGTGCGACGGCGCGCTGCTCTTCCAGGCCTCGGCTATGCCGTCCGGAGTCAGACGCGTGAAGCCTGTGCCCAGATCCAGCGCTTCGATGGCTTCATCGGCTGCCCAGGCCGAAAGCTTCTCGAACCACGGCCGGAAATACCTCTCCTGGATTTTTCGGCCGTCGACGGCTTTACGGGCCACGCCGTCCTGGAAAATTGCGAGCAGTTCCTCGGTCCAGTTGCTCCAGGGCGCCTTGAGCGATTGAAGCGCCTTGCGGCGTTCCAGCAGCGATGCGGCAATCAGTTCGGCGGGATCCTCGCTCGCGCTGGTACGCTCACGGCCGAACAGACCTCGTACCCTGGGCAACAGCGCAGCCGGGCCACCCCAGTTGTCACGAACCCATTTCAGGGTGTCGCCGCTCATGGGATAACAGAAGCGCCGCCAGTAATCGCGCAACACTTCGCCGAGCAATTCACTGTGGTCGGTTTCGAGGGTCTGGGTGAACAGACTGCCGCTGTCGAAGGCATGCTCGCGCAGCATGCGCTGACACCAGCTGTGAATAGTCGATACAGCGGCTTCATCCATCCACTGCGCCGCGATGTCCAGACGGTTGGCGCAGCTCGGCCACAGCTCAGGCGCGAATTCGTCGCGCAGTCTGTCGATCAGATCGTCTGGTGCTTCGATCTCTTCACGGAAGAACTGCGCGGCTTCCGCCAGACGCGTGCGGATCCGGTCGCGCAGTTCCTTGGTAGCGGCATCGGTAAAGGTGACTACCAGAATCTGCGGAGGCAACAACTCGCGCCCGAACCCCGCATGCTCGTCCCCGTGCCCGAGGACCAGCCGCAGGTAGAGCGCGGAGATAGTGAAGGTCTTGCCCGTGCCGGCGCTGGCTTCGATCAGCTGGCTGCCCCGCAGCGGGAAGCGCAGCGCCAAGGGAATTGATTGCTGACTCATGCGCGGGTCTCTCCAGCGGATATCGACTGCCACGACGCGTCGTACAGCGGCTTGTAAAGGGTTTCACACCAACCGGCGAATTCTTCGCTGTCCATCAGGGCATCAAAGTCAGGAAACTGGCGATACAAGGCAGGGCTTTCCCGCCGTTCGCCGTCGCTGGTCAAACCGTCACCTTCATAGGCCTTGCGTGCCGCGGCCTCAGCCTTGTCAGCCGGCTGGCCTAGCCAGGCGAACGCGGTTTTCACGGCGACCGGGAGCGGTTGGCGCATACCGTGTTGCCAGGCCGTCAGCAGATCGTTCAAGGTTGCGCCGGCGGCCTCTTTGTCCAGCGCGTGCAGCATCAGGGTTTCATCGCTGGCCACCAGGGCCGTGCTGAGCGGCAACCCGCAGGCACAAGCCACCAGATGCATGACCCAGGGCCGGATCAGCCGATGCCACTTGCGCGTCTTTTTCGAACCGATGCCGTTGGGAATCACGCTGATGACCAGCAGTTGACCCTGGTCGTTGCGGCGGAGATTGCCCAGCCAGCCATCGACCGTCACACCACCATGGGCGTAGGTCATGGGCAGAGCACTGCTTAGCGACTCGGGCCAGAGGGTAATCAGGTCTTTGTAGCGCCCGAGTACGTCCGGCAGCGGCTCGATCAATTCTTCCTGCAAGCTCAAGCCGAATCCCGCCATGGGGAGCAGTCCGCTGCCTTGGAGTCTGACCCCGTGATCCTGCAATGCTGCATCGATGTCATCGGCCCCGTTCAGCGCAGCGGCGAGCAGACTCTCGCTCAAGCCATAACGTTGCAGCGCATCGAGTACGAACGGTTCTTCGTCCACCAATGGCGCTTGGGCTACCTCAAAGTGGACTTTAAGACGCTGACTGAAGAAATGCTTGACCGGGTTCCTCAGAAAATCCTGCAATTGCGCAACGCTCAAAGGCTCGTCCTGCTCATGAGGCGGCAAAGGAGAATCGCGGGACACTCTCGTGGTGTTTTCGTGAAGCAGACGCCATTCGCTGGCGAAGCTGAACAGGCTGTTTCCAGCATGGAAATAGCTGGCGCTGAAAGGTTGCAAAGGGTGTTCGACCGTAAGCGCCTTCAGCAGTCGCTCACCCGCTTCCTGCCTGCCACTGGCTTCGCTTTCGTCGGCGAGGGTCCAGCCTGCCGCGAGATGGTCGCGCAACTGGCCTATCAGCACCGAAGCGGGGCGCTCAGTGTTGTCGCGAATGCTGCGTCCGATCCAGCTGACGTACAGCTGGTCTTGCGCCGAAAGCAGCGCTTCGAGCAGCAGGTAGCGGTCATCCTCACGCCGCGAGCGATCGCCTGGACGGTAGTCGCTGCCCATCAGGTCGAAGTCCAGCGGTGATTGTGCACGAGGATAGTCGCCGTCGTTCATGCCCAGGAGACATACGACCTTGAAGGGAATCGCACGCATGGGCATCAGTGTGCAGAAATTGACCGAGCCTGCCAGGAAGCGTTGCGATAACCGTCCCTGATCGAGCCCCGCGAGCCAGGCTTCACGTACCACGGTCAGCGGCAACTCGTCCGACAAACCAACAGCCTCGCACGTCTCCAGCCAGGTTTCGCGCAGGGTTTCGAGCTGGCCCAGTAGATAGTCGTCATGTTCGCTGTCTGCCTGGAAGAAGACTTGCAACAACGTTTGCAGACGCTCACCCCACACAGAAGGCGTCGCGGCGCTGGACAGTTCGGTATGCGCCGCCTCCAGAGCGTCGACCAGAGCCACGAGCGGTCCGATCAGGGCGGCGTCCAGCCCACCGATTTCGTCATAGGGTTCGATTGCGTCGTAAGCGCTTCCCGCTCCGACCGCGTAGCCCAGTAACATACGCCGAAGACCGAAATGCCAGCTGTTTTGCTCCAGGCTGTCGGGCAGCCCGAGGCCTTCCCGCTGCCGTGCGTTGAGTCCCCAGCGTATGCCTGCTCCTTCGATCCAGCGATGCAACGTGGCTAGATCGCGCTCCTGAATCCGGAAGCGTGCGCGCAGTGCCGGAACATCAAGCAGGTCGAGAATCTCGCTTACCGGGAAGCGACTGTCGGGCAATTTGAGCAGGTGTTCGACCGCGATGAGCAAGGGCTCCCGACCCCGCTGGCCCTGGTCCGCCAGGGTAAAGGGAATGAAGCGGCGATCATCGCGCTCCATCTGCCCGAAGACGGCCCGGATATGAGGGGCGTAGCTGTCGATCTCTGGCACCATGACGATGACATCACGTGGACGCAGTTGGGGGTCGTTGCTGAAACGGGCCAGCAACTGATCGTGCAGCACCTCGACCTCGCGCTGCGCGCTATGGGCTACATGGAAGCGTATCGATCGATCCGTGCGCGGATCGACGGCCGGCCAGAGCTCACGGGTTTCATCCAGCGGTCGCAGTTCGAGGATATCGTCCTGCAACTGATTGAGCAGAGTACGGGGTTCGCCTTCGCTGAACAGGTCGATCCGACCGTCCCTGAAAGCCGAGCGATAGCTGCCGGGGTCATCATGGCTGTCGAGCAGGTTTATGTAATCACGACCCTGCTTGCCCCACGCTGCCAGCAAGGGATGGGCATGCTGGTGCAGCGCTTCGGGATCGAGCACGATCGGCATGCCGGCCTTGCGCGCCTGTCGCTTGTACTGATGGCGCAGCAGATCCTTGTCGGCGACGATATCCGCCCAATGGTGACGACAAGGGTTGTGAACGCAGAGTAGAACCTGGCTGAAGCGAGCCAGTCCTGCCAGAGCCTCAAGCACCTGGGCCGGCAACGACGAGATACCGAAGACGATGACCCGAGCCGGCAGGCCCGCTGGGGCTTCGGTCAGAGTATGGATTTGCTCCATGAAGCGTTGATGCACGCCCGCCCGGCTCTGCGCCATGCCCTTTTCACCGACATCTTCGAGTAGCGCGCCCCAGAGCTCGGCCTGCCAGCAATTGGCAGCCGTCAGCGGCCTGGCTTCGCCCCTCACGTTGCGCAGCTGATGCCGTCCGGCGGCCCAGTCTTCCAGCCAGTCGGCGCGATAGACCTGGTACTGGTCGAACAAGTCTGCGAGACGTTCGGACAGCTGATAACGCTTGCGCATATCGCTGTCGGTCGTAAGAAATCGTTGCAGGGGCTCGAAATGTGGCCGATCGATAAGCTCGGGCAGCAGACGCATCAGGCGCCAGGTCAAGGGTGCCTTGTCGAGCATCGAGGTGGGAGGAATCTCATCGCGCCCAAGCACTAGTCGGTACAACTGCCACATGAAGCTGCCGGGCAACTGCACATCAATGGCTGCCGCGATCCCGCAGCCGCCTTGATCGTCATCCTGGGGATCTTCGGCCAGAGCCATCTTGAGCCACTGGGCGATACCGTTGCTTTGCACCAGAGCGATCTCGTTCTCCAGTGGGGCAAGCGGGTAGCGACGCATCCACGACACCACCAGACTGCGCAGTTCATCCAGTCGATTGCCGTGAACGACCATGAAACCGGCGCTGAGAGAGTTTGTGTCAGACATGCGTGCTTCCTGGATGCGGTGGACGAATCGCTAAGGCCGAACCTTAAGGGCAAGCGTGTGCGATTACCATACGGAATGTGCCTCGCAGTTTGTGCTGAAGGAACACAGCCTTTGTAGGCCCGGTCGTGGGCTCGGCCATATCGAGTAGAAGCGGCCTACAGATGCCGGAAAAGACAAAACCCCTGACTGCTTATGCAATCAGGGGTTTCGGAATGAATCTTGACGATGACCTACTCTCACATGGGGAAACCCCACACTACCATCGGCGATGCATCGTTTCACTGCTGAGTTCGGGA